>NZ_JBFOHK010000001.1:0-830351 GCF_040812335.1 Rhodanobacter lycopersici
GCGGCTGAAGCCGCTCCTACGATCCATACGCTGTAGGAGCGGCTTCAGCCGCGACCCGGATGTTCCAGAGAATCCCCATGCCCTCCCATCTCGAACACATCAAGACCGCCAGCCGCTTCCTGCGCGGCGGCATCGCCGAAGGCCTGGCTGACCCGGTCACCGGCGCGATCAGCGAGGACGACGACAAGCTGTTGAAGTTCCACGGCAGCTACCAGCAGGACGACCGCGACCTGCGCGACGAGCGCCGCAGGCAGAAGCTGGAGCCGGCGTATTCATTCATGGTGCGTGCGCGCCTGCCGGGCGGAGTGATGACGCCGGCGCAATGGCTGGCCTTCGACCGGATCGCCAGCGACTACGCCTCCAGCGGCCTGCGCATCACCACCCGGCAGACCTTCCAGTGGCACGGCATCGTCAAGCATGACCTCAAGCCCACCATCGCCGCGATCAACGCCGCGCTGGCCAGCACCATCGCCGCCTGCGGCGACGTCAACCGCAACGTGGTGTGCAACACCAACCCGGTCGAGTCGCAGGCGCATGCCGCCGCCTATGCATGGGCCGCGAAGCTGTCCGAACACCTGAAGCCGAAGACGCGCGCCTACCACGAGCTCTGGCTGGACGGCGAGAAGCTGGTGGGCGAGGCCGCCGCGGCCGAGCACGAGCCGCTGTACGGCGCCACCTACCTGCCGCGCAAGTTCAAGATCGGCGTGGCGATCCCGCCGCTCAACGACATCGACGTGTTCGCCCAGGACCTGGGCCTGATCGCGATCGTCGAACAGGGCGAACTGACCGGCTTCAACGTGGCGATCGGTGGCGGCATGGGCGCCACCCACGGAGACCCCACCACCTATCCGCGCCTCGCCGATGTGATTGGCTTCGTACCGCCCGGGCGCCTCGTGACGCTGGCCGAGGCCGCCATCGCCGTGCAGCGCGATTGGGGCGACCGCGAGGAGCGCAAGCATGCGCGCTTCAAATACACCATCGACACGCACGGTCTCGCCGCGGTGAAGGCGGAGATCGAACAGCGCGCTGGCTTCGCGCTGGAATCGGCGCGGCCGTTCCGCTTCGACCACAACGGCGACCGCTACGGCTGGATCGAAGGCCATGAGGGCCGCTGGCACCTCACCCTGCAGGTGGAATCCGGCCGTCTGCTGGACACCGGCGAAGCGCGCTGGCTGAGCGGCATGCGCGAGATCGCGCGCGTGCATGCGGGTGACATCAGGCTCACCTGCAACCAGAACCTGATCATTGCCAACGTGGACGCGGCCGCGCGTGCGCGCATCGACGCCATCGTGGCCGCGCACGGCATGGACGGCTATCGCCGCTACAGCGGCATCCGCCGCCACGCGATCGCCTGCGTGGCGCTGCCCACTTGCGGGCTGGCGATGGCCGAGAGCGAACGCTACCTGCCGCAGCTGCTGCCCAAGCTGGAAGCCTCGCTGGATCGCCACGGCCTGCTCGATGCGCCGATCCTGCTGCGCCTGTCCGGTTGCCCGAACGGCTGCTCGCGCCCGTACCTCGGCGAGATTGCCCTGGTCGGTCGCGCGGTGGGCCGCTACGACCTGCGCCTGGCGGCGGATTTCCGTGGCCAGCGGCTCAACCAGGTCTATCGCGAGAACGTGGACGAGCCGACCCTGCTCGAAACGCTCGACCTGCTGTTTGCCCGCTATGCCGGCGAACGCGCGCTGGGCGAGCATTTCGGCGACTTCCTGCTGCGCGCCGGCGTGCTCGCGTCGAAAAAGATCGCACTGGAGGTCATTGCATGAGCGCGCCGGATCTTCCCGCCGACGGCGACGATGTCGAGGCGTTGCTCGCACTCAACCACTGGCTGGCCAGGCGCGATGCCGAGGCACGCGTGCGCTGGATGCTGGAGCATGTGCCGGGTGCGCACGCGCTGTCCTCCAGTTTCGGTGCGCAGGCGGCGGTGTCGCTGCATCTGCTGGCGAGCCACGCGCCGGACATTCCGGTGATCCTGATCGACACCGGTTACCTGTTTCCCGAGACCTACCAGTTCGTCGACACGCTGAGCGAACGGCTTGCGCTCAACCTCAAGGTCTATCGCCCCAGCATCGGCCGCGCCTGGGCCGAGGCGCGCTACGGCAAGCTGTGGGAGCAGGGCATCGAGGGGCTGGACCGTTACAACCGCATCCGCAAGGTGGAGCCGATGCAGCGCGCGCTGGCCGAGCTGGGCGTGCAGGGCTGGTTCGCCGGCCTGCGCCGCAGCCAGTCGCGCAGCCGCCGTGCCATCGATTTCGTGGAGTGGCGTCCGGACCCGTCGACTGCGAGCAAGGGCGGCGGCCGAGCCAGCGATGGCTCGTCGCGTCCAGTACGCCAGGGCGTGTCGGACGGAGGCGGGTCCGGGCATGCGCCGGACCCGCCGATTCGAAGGAGCACCGGGAAGGCGATCCTTCGAAATCCAGGCATGGGCAGGTGGAAGCTGCATCCCATCGCCGACTGGAGCGACCGCGACGTAGGCCGCTACCTGCAACGGCACGGCTTGCCCTACCACCCGTTGTGGGAGCAGGGCTACATCTCGATCGGCGACACCCATACCACGCAGCGCTGGGAGCCGGGCATGGATGCCGAGGACACCCGCTTCTTCGGGCTCAAGCGCGAGTGCGGCCTGCACGAACTGCCGTGAGCGGCGGAGCAGCCGTGGCGGCCCGGGCTGCCGCGACAGCATCCTGGCGCTCGCGCCAGTGCGGCACGCGGGGCGGCGTTTCCGGCGTGATCCCGAGGGTGAGCAGGCGGCGCACGTCGTTGCGGTCCAGGTGCGGCGCGAACTGCGCGATCCATTCCAGCGTGTAGTCGCGCAGCACGCTGTCCTTGCGCAGCACGATCCAGGTGGTGCACAGCGGCAGCAGCGCATCCGCCTGGATCACCCGCAGGTCGGCGTCCTCGCCCGGCTGCAGCGCCATCTCGGCCAGCACGCCGATACCCAATCCTGCCCGCACATAGGTCTTGATCAGGTCGGCGTCGGCGGCGGTCATCGCGATCTGCGGCACCAGCCCGGCGGCGCCGAAGGCGCGGCGCAGCGAGGATTCCGGCCGCTTCGAGGAGTCGTAGCTCACCAGCGGCTGCGCGGCCAGCTCATCCAGGGTGGGTGCGCGGCCCAGGGTTGCCAGCGGATGCTTCTGCGGCGCCAGTACCACGCGGCTCCAGCGATAGGCGGGCAGGGCGATGCCGCCAGCCGGCGCGGCGCCGGAGGTGCTGACTACGGCCAGGTCGACGCGGCCGCTTTCCAGCAGGGCCATCACCTCGGCGTCGCCGCTGGGCTGCAGGTGCACGCTGACCTGCGGGTAGCGGCGGTTCAGCGCAGCGATCGAGGCGGGCAGGGCGAAGCGCGCCTGGGTATGCGTGGTGGCGATGCGCAGCTCGCCGTGCGCCTCGTTGCGCAGGTTCGCGGCGATCGAGCGGATGTTCAGCGCCTCGGCCAGGATCACCCGGGCGCGCTCGATAACCTGCACGCCGGCATCGGTGGTCGAGTCCAGGCTCTTGCCCTTGCGGATGAACAGTTGCAGGCCGAGCTCGTCCTCGAGCTGCTTGAGTTGCTTGCTCACCCCGGGCTGGGTGGCATGCACGTGCTCGGCGGCGGCGGTGATGTTGAGGCGGCAGTCGGCGATGGCGACGAGGTAACGCAGCTGGGTCAGGGTCATGACGATCCAGGGAATCAGGGCGATGGAGGATGTGTCGTGGCGGAGTGCTGCGCACGCATACATCGCATCGTCCGGTCCCGCATGGGGCGGTCGCTGGATGGGCTGGATTCGGCATGGATGATGGCCATGTCGTCGAGTGTATATGCATTTTTGTTCGGACGTCTATACGTATAAACGTTCATAAATTATTGAGGTTGGCAGGATTTGATTGAGCGCGGTGCTGGATGGTGGTTCCCTCTCCCTCCGGGAGAGGGTGGCGGCAGCCGGGAGAGGGTTCGGGCGGAGCGAGGTGCCGCGGCAAGTCCGAACCTTCTCCCTCGGCCCCTCTCCCGGTGGGAGAGGGGAGAAGACCGAGTGTGCATTCATGCCGTGGCGTCATATGTACTGGTGTGATCATCATTTCCGCAGGCCGAATGCACTGCGTAGCGTGAACCCTTCCAAGGTCATGCCGTCGAAATCCCGCCATGAAGCTGTATCCGCTGTTCGCCGACCTTTCCCGCCGCGCCGTGCTGGTGGTGGGCGGCGGTGCCGTGGCCGAGCGCAAGGCCGCGGCGTTGCTGGCGGCGGGTGCGCAGGTGACCGTGGGCGCGCCGGAGCTGACGCCGCAGTTGCAGCGCTGGGCGCGGCAGGGGCGCATCGCCCATCGCGCCGGTGAATTCACGCCGGGCTGGCTCGATTACGTGTGGCTGGTGGTGGCGGCCACTGCGGACCATGCGCTGAATGCCCGCGTCGCGGAACTGGCCGGGCTGCAGCGCGTATTCGTCAACGTGGTGGACGACGCGGAACTGTCCAGCTTCCAGGTGCCGGCGGTGATCGATCGCGCGCCGCTGGTGGTGGCGATCTCCAGCGGCGGCGCCGCGCCGATGCTGGCACGGCTCGTGCGCGAGCGGCTGGAAGCCTTGCTCGACCATTCGCTGGGCCCGCTGGCGGCGCTGGCGGCACGGCTGCGCAAGCGCATCCGCCGCCGCCATCCCGAGCTGGCGGCACGGCGCCGCTTCTACGAAGGCCTGTTCAACGGCCCGGTGGCTGCGCTGCTGCGCAACGGCCAGCCCCGGCAGGCGGCCGAGGCGGCCGAACAGGCCTTGCGGGCGGCGCCCGTCGAGGCGGGCGGATCGGTGGTGCTGGTGGGCGCCGGCCCCGGCGATCCGGGCCTGCTGACCCTGCGCGGCCTGCGTGCGCTGAACGAGGCCGACGTGATCCTGCACGACCGCCTGGTGAGTGCCGAGGTGCTGGAACTGGCGCGCCGCGACGCCGAACGCATCGAAGTGGGCAAGCAGGCGGGCAAGCATCACGCCACCCAGGACGAGATCCATGCGCTGCTGCTTGAGCACGCTCAGGCAGGGCGCCGCGTGGTGCGCCTGAAGGGCGGCGATCCCTTCGTGTTCGGCCGCGGCGGCGAGGAGCTGGAATTCCTGCGTGACCACGGCATTCCCTATGAAGTGGTGCCCGGCGTCACCGCCGCGCTGGCCTGTGCCGCGCATGCCGGCGTGCCGCTGACCCACCGCGACCACGCGCAGTCGGTGCGCTTCGTCACCGCGCACTGCCGCGATTCGCTGGACACGCTGGACTGGCGCGCGCTGGCGCAGGAACGGCAGACCCTGGCGGTGTACATGGGCGTGGCCGGCCTCGACAGCCTGCGCGAGCATCTGTTGGCGCACGGCCGCGCCGCAAGCACGCCGTTCGCCCTGGTCGAGAACGGCGCGCGCGCCGACCAGCGCGTGGTCACCGGCACCTTGGCCAGCCTGCCCGAACGCGCCGCTGCGCACGCGGTACGCTCGCCTGCGCTGCTGATCCTGGGCGAGGTGGCCGCGCTGGCCGGGCGGCTGGCCTGGTTCGGCGCGCCACCGCTGGGCGAAGCGGTGGCCGCCGTGCGGCAGCTCGAGCCGCCGCGGCCAGTGCGGGATGCCAGCGCACCCCTGCGCCGCCGCGCTTGACGAAAACCTTGCATGTCCCGGCGCAGCATGGCCGGACACTTCCACTCTCATTCCTCACAGGGGATCACCCCATGATCTACGACAGCATCCTCGACACCATCGGCAACACGCCCATCGTCCGCCTGCATCGCCTCGCCCCGAAGCACGTCGAGCTGTACGTGAAGGTGGAGGCATTCAATCCAGCAGGCTCCGTGAAGGACCGTCTCGCCCTGGCGATCATCCTCGACGCCGAGCAGCGCGGCACGCTCAAGCCTGGCCAGACCGTGGTCGAAGCTACCTCGGGCAACACCGGCGTGGCGCTGGCGGCGGTGTGCGCGGCGCGCGGCTATCCGTTCGTGGCGGTGATGAGCGACTCGTTCTCGGTCGAGCGGCGCAAGTTGATCCGCGCCTACGGCGGCAACGTAGTGCTTACTCCCGCCGCCGCGCGCGGCACCGGCATGGTGCAGGTGGCGGAAGAGCTGGCGCGCAAGCACGGCTGGTTCCTCGCCCGCCAGTTCGAGAACCCGGCCAACCCGGCCTACCATCGCCAGACCACCGCCCCGGAAATCCTGCGCGACTTCGCCGGCCGCCGCCTCGACTACTTCGTCAGCGGCTGGGGCACCGGCGGCACGCTCACCGGCGTGGGCGAGGTGCTCAAGGTGGCGCGGCCGGAAGTGAAGGTGATCGCCACCGAGCCGGCCGGTGCCTCGTTGCTAGGCGGCAAGGAGTGGCAGCCGCACAAGATCCAGGGCTGGACCCCCGACTTCGTACCCGCTGTGCTCAACCGCAAGGTGGTCGACCAGCTGGTGACGGTGGAAGACACCGTGGCCCGCGACACCTCGCGCGCGCTGGCGCAGAAGGAGGGCATCTTCACCGGCATCTCCTCCGGCGCCACCTTGGCTGCCGCGCTCGACGTGGCCAAAACCGCGCCTGAAGGCTCGGTGCTGCTGGCGATGCTGCCGGATACCGGTGAGCGCTACCTGTCGACCTTCCTGTTCGAGGGAGTCAACGAGGGGTCGGATGAGGTGGGGTGAAGGATTTAACGCCTAAGCTCGGTCGCCGGCGAACCGCGCAGCGGTTTGCCGGTCGACTGCAACGGTTCCTTGGGCTTCAACTTGCAACCCTCCAACCTGCGGAGTAAAGCCACTTTTCATATTGCTCTTCAAGGTCGGGTGGTGTCGGAATATTCTCACTGGCACTTTGTGCTCTTAACTCGGCAGTTCTTTCCTCGATGGTGTTCAAACCAACCGCAAGCCGCCGGTCATTGACCGACTCGGGATTCTCGATTTGATAAGGATTAAGTTGGCCGTTCTTATCCGGTTGGAACTGAGTTCCGTAAATTTGAGGCTTTCCCTCATACATCCGAATACGGTCTTCTAACATTGCCACCTGCCAAGGGATGGCTTCGCCGTCGGAAGTGGCCTGTTTAAGCAAAGACAAGCATCGTCGCATAAATGGAGGGTTGCCAATGGAGTGCTGGGCGATTAGCCATGCTGCCCATGCGCCCTCTTTACCGACAAGAGTTAACCCGGGCCAGCCATATTGATCGATGATGGCCGCTAGGCGAGCGGCGTTGTCTTTGTGCACTGCCTCCATGCGAGGGTGATAGCCTTGGAACCCAAGTGAACCGTCAGCTACCAGTTCACTCCTCACGGAAAGATCGCCTTTCGCCAATGCCACGAGCTCCTGGCTCAGCGATTCATTTGAATATTGCATCTGCGCTTTCCTGTTGATGCCCAAATCAAAAGTGGGTTCCAAGCTGCAGTGTAACCACGCAGCGTTTGGCGACGCTGGAAACGATCTCGACGCCGTTCCACAATGACTGCCCGGTAGGCAGGCGCGTGGCCTCACCCCACCACACGCACCTTCTTCGCCAGCGAAGCCCGCGAATCCCACTCCGCAATCAGCTTCTGCCCCACCCGCGCCAGCGCATTGATCGCCGGCAGCAGTTCGCGACCCAGTTCGGTGAGCGCGTATTCGGCGGAGGGCGGCGAGGTATCCAGCAGGCGGCGCGAGACCAGGCCGCGCGATTCCAGTTCGCGCAGGCGGGCGCTGAGCACGCGGGCGGAGATGCGCGGGATGTCGTGGCGCAATTCGCCGAAGCGGCGGGGTTCGGCGCTCAGATACCAGATCACGTTGGGCGCCCAGGCGCCGCGCAGCAGTGCCAGGCTTTCGGTGAGCGGGCAGGCGGGTGGCAGCACGACCTTGCTCTTGCGTACGGGGAGGCCCATGGGATGGCTCGTTGCTGGCGTGGGTGGTTCGGTAACCGCGGGGTTACCGCATTCTGCGGCCGCCCGTCGGACAGATGGTATCCAATGGTAACCATGGCGGCGTAGCATGCGGGGCTTGGATGTGCGGCTTCGGCCGGAACGCATCCGTTTCCCCGTCCCCACCAGGAGTCATCGCATGAAGCTCTATTACTCCCCCGGCGCGTGTTCGCTGTCCCCGCACATCGTGGCGCTCGAGGCCGGCCTGCCGCTGCAGCTGGAGAAGGTCGACGGCAAGGCCAAGCGCACCGAGAGCGGCGCGGATTTCTGGCTGGTCAATCCCAAGGGCTACGTGCCGGTGCTGGAGCTGGACAGCGGCGAAGTGCTGACCGAAGGCCCTGCGATCGTGCAGTACCTGGCCGACCAGAACCCCGCCAGCGGATTGGCGCCCGCGAACGGCACGCTGCCGCGCTATCACCTGCAGGAAATGCTGGGCTACATCAACTCGGAGCTCCACAAGAGCTATAGCCCGCTGTTCAAGCCCGAGACGCCCGAGGCCACCCGCACCGAGCGCAAGGAATACCTGAAGCGCCGCTACCAGTTCATCGAGAACGTGCTGGCGAAGCAGCCCTTCCTGCTGGGCGACAAGTTCAGCGCGGCCGATGCCTACCTGTTCACCGTGACCAACTGGGCGAAGCACGTGGAGCTGGACCTGTCGGGCTTCCCGTCGCTGCTGGCCTTCCAGAAGCGCGTGGGCGAGCGTCCGGCGGTGCAGGCGGCGATGGCGGCCGAAAGGCCGAAGTAGGCGAACCCGAAGGGGCATGCCATGGATGGCATGCACATCCGCGCCGGACTCGCGACTGGAAAATTCCACGGAATGGGGGCTTTTTCCCAAGCCCTGATGCCTGCCGATAGCGGGGCGCGCATCCGGTTGCGTGATGTCCCAGCATGGGCGATGGCGAGGTGATACATTCCTCGCCATTGGCTCTTCATGACGCGATACGGATCAGGGGATCGATATGCGACCAGGGAAAAGGCTGCAACCCATCCTTGCGGTGATGCCGCCTCGTTGCGAGGCTGGCCGCGCGGACCCGATCCGATGCTGATCGTGGCCACCCTGATATCGGCGATGGTGCAAATCGCTGTCGTCCTCGCCATCGCCGGCCTTGTCTATGCGGCCTTCGGCCGGAAAGCCGGCTTTCGCCGCTATGTGGGCCTGTATCGTGCGCCGCTGCCTATCGTGTTGATCGGCACGGGCATCGGCATCGTGATTGCCGCCACGGCCGTTGCGTTTCCGTCGGTGCGCGCCATCGCGGGCGGCGAAGGTACGGCGATCGCCGCCGCATTGTCCGGCCACGGTAGTGGCGCGGCATGGGTTGCCCTGGTCGTTACCGCGCTCTTCAAGACGGCGGTGAGCGAGGAGATCCTGTTCCGGGGCCTCATCGCGAAAGCGTCGATCCGATGGCTGGGGTTCCGGGCCGGGAATGTGCTGCAGGCGGCGATATTCGGTTTCGTGCATCTTGCGCTGCTTGCCGTCGCGAAGGTCGATCACTTCATCCTCTTCGCGCTCTGCGTCAATGCCGGGGTGCTCGGCTGGATAGCCGGGTGGCTCAACGAGCGCCATGCAAAAGGCTCGATCCTGCCCGGCTACGCGTTGCATGCCTCGGCCAACCTGGTGACCTACTGCACGATCGCGTTGCTGTTCGGCCGCTAGATCGCCGGATCCCGGCTTTTGCCGGGATGAGGGCGAAGCAGGTGGCGGCCACAGCGATGCGATGCAGGCGCTTTTTCCAGCAGCACAGGCGTGACGCGATCCGGCGGGTGGCGGATCGGTGCGGTTGCGGCTCAGATGTCCTTTGCCAGCGTTTCGGCCAGCCCGATATAGCCGCCCGGCGTGAGGTCTAGCAGTCGCTGCTTCGCCTCGGCGGGCAGCTCCAGTTTGCCGATGAATTCGCGCATCGATTCCTTCGTGATGCCCTGGCCGCGGGTCAGCGCCTTGAGCTGCTCGTAGGGCTGGGGCAGGCCATAGCGGCGCATCACGGTCTGCACGGCCTCGGCCAGCACTTCCCAGCTGGCGTCGAGGTCGGCGGCGAGGCGGTCGGCGTTCACGGTGAGCTTGCCCAGGCCCTTCTGCAGCGATTCCAGCGCGACGAGGGTGTGGCCGAACGCGGTGCCCAGCGCGCGCAGCACGGTGGAGTCGGTGAGGTCGCGCTGCCAGCGGCTGATCGGCAGCTTTTCCGCGAAGTGGCCCAGCAGCGCGTTGGCGAGGCCGAAGTTGCCCTCGGCGTTCTCGAAGTCGATCGGGTTGACCTTGTGCGGCATGGTGGACGAGCCGACCTCGCCCTCCTTGAGCTTTTGCTTGAAGTAGCCCAGCGAGATGTAGCCCCACACGTCGCGCGCGAGGTCGATCAGGATGGTGTTGGCGCGGCGCACCGCGTCGCAGTATTCGGCCACGCCGTCGTGCGGCTCGATCTGCGTGGTGTACGGGTTGTAGTCCAGGCCCAGGCTCTCCACGAAGCGCTGCGAGAACGCGCGCCAGTCGATTTCCGGGTAGGTGATGGCGTGGGCGTTGTAGTTGCCCACCGCGCCGTTGATCTTGCCGGGGACTTCCAGCGCGGCAAGCTGCTTGCGCTGGCGTTCGAGGCGAGCCACCACGTTCGCCAACTCCTTGCCCAGGGTGCTGGGCGAGGCGGTCTGGCCGTGGGTGCGCGAGAGCATCGGCAGCGCGGCGTTCGCGTGCGCCAGTTCGCGCAGCCTGGCGACGATGCCGTCGAAGGCCGGCAGCAGCACCTGCTCGCGGGCGTCGCGCAGCATCAGCGCGTAGGAAAGGTTGTTGATGTCCTCGCTGGTGCAGGCGAAGTGCACGAACTCCCTGGCCTGGGCCAAGGCAGGATCCGAGCCGATGCGCTCCTTGATGAAGTACTCCACCGCCTTCACGTCGTGGTTGGTGGTGGCTTCGATCGCCTTGATGCGGGCGCCTTCCTCGATCGCGAAGCTGTCGGCGATGGTGTGCAACTGCTTGACCTGGGTATCCGTGAACGGCGGCAGTTCCTCGATGCCCGGCTCGGCGGCCAGCGCCAGCAGCCATTCGATCTCCACGTGCACGCGGCGGTGCATCAGGCCGAACTCGCTGAAGATCGGGCGCAGCGGCTCGACCTTGCCGGCATAGCGGCCGTCCAGCGGCGACAGGGCGGTGAGGGCGTGGTTGGACATCGGGGTGTTCCGGCGCGGGGAAACGGCCATTTTACATTGACGGCGGCTGGATGCCCGGATGTCTATAGTGGCCGTCGGTTGTCATCCCGGCGCAGGCCGGGATCCAGTGAAGTATGCGTGCACAGCACACGAAACAGGTTCTGCGTGCTGCGCACGAGTCACCAGACTGGATGACCAGCTTCGCTGTTGTGAAGCGCCTCCGGCCTGCGCCGGAATGACGGGCAAACAATCCATTTCCGCGAGAACCGACATGGCCAATTTCCGCATCGAACACGACAGCATGGGCGAGCTGAAGGTCCCAGCCAACGCGCTGTACGGCGCGCAGACCCAGCGCGCGATCGACAACTTCCCGATTTCCGGCCTGCGCCTGCCGCGCGAGTTCATCCGCGCACTGGGCCTGATCAAGGCGGCTGCGGCCGAGGCGAACCTGGGGCTGGGCTACCTGAAGAAGGGGCAGGCCGCGGCGATCCGCAAGGCCGCGCTGGCGGTGGCAAACGGCGAACACGACGTGCAATTCCCGATCGACGTGTTCCAGACCGGCTCAGGTACCAGCACCAACATGAACGCGAACGAGGTGATCGCCCACCTCGCCGCGCGCGCCGGCGCCAAGGTGCACCCGAACGACCACGTCAACTACGGGCAAAGCTCGAACGACGTGATTCCCACCGCGATCCACGTCAGCGCCACGCTGGTCGCGCATGAGCAGCTGCTGCCCGCGCTGAAGCACCTGAAGAAGACCATCGACCAGCGTGCGCGCCAGTTGCGCAACGTGGCCAAGACTGGCCGCACCCACCTGATGGACGCGATGCCGGTAACCTTCGGCCAGGAGCTGTCCGGCTGGGCCGCGCAGATCGGCTCGGCCAGCGCGCGCATCGAGGATGCGCTGAAGCGCATGCGCCGCCTGCCGCAGGGCGGCACGGCGGTGGGCACCGGCATCAATGCCGATCCGAAATTCGGCGCGGCGGTGGCGCGCGAGCTGAAGAAGCTCACCGGCGTGCGCTTCGAGGCGATGGAAAACCCGTTCGAGGGCATGGCCGCGCAGGACGATGCGGTGGAGCTGTCCGGCCAGCTCAAGACACTCGCCGTGGCGCTGATGAAGATCGCGAACGACCTGCGCTGGATGAACTCCGGCCCCTTGGCTGGCCTGGGCGAGATCGAGCTGCCCGCGCTGCAGCCCGGTTCATCCATCATGCCCGGCAAGGTGAACCCGGTGATCCCCGAGGCGGTGGCGATGGTGGCCGCGCGGGTGATCGGCAACGACGCCGGCATCGCGGTGGCCGGCCAGTCCGGCAACTTCCAGCTCAACGTGATGCTGCCGCTGATCGCGCTGAACCTGCTCGAATCCATCGGCATCCTCGCCAACGTCTCGCGCCTGCTCGCCGACAAGAGCATCGCCGGCTTCGTCGTGAACAAGGCGCGGGTCAACCAGGCGTTGGCGCTGAACCCCATCCTGGTCACCGCGCTCAATCCCGTGATCGGCTACGAGAAGGGCGCGGCCACCGCGAAGCAGGCCTACAAGCAGCATCGCCCGATCCTCGACGTGGCGCTGGAAACCACCGGGTTGTCGAAAGCCGAGCTGCAGAAACTGCTCGACCCGCTGGCGCTGACCAAGGGCGGCATTCACGGCGAGTAACCGATCGCCTTGGGCAGAAACGACAACGGGTGCCGCGGCACTCGTTACCGTTTGTTACCCGCGTCGCGCGGCCATTGCTTCACAATCGCTGATGGCGCTGGCCTCGATGATCCCTGCATAGGGTTTGAATGCGGCGAGCTGCCCGGCGAGGCTGTCCTGCGCCGCCTTGATACCGGCCAGATCATGGCAGGTCTTCAAGATCGCCTCCGCCACCTGCGGTGACTTGGCTTGGATTTTCTTGTCGATATTGCCGGTGTTGCCGCTGGCAATATCCCGCGCGACGCTCTTGATCGCGTGCCCAGTAGCTGCCGCATCGGCCATGTCGGTGGCGAGGTCGTGGCCATTGATGGCCAGCACGTTGCGGTAGTAATCCTGCAGCAATGCGCGCTGGACGGCGTTGACCGTCGTCGGCTGTCGATCGATGCTCAGGTCGCCGGCGGCGCTGATGAGCGCTTCCGGTGCGCTTGGCACGCGCAGGGCGACGTCATCCTTGCGCAAGGTGATGTCACCGGTGACCTGGCCTCCGCTACGAAAGCTGATGACGTTGGTATTGCCAGATTCTCTGCCACAGCCAACTATCAGGGCGGTCAACACCAGCAACCCGATCACGCGTTGGTAAGACATTTAGACATACTCCTATTGGGTAACGTAGCAAGCAGTGGTCAGGGCTCTCGGCCAGCGCCATGCGTACCACACGGCCAACGACTGCAGCACGACCTCGATGGCGCTGAGAAAAACGTAGAACACCCAGGACCCCGGTATCGTCATCAGCACGATCGCAGTCAGCAGCGCGCCCACGAGGATATTCAGCCAGCGAGTCAGTCTGGGCGGCAGCGCCAGCGACAGGAAAATCATCACGGCGGGCACGGCGATCAGGATGGCCACGACAAGCAGTGAACCCTGGCTGGCAGGTCCAAGCAGACCCTCGCCAGCCAAAATCCCCTTGATATCCCCGGGCCGGTAAAGCCCGAGGAAATCGCCGTAGATGTAGCAGAACATCACGGACGTCCACAGCGCGGCCAGCTTCAGCCTGACCGGCACCTTGATGTCTTCCAGCGGCCTTGCAGTCGTCGGGTTCAAAACGTGCTCCCTTGTGTTCGGTTGAAGCAGCGGCAGGCCGGTTTCAGGCACCCGCAGGCGTCGGTGCATCGTCGTGCAGGCGCCGGAACCCACGCCGTGCGCCCATCGCCAGCAGCCACAGCATGAACAGCACCTCCACGAACTGCAGCGGGCCGAGCAGGCTGGACAATGTGTCCTGCCAATCCGGTCGCAGCGCCCAGGCCAGGCTCTGGATCGCGTAGGCGAGGCCATTGAGGATCAGGCCATAGCCGAACAGGCGTGGCAGGAAACCCGAGCGCAGCACCAGCAGCGCCAGCGGGAACAGCCACAAGCCCCACAGCCATTCGGCGGCGCCCACGGTCTGCCCGTGCAGGTGCAGGAACAGTGTGGCGAGTGCCGCGCGCTGGGCCGGATCGAATGCGGCCAGTGCATTCCCGCCGTGCACCAGCAGCAGCGCGGCGGCATCGTTGACCACGTTGAAGAAGTACAGCGCCGGCACCAGCGCGCCGCCAAGCAGCAGCATCGCGATGCCGTGGCGCCGGTTCACCTCGCCGAGCAGGCGGTAAAGCGCCAGCACCATGAAGGCCTGCAATGCACCGCAGACCAGGTCGGCGGCGAGGCCGAGCCGGAACAGCATCTCGTGGGTGGCGATGTTGGCGACGGTGGCGGCTGCGTTGTCGTCCACGAATAAGCTGCTTGGCACGTAGATCAGGCGGTATGGCGCGATCAGCACCACCAGAAGGTAGAGCAGGCCGGCCAGTCGTGCGGTTCGATCCCTTGGACTCACGAGTGTTTCCTTGCGGCGTGGGGCACGACAGGTGAGACGGAGCAGTGCGCTTGCTCAGGGGCTTGGGTGCACCAGTGCGGCCAGTTCGCCTGCAGGCAAGGCCACCTGCACGTTGCTCTGGCCCCTGTGCACGGTCAGCTTGCAGGCAGCCTGCAGGTGCGCGTTCACAAAGATCGTCAGATCGACCACGTGCGCCACGGGTTGGCCATCGGCCGCGACGATCACGTCGCCTTGCCGCAACCCGTCGTGGCCAGCCGGCTCGATGCGGTTGATGCGGATGCCCTTGCCCTCGGGCGAGGCGAGGTCGAGCGCGCGGCCGTTGCTGGTGTGCCAGGTCAGGTTGTCGCGGGTACCGTGGATTTTCAGGTAGCCATCGGCTTGCGCTGGCAGCGCAACGGCGGTCGCGGCGGCGAGGGCGCCCAACAGGATCAGGGTTCGCATGCGGATGTTTCCTCGATGATTCGATGGATGAAATGGCGCGCGTGGCGGCCGCGGCTCAGCTCTTCGCGTCCTTTACGCAATTCGTCGCGTCGTCGGCGCCGACGATGGCGGCGTAGGGTTTGAAGGCTGTCAATTGCGCCGCGAGCTGATCCTGCGCGGCCTTGATGGCGGCGGTAGCCTTGCAGATGCCGAGAGTCAGATCCTGCAGTTTGCTGGCGCCGGTTTCGGCCGCGGTGTCGGCCTTGCCCGGCGTGGACGAGGCCTTGGCGGCGATGGCCTTGGCCGCCGTCTCGATGCCGGCCTTGCCCATGGCCAGTCCGGTTTCGTGCACGGAGCGCACGCTGCGGTTGTATTGCGCCAGCAGGGTGCGTTCGGCGGGCGTGACCTCCACGGGCTTGTCATTGACCGTGAACCCGCCGTCAGCGGCGATGTCGGCTTCCGGTGCGCCATCGACATGCAGGACCACCACATCCCCGTACAGCTTGATCGCGCCGTTTTCCATGGTGGTGTCGGGGATGCTGCAGGCGGCGAGCAGGGCGCAAAGCAGGACGGTGCAGGCGAGAGAGCGAGGATTCATCGTTGGGTTCCGTTGACGATGGCGTGGGTCGTTATCAGTCGGAGAATACGGCGAAGCCCTTCTTGCCGTTGCTGTCGACGATGTCCTTGCCGCAGTCGTCGACGTCCTTCTGGGTCATCGTGGCGTAGGGCTGGAACGCCGGCATGGCGGCCGCCAGCTTCTGCTGCGAGACGAGCAGGTCGGGCAGGCGCTTGCACAGGCGCAGGGCGGCCGCCTGGATCTTGTCGGTCTGCGGCTTGATGCTGGCCTCGATCTCCTTGTCGCTCTTGCCGCCGAGCGCGCCGAGGATTGCTTCGCGGGCCGCGTTGACGCCCAGGTCGGCACCGCTGGCGCCGATGTCCATGCCGGCTTCGGCGATGCCGATGATCTGCTGGCGGTAATCCACCAGCATGGCGTGCTGTTCCGGGGTGGCATCGACCTTGTTGCCCGCGATCAGTAGGTCGCCCTGCGGGGTGATCGCGGCCTTGGGGCGATCGTCGTGGCTGTTGCGCTCGCCCTTGCCGATGCGGACGTTGGTGACATCGAGGTTCTGGGTGACCAGCTCCTGCTTGGCCTTGTCGATGCCTTTCTGCACTTCCGCGGCAATGACCGATGGCGAGGTCTGCTGCCGGGCTTCCTGCATCGCCTTGGCCACGTCGCCGTTGGCGCTGGTGCCCGTGTCGTTCTGGCTGGACTGGCTGCAGGCCGTGAGCGGCAGCAGCAGGGTCAGGGCGAGGATGCTGCCGGTGAATGCGTTGCCTTTCATTGTTGTTCTCCCCGTTTGAGTACGACTGGATATCAGTTGTCGTCGCGCCAGCGGCGCAGCCAGATCGCGCCGACGAGCAGGGCGAGGCCGGCGACCGCGCCGATCCAGAAGCTGGGCGTGCCCATCACGCTGTAGGCGCTGCCGAGGTTCAGCACGTCCAGGGCCGCGCCATTGCTCACGTTCTGGTAGTTGCCCGCGCTCAGCCAGCTGCCCGGGAACACGCTGAGCAGGATGCGGCCGCAGACGTCGCTCCAGTACCAGTGGTTGCCCATGACTGGTGCGCCCATCAGGTTGAACCAGCCCAGCATCATGCCCACCGCGATCGGCAGCACCGCGGCCCACAGGAAGGGCTTGCTGCGTGCCCAGGCGGAGCAGAGCAGCAGCCAGCCCGTGGCGGGCAAGGCCCACAGCGCGTACAGCGGGATGGTGCCGACCAGGTTGGCGATGACCCGGAACGGATGCGCGTAGGCCAGCAGGTGCCAGGCGCCGACGCCGTGGAAGGACAGCGTGATGACGTACATCAGCAGCATCGCGATGCCGGTGACCACGCCGCAGACCACCGCGATCACCGGTGCCAGCAGGGTGCCGGCCACCACCTTGGACAGCACGGTGGCGGAGTCCGACAGCGGCAGCGATTTCCAGAACAGCAGGCTGCGGTCGCGGCGGTCGTCGTACAGCGCGCCGAGGCAGTAGAAGAACACCACGAAGCCCAGCACGATGCTGATGATGAACGTGGTCGAGTACATCACCATGTCCATCAGCGTGCCGGCCCGGACCGCCTCGTCCGCGCTCAGTGCGTGGTCGAGGATGTGGATGCGGGCGTTGAACAGGGAGTGGATGCCGTGCTGCGCGCCGAACACCTCGCCGGCGATGACGCCCATCAGGTTCAGCAGCAGGAACACGCCGCCGGTGATCACCGGCGCCCACAGGAAGCCGCCGCGGTGTTCCCAGAACTCGCGCTTCACCAGCCAGTACATTTCGTTCAGAGCCGGGGTTTTCATGCGTAGGTCCCTTTCATGGTGGCGACGAACAGGTCGCTGACGGAGGGGCGGCGGATCTCGCCCAGCACCTCCAGCCGCGCGCGGTCGGCGCCGTCGAACAGGAAGATGCTCTTGCCGAACACCTGGCGCTCGTCCAGCGGCTTGAGTTGGCGGGCTTCGGCGGCCTTGTCGGCGCCTACCATCACCTCGACGAAGCGTTCGCCCACCGCGTCCATGTCGGCGTCCAGCACGATCCTGCCGTCGCGGATGAACATCAGGTCGGTGAGGATGTGCTCGACTTCCTCCACCTGGTGGGTGGTGACGATGATGGTCTTGTTCTCGTCGAAGTAGTCTTCCAGCAGGCTCTGGTAGAACTGCTTGCGGTAGAGGATGTCCAGGCCAAGGGTGGGTTCGTCCAGCACCAGCAGGCGCGCGTCGATCGCCATCACCAGCGCCAGGTGCAGCTGCACGATCATGCCCTTGGACATCTGCTTGACGCGCTGGTTGGACGTGAGCTTGGTGCGGGCGAGGAAGGCCTCGCACTTCTTGCGGTCGAAGCGCGGATGCGTGTTGGCGACGAAGTCGACGACTTCGCTCACGCGGATCCAGCGCGGCAGCACCGCCACGTCGGCGATGAAACAGACCTGTTCCATCAGCTTGTTGCGCTGCTTGCGCGGGTCGAGGCCCAGCACGGAAAGCTCGCCCTGGAAATCGGTGAGGCCGAGGATGGCCTTCAACGCGGTGGTCTTGCCCGCGCCGTTCGGGCCGATCAGGCCCACGATGCGGCCGGATTCGATGCGGAAACTCGCATTGTCCAGCGCGGCGGTGTTCTTGTAGCGCTTGCTCAGGCCGCTGGCGGCGACGACGGCGTTCATGCGTGCTTCTCCGGCTCGGCCTGCGTCTCGCGCAGCAGGGTCTTCAGGTCCAGGCCCAGCCGCTGCAGGCGGGCGTACAGCGCGGGCCACTCCTCGCGCAGGAAGCGTTCGCGCTCGGATTTCAAGAGTTCTTCGCGTGCACCCTCGATGACAAACATGCCCAATCCCCTCCTTTTCTCAACCAAGCGTTCGTCAACCAGCTCCTGGTACGCCTTCGACACGGTCAGCGGATTGATCTGGAAATCCGCGGCCACCTGGCGCACCGACGGCAGCGGGTCGCCCTCGTTCAAGGCGCCATCCAGGATCATCGCCACCACGCGTTGGTGCAGTTGGCGATAGATCGGGATGCTGTCGTTCCAGGTGATGGTCATGGATTATTCCTTGCTGCTGGCGATGCCGGCCGTCGTGGTGCCAAACGAATAGTAGGGCATGGCCAGCTGTGCCCCGAGCTGGGCGGCACGCCCGCCATCGGGCAGGGTGACGATGCCCACCGCAGCGTGCTCCAGCAGGGCCGCAGCCTTCAGTTCGGCAGCCGTGGGAGTGACCTCGACCGGGGCCAGGTTGGTCACGTGAATGCCGTTGATCCAGGCGACCTCGGGCGTGCGGACGGGCAGGTTCACCACCGCCAGGGTCAGGGTGGTCATTACAAGGGCGGCGGCGGAGGCGATCCAGTGCCGGGCCGGGATCAGGGTGGAGACGAAGACGTCGTCGGCGACGACGGGGCGGTTCGTGCTGGACTCGTGCTTCGCGTTCATGTCGGCTCTCCTTTAGTGAGCTCGTGGACCGGTGTTGTAGTGAACTATAACACTGATAATTGAACCGTCAAGCACTGCAAGCGTGTTTGGCAACATGACTGATGGCAGGGGTGGGGCGCACGGGCGCGGAAAAGCGCGAGGCCAGCACTATGGCCGGCCTCGCGGGGTCTTGCTTCGTGCTGGTGGACGGCTCAGGCGGCTTGGGCGACGCCACTGCCCAGCGTGCCGATGGCCTGGCGCGCCGAAGCCAGCGCGCCCGCCTTGTGCTCGACGCTCATGTTGACGCCTTCGGCGCGCACGAACTCCACCAAGTCGATGCCCAGGAAGCCGAGCAGGGCGCGCAGGTAGGGCTCCTGGAAGTCCATGGGGCTGCCGGCATGCATGCCGCCGCGGCTGGAAGCCACGATCACGCGCTTGCCGCCGGCCAAGCCCTCGGGGCCATTCGGGCCGTAGCGGAAGGTCTTGCCCGCCACCGCGATGCGATCCAGCCAGGCCTTGAGCTGGCTGGGGATGCTGAAGTTGTACATCGGCGCACCGATCACCACGACGTCGGCGGCGAGGAATTCGTCCAGCATCTCGCTGCCGCGCACCGCGGCGGGATCGGCGGCGTCGGCCACCGGCGTCCAGTGCGGCAGCGGCTGGGCGGCGAGATCGTGGTAGCGGATTTCGATGCCCGGGTGCAGGCGCTGCAGTTCGGCGACGACCTCTGCGGAAAGCTGGCGCGAAACCGAATGGCCGCCCAGCGCGCTGGAATCGATATGCAAGAGTTTCATGGCAGTTTCCTGATCGGGCCGGGGTATCCGGCAACGCGATCAAGGTATATTTGGAACAATCCGGTGATAAGCCGGCAAAATCCGAACTTATCGTTCGAAAAGGGAAACGGTCATGCTGCAGTTGGACGGCGCCTTGCAGGATCTCAACGACCTGTACTTCTTCGCAGCCGTGGTGGAGCACGGCGGCTTCTCCGCGGCGGGACGAGCCCTGGGCGTGCCCAAGTCGCGGCTCAGCAAGCGGGTGTCGCAGCTGGAGGAACGCCTTGGCGTGCGCCTGCTGCAGCGGACCACCCGCCGCTTCGTGGTCACCGAGGTGGGCGAGCGCTTCTACGCGCATTGCCGTGCCGTGCTGGAGGAGGCGCGCGCCGCGCAGGAGGCGGTGGACGAGCTGCGTGCCGAGCCGCGCGGCGTGGTGCGCCTGAGCTGCCCGGTGTCGCTCACCCAGACCATCCTGGCGCACGTGCTGCCGGACTTCCTGGTGCAGTACCCGCGGCTGCAGGTGCGTGTGCTTTCCAGCAACCGCCGCGTGGATCTGCTCGGCGAGGGCTACGACCTGGCGATCCGTGTGCGCAGCAAGCTCGATACCGACGCCAACATGGTGGTGCGCAGCTTCGGCCAGTCGCGCGTGCTGCCGGTGGCCGCCCCGGCACTGCTCGACGCGCAGGGGCGGCCGCAGCACCCCGACGAACTGGCGAAGCTGCCGGCGCTGTCGATGCAGGAGCACGAAGGTCCGCAGACTTGGGAGCTGATCGACGCTTCAGGCGAGCGCGTCAGCGTGGAGGTGAATGCGCGCCTGATCTGCGGCGACTTCGCCGTGCTGCTGGAGGCGGCACGCCGTGGCATCGGCGTCACCCTGCTGCCGGAGTTCGTCTGCGCACCGGCGGTGACCCGTGGCGAGCTGGAGGTGCTGCTGCCGGAATGGAGCGCGCCGGAAGGCACCATGCATTTCATCTACCCCAGCCGCCGCGGCATGCTGCCGGGCGTGCGTGCGCTGGTGGATTTCCTCGCCGAACGCCTGCCTGCCACCACCCTGCGCAAGCACGAGGAGTGCAAGACGCGCGCGTTGCCGGAGCTGTAGGAGCGCACCCTGTGCGCGATGGCTCTTGGCTCCGATCGAAGCGCAAGGCATTCGTGCACAGGGCGCGCTCCTACAGGAGATGCATGCGCATGCTACGCTTTCGTTTGGACTTCCATATGGCAAAGCGATGAAGATCGACACCAAGCTCCCCAAGGTCGGCACCACCATTTTCAGCGTGATGAGCCAGCTGGCGCTGGAGCACAAGGCAGTGAACCTGGGGCAGGGCTTTCCCGATTTCGAGCCGCCGCAGGGCCTGCGCGATGCGCTGGCGCGCGCGATGAACGAGGGGCGCAACCAGTACGCGCCGATGCACGGCACCGCGCCGCTGCGCGAGCAGATCGCGGCCAAGACCGGGCGCATGTACGGCCATCGCCCCGACGTGGACGCCGAGATCACCGTCACCTCCGGCGCCACCGAGGCGCTGTTCGCGGCGATCGCCGCCGTGGTGCGCGCGGGCGAGGAGGTGATCGTGTTCGATCCCGCCTACGACAGCTACGAGCCGGCGATCGAGCTGCAGGGCGCGAAGGCGGTGCACATCCCGCTGATCGCGCCGACGTTCGCGGTGGACTGGCAGCGCGTGCGCGACGCGGTGACGCCACGCACGCGCATGATCCTGATCAACAGCCCGCACAACCCGTCGGGCGCGGTGCTGTCGTCAGCCGACCTCGAAGAGCTGGCGACGATCGTGCGCGACACCGACATCGTGGTGCTGTCCGACGAGGTGTACGAGCACATCGTCTATGACGGCAGGCAGCACGAGAGCGTGCTGCGCCATCCCGAACTCGCCGCGCGCAGCTTCGTGATCTCCTCCTTCGGCAAGACCTACCACTGCACCGGCTGGAAACTGGGCTATGCGGTGGCGCCCAAGGCGCTCACTGCGGAATTCCGCAAGGTGCACCAGTACCTCACGTTCTGCAGCTTCCATCCCGCGCAGGCCGCGTTCGCCGAATTCCTCGCCAGCGACCCGCAGCATTACCTGGAACTGCCCGCGTTCTATCAGGCCAAGCGCGACCGCTTCCGCGCGCTGCTGGCGCCCTCGCGCTTCAAACTGCTCGACGTGCCGGGTGGCTACTTCCAGCTGGTGGACTACTCCGCGATCCGCGACGAGGACGATCTCGCCTTCAGCCGCTGGCTGGTGGAGCAGGGCGGGGTGGCGGCGATCCCGCTGACGCCGTTCTGCGAAACCGCGCCGGGCACGCGCCTGCTGCGCCTGTGCTTCGCCAAGAGCGATGCCACCATGGAGGCGGCCGCCGAGCGGCTGTGCAAGCTGTGAGTTTGCAGACCTTGACCGTTTCGCTGGTGCAGGGCGCCACCCGCTGGCACGACGCCCCGGCCAACCGTGACTACTACGGTGCGCTGGTGCGCCGCGCGCGCGGCAGCGACCTGATCGTGCTGCCGGAAACCCTGCTCTCCGGCTTCAGCAACGACACGGGTGCCAGCGCCGACACCATGGACGGCGAGGGCGTGGCCTGGCTGCGCGCGCTGGCCGCCGAGGTGGGTGCGGTGATCTGCGGCAGCCTGGCGATCCGCGAAGGCGGCACCGTCTACAACCGCCTGCTGTGGACGCGGCCCGACGGCACGTTCGAGCAATACGACAAGCGCCACCTGTTCCGCATGGCCGGCGAGCACACCCGCTACGGCGGCGGCAACGAACGGCTGATCGTGGAACTTAAGGGCTGGCGCATCCTGCCCCAGGTCTGCTACGACCTGCGTTTCCCGGTGTGGCTGCGCAACCGCCGGCTGGAAAGCGCCGCAGGCGGCATGGACTACGACCTCGCCATTTTCGTGGCGAACTGGCCCGCACCGCGCCGTCAGCCCTGGCGCACCCTGCTGCGCGCCCGCGCCATCGAGAACCTGGCCTGCGTGATCGGCGTGAACCGCGTGGGCGTGGACGGTAACGACCTGCCTTACGCCGGCGACAGCGCGGTGATCGATCCGGTGGGCGAGCCGCTGGTGGAGTGCGGCGCGCTGGAGCAGGTCGCCACCCTCACCCTCGATCCCGCGCCGCTGATCGCCCATCGCGAGCGCTTTCCGGCGTGGATGGATGCCGATGGGTTCACGTTGACCCTGTAGCACGCGCTGGCTCCCCGCCAGCAAATCCCAACAATTCCATCATGTTTGCGGCGGCGACAGGCGCATGATGCCGAGCAGCCGGCAGCGTGCCGCGTCGTCGCCGCGAATGGGGAGGAGCCATGTCCAGCGGCGCCTGGCAGGGGTTGGTCAAGGCAATGCAAGGTCGCGTATTGCGGCCCGGCGATGCGGATTACGAGTTGCGGCGCCGCGTGTGGAATGGCGCGATCGATCGCCGTCCGCTGACCGTCGCGCAATGTGCGGACGCCGACGACGTCTGCGCTGCGGTCTGCTTTGCGGTGCGCGGTTGCCGATGACGGTGCGCGGCGGCGGTCACAACGTGGCCGCACTGGCGGTGCGCGAGGATGCCCTGATGCTCGATCTGGGGTTGTTGAACCGCGTCGAGGTAGAGGCCAGGCGCGCATCGCGCGCGTGGGCGGCGGTGCGCTGTGGCAGGACGCGGCGACGCAACCGCATGGCCTGGCCACCACCGGCGGCTTCGTGTCCACCACCGGCGTGGGCGGCCACGCGCGTGACCGCCGACAACTGAGCGGCGCGGGCGATCACAGTATCGCCAGCACCGCCTCCGGCGGACGGCCGATCGCCGCTTTGCCGTCGGCGACCACGATGGGCCGCTCGATCAGGATGGGATGGGCGGCCATCGCGGCAATCAGGGCCTCGTCGTCCATGGAAGGATTGGCGAGGCCGAGTTGCCTGTACGCGTCCTCGCCCGTGCGCAATAGCTGACGGGCGGGAATGCCAAGCAGTTTGAGCAGACGTTTCAACTCGGCGGCGTCGGGCGGCGTGTCGAGGTAGTTCACCACCTCGACCTCGCGGCCTTCGAGCAGCGCCAGCGTGGCGCGCGACTTGCTGCATCGGCTGTTGTGGTAGATGCGGATCATCGATTGCCGGAACGGTTGCCGCCGCGGCCATGCGGACGATTGCCGCCGGGACGGCCGCCGCCGTGGGGCGGGCGGTTGCCGCCCTGGCCCTGCGGGCGGCCGTGGCCCGGACGATTGCCGCCGGGGCGCGCTTCGTTGTTGCCATGGCCGAAGGCGTGTCCGCTACCGAAGCCGCCGGTGCTGCCGGCAGCCGCGAAACCACCATGCCCGGCACCGCCACGTGCGCCGGCGGACTTGCCGCTGCGACGCTTGCCGGGGGCGCCGGCGGGTCGGGCTGCGCCATCGCGGCTGTCGCCGGCGAACCAGGTGCGCACCGAGGGCAGTTCCTGGCCAGGCGCGACGCCACGCTTGTTCTTCTTGCGGTGATTGCCGCCGGGCGCGCGCTCGGGCAGCGCCACGTTGCCGTTCACTTCCTGGCCGGGACGGCGCTGCTTCTGGCGGCCGCGCGGCGCTTCCTCGCGGATGCGGTCGAAGGCGCGCAGTTCGCGTGCCTCGTCCTGGTAGCCGCCGCTCCAGGCGCCGGTCGAGCCGTGCTCGGGGCGGTATTCAGTGACGTTGCGGCTGGCGCGGCGCTGGTGCAGCACCGGGCTCAGGGTAAGCACGGGCTGCGGCGCGCCGAGGCTGCTGGTCTGGCGCAGCTGCTTCACCGCTTCTTCGTCCAGCGGTGCGCAGTCGCCGCGGCGCAGGGTGCGCGGCAGTTCGATGCCGCCATAGCGTATGCGCTTGAGCCGGCTGACCAGGAAGCCCTGCGAATCCCACAGACGGCGCACCTCGCGGTTGCGGCCTTCGCGGATCACCACGCGGAACCAGCTGTGGCTGCCGCCGCGGTTGATCACCGCGATCTCGTCGAAGCGGGCGGGGCCGTCTTCCAGCTCCACGCCGGCCTTGAGCTTCTCGATCACCTCGTCGGGCACTTCGCCATGCACGCGGCAGAGGTATTCGCGCTCGATGCCGCTCCTGGGGTGCATCAGCGCGTTGGCCAGTTCGCCGTCCGTGGTGAGCAGCAGCAGGCCGGTGGTGTTGATGTCGAGGCGGCCCACCGCGACCCAGCGCGCACCCTTGAGGCGCGGCAGCTGTTCGAACACGGTGGGGCGGCCTTCGGGGTCGTCGCGGGTGGTCAGCACGCCCTCGGGCTTGTGGTAGATCAGCACCTCGGCGTCGCCGCGGTTGTCGGTGGCGACCACGAACTGCTTGCCGTCGACCACCACGCGGTCGCCCGCGCGCACGCTGGTGCCGATGCCGGCGGGGCTGCCGTTGAGTTCGATCTCGCCGGCCTGGATGCGCTGTTCCAGCATGCGGCGCGAGCCGAGGCCGGCGTTGGCGAGCACCTTGTGCAGGCGTTCTTCCAGCGGGGCGGCGTCGCTGACCGCGGCGCGCTTGAGGGAAAGGATGGATTTCTGCGGCGCAGTCATGCGCGGTACTCCTCAGGAATGCTGTGCGGTGCCGTCGTTGTCGACGTCCGCGGGAGCCGCTGCCTCGTCGGCAGTGGTGGTGGGTTCGGATTCATCTGACGCGGTTGCCGCGTCCTCGGTGGTTTCGGTGGCGGGCGCGGCTGCTTCGTGGCCCGGCGCGTCGTCGTCGAGCATATGTCCGTCAGTCTCGGGATCGGTTCCGGCGACTTCCGCGACATCTTCCCCGGCCGGTGCCTCTTCGTCCGGATCGATCGGCAGGTCCTTGATCACGCGGGCGGGCAGCGGGGTCTGCTCGAAGCCCATCTGCGGGTCTTCCATGTCGCGGATTTCGGAGAGCGGCGGCAACTGGTCCAGCGACTTCAGGTTGAAGTAATCGAGGAAGGCGCGGGTGGTGCCGAACAGCGCCGGCCTGCCGGGCACGTCGCGGTAGCCGACTACGCGGATCCACTCGCGCTCCTCCAGCGTCTTGACGATGTTGCTGGACACCACCACGCCGCGGATCTGCTCGATCTCCGGGCGAGTGATCGGCTGGCGGTAGGCGATCAGCGCCAGCGTCTCCAGCAGGGCGCGCGAATAGCGGCTGGGCTTCTCGGTCCACATCCGCGAGATCCAGGGATGCACTTCCTGGCGCACCTGGTAGCGGAAGCCGGAGGCGATTTCCTTCAGTTCCACGCCGCGGCCTTCGCAGTCGGCGGCGAGGGACTCCAGCGCACGGGCGATCTGCTCGTGGCCGACCTCCTCGGTTTCGGCGAACAGGTCGCCGAGCTGGGCGACGGTCATCGGCTGGCTGGCGGCGAGCAGGGCCGCCTCGACGATGGGTTTGAGTTGCTCGATCTGCATGGGCCTGCGATGCCGATTCAGTGAGTGCCGTTGCCGGCGGTGTCCGGGGTCTCGAACGCCGATTCTTCTGCGGCGGGGTCATTCGTCCCGTCGCTTTCCATTCCGTCGGCGAGGAGTCCCTCGCCGTGTTCCACCCGCGCCTTCAGGTAGATCGGCGCCAGCGGAGCTTCCTGCACGATCTCGATCAGCATTTCCTTGGCCAGCTCCAGCATGGCGAGGAAGGTGACCACCACGCCGAGGCGGCCTTCGCTGACGTCGAACAGCGTCTCGAAGCGATGGAAGGCGTGGCCTTCCAGCCTGCCCAGCAGCTCGCCCATGCGCTGGCGCACGCTGAGCGCCTCGCGCTTGATCGCGTGGTGGCCGAACAGCTCGGCGCGGTGCAGCACGTCCTTCAGCGCCAGCAGCATTTCCTTGAGATCCAGCGGCGGCGGCAGCTTGATCACGTTGCGCTCGCCGGTGTCGGCCTGCGCGATGGCCGTATCGCGCTCCATGCGGGGCAGGGCCTCGATGTCCTCGGCGGCCCTCTTGAAGCGCTCGTATTCCTGCAGGCGGCGCACCAGTTCGGCGCGCGGATCCTCCTCGACGCCTTCCTCGGCGGGCGGCCTGGGCAACAGCAGCCGCGACTTGATCTCGCCCAGGATCGCCGCCATCAGCAGGTATTCCGCGGCCAGCTCCAGCCGCATCGTCTCCCGCATCATGTCGATGTATTCCATGTATTGCCGGGTGATCTCGGCAATCGGGATATCCAGGATGTCCAGGTTCTGCCGGCGGATCAGATACAGCAGCAGGTCCAGCGGTCCCTCGAACGCCTCCAGGAAGACTTCCAGCGCGTCCGGCGGGATGTACAGGTCCTGCGGCATCTGCAGTACCGGCTCGCCACGCACGACCGCCAGCGGCATTTCCTGCTGCTGGGGGCGTGCCGCGTGGCTGTCCTGCGATACGACCGGGCTCTGCGGCCCGTCTGGCTCGGTGCTCATCGATGCGTGTCGTTGGGCCGCCCGGCGGCCGGCAATGCGTCTTGATCCATCATGGGCGAAACGGTTGCCCCGTTGGGCGATCCGGGCGGGAACACTGTGCACGGATCGTGGCGCCGGGGGCGGCACTTCGGTAAAGCGGTTTCGCACGGTGCCGTGCAGACAGTGTCTGGCTCCCCCTTGTCGTTGCCGGCGTGACGAAGTCGCGTGTCGCGGTTCGATCAGGCTTGCGGGCGTTGCAGCCATGTGCCGGTGCGGAACGCTGATCGCGTCTGGCGGGAACAAGGCGATGCGGTGACGAACGGGACGTCACCGACAAGTCGGACGATCTGCCTGGGGCATCGGGTGGGCGCCATCGCCACCGGAACGACCGGTCGACGTCTGACCATGGCGCCACGCGTGAGTTACAGAGTAGCGACTGGCCGGCGACAAGTCCAGCGGATGCGGAAGCGGAGCATGATCCTGTCGATGGGTACAATACGACTCTTGCACGTGGAGGATCGAGGTGGCCCGGGTATATCGGCGCGGGCGGGCGGCAGGCTGCACAGGTGACCTTGAGTGTCCGAGACGGCGAGCAAGCGTCAGTCGCCGCGGACGAAAACACTCGCAGGAGCCGTATCGCACCGACATTCGCGGGGTGGCACGTGGCTTGCTTGAGTGTGATGGCGGACGCAGCGTAACGAGTCGATCCGCGGGTGCCATTACGGTGGCGGGGATGCAACAGACAAGGAGCCCGGCATGGCAAAGGACGACAACAAGTTCAGCGACGAAGCCGAACGCCTGCGCCCGGCGCGCATGCAGATCGAGACGACCGTGCTGATGAGCCGCGGCGTCGAGTCGCATCCCACCGAGTTGGTGGACATTTCCGCGACCGGTGCGCTGCTGCGCCGGCCACTGGGCTGGACTGGCGAGGTAGGACAGACCTGGCTGCTGGACATGATCTTCGGCAGCGACCTGCACATCCATCTGGAGGCGCAGGTCGCGCGCGTCGCCGATCACAACATCGGCTTTTCCTACGTTTGCATCCCCGAGGACAAGCAGGTGCCGTTGTGGAATCTGCTGGGTGGCTACGCCGATATCCTGGAGGCGTGGAAGAACTGATTGCGCTTCCGCAGGGCTGGTTGAATCGAAGGCCTCGCCATGTGCGGGGCCTTCATCGTTTCAGTGGGCGCTGGCCGCGGCCTTCTTCTCGCCGCGCAGTTCGCGGCGCAGGATCTTGCCCACGTTGCTCTTGGGCAGGGCGTCGCGGAACTCGATGAACTTTGGCCGCTTGTAGCCGGTAAGGTTGTCGCGACAGAACTGCTTGAGCGCCTCCTCGGTGAGGTTCGGATCCTTGCGCACCACGAACAGCTTCACCACTTCGCCGGAGTGCTCATCCGGTACGCCGACCGCGGCCACCTCGGCCACGCCGGGGTGCTGCATCACCGCGTCCTCCACTTCGTTCGGGTACACGTTGAAACCGGATACCAGGATCATGTCCTTCTTGCGGTCGACGATGTAGAAGTAGCCGGCTTCGTCCATCCTGGCGATGTCACCGGTGTGCAGCCAGCCGTCGGCGCCCAGCACCTTGGCCGTCTCGTCGGGGCGGTTCCAGTAACCCTGCATCACCTGCGGTCCCTTCACCATCAGTTCGCCTACCTCGCCGACCGGCAGTGGCCGATTGTCCTCCGACCAGATCGCCACGTCGGTGGAGGGGATCGGCAGGCCGATCGAGCCGTTGTAGTCCTTGAGGTCGAGCGGGTTGATGCAGGCCGCCGGCGAGGTCTCGGTGAGGCCATAGGCCTCGACCAGCGGGCAGCCGGTGACCTTCTTCCAGCGCTCGGCCACCGCGCGCTGCACCGCCATGCCGCCGCCCAGCGTCAGATGCAGACGCGAAAAGTCCACTTCGGCGAAGCCCGGTGTATTGAGCAGGCCATTGAACAGGGTGTTGACGCCGGTGAGCGCGGTGAAGCGCGAGGCCTTCAGCTCCTTGACGAACCCCGGCATGTCGCGGGGGTTGGTGACCAGCCAGTTGAGCCCGCCCAGGCGCATGAAGACCAGGCCGTTCGCGGTCAGCGAGAAGATGTGGTACAGCGGCAGGGCGGTGATGATGATTTCTTCGCCATACTTCGCGTTCTGCCCGATCCAGGCGCCGGCCTGCAGCATGTTCGCCACCATGTTGCCGTGGCTGAGCATGGCGCCCTTGGCCACGCCGGTGGTGCCGCCGGTGTACTGCAGGAAGGCGATGTCGTCGTGGCCCAGTTCAACTTTCGGCAGCGGGTGCGCGGCACCCTGTGCCAGCGCGTCGCGGAAGCGCACCGCCTGCGGCAGGTTGTAGGCCGGCACCATCTTCTTGACGTGCTTGAGCACGAAGTTGACCAGCGCGCCCTTGGGGAAGCCGAGCAGGTCGCCGATGCCGGTGGTGATGATGTGCTGCACCTGGGTGTCGGCCACCACCTGTTGCAGGGTGGCAGCGAAATTGTCGAGCACCACGATGGCCTTGGCGCCGGAGTCCAGCAGCTGGTGTTTCAGCTCGCGCGCGGTGTACATCGGATTGGTGTTGACCACCACCAGTCCGGCGCGCAGCGCACCGGACAGCGCGATGGGGTACTGCAGCACGTTCGGCATCATGATCGCGATGCGATCGCCCTTGCCGAGCTTGAGCACACCGGTGAGGTAACCCGCAAACTGGCGGCTGAGCGTATCGGTCTGGCCGTAGCTGAGCTGCTTGCCGAAATTGGCGAACGCGGGGCGGTCGCGGAAACGCTGGAAGGATTCTTCCAGCACGGCGGCCACCGAGGCGTAGGCATTGAGGTCGATTTCGGCGGGTATGCCTGCCGGATAGTGGTCCAGCCACGGCCGCTCGTTGCTCATGTGCTTGCTCGACTCCTGAATCATGGCCGCCAAGGCAGGGTGGAGATGGCGACGCCCCCTCCCGGCATTGGAGCATACGCCCGCGTACAGCGGCAAGCCGCGGAATGCCTTGCAATGGCCGAAAAAACGCCGCCCCGAGGCGAATCGGGGCGGCCGTGGTGCAACGGAGTCGCGGCTGCGCTCAGGCCGCTTTCTTGCCGACCAGCTGGCGCAGCACGTACTGCAGGATGCCGCCATGGCGGAAGAAGTCGCGCTCCTTCGGGGTGAGCAGCAGCACCTTCACGGTGAACTCCTTCTTCTTGCCATCCTTGCCGGTGGCAACCACCTTCGCTTCCTTGGCCTCGCCGCCTTCCAGGCCGGTGATGTCGAAGCTCTCGTAGCCGTCGAGGCCCAGCGACTTGGCGCTCTCGCCGTCCTTGAACTGCAGCGGCAGCACGCCCATGCCGACCAGGTTGGAGCGGTGGATGCGCTCGAAGCTTTCGGCGATCACCGCCTTGACGCCCAGCAGCAGGGTGCCCTTGGCGGCCCAGTCGCGGCTGGAGCCGGTGCCGTATTCCTTGCCGGCGAGCACGATCAGCGGGGTCTTCTCGGCCTTGTACTTCATCGCCGCGTCGTAGATCGCCATCTGCTCGCCCGACGGCACGTGCTCGGTGTAACCGCCCTCGACGCCGTCCAGCATCTGGTTCCTGATGCGGATGTTGGCGAAGGTGCCTCGCACCATCACGTCGTCGTTGCCGCGGCGCGAGCCGTAGGAGTTGAAGTCCCTGGGCTCGACGCCCTTCGAGATCAGGAAGCGGCCGGCCGGGCTATCCTTCTTGATCGATCCGGCCGGCGAGATGTGGTCGGTGGTGATGGAGTCGCCGAACAGGCCGAGCACGCGGGCGCTGTGGATGTCCTCCACCTTGCCCAGCGCCATCGTCATGCCGTCGAAGTAGGGCGGGTTCTTGATGTAGGTGGAGTCGTTCCACTGGTACACCGCACCGTCCGGCGAGGCGATCTTGTTCCAGCGGCTGTCGCCCTTGAACACGTCGGCGTAGTTCTTCTTGAACATCTCCGGGTTGATCGCACCGGCGATGGTGTCGGAGATTTCCTGGTTGGTCGGCCAGATGTCCTTGAGATGGACCGGCTTGCCGTCGCTGCCGGTGCCGATGGCATCCCTGGTGAGGTCGATGTCCAGCGTGCCGGCCAGCGCGTAGGCGACCACCAGCGGCGGCGAGGCCAGGTAGTTCATCTTCACTTCCGGATGCACGCGGCCCTCGAAATTGCGGTTGCCGGACAGCACCGAGGCCACGGCCAGATCGCCCTCTGCGATGCCCTTGCTGATCTCGGCCGGCAACGGACCGGAGTTGCCGATGCAGGTGGTGCAGCCGTAGCCGACGATGTAGAAGCCGACCTTTTCCAATTCCTTCAGCAGGCCGGTCTTCTCGAGGTAGTCGGAGACCACCTTCGAACCCGGGCCGATCGAGGTCTTCACCCACGGTTGGGCCTTCAGGCCCTTGGCCGCGGCCTTCTTCGCCAGCAGGCCGGCGCCCAGCATCACTGCCGGGTTGGAGGTGTTGGTGCAGGAGGTGATCGCGGCGATCACCACCGAGCCGTCGCCGATCTTGAAGCTTTCGCCGTCCTTTTCCACCCGCACGCCGCCGTTGGTGATGCCATTGGCGGCGTTGCCGATCGCCGCCGAACCGCCTTCGGCGATGAAGTCGGCGGTAGCGTCGTCGCGCGGTGGGCGATTCGCGGTGAGCGGCCCGATCACTTCGTGGAAGTTCTTCTGCACGCCTTCCAGCAGCACGCGGTCCTGCGGGCGCTTCGGGCCGGCCAGCGACGGCTTCACGTCGGCCAGGTCGAGTTCCAGCGTGGTGGTGAACTCGGCGTGCGGCGTGTGTTCGTCGTGCCACAGGCCCTGCGCCTTGGCATAGGCTTCGACCAATGCGATCTGCGCGTCGCCGCGGCCGGACAGGTGCAGGTAGTTGAGCGCCTCCTGGTCGACCGGGAAGATGCCGCAGGTGGCGCCGTATTCCGGCGCCATGTTGGCGATGGTGGCGCGGTCGGCCAGCGGCAGGTGCTTCAGGCCGTCGCCGAAGAACTCGACGAACTTGCCCACCACGCCGAGCTTGCGCAGCATCTGGGTGACGGTGAGCACCAGGTCGGTGGCGGTGACGCCTTCGGCGAGCTTGCCGCTGAGCTTGAAGCCGACCACCTGCGGGATCAGCATCGACGACGGCTGGCCCAGCATCGCGGCTTCGGCCTCGATGCCGCCCACGCCCCAGCCCAGCACGCCGATGCCGTTGATCATCGTGGTGTGGCTGTCGGTGCCGAACACGGTGTCCGGGTAGGCCCAGGGCTCGCCGTTCTCGTCGCCGGTGAACACCACGCGTGCCAGGTGCTCCAGGTTCACCTGGTGCACGATGCCAGTGCGCGGCGGCACCACCTTGAAGTTGTCGAAGGCCTTCTGGCCCCAGCGCAGGAAGCTGTAGCGTTCCTGGTTGCGCTGGAATTCGATCTCGACGTTCTTCTCCAGCGCGCTTTCCGAGCCGTAGACGTCGACCTGCACTGAGTGGTCGATCACCAGTTCGGCCGGCGCCAGCGGGTTGATCTGCTTGGCATCGCCGCCCAGCTTCACCACCGCGTCGCGCATCGCCGCCAGGTCGACCACGCAGGGTACGCCGGTGAAATCCTGCAGCACCACGCGTGCGGGCATGAAGGCGATTTCGGTATCCGGCTCCTTCTTCGCGTCCCAGTTCGCCACCGCTTCGATTTCCTTCGCGGTGACGTTGACGCCATCCTCGTGGCGCAACAGGTTCTCGAGCAGGATCTTCATCGAGTAGGGCAGGCGCTTGAGGTCGAAGCGCTGGCCCAGTTTGGCGAGGCTGGCGATCTGGTACTGCTTGCCGTTGACGGCGAGGGTGTCGCGGGTGGCGAATGAATCCTGCATGGCTTGACTCCGGTGGCTCGAATCTGGCGATGGTGAACGCAAGGATGCTACGCCACCGAACGTGAGCGGTATCGCAAGGCGGCATTGCACGATTTCGAACGCAGCCGGAAACAGCTTTCCGTTGCCGGGTGCGCGGGGCGGCTGGCAAAATTGGCGGCCGATGAGCTTCCGGATTCTGCTCGTCATCCCGGCGCAGGCCGGGATCCAGCGCCCCAGGATCATCGAGTGCAACGTCACTGGATTCCTGCCTGCGCAGGAATGACGAGCAAAAAGGCAGCGCCACGACTTTCTCCCCCGTTGTGCAGGGGAGCAGCCAATCCCCGCCACAGGACGAGCCACATGCTTACCGCTTATCGCCAACATGCTGCCGAGCGCGCCGCGCTGGGCATCCCGCCGCTGCCGCTGTCGGCCCAGCAGACCGCCGAGCTGGTCGAGCTGCTGAAGAACCCGCCGGCAGGCGAAGAAGCGTTCCTCGTCGACCTGATCAGCAACCGCGTGCCGGCTGGCGTGGATGACGCGGCCAAGGTCAAGGCTTCGTACCTGGCGGCGGTGGCGTTCGGTACCGAGCAGTGCGCGCTGATCTCGCGCGAGAAGGCCACCGAACTGCTCGGCACCATGCTGGGCGGCTACAACATCCACCCGCTGATCGAGCTGCTCGACGACGCCCAGGTCGGCACCGTCGCCGCCAACGCGCTCAAGCACACGCTGCTGATGTTCGACGCTTTCCATGATGTGAAGGAGAAAGCGGACAAGGGCAACGCGAACGCCAAGGCCGTGCTGCAGAGCTGGGCCGACGCCGAGTGGTTCACCAGCAAACCCGAAGTGCCGGAAAGCCTGACCATCACCGTATTCAAGGTGCCGGGTGAAACCAACACCGACGACTTGTCGCCGGCCCCCGACGCCACCACGCGCCCGGACATCCCGCTGCACGCGCTGGCCATGCTGAAGAACAAGCGCGACGGCGCGCCGTTCCAGCCGGAGGAAGACGGCAAGCGCGGCCCGATCCAGCTGATCCAGGACCTGACCAAGCAGGGCCACCTGGTCGCCTACGTGGGCGACGTGGTCGGCACCGGTTCCAGCCGCAAGTCCGCCACCAACTCCGTGCTGTGGTGGACCGGCGAAGACATCCCCTTCATCCCGAACAAGCGCTTCGGCGGCGTGTGCCTGGGCAGCAAGATCGCCCCGATCTTCTACAACACCATGGAAGACGCCGGCGCGCTGCCGATCGAACTTGACGTGTCGAACATGAACATGGGCGACGTCGTCGAGCTGCGCCCTTACGACGGCAAGGCGCTGAAGAACGGCGAAGTGATCGCCGAGTTCCAGGTGAAGTCTGACGTGCTGTTCGACGAAGTGCGTGCCGGCGGCCGCATTCCGCTGATCATCGGCCGCGGCCTCACTGCCAAGGCGCGCGAAGCGCTGGGCCTGCCGGTTTCCACGCTGTTCCGCCTGCCGCAGCAGCCGGCCGACACCGGCAAGGGCTTCACGCTGGCGCAGAAGATGGTCGGCCGCGCGGTCGGCCTGCCGGAAGGCCAGGGCGTGCGCCCTGGCACCTATTGCGAGCCGAAGATGACCTCGGTGGGTTCGCAGGACACCACCGGCCCGATGACCCGCGACGAGCTGAAGGACCTGGCCTGCCTGGGCTTCTCGGCCGACCTGGTGATGCAGTCGTTCTGCCACACCGCCGCTTATCCGAAGCCGGTGGACGTGAAGACCCACCACACGCTGCCGGAATTCATCAGCACCCGCGGCGGCATTTCGCTGCGTCCGGGCGACGGTGTGATCCACAGCTGGCTCAACCGCATGCTGCTGCCCGACACCGTCGGCACCGGCGGCGACAGCCACACGCGCTTCCCGATCGGCATTTCGTTCCCGGCCGGCTCGGGCCTGGTGGCCTTCGCGGCCGCCACGGGCGTGATGCCGCTGGACATGCCCGAATCCGTGCTGGTGCGCTTCAAGGGCGAGCTGCAGCCGGGCGTCACCCTGCGCGACCTGGTCAACGCCATCCCGCTGTACGCCATCAAGCAGGGCCTGCTGACCGTGGCCAAGCAGGGCAAGAAGAACATCTTCTCCGGCCGCATCCTGGAAATCGAAGGTCTGCCGAACTTGAAGGTGGAGCAGGCGTTCGAGCTGTCCGATGCCTCGGCCGAGCGCTCGGCCGCCGGTTGTACGGTGCACCTCGACAAGGCGCCGATCATCGAATACATCAACAGCAACATCACCCTGCTCAAGGTGATGATCGCCCAGGGCTACAAGGATCCGCGGAGCCTGGAGCGCCGCATCAAGGCCATGGAAGCCTGGCTGGCCAACCCGCAACTGCTGGAGCGCGATGCCGACGCCGAATACGCCGCCGTCATCGAGATCGACCTGGCCGACGTGCACGAGCCCATCGTGGCCTGCCCGAATGACCCGGACGACGTGAAGACGCTCAGCGACGTGGCCGGCGCCACCATCGACGAGGTGTTCATCGGCTCGTGCATGACCAACATCGGTCATTTTCGTGCTGCGGCCAAGCTGCTGGAAGGCAAGCGCGACATCCCGACCAAGCTGTGGGTGGCCCCGCCGACCAAGATGGATGCCAGCGAGCTGACCAACGAAGGCGTCTACGGCACCTTCGGCACTGCCGGTGCACGTATGGAAATGCCGGGCTGCTCGCTGTGCATGGGCAACCAGGCGCAGGTGCGCGAGGGCGCCACGGTGTTCTCCACCTCCACCCGCAACTTCCCCAACCGTCTCGGCAAGAACTCCAACGTGTACCTGGGTTCGGCCGAACTCGCTGCGATCTGCTCGCGCCTCGGCCGCATCCCGACCAGGGACGAGTACATGGCCGACATCGGCGTGATCAACGCCAACGGCGACAAGATCTACCGCTACATGAACTTCGACAAGATCCATGACTACAAGGAAGTCGCGGATACCGTCGCGGCGTAAGCCCGCGTCTCATCCCCTCTCCCGCTTGCGGGAGAGGGGTAGGGGAGAGGGCAAGGCTTGCGCATTCCTCAAAAACGACGAGGCCCGGCTTCGAGCGTGGCCTCGTCGTTTTCGATGTTGAATCACAAGTGCTTCAAATGTCCCGAAACCATTGGATCGCGGACAGATGCAGGCCAAGCCCGCACATGAAACCCAACAAGCCAAGAACGATGGATGCGGGCTGGGAGTGGAAGATCACGCCGATTCCATAGCCCACGAGCCCCCAGCCAAGGCTCAACACGAAGGCCAGTAATTTCGCCAGTGGCTTGATGTTCATGGCGACAACGAGGCCAAGGAACAGGCCACCGAACCACCACCAAGAGGTAGTGGCCATGCCGGTCGCGATGGAGATCAGCATGATCTCCCCCACCATGATGCCGCTGTTTTCCTCGTTGAATTTAGCTTGCGTCATGCCTTTGCGTACGGCGGCCGACCCGGTGGGGGATGGTTGTGCTGTGCGCGAGGTCACTGTGACAACAGTAGCGGTGGGTGATTGTTGCTTGAAGCTGGCAGGAGATAGAGATTCTGGCGTGGATGGAGTTGCCGGAACGGGTAGGGTGGCAGCCTTTAACGACTGCCCACAGCTTTGGCAGAAATGTGCTTCGTCGTTGGCTTTGGCACCACAGTTTGCGCAGAACATGGGGCAATCCTCACTGTTCTGCTGCACGAGTTGTGTCAATAGGCTCCGACCAGACTATTGAAATCGCATTGATGGAGATGTCGCCTGAGTCATCATGGGTGACAGTTCCAGAGATTGTGGCCTGGCATCTGTTGGAAATCATGTCGCAGGTGATCAGCTTTTCCCTGTCGTTTCTGGGAAGTTGATAAGTGAAGGAGACTGAATTGACGCCATCTCCATCGGCGTACAGACTGCAATTTGATCCGTTGATGCAGAAAGGTAGTCCGTAAATGCTTGCGATTTGACCATCGGCGTAGTTTTGGCTGTCTAAAATAAAATCATTAACAGAAACCGGTTTTGTTGCGGAATCGGACTGGCTTGGTTGTTGTGATGTATCTGATGGAATGTTGTTTTCGTTACTATATTTCCATATGCAGTAATCTGGGAACGACTGAAGGGTGTTGATGGCTTTAGGGTTCCCCTCTAGCGCTTGCTTGGCGAGCCTGCCGCACTCTGAATCTGGCTTCTTCGTATAGTATTGTGCAACATTGTCGGCACATGCTTCGCACAGGCCCATGCTTGAGAATTTTTGACGAGAATAGCCGTAGCTCATGCCCATTTCGGATCGGTCATCTAATCCCAAGGCCTCCTTAATGCCATCTACCTCGGACTGTTTTACATAACCATCATCGACTTCGCCTTGGATGGATTTTGTGTCACCTTTGCACAGGTATCCAACTACGTCTTCGTCATACCGTGAATAATAATTGTTAGGCAGCCTTGCAAGGGTCGCTAGCTTATCCATGTTGCTGGAGTAGTTAGGATTGTCGTACTGGATATCTTTACAATGAATCGCCTGCACGACAGGATCGGTTACTGAGGTTTTTTCAGTGGCTGAAACAGGCTGGCGCGATGCTGGGGTGGCGTTGGGCGGGGCCTGTTTGGTGGGTTCAGTACCCGTGTTTCCGGGATTTTTTGCGGAACTTGATGGGGTGCTCGGAATTTGCGTTTGGTTTTGGTTGCATCCGGTAATTGTTGCTATTAAAGCAACTAGTGTGATTAATGTAATTGCAAATTTCTCTGCAGGTTGCATTTGAAACGCCTTCGTGTGTTAGATATTTTTAATCGTCGTGGACGGAGCTCGTGATGTATGGTTCTGTGGCGGTTTTAGGTGTCGCCTGATTTGCGGAATTCAATGTTGGCTAACTTGAGTCGCACGAATGGATCGCCGCTGGAAAAGTTCCAGTCATCAGGCATGCGTTGTCTAAGGTTGAGTTGCGAGCTGCTGTCGAGCATGTGCCGTTCGGCGCGCGAGATGCGCACGATCTTCAGATTTTCCTGAAGGAATTTGGCTACGGCTTCTATGCTCTCCCTGCGGGAGAACATGGCAAGGCATTCGTCGCACAGGACAAGCCGTGGAATGACGTGTTCCCGGTACTCGGAGCCACGGATCGATTCGCCGACCACGACATACTTGTCGGGGACAAGTGGCTCGCCCAGCAAGCGTGTGTCCGAGCAACCATCTTCCTGCCACATGTGATGCATCACGTATGCGACGCGATGGAACACTCGCTCAATCAGTTGAGCGGTCGTAAAGCTTGTCATTGGTGTCCCCTTGTGCTGCTGGTGTTCTGCGTGGCTTTCCTTGCCCCAGGTCAAGCATCTCCTTCCTTCCAAGTGTGGAATTTCCGAACTTTCGGTGTCAAGCCATGTCCGCACGACACGCGTTCGGAACCCCCATACCGTCAGAGGCCCCGTCCACGGAGCCTGCGGATGAAGCATTTCGGCGATCGCCTGCGCGAGGCGCGCGTGGCCGCAGGGATGACGCAGGAGCAGCTCGGCTTTGAACTGGGCGTTACCAAGTCCTCGGTTTCGGCTTGGGAAAATGGCCGCGAGACGCCTAGTTTCCGCATGCTGCCGGAGCTGCGCCGCCAATTGCGCCGCTCGCTGGACGAACTGATCTGCGGTACCGGCGCGGTCGGCGCATTGTCGGAACGCATGGTGCGGGACGCTCCCGACGAGACGTCGCCGGTGGCCCGCGACGAGAAGGAGCGCGCGCTGCTGGTGCGCTACCGCAGCCTGTCGCCCCGGCAACGCGGGGCACTGCTGGATTTGATCAAGTCGGCGGAGTGAGCGGACATGCGCTCCTTCTCCGGTCCCTGGCCCGCGAGCGGGAGCAAGGATGGAAAGCGAAGCCCGGCCGCATGCCGGGCTTCGTCGTTTATGCTTCGCCCATGGCGGCAACCATGGGCGCACGGATGATCTCTTCGCATATTTCGGCGATTTCGCTGCGCGACCTGATGATGGTGCAGGCGGTGCACCGCCACGGCAGCTTCAACAGCGCGGCGCGGGCCATGCATATCAGCCCGTCCGGGCTGTCGCACCAGGTGCAGAAGGTGGAACAGGCGCTGGGCGCGCCGCTGTTCGAGCGCGGCGGCCGCAAGGTGGTGCCCACCGCAGGCGGCTGGCGCCTGCTGGAGCGCATCGATGCCTTGATCGCCGCGGCGGAATTGCTGCAGCAGACCGCGCGCGCCGGTGCCGTGGCCTTCGGCGGCGAGCTGCGGCTGGGCGTGCCGGCCTCGCTGGGCCCCTACCTGCTGCCGCACTTGATCGCACCGTTTCCGCAGCATTTCCCCGGCGTGCGGCTGGGTATCTCCGAAGGCAAGCCGCGCGGCCTGCTGCGCCGCCTGCACGAGGCGGAACTCGACGCCGTGCTGGCGCCGCTCGCGCCGCTGGCCAGCGGCATCGCGATGCAGCCGCTGTTCTTCGAGCCATGGGAAGCGATGCTGCGCGCCGACCACCCGCTGGCCGGCCGGCGCAGCGTGGCACTGGAGCAACTGGAAAAGGCCGATGCGATCCTGATGGCCGAGAGCCATGCCGACGGCGACGGCCACGTGCAGGACGTGAGCCTGGAAAGCCTGGCCGCCCTGGTCAGCCTGCGCGGGGGGCACGCGCTGGTGCCCGCGCTGGCGCACGAGCGGCTGGCCTCCAAACCCGACATCGTGCTGGCGAAGATCAAGGGGCAGGCGTCGGGTCGCGAGATCGCGCTGTACTGGCGCGAGGCCACGCCGTGGAGTGCCGACCTTGCCGCCTTCGCCAAGCTGTTGCGTGCGTTGGCAAGGCAGTTGCCGGGATTGAAGTTGCTCGGCTAGGAGCCTGGGCGGCAGAAACGTTCGAGGCGAAAAGCGTACCGAGCGAGGACAGGTTTTCGACGATTCGCCGGCCCACAGCCATCGCCATGGGCCAAGAAGCGGCGGAAACATGGACCGCTTGGCGGCCTTTGCAGCCCGGACGGCTTCTGTCGCCCAGGCTCCTAGCGCCCGCTGTCCAGCGTGGCCCCGGTGAGCAGCCCGCGCGCCAGCATGCTGCACTGGCGGCGGAACAGCAGCAGTTGCCACTGGCGGCCGCCGAGCTGGCGCCACAGCACGGCAGAGCGCACGGCCGCAAGCAGGTTGCTGCGCACTTTCTCGACGACGGCCGCCTGCTGCAGGTGCTGCGGGTTGCCGTTGACCATCACGCGCGGGCGCAGGGTGGACAGGGTGGCGGCATACAGCTCGGCCAGGCGCGCGGTGACCTGGCTGGAACCCTGGCCGAAATGCTCGACCTGGCGCTGCGCCGCGCGGATGCCCTGCTGCAGCTGGTCGAGCAGTTCCAGGCGGCCGGACAGGCTGCGTTCCAGCCGCATCACGGTCATCGCCATGCGGGTCACGGCCATGTCCTCGCTGTTCTCGTCGAGCTGGGACACCAGGTTGCGCAGGCCCAGCCGCATGCTGGCGATGCTGCCGTACACGCCGACCACCGAGGGGGCATCGATGCGGAACACGCTGGCGATGCTGGCGTCCATCGCGCTCTCGTCGCAGCGGCCCTGGTTGGCCAGCTGCTGCACCAGCGCACAGGCCTGGTAAAGGCCGGCCAGGGCCAGCACGCGTTCCTCGTTCATCGAAAAGGCATCAAGCACCGTCAACTCTCGTTCCTGATAGGGGAAGGCCGCCGAAGGGCGCGTCGGTGGCGGCGATCACCGCGCCACCGAGGCAGGCTTCGCCGTCGTAGAACACCACCGATTGCCCGGGGGTCACTGCACGTTGCGGGGTGTCGAAGCGTACCTCAAGCCCTGTGTCCAGCACTTGCACTTCGCAGGCTTGGTCGGCCTGGCGGTAGCGGGTCTTGGCGGTGCAGCGGAAACGGGCGGCCGGTGCGTGGCCGGCCACCCAGGTCGGCGCTTCGCTGCGCAGCGTGCGCGAATCCAGCCAGTGGTTGGCGTTGCCCTGGGCCACGTAGAGCACATTGGCCGCCACGTCCTTGCCCACCACGTACCAGGGCTCGCCGCTGGCGCCCTGGCGCCCGCCAATGCCCAGGCCGTTGCGCTGGCCCAGCGTGTAATACATCGCGCCCTGGTGTTCGCCGACTCTTGCACCCTCGGGCGTGCGCATCTCGCCGGGCCGGGCCGGGATGTACTGCGCCAGAAAGCTGCGGAAATCGCGCTCGCCGATGAAGCAGATGCCGGTGGAGTCCTTCTTCGCGTGCGTGGGTAGTCGCGCCTCGCGCGCCAGCTCACGCACCAGCGGCTTCTCGATCTCGCCGACCGGGAACAGCGTGACCGCCAGCTGCGCCTGGCCCAGCGCGTGCAGGAAGTAGGTCTGGTCCTTGGCTGCATCGACCGCGCGCAGCAGGCGGTACGCGCCACCGCGGCAGTCCACGCGGGCGTAATGGCCGGTGGCGATCTTCTCCGCGCCCAGCGCGCGCGCCTCGTCGAGGAAGGCCTTGAACTTGATCTCGCGGTTGCACAGCACATCGGGATTGGGCGTGCGACCGGCGCGGTATTCGGCGAGGAAGTGCGCGAACACGCCGTCCCAGTACTCGGCGGCGAAGTTGCGCGCGTGGAACGGGATGCCCAGCCGGCCGCACACGGCCACGGCGTCCTTGCGGTCGGCGTCGGCGGTGCAGGGGCCGTTGCGGTCGTCCTCTTCCCAGTTCTGCATGAACAGGCCCTCGACCTCGTGGCCGGCCTGTTGCAGCAGCAGCGCCGCGACCGAGGAGTCGACGCCGCCGGAAATGCCCAGCATCACCTTCATGGCGTGGTGCCGGGCGGCCAGGCGTGCAGCGCGTCCAGCGGAAAGCGGGCGCCGGCGAGCCATGCGTCGATGCTCGCCAGTACCAGCGGGCTGCGCAGGCGCTCACCCAGCGCGGCGATTTCGGCGCGGTCCAGCCACAGGGCGCGGCGGATGCCGGCGTCCAGGGGGCGCGCCGGATCGTGGCTGATGGGACGTGCGGCGAAGCTGAAGCGGATCACGCCTTCGCCGTGTTCGGTGCTGCGCCACTGGTGCACGCCGATCAGGTGGGTGGGCTGCACCGTCCAGCCGGTTTCCTCCAGCGTTTCGCGTGCCGCCGCATCGACGAGGCGTTCACGATCCTCCAGGTGTCCGGCAGGCTGGTTGTAGGCGAGCCGGCCATTCACTTCTTCCTCGACCATCAGGTAGCGCGCGCCGTCGCCCACCACGCAGGCCACGGTGACGTGGGGGCGCCAGATCGCATCGGTGACAGCGGAAGAGGGCATGAGGGGAGGGGGTGGAAAAGCCGTCATTGTGCCATTACCTGAGAATCCAATCGTCGCCGGGCGTGCAGTCGGCGCGGCGTATAATCGAATCTGTCGAAGGAACACTCTTCATTACATGGCTCACGAACCCGAAAACGAACAGGAAGGCAGTCACGGCCTGGCGGTGCAGACTGCGAAGCCGGAGGTGGCGAGGCCGCCGTTGTTCCAGGTGGTGCTGCTCAACGACGATTTCACGCCGATGGATTTCGTGGTCGAGGTGTTGCGCGGCTTCTTCGGCCTGGACCAGGAGCGTGCCGTGCAGGTGATGTTGCATGTGCATACCCGCGGCAAGGGTGTATGCGGCGTGTTTACCCGCGAGGTGGCCGAGACCAAGGTCACCCAGGTCAACGAGTATTCACGCTCCCATCAGCACCCTCTGCTATGCACCATGGAGAAGCTCTAGTGGCCGCCCCGGCGATACTATGGAAATGATCTAGCTGCCCCCACTATGTAGCCATCGCGGCATAGCCGCCCATGCCATTGCAACGGAGACGGTCCGGATGTTCAGCAAGGATCTCGAAGTCACCATCGGCCAGTGCTACAAGCAGGCCCGCGAGCAGCGCCACGAGTTCATGACCGTGGAGCACCTGCTGCTCGCGCTCACCGCCAACCAGTCCGCGCTGGGCGCGTTGCGCGCCTGTGGCGTGGACCTGCCGCGGCTCACCCATGAGCTGGAAAAGGTCATCGCCGAGACCGTGCCGGTGCTGCCGCACGGCGACGAGCGCGACACCCAGCCCACGCTCGGTTTCCAGCGCGTGCTGCAGCGCGCCGTCTACCATGTGCAATCCTCGGGGCGGAAGGAGGTCACCGGTGCCAACGTGCTGGTGGCGATCTTTGGCGAGAAGGATTCCCACGCCGTGTATTTCCTGCACCAGCAGGAGATCACCCGGCTGGACGTGGTCAACTACATCTCGCACGGCATCGCCAAGGTGGGCGACGAGTCCGCGACTGGCCCCGCCGGCGGCATCGAGCGCGAGGGCGAGGAAGGCGGCGAGGCGAAGGGCAATCCGCTCTCCGAGTACGCCAGCAACCTCAATGAACTGGCGCTGGAAGGCAAGATCGACCCGCTGATCGGCCGCGCCGACGAGATCGAGCGCACCATCCAGGTGCTGTGCCGCCGCCGCAAGAACAACCCGCTCTACGTGGGCGACGCCGGCGTGGGCAAGACCGCGCTGGCCGAGGGCCTGGCCAAGCGCATCGTGGACGGCGAGGTGCCCGAGGTGCTGGAGAACGCCACGATCTGGTCGCTCGACCTGGGCGCGCTGGTGGCGGGCACCAAGTACCGCGGCGACTTCGAGAAGCGCCTCAAGAGCGTCATCGCCCAGCTGAAGAAGCAGCAGGGCGCGATCCTGTTCATCGACGAGATCCACACCATCATCGGCGCCGGTTCCGCCTCGGGCGGCACCATGGACGCCAGCAACCTGATCAAGCCGCTGCTGGCCTCCGGCGAGCTGCGCTGCATCGGCTCGACCACGTTCCAGGAATACCGCGGCGTGTTCGAGAAGGATCGCGCGCTGGCGCGCCGCTTCCAGAAGATCGACGTGGTCGAGCCCTCGGTGGCCGACAGCATCGAGATCCTCAAGGGCCTGCGCTCGCGTTTCGAGGAGCACCACAACGTCATCTACACCAACGAGTCGCTGAAGGCGGCGGTGGATCTGTCGGTGAAGCACATCCCCGACCGCCTGCTGCCGGACAAGGCGATCGACGTGATCGACGAGGCGGGCGCCCGTCAACGGCTGCTGCCCGAGGACCAGCGCAGCGGCAAGGTGGACGTGGCCGAGGTGGAGTACATCGTGGCCAAGATGGCGCGCATCCCGGCCAAGCAGGTCTCGGCTTCCGACCGTGATGTGCTGAGGAATCTGGAGCGCAACCTGAAGATGGTGGTGTTCGGCCAGGATGCCGCGATCGAGGCGCTGGCCGCCTCGATCAAGATGGCACGTTCGGGCCTGGCCGACCCGGCCAAGCCGATCGGCTGCTTCCTGCTCGCCGGTCCCACCGGCGTGGGCAAGACCGAGGTCACCCGCCAGCTGGCGCTGCAGCTCGGCATCGAGATGATCCGCTTCGACATGTCCGAGTACATGGAGGCGCACTCGGTATCGCGCCTGGTCGGCGCGCCCCCGGGCTACGTGGGCTTCGACCAGGGTGGCCTGCTCACCGAGGCAGTGACCAAGCATCCGCATGCGGTGCTGCTGCTGGACGAGATCGAGAAGGCGCACCCGGACGTCTACAACATCCTGCTGCAGGTGATGGACCACGGCGTGCTCACCGACACCAACGGACGCGAAGCGAACTTCAAGAACGTGATCCTGGTGATGACCACCAACGCCGGCGCGGCGCAGGCCTCGCGGCGCAGCATCGGCTTCGTGACGCAGAGCCACCACACCGACGCGATGGAGGTGATCCGCCGCAGCTTCACGCCGGAATTCCGCAACCGGCTGGACGCGATCATCCAGTTCAACGCGCTGGACTTCGAGCACATCCTGCGCGTGGTGGACAAATTCCTGATCGAGCTGGAAGCGCAGCTCACCGAGAAGCACGTGAGCCTGGACGTGGATGCCGAGGCGCGCCACTGGCTGGCCGAGCACGGCTTCGACGCGCAGATGGGCGCCCGGCCGATGGCGCGGGTGATCCAGGAGAAGGTGAAGCGCGCGCTGGCCGACGAGCTGCTGTTCGGCAAGCTGGCCGAAGGCGGCAAGGTGACGCTGGGCGTGAAGAACGGTGAACTGGCGGTAGGCTGCGAAGCCGCCGAGAAAGTGCCAGCCGTGGTGGAGTGACCACAAGCCGGGACCAGGCAACACAAAAGGCCGCGCACTGCGCGGCCTTTCCATGCCGATGCGGCCGTCGCCTTATTTCATGCGGTAGGTGATGCGTCCCTTGCTCAGGTCGTACGGGGTCATCTCGATCTTGACCTTGTCGCCCGTGAGGATGCGGATGTAATGCTTGCGCATGCGCCCGGAGATGTGGGCGATGACCACGTGCCCGTTCTCCAGCTGCACGCGGAACATGGTGTTGGGCAGGGTCTCCAGGACCGTGCCTTCCATTTCGATGACGTCGTCTTTGGCCATGTGTTCCGGGTCGGAGAGCGACCATGGTGGCCGCATAAGCGGGCGATTATGCCACGGTCGGGCCCGCGATCAAAATATCGCCGGCAGACATGCTTGACATCGTGCCGCGATGGCCCGAAGGGCGGCTGCCATGGATGGTGGAGGCGGTCGCAAAAAATCGTCAGGCGAAATGCTCATCCAGCTTGCGCCGGATCTCCTGCTCGATCATGCCCTTGAGCGGGGACAGCAGCAGGCCGAGTTCGACGCGCACCCGGATCATGTCGTCGCTCACGGCGATCTGGCCGTTCACGCCGGGGCGGGAAAAGTGCAGGGTGTCGCCCTGCCAGTGACCATCAAGGTCGAACTTCTCGTGCATGCGTGCGGCCACCTTTTCGACCACGGCACGGGCTTCCGGCAGCGGCAGGCGGTGGGGGCGGTGAATGTCGATGCTGGGCATGCGGGGCTCCGTCGGGGCGGGCATGATACGTCCTCGCGCGCCACGATATCGATGCTGCATGACGTCGCGCAAAACGTGAACGAGTGCTCAGGAACTGCATGCTAGAGTGCCGTGGTCAATGGACTGGTACGGCGATGCGCATCGAGTTTCTCCATTCCGCCCGCGAAGATTTCCCGTGGGCAAAGCCGCAATTGCGGATAGGCAGTGCGGCGGACAACGATCTGGTGCTCTCGGCGACGCAGGCCGCGCCGCGGCACCTGCGCATCGAGCAGGATCGGCGCGGCTGGGTGCTGCAGGTGCTGCCTTCGGCCACGCGCGTGTACGTGAATGCGCGGCCGGTGCGCGAACGCGCCTTGTTGCGTCCCGGCGACATGCTGAGCGTGGGTGATTGCCGCATGCTGCTGCGCGACGACACGTCGCCGGAGCAGCGCGAAGTCGCGGCAGTCCCGGTGCAGGCGCGTTGCACCGCGGCGCTGCGCGCGCTGGCCGGTACCTTGTCGGGACGGGTCCTGCCGATCGGCACCGGCCTGGATCTGGGACCCTACGGTCGTTGCCCGCTTGAACTGCCGCAAGGCGAGATGGCGAGCCTGAAGCTGGGCTGGCAGGACGACGGCCTGGTGCTCGAGACGACGCAGGCGTCGACGACCTATCCGCTGCGGGTGAATGGTGTACCGGTGCAGCGCGTGGTGCTGCAGGCCGGCGATCAGCTCAGCCTGGGGCCGCATCGCTTCGTGCTCGACGCGCCGGGAATGGAAGCGGAGCCCGCGATCGCGCCGCCCGAGCCGCCGGCGCAGCCACTCCCCGAGGATGCCGCCGGTCCGCGTGGCGAGGTGTGGTGGCTGATCGTGACCGCCGCCGTGCTGGCGCTGGGCATCGCCCTGGTGCTGTGGATCCGCTTCTGATCTTGCGATCATCCATGGTCGCGAGAATCAAACGGGCGGCCATCCCTCGCCGCACTACTCGGTACCTTTGCGATCATCCATGATCGCGGAAATCAAATGGGCGGCCATCCTTGGCCGCACTACTCAAAAAACCCATTGACGGTTCCATGTTGCGACGCGGCATAATGCGGTGGACGCAGCCACGGGGAACGATCGGTGAGCCAGGTGTGGAATTTCAGTGCGGGTCCGGCGGCGCTGCCGCGCGAGGTGCTCGAGCGCGCGCAGCGCGAGCTGCTGGACTGGGACGGCAGCGGCATGTCGGTGATGGAGCAGTCGCACCGCGGCAAGCGCTTCATCGCCATGGCGGCCCGCACCGAGGCGGACCTGCGCGAACTGGCCGCGATCCCCGACGACTATGCCGTGCTGTTCCTGCAGGGCGGCGCCACCCAGCACTTCGCGCAGATCCCGATGAACCTGGCGGGCGAGGGCGACAGCGCCGACTACATCGTCAACGGCCACTGGGGCGCCAAGGCGGCCAGCGAGGCGGCGACCTACGTCAGGGTCAACGTGGCCGCCGACAGCAAGGCCGACGATTACCGCCGCCTGCCTCCGCGCGGGGAATGGAAGCTCGACCCACGCGCCGCCTACGTGCACTACACGCCCAACGAGACCATCCACGGCCTGCAGCACCACGTCGTCCCCGACGTGGGCGAGGTGCCGCTGGTGGCCGACATGTCCTCCGACATCCTCTCGGCGCCGCTGGACGTGCGCCGCTTTGGCCTGATCTACGCCGGCGCGCAGAAGAACATCGGCCCTTCCGGCCTGGTGCTGATGATCGTGCGCCGCGACCTGCTGGCGCGTGCCACGCGGCCGATGGCGAAGATCTTCCGCTACGCCGAGCATGCCGCGAACGACTCCATGCTCAACACGCCGAACACCTGGGGCTGGTACCTGGCCGGGCTCACCTTCCAGTGGCTGAAGGCGCAGGGCGGCCTCGCCGCGATGGCCGAGCGCAACCAGGCCAAGGCCGCGCGGCTGTATGCGGCCATCGACGGTTCCGGCGGCTACTACCGCAACGCGATCGATCCGGCCGCGCGCTCGCGCATGAACGTGCCGTTCACCCTGCACGACAGCGCGCTGGACGCGCCGTTCCTGGCCGAATCCGAGGCCGCCGGCCTGATCGCGCTGAAGGGCCACAAGGCGCTGGGCGGCATGCGCGCCTCGCTCTACAACGCGGTGCCGCCGGAGGCGGTGGAGGCACTGGTCGCATTCATGCGCGACTTCGCGAGGCGACACGGCTGAGCGTTTCGGGCATCATCGGCAAACCGCATTTGGCCTTCTATCCATCCAGACATAAAGAGCCTGCTCATGATCTCCGAGCACCCCGCGTTGCCATCGAATGGCCGTCAGGTGGTAGTGCGTGGCACAGCGCCTGACTGGCTGTCAGGCCAAGCCGCGCGCTGCCGCATGGCGGCCATTCGATGGCAACCCGAAGGGCCGGGTCTGTTTGCCCGCATCCCTTCGTCATCACTCAGTCGTGGACGGACGTCCACTCCTTCGTTCTTCCTTGGCCTGCGCGCAAACAGACTACGGCGCGAGGTACTCGGAGATCATGAGCAGGCTCTAACATGACAGACAGCAAGACCTCGCTGGCCAATGTGCGCGAGCGCATCGACAGCATCGACCGGCAGATCCAGGAGCTGATCTCCGAGCGCGCCAACTGGGCGCAGGAAGTGGCGCGGGTGAAGGGCGAGGGCTTGTCCGCGATCGACTACTACCGCCCCGAGCGCGAGGCGCACGTGCTGCGCATGGTGGTGGACCGCAACAAGGGGCCCTTGCCCGACGCCGAGATGGTGCGACTGTTCCGCGAGATCATGTCCTCGTGCCTGGCGCAGGAAGACCCGTTGAAGATCGGCTACCTCGGCCCCGAGGGCACCTTCAGCGAGCAGGCAGTGCGCAAGCACTTCGGCCATGCCGCCTACGGCCTGCCGCTGGGCAGCATCGAGGAGGTGTTCCAGGAAGTCGCCGCCGGCCATGCCGACTTCGGCGTGGTGCCGGTGGAGAACTCCGGCCAGGGCATGATCCAGGTGACGCTGGACATGTTCCTCACTTCCGACGCGCGCATCTGCGGCGAAGTCGAGCTGCGCGTGCACCAGTGCCTGCATTCGATGGCGGGCAACCTTGAATCCATCAAGCGCGTCTATGCGCATGCGCAGTCGCTGCAGCAGTGCAAGACCTGGCTGCGCATGAACCTGCCGCACGTGGCCTGCGAGGCGGTAGGCAGCAACGCCGAGGCCGCGCGGCTGGCACGCCATGCCGACGACGCCGGCGCCATCGCCGGCGAGACGGCCGGCAAGGTGTACGGCCTGAAGACGCTGGCCACCGGCATCGAGGACCGCGCCGACAACACCACCCGCTTCCTGGTGATCGGCCGCAGCCTGTTCCCGCCCTCGGGCAATGACCGCACCTCGCTGCTGATCACGGTGAACGACCAGCCGGGCGCGCTGTACCACGTGCTGAGTCCGTTCGCACAGCACGGGGTGAGCCTCAACCGCATCGAATCGCGTCCCGCGCACAGCGGCAAGTGGCAGTACGCGTTCTTCATCGACGTTTCCGGCCATATCCAGGACGAGGCGCTGCAGGCGGCGGTGAAGGAGATCGAACAGTCGGTGGCGCAGCTGCGCGTGCTCGGCTCCTACCCGGTGGCACTGCCGTGAACGGGCGCATGGACTGGCGCAGCGGCCCGGCCGGACCGCTGCGGGGCAGCGTGGGCGTGCCGGGCGACAAGTCCGTCTCGCACCGCGCGCTGATGTTCGCCGCGCTGGCGGACGGCACGTCGCACATCCGCGGTTTTCTCGAAGGCGAGGACACCCGCGCCACCGCCGCCGTGTTGCAGCAGCTTGGCGTGCGCATCGACACGCCTGCCGACGGCGAGCGCCTCGTGCATGGCGTGGGCCTGCACGGCCTGCGCGCAAGCGCGCAAGATCTGGACTGCGGCAACGCGGGCACCGGCATGCGCCTGCTGGCCGGCCTGCTGGCCGGGCAGGCCTTCGACAGCACCCTGGTCGGCGACGCCTCGCTGTCGAAGCGGCCGATGCGCCGCGTCACCGATCCGCTGGCCGCGATGGGCGCGCGCATCGACACGCAGGGCGGCTTGCCTCCACTGCGCGTCAACGGCGGCCAGCACCTGCACGGCATCCGCTACGAACTGCCGGTGGCCAGCGCGCAGGTGAAGTCCGCGCTGCTGCTCGCGGGCCTGTATGCGGAAGGCGAGACCGAGGTGATCGAGCCGCATCCCACTCGCGACTACACCGAGCGCATGCTGGCCGCGTTCGGCTGGCCGATCGCGTTCGAGCCCGGCCGCGCGAAGCTTTCCGGTGGCCATGCGCTGCATGCCACCGACGTGGACGTGCCGGCGGATTTCTCCTCGGCGGCGTTCTTCCTCGTCGCCGCGAGCATTGTGCCCGGCTCCGGGCTGCGCCTGCCGGCGGTCGGCCTCAACCCGCGCCGTACCGGGCTGCTGGAAGCGTTGCGACTGATGGGTGCGGACATCCGCATCGAGAACGGGACGACCAGCGGCGGCGAGCCGGTGGGCGACCTGGTGGTGCGCTATGCGCCGTTGCACGGCGTCGAGCTGCCCGAGGCGCTGGTGCCCGACATGATCGACGAGTTCCCGGCGCTGTTCGTCGCCGCGGCGGTGGCCAATGGCAATACCGTCATCCGCGGCGCTGCCGAATTGCGCGTGAAGGAATCCGACCGTCTCGCCGCCATGGCCACGGGCTTGCGTGCCTTGGGCATCACGGTCGACGAGACGCCCGATGGCGCAACCATCCATGGCGGTACGCTCGCCGGCGGCGCGGTGGAAAGCCTCACCGACCACCGGATCGCGATGAGCTTCGCGGTGGCCGGGCTGGTGGCACAGGCGCCGGTGCGCATCAATGACTGCTGTCATGTGGCCACCTCGTTCCCCGGTTTCATGGCGCTGGCCAACGGCTGCGGCTTCGACCTGGCCGTCTCCGTGTCGGAGCGCACCCTGTGCGCGAATGCTCTTGGCTTTGTCCAGCACCAGGGCATTCGCGCACAGGGTGCGCTCCTACACATGAAGGGGCGTGCGGGTTAGGCTTGGCGGCCCATACCGAGTCCGCCATGCCCACTGTCCCGCCCTTCATCGTCGCCATCCCCGCCCGCTATGGTTCCACGCGCCTGCCGGCCAAGCCGCTGCGCGAGATCGCCGGCGTGCCCATGGTGGTGCGCGTGGTGCAGCGGGCCTTGCAGGCGGGTGCGGCGGACGTGGTGGTGGCGACGGACGATGCGCGCATCGCCGATGCGCTGGCCGGGCAGGGCGTCAGGGTCTGCATGACGCGTGCCGAGCATGCCTCCGGCAGTGACCGTCTTGCGGAATGCGCGGGCCTATGCGGCTGGGCCGACGACGCCATCGTGGTGAACCTGCAGGGCGACGAACCGTTCGCGCCCGCGGCCGGCATCCGCGAGGTGGCGTGTGCGCTGGCCGAGGACGATGCGCCGATGGCCACGCTGGCGACCCCGATCGCCGACGCGCATGAACTGTTTGATCCGAACGTGGTGAAGCTGGTGCGCGGCACGAACGGCCGTGCGCTGTACTTCAGCCGCGCACCCTTGCCGTGGGCGCGCGACGCCTTTGCCGCGAGTCGCGAGGTGGTGCCGGCAAACACGCCGTTCCTGCGCCACATCGGCATCTATGCCTATCGCGCAGGCTTCCTCGCACGGTACGCGCGGCTGGCGCGTACGCCGCTGGAACAGGCCGAGTCGCTGGAACAGCTGCGCGTGCTGGAGCACGGCCATGCGATCGCCGTGCGGCTCACGCCGGAGCCGTTCCCGCCCGGCATCGACACCGAGGCCGACCTGGTGCGCGCCGAACAATGGCTGCGAACGCAGGGATGAACGTGCGGCGCGTGCTGTTCGTCTGCCTCGGCAACATCTGCCGTTCGTCGCTGGTCGAAGCCGTTGCGCGCAAGCGTCTGGCCGAGGCCGGACTGGACGTGGCCGTGGCGTCTTGCGGCACCGGCGGCTGGCATGCAGGCGAGGGCGCCGACCCGCGCATGATCGCGGCGGCGCGAGCCGCGGGCCATGACTTGTCGCTGCACTGCGCACGCCAACTGCGCGGGCACGATTTCACGGACTACGACCTGTTGCTGGCGATGGATCGCGACAACCTGCGCGAGTTGCGCAAACTCGCCGCAACGCCTGGACAGGTGGAGCAGACCGCTTTGTTCCTCGAGTGGACCGGCACGGCACCGCCAGTGGAATTTCCCGATCCGTGGCATGGCGACACTGCCGGCTTTGCCGCAGCGGTGAAACTGGCCGAACGCGGCGTCGCCGGCCTGGTCGAGCGCCTGCGCGACGCTGGCTGCTGATCCCCGGATGGCGCCCGACGCGCTGCAGCCTTTTGGCAAGGCTCAGCGACGCTGGCGCAGCTTCGCGATGAAGATGCCGAACAGGATCACCCCGAGCAGCAGGCCAACGCCGGCGCCCCACAGCACGCCGCGGTCGCCCCACAGCCAATCGCCGATCAGCACGCCGAGCACGAACAGGATGGGGATCGGCAGGCAGCCCATGGGTGTCTCCGCCAGGCAATCGACAGGAGCGTCCATGATATCGGCCGCGACAAGTCGAAGCGGCTAGAATCCACGCATGCAGCCCACATCGCCGCTGGCCTTCGACGGCAAGGCCTTCGTCCGCACCCTTACCACTTCGCCCGGCGTCTACCGCTATTTCGACGCGGACGGCGAGCTCCTGTACGTGGGCAAGGCGGGCAACCTGAAGAAGCGTGTGGGCAGCTATTTCCTCAAGCCGCGCCTGGAGCCGCGCATCGCCGCGATGATCGCGCAGATCGCACGCTGCGAGATCACCGTCACGCGCACGGAAGGCGAGGCGCTGCTGCTGGAGTCGCAGCTGATCAAGTCGCTGAAGCCGCGCTACAACATCATGTTGCGCGACGACAAGAGTTACCCCTACATCTATCTCTCCGGTGGCGAGGACTATCCGCGGCTGGCCTTCCACCGCGGCGCGAAGAACCTGCCGGGACGCTATTTCGGACCGTACCCCAGCACTTTCGCGGTGCGCGAGAGCCTGGGCCTGATGCAGAAGCTGTTCAAGGTGCGCCAGTGCGAGGACAGCTACTTCCGCAACCGCTCGCGGCCCTGCCTGCAGTACCAGATCGGCCGCTGCACCGCGCCGTGCGTGCGGCTGGTCACGAAGGAGGACTATGCCGGCGACGTGCGCCACGCCGAGATGTTCCTGGAAGGCCGCAGCAGCGCGGTGATCGACGAACTGGCCATGGCGATGGAGCAGGCCAGCGCGAAACTGGACTTCGAGCGCGCCGCCGCGCTGCGCGACCAGGTGGCTGCGCTGCGGCAACTGCAGGCGCAGCATCACGTGCAGGGCGCCAGCGCCGACATGGATGTGATCGCCTGTCGCATCGAGTCGGGCCTGGCCTGCGTCAGCGTGCTGTTCTTCCGCGGCGGCATCAGCCTGGGCACGCGCGACTTCTTCCCGCGCCTGCCGCTGGATGCCGAGCCGGCCGACCTGCTGGCCCAGTTCGTGGCGCAGTACTACCTGGAGCGCCCGGTGCCGCGTGAGCTGATCCTGGGCGAGGAACTGCCGGAACAGGCCGTGCTCGCCGAGGTGTTGGCGGAACAGAGCGGGCATGCGGTGGAACTGAAGAGCAGCGTGCGCGGCGAGCGCGCGCGTTTCCTGCAGATGGCCGAGCGCAACGCGCAGGCGTCGCTGACCCAGCGCCTCGCGAGTCGGCAGACCCTGGGCACGCGTTTCGAGGACCTGCAGAAGCTGCTGGAACTGCCCGAGCCGCCGCGGCGCATCGAGTGCTTCGACATCAGCCACACCCGTGGCGAGCTCACCGTGGCCTCCTGCGTGGTGTTCGGGCCGGAAGGGGCGGAGAAGTCGCATTACCGCCGTTTCAACATCGCCGGCATCACGCCGGGCGACGACTACGCCGCCATGCACCAGGCGCTGACCCGGCGCTTCCGCAAGGTGGCCGAAGGCGAGGGCGCGAAGCCCGACGTGCTGCTGATCGACGGCGGCGGTGGCCAGGTGGCGCAGGCGCTGGAGGTGCTGAAGGAACTGGGCGTCGCCGGCATCCACGTGGTTGGCGTGGCCAAGGGGCCGGCGCGGCGCGCGGGCGAGGAGACGCTGATCCTGGTCGACCAGGGCCGCGAGATCCATCCCGGCCCGACTTCGCCGGCGCTGCACCTGGTGGCGGCGGTGCGCGACGAATCGCACCGCTTCGCGATCAGCGGCCACCGCAAGCGGCGCGAGAAGGCGCGCGAGCGCAGCGTGCTGGAGGACGTGCCCGGCGTGGGCGCGCGCCGTCGCGCCGCGCTGCTGAAAACCTTCGGCGGCCTGGCCGGGGTGGAGGCTGCCGGCGTGGAGGAGTTGATGCGCGTGAAGGGCATCGACCGCGGCCTGGCCGAACGCATCTACGACGCGTTGCACGGTTGAAGGCGCGCCGACCGGACGGCGCGTTTCGGCATTTTTCGCTGCGCCATGACGCGGCGGCATGCGACACTGTGGCAAACCCGCAGGTCCTCCCATGCAAATCAACCTTCCCACCTGGCTGACCCTGTTCCGCGTGGCATTGCTGCCGGTGATGGTGCTGGTGTTCTACCTGCCGTTCCATGGCCACAACATCACCGCCGCGATCGTGTTCGTGCTTGCCGCCGTCACCGACTGGCTGGATGGCTTTCTGGCACGGCGGATGAACCTCACCTCGGCCTTCGGTGCCTTCCTCGACCCGGTGGCCGACAAATTGATGGTGGCGGTGACCCTGTTCCTGCTGGTGGAGTCGCACCCGGAGGGCTGGTCCAGCATCGTGATGGCGGTGACCGCGGCGGTGATCGTGGGGCGCGAGATCAGCATTTCGGCGTTGCGCGAATGGATGGCCGAAGTCGGCATGCGCGCCACGGTCAAGGTGGCCTTCATCGGCAAGCTGAAGACGGTGATGCAGATCGTGGCGCTGGTGGTGCTGATCGTGCAGCACGAGAAGGAGGCCACCGCGCTGCGCCTGTACCACATCGGCGAGGCGCTGCTGGTGCTCGCCGGCGTGCTCACCATCTGGTCGGGCCTGTACTACCTGCATGCGGCCTGGCCCACCCTGCGCGGCGACGCGCCGCGGCGGCCGGGCGCGCCCGGCGACGGTTGAACAGGGCAGGCGGGGAAGTCTTGACGCGACGCGTTCGCGTATTAGAATGCGCCCTCCCAAGCGGGAATAGCTCAGTTGGTAGAGCACGACCTTGCCAAGGTCGGGGTCGCGAGTTCGAGTCTCGTTTCCCGCTCCAGATTCACGCACGAAGCCCTGGTACGCCGGGGCTTCGTCGTTTCCGGACCGCGCATGCGGCCTGGAATGCGGCGCAACGGAGCGCGGGCCGAGGGCTTCACATCCGTCATCGTTCTGCTATCATTTGCGGCTCCTCAAGCGGGAATAGCTCAGTTGGTAGAGCACGACCTTGCCAAGGTCGGGGTCGCGAGTTCGAGTCTCGTTTCCCGCTCCAGTTTTCCAGCAAAACCTCGCTACGCCGGGGTTTTGTTTTTTCAAGCAGGTGGCGATCGTTCATGATCGCAACGGCCGGACAATGGCCTGGTGGCAGAGTGGTCATGCAGCGGACTGCAAATCCGCGTACGCCGGTTCGATTCCGACCTAGGCCTCCATTGTCCCGCTTTACGATCAAAGACTTAGGCGCCTATGGCGCCTATTTTTTTGCGCAAAATCCTGTGATTTGGGGTCAAAACCATCATTTGACACTCGTCATCGAGTGGCAAACTGGCGTAAGCATCCGAGAAAACCGATGACGTGAGTTTTTAAATGGCATTGCTGCCACGATTCAGCGAGTGAAAAAACTCCCGTACACGCACTATCTGTCCGATGACGTCAGTCCTCGCTGATGCTCGTGGTCACATTGTTGTGTTCGCTACTAAACTCACATATAGATGGAGTACGCATTGTTGAAGAGCGTGCCCAACAACTTGTTCAAGGCGGACGGCTTCGCCGTCGCTAAACTCCAGCGTCAGGTCTCGCAGCAATACCTTCTCGTCAGGTCAGCCAGCATGCAGAAAGCCAAGACATACACTCACACTCGATTCGCAGCGGAAGTGATACGCGAAGCGACTGTTGAACTCGTTCGGCTGTACGGTAACGAGAAGATTACGGCTAACTACGTCAATCTTTCCGTCGAGCACGACGAGTCCGAGTGGAAGTACGATTCTCTTGAAGAGTTCCTTGCTGACTATCGCATCTATCACAACGATGCAACTCTGCACCTCATCGTCGGAATCGGAGCGCTAATAGTTTGGACGAAGCGGGCGCAAGCCCGCGTCAACGTTCAAGCTGATTCCAGAGCACGGGTGGAGTCAGTTTTTGCTGTCTTCGAAGCGGCACGTGAACGCAGCCGTATTCCTGATCCTCCTCGCATTGCATCCTCTCCAGTGATTTTTGTGGGCCATGGTCGAAGCCAGCTGTGGCGAGATCTGAAGGACCACTTGCAGGAAAAGCACGGCTGCAAGATTGAAGCGTACGAGACCGGCGCACGCGCCGGTCACAGCATTCGGGACATTCTCGAAGAGATGGTTGAAAAAAGTTCTTTTGCCATCTTGGTCATGACTGCGGAAGACGAACAGGCTGATGGCGCACAGCGCGCACGACAGAACGTTATCCACGAAGCCGGCTTGTTCCAGGGACGCCTTGGCTTCGCTCGAGCAATCATGCTACTTGAGGAGGGCGTAGAAGAATTCTCAAATGTTCAAGGCGTTCAGTACATCCGGTTCGCGCGCGGGAATATCAAAGAAACGTACGGAGAGGTTCTCGCCACTCTTCGCAGAGAGTTCGAAAAGTGAGGCCGAGCTAACTGATGTCCACGATGACTAGACACATTTGCTTAAGGATGATAGGGGGTGGGAGCGGTGGCTAACGGGTGTCAAGCCAGTGGCAGGTCGCATAAGTCGTTGAAAATTAAATAAAGTAGCCGCCCTGCAAATCCGCGTACGCCGGTTCGATTCCGACCTAGGCCTCCATTGTCCCGCTGGCCATGCGCCAGCCCGAAACCCGCCGAACGGCGGGTTTTTTTGCGACCGCCATTTTTGGTGGTCTCCCTTCGCAGCACCGCTGACGCGATGTCGAAAGTCGCTCCCGGCGATTTTGTGCGCGAAACCCGTGTATCGCGCGCGTGTCCGCGACGGCTGCGCCGCGAGCGCATGCTACGATCCGCGCCGCCTGCATGCAGGCATTCCGCTCGCCGCCCGGATGGCGAAACTGGTAGACGCAAGGGACTTAAAATCCCTCACCCTTACGGGTATCCCGGTTCGATTCCGGGTCCGGGCACCATGGAAACGCTGGATCACGCCCGACGGGTGTCGTACGGCTGATGCATGACAAGCCCCGCGTGGCCCGTGGCCGGTAGAATCGCGGCTTCGCCACTATGCCGGCACGCATCGACATGTTTGCAAGCCTTCGAACCAGCCTGACCGTTCTCGCCCTGTGCCTGGGTGTTTCACTGCCGTCGGCCGCGAGCGAGCCGGCCAAGCCAAGTGTCGGCCGGCAGCTCGAAGGTGTGCTGTTCTGGCCGCAGGCCGAGCGTGATGCACAGTTCCGGCGGATGTACGAGCGCTTTCCCAGCGATCGCGCGGCGCACGGCGCGCGCACGCATGCGCTGCCGGCGGGCAAGCCGCTGGCAGTGGACGGGAGCGAAGGAGCGGCAAGGCTGGCCCGGTACATGGCGAAGTACCACGTCGCCGGAGTGATGGTGCTGCAGGACGGCCGCGTGCGGTTGCAGCGCTATGCGCTGGGCTTCGGGCCGCAGCAGCGCTGGACCTCGTTCTCGGTGGCCAAATCGGTGACTTCCGTGCTGCTGGGGGTCGCCCTGCAGCAGGGCTACATCCACGGCATGGGCGACACGCTCGCCACCTATATCCCGGAACTGCGCGGCAGCGCCTATGCCGACGTCACGGTGGAGCAACTGCTGACGATGACCTCGGGCGTGCGCTGGAACGAGGACTACGACGACGCGAAGTCGGACGTGGCGCAGATGTACCTCGGCGCCTGCGTCGACGGCCGCGCGCACGTGCTGTCGTACCTGATGAAGCAGCCGCGGCAGTGGCCGGCCGGCACGCACTGGAACTACAACACGGCGGAGACCGACCTGCTCGGCATCCTGGTGCAGCGGGCCACGCACCGTTCGCTGGCGGCGTACCTGTCCGAGGCCGTCTGGAAACCGTACGGCATGGCTTCCGACGCGTACTGGGGCAAGGACGAGTGCGACGGCAGCGACACCGGCGGCAGCGGTCTCTCGGCCACGCTGGGCGATTACGCGCGATTGGGCCAGTTCATGCTTGGCGGCGGGCGCATCGACGGCAAGCCGGCGATCGCGCAGGCCTGGCTGCACGGCGCCACGCGCGAACATGCGAGCACCGATGCGCCGGACCGTGGCTACAGTTACCTGTGGTGGACGGACACGGACGGCAGCTACGCAGCCATCGGCATCTTCGGGCAGATGGTCTATGTCGATCCCGCGCGCAAGCTGGTGATCGCGCAGGTGGCCTCGTGGCCGGCCGCGACCTCGAAGGAACTGGTGGCCGGGCGGCGCGCGTTCGTCGCAGCGATCAAGCAGGCAGTGGATGCCCAACCGTAGGAGCGCACCCTGTGCGCGATGGCTCTTGCTTCGATCAAGCATCAGAAGCATCGCGCACAGGGTGCGCTCCTACGCCACGAATTGCAGCCGCGCCAGCTCCGCATACAGCCCGCCCTCGGCCAGCAGGCTCTCGTGCGTGCCCTGCGCCACGATGCGGCCGCCGTCCATCACCACGATGCGATCGGCGCGCTGCACGGTGGCGAGGCGATGGGCGATGACCAGCGTGGTGCGTCCCTGTTCCAGCCGCGCCAGCGCCTGCTGGATCGCGGCCTCGGATTGCGCGTCCAGCGCGGACGTGGCCTCGTCGAGCAGCAGCAGCGGCGCATCGCGCAGGATCGCGCGGGCGATCGCGATGCGCTGGCGCTGGCCGCCGGACAGACGCACGCCGCGTTCGCCCAGCTCTGCCGCATAGCCTTCGGGCAGGACGCTGATGAAGTCGTGCGCCTCGGCGGCGTGGGCGGCTTCGATCACCTCGTCGTCGCCGGCGTCCTGGCGGCCGAAACGGATGTTGTCGGCGGCGCTGCCGGCGAAGATCGCGGTCTCCTGCGGCACCAGCGCAATCGCGCCGCGCAGTTCGGGCAGCGCCAGCGCGCGCAGATCGACGCCGTCGAAACTGATGCGGCCGGACTGCGGGTCGTAGAAGCGCAGCAACAGCGCAAGCACCGTGCTCTTGCCCGCGCCGGAAGGGCCGACCAGGGCCACCGTCTCGCCGGGGCGGATGGCCAGGCTGAAGTCGTGCAGCGCTGGCGCGTCGGGGCGGGTAGGGTAGTGGAAGCGCACGTGCTCGAAGCGGAGCGCGCCGCTGACCGGGCGCGGCAGCGTCTGCGGCTGCGCGGGGCTGGCGATGTCGGCGTGCTCGGCGAACAGCTCGCCGATGCGCTCCATCGCGCCGGCCGCACGCATCACGTCGCCCCACACTTCGGAAAGCCCCGCCACCGAGCCGGCGGCGAAGATCGCGTACAGCACGAACTGGCCCAGCACGCCGGCACCCAGCGTACCGGCCAGCACGTCGCGCGCGCCGGCCCACAGCACCAGGGTGATCGCGCCGAAGAACAGCACGATCACCGCGGCGGTGAGCCATGCGCGCATACCGATGCGCCGGCGCGCGGAAGCCAGCGCGCGGGTGATCGCGCCGGCGTAGCGGGTGCTCTCGATGTCCTCGCGCGCATAGGCTTTCACTGCGGGCGCGGCATTGAGCGTCTCGTTGGCGATCGCCGCGGCGTCGGCGAGGCGGTCCTGGCTGGCGCGCGACAGCTTCTGCACACGCCGGCCGAACACCAGGATCGGCAGCATCACCGCGGGGATCACCAGCGCGGTGAGCCCGGCGAGGCGCGGGCTGGTCCAGATCATCATCGCGCTGGCACCCAGCAGCATCACCACGCTGCGCAGCGCCACCGAGATGCCCGAGCCGATCAGCGCCTGCACCACCTCGGTGTCGGTGCCCAGGCGCGAGTTCAGCTCGCCCACGCGGCTGCGCTCGAAGAAGCCCACGTCGAGCCGGATCACATGGGCATAGAGCTGGCTGCGCAGCGCAGCGAGCGCGCGTTCACCCAGCAGGGTGATGCAGAAGTAGCGCGCAGCGGTGGCGACAGCCAGCACCAGGGCCACCGTGAACAGGCCCACGAAGGTGGCGTTGATCGCGGCAGGGTCGGTGTGCTCGAAGCCACGGTCGATGATCTGCCGCACGGCCATGGGCAGCACCAGGGTGGCGGTGGACGACACGCCCAGGGACACCAGCCAGCCCAGTGCCAGCCGCCAGTGCGGCCTGAGGAAGGGCCACAGCTGGCGCAAGGTGCCAAGGCGGCGGGTGGGACGGGGCTGGGCGGTATCGCTCATGAATTGTCGTGTGGAACGAGCGGCGGGCCGCGATCCGTTCCACATGGGGCTGGCGCGGAGCGATTCAATCGCGAAGCGCGCTCAGGCCGCGGCCGCCTGCGCTTCGACGATTCTGCGCGAACCGGCACGGGCCAGTCGCGTGCGCAGGCGCAGGAACGGTCGCTCGATGGCGTAGTGGAGCAATGAGCCGGTGGCGGCTATCGCGAGCGCGTACATCGCGAAGGCGGCAAGCCCGTGCACGGCGGGCCAGCGCAGCAACAGGCCGTGCACTGCGTGGATGGCCAGTTTGTGACTCAGGTAGAGGCTGTACGAGATGGTGGCGATCCAGCCCGTGCCGGGCAGGCGCCAATGACCCAGCCAGCTTGTGGCGCCCGCGCCAGCAGCCACCAGCAGGGCCAGCCCCAGGGACAGCAGCGGGAAGCCGAACACGCTGGCGCTGAAGGCGGTCTTGTCGCGGAACAGCCAGATCGCGGCGCCGACCAGCAGCAGGCCCGCGCAGGCGAGCAGATTGGCGCGCCGCTGCATGGCGCCCCACCACTTTGGCTGGTAGACGTGGGTCGTCGCCAGCAGCACGCCGGCCAGCAGGCCATCCAGCCGCGTCCAGGTCGGGTAGTAGATGCTTTCCAGCCAGTCCTTGCCGTGCAGCGAAGCGTAGCCGCGCAGCAGCAGGCCCGCTGCCACCACGAGCGCGGCGCTGCTGGCGACGAGCACTCGTGACGGGTGCCGCGCCAACCACCAGGCCAGCAATGGAAACAGCAGGTAGAAATGCTCTTCCACGCACAGCGACCACGCATGCGAGAACGCTTGGTTATGCTGGTAGTCGATCAGCAGGTTCAGCGTGAACGTGAGGAATTGCCACGCCGGCTGCATGCCCGGCGCTTCGCGCCAGGCGGGAAACAGCAGATACACGGCCAGCACGGTCATGAAGGCGGGCAGGATGCGGAAGGCGCGGCGCAGGTAGAACGCGCCGAGGCGCAGCGGTTCGCCGTGGCTCAGCGGTTCCAGCAGCTGGTAGCCGATCAGGTAGCCGCTGAGCACGAAGAACAGGTCCACGCCCATCCAGCCGTAATCGGCCACGGGCTGGAGCGGTGCGCCGACGCCTCCGATCATCCACGAGTGGAACAGCATCACCCAGACGATGGCGATGGCGCGCAACAGGTCGAGGCCGGGCAGGCGTTGCATGGGTTCCCCCGTGGGCAGGGCGACGGGCATCGAACCCCTTGTCCGATGCCGGCGCCTGCGTGTGGTCGCGCAGTGTGCGCAGCGCATCGGTGTTCCTCAAGTCCGGACCATGGCGGTTTGCGGGCGCTGCGGCAGGACGTTCAATCCATGCGGCGAACCGTGATGCGGCCGCGACTGAGGTCGGCGATGCGCCGTTCGGCTTCGGCGACGCGCCGCGTGGGCAGTTCGAGTTCCAGCGTCACGCCGTCGGCGCCGAAGTGCTCCCGCGCCGGCTCGGCGCCCAGTTCGCGCAGGCGCGCCTTGAGCAGGGCGAGTTCCGCGAAATCGCAGTCTAGGACCAGGCGCGCCATTGCCACGATGGGCACGCGTTCGGCCGTGCGCAGGCACTCCGCCGCGGTGCCGCCGTAGGCACGGGCGAGGCCGCCGGCACCGAGCTTGATGCCGCCGTACCAGCGCGTCACCACCACCGCGACACGGTCGAAACCCTGGCCCTCGATCGCCTGCAGGATCGGCCGGCCGGCGGTGCCGCCGGGCTCGCCGTCGTCGTTGAAGCGGTAGTCCTGGCCGATGCGGTAGGCCCAGCAGTTGTGCGTGGCATCCGCGGCGGACGCCTCGCGCACGAAGGCCAGCGCCTGCTCCGGCGTGGCGACCGGCGCGGCCAGGGCAAGGAAGCGGCTTTTCTTGATGTCCTCGGTGTGACGGCAGGCGGCGACGAGAGTGTGTGGCGTTTCGCTCATGTGGCGCAGCGTAGGCGATGCGCGCCACGGCGTCATGCCTTGCATTACCCTCGGATCTTTGGCCGCAGGCTTGCGTCGGCAGCCTTGGTGGATGGAGTGGATGCGATGTCGATGGATGTGTTGATCGTGCTCGTGCTGCTGGGCTTGGCATTGCGCGCGCTGAAGTGGCGGCGCACGGCCGCTGTCGCGCTGTGGCTGGCTGTATTGCTGTTCCTGGCGACAGGCTGCGGCCTGCTGCCGGCGTGGTTGCTGGACAGCCTGCAGGGGCCGTATGCGCGGCGCCCGGCGATCACCTGGGCGCCGCGCAATGCCATCGTGCTGCTGGGTGCCGGTGCGCAGCGCGCGGCGGACGGCACGGCGGAGCCGGGAGAGCCTGCGCACAGCCGCATCAACGAGGCGCTGGCGCTGTATCGCGAATGCAAGGCCAGCGGCATGGACTGCCGACTGGAGGTGAGCGGCGGCGACGCGCGGCACATCGGCGAGTCGGAAGCCGCGGTATACGCCGCCGCGCTGGAACGCATGGGCGTATCGGCCACCGACCTGCTGCTGGAACCGCGCAGCATGAACACCTGGCAGAACGCCCGGTTCAGCGCGCCACTGCTGCACGACTACGGCGCGCAGCACGTGTTGCTGGTGTCCTCGGCCACGCATCTGCGCCGCGCCAGCCTGTATTTCGCGCATTTCGGCATCGTGACCACGCCGGTGCGCAGTGACTGGCTGAAGGAGCGCATGGACTGGTGGCCGCAGTCATGGAACTTCGCGGTGACCGACCTGGCGCTGCACGAATATGTCGGCGTGGTGCGCTACCACGTCTACAACGCGCTGGGCTGGAACGTGCCGGCCACGGAACCGGGCGCACCGTAGCGCCGCAGTCCGTCGGCATAATGGCGGCACCGCCCGTCGCTGGAGCGACCATGATCCTGTCCTTGTTGATCGCCCTGCTTGCCTGCGCCTGGCTGGCCGGGCGCCTGGGCCGGCGTCGCCTGCGGTTGGCAGGCGTGGCGCTGGCGATGGTGGCCGTGTTCGCGATCGGCTGCGGCCCGGTGCCCCATCTGCTGCTGGGTGGCTGGCAGGCGCCGTATGCACATCGCCCGGCGCTGGACTGGGCACCCAGCAACGCGATCGTGCTGCTCACCGCCAACACCAACAACCCGCCCGGCGATGGGCCGGAACCCGGCCCGGTAGGCTACGTGCGGGTGGCCGAAACGATGTCCTTGTACAACGCCTGCCGTGCCACCGGCATGCACTGCACGGTGCTGGTCAGCGGCGGGGACGCCTACGCCACGGGCGAGCCACTGGCGCAGGTCTATGGCAAGGCGCTGGCGCGGCTCGGTTTGCCGGCGGCCGACATGGTGCTCGAACCACGCAGCCGCACCACCTGGCAGAACGCCGAGTTCGCGCAGGCGCCGCTGGCGCGCATCGGCGCCCAGCGGGTCTGGCTGGTCAGTTCGGCATTGCACCTGCGGCGTGCCGAGTTCGCGTTCCGCCACTTCGGCATCGCGGTCACGCCGGTGCGGGCGGACTACGCACGCAATGCGTGGTCGCTGCTGCCCCTGGCCGGCAACCTGAGTCTCACCGACCAGGCGTTGCACGAATATGCCGGCATGGCCTTGTACCGCTGGTATGCGTGGTGCCATCGCGCTGGCGCGCCGGCGGAAAGCAGCGCGCCTCCGGCGGACTGACTGCCCCTGGATTGGTTGCGCCTGACACGTTGCACGGTGGCATCGGCGTATCCGGAAACGGAACCACATGGCTCTTGTGGGGCGCCGATATCCTCCCGTATCTTTGCACGGCATGCCTCGTCTGAGAGCGCCCTTTTCGAGCTTTCTGCTGCTCTACGTGCTCTGTCACGCCTTGGCGCTGTGGATCGACCGTGGCGCCGCCAAGCCGCTTTCCTACGCGTTCCTTTCCGCCACGCCGCTGCTGGCGGGCGTGGCCTGTTTCCTTCGCAGCCGCCGTCGCGATGCTGCCGCCGGCAACTGGCTGGCGTTGGCGCTGGCGATGCTGCTGTGGGCAGGCGGCATGTTCGCCGGGATGTGGCAGGACGTCATCCAGCAGAATTCGAACGTGGCGCCCGGACTCAGCATGCTGCTGTACGTGTTGTACGGCGTGCCGTTGACCTTCATTCTCGCCAGCCCGGGCAAGGATGCCTGGTGGCTGCGGCTGATCGACGGCGTGCTGGCCGCGGTGCTGGGCTACCTGTTCTTCGTGCAGACCTTTTCCTTTGCCACGATGCATGGCGCCGACGCGCAGGGCGTGGTCAACCTGCGCCTGATGTTCGATATCGAGAACATCTACATCGCCGCTTTTGCATTGATCCGTCTGGCTGCCACCGGGGGCGGCGAGTCGCGAATGTTCTTCAAGGCGCTGAGCTGGTACGCCTGCGTGTATCTGGCCGTTGCCGCATTCAACAACCACTTTGATGCAGATGTGGATTTCGGTACCCCGGTCGATCTGCTGATCGACCTGCCGTTCCTGCTGCTGTTTGGCCTGGCCTGCTCCTGGCACAAAGCCGCCAGGCCGGCGGTGGTGCCGGCCCGGCTGGTCTGGGCGGTGCGCGCCGGCAGTCCGCTGCTGTTGCCGGCCAGCCTGCTGGCGGTGTCCGCCGCGATCCTCCACGGCGAGCCGCGCCATGCGGTGGCTGGCTTCGCGATCGCCGCGCTGGGCTATGGCCTGCGCAGCATCCTGGCGCAGGTGGGGGCGTTCGAGGAGCGCGCCCAGCTCAACGAGCTGGCCCTGCACGATCCGCTTACCGGCCTGGCGAATCGACGGCAGTTCGAAGCCTCGTTGCGCCGTGCCTGGCAGCGGGTCCGGCGGCGTGATGACGGGTTGGCCTTGCTGCTGATCGACGTGGATCATTTCAAGCAGGTCAACGACAGTCTTGGCCACCAGGCCGGCGATCGCTGCCTGCGTGCGGTAGCGGGTGCCTTGAGCGCCTGCCTGAATCGCGGCGGCGACAGCCTGGCACGCTACGGCGGCGAGGAGTTCGTGGCGATTCTTCCAGTCGCCACGCCGGAAAGCGCCAGGATGATGGGCGAGGCAATGCGTGCGGCGGTCGCGGCATTGCGGATGCCGGCGCCCGAGGCGGAAACCCGGCTCACGGTGAGCATCGGGGTCGGTTTCGTACAGCAGGCAGGCGACCAGGATGCGTCGCTGTTGGCGGTAGCCGATGCGGCGCTGTATCGGGCAAAGCACGCTGGCCGCAACCGGGTCGAGCTGGGCATGCTCTGAGCCGCCGGCAGGCGGGCACGGAATGCAGCCATGCCGTTTGGCATGCATCACTGCCCACGTGGACGCATCCGGAGGCCCGGTGCAGGCTCAGCGTTTCATCACCATCAGCCGCAGCTCGCTCATGTCCTCGATCGCGTAGCGCACGCCCTCGCGGCCGAGGCCGGAGAGCTTCACGCCGCCGTAGGGCATGTTGTCCACGCGGAAGCTGGGGATGTCGTTTACCACCACGCCGCCCTGTTCCAGTTCGTCCCAGGCGCGCATGGCGTGCTCCAGGCTGTCGGTGAAGATGCCGGCCTGCAGGCCGTAGTCGGAGTCGTTGACCATCGCGATGGCCTCGTCGAACTCCTCGAACGGCGCAAGCAGCGCGAACGGGCCGAACGCCTCCATGCGATTCGCCTTGGCGCCGGCCGGTACGTTCTCCATCAGGGTGGCGTCGAGCATGTTGCCGTGGCGCTTGCCGCCGCAGAGGATTTTCCCGCCGGCCTGCTTCGCCTCCATGACCCAGCCGTGCAGGCGCTCGGCGGCGGCCTCGTCGATCATCGGGCCGAGGAATACGCTCTTGTCCCTGGGGTCGCCGGCCTTGAGTTTCTTCGTGGCCGCGACGAGTTTCCTTTTCAGCGCCTCGTAGACGTCGGCATGGGCGTAGATGCGCTGCACGCCGATGCAGCTCTGGCCGGACTGGTAGAACGCGCCGAAGATCAGCCGTTCCACCACCTTGTCCAGCTTCGGCCCCTGGTCGGCATCGACGATGCAGGCCGCGTTGCCGCCCAGCTCCAGCGTCACCTTCTTGTGCCCCGCGCGGGCCTTGAGGTCCCAGCCGATCTGGCCGCCGGTGAAGGAAAGCAGCTTGAAGCGCGCATCCTCCACCAGCGGCGCGGCGTGCGCACCGTCCAGCGGCAGGATGGAGAACGCGCCCTGCGGCAGGTCGGTTTCGGCCAGCACCGCGCCGATGATCAGCGCGCCGATCGGCGTCTTTTCCGAAGGCTTCAGCACGAACGGGCAGCCCGCCGCGATCGCCGGCGCCACCTTGTGCGCCACCAGGTTGAGCGGAAAGTTGAACGGCGTGATGAAGGACACCGGGCCCAGCGGCACGCGTTTCGTGTAGCCGTGATACCCGTCCAGTCGCGCGGCCAGTTCCAGGTTCAGGGTCTCGCCGTTGATGCGCACGGCCTCCTCGGCGGCGATGCGGAAGGTCTCGATCAGCCGCGTCACTTCCCCGGCCGCGTCCTTGATCGGCTTGGCCGCCTCGATGCACAGCGCCTCGGCCAGTTCATCGCGGCGTGCACTGAAGCGGTCCACGCAGTGCTGCAGCACCGCCTGCCGCGCCCACGGCTTGAATTCGCGCATCGGCTTCGCCGCCTTCACCGCGGCGGCGATGGCCTTCTCGGTGGCCTTCGCGTCGGGCATGGCCACGCGGGTGGCCAGCTTGCCGCTGTACTTGTCGAAGACGTCCAGCATGGCCTTCGAGGTCTGCGGCTGGTTGGCGAGGTAGTAGGGGTAGGTCTGGTTCAACATGGCGCGGACTCGCGGCTGCGATCCCGCGAGCATAGGGCGCCGCGGTGTTCAGGAGGTGTGAGGCGGGGCGCCGGTGCGGCGTGCACCAGGTGGTCCGCAACGGGGGCACCTGCCCGTCATGGACCCGCTTCACATCGCCCGCTGCTTTCCCGCGCCGCCGTCAGTCCGTCGACGCCACGATGTACTGCTCCAGCTTGCCGTCCGGCAGCATGTAGGTGGAGACGGAAAGCTTGGTTTTGGGAAACGCGACGGTGTAGGCGCGCATCTGCATGCCACCGCGCATGCGTGTGGCGCGCAGCGTGAACGAGACCGGTTTGCCGAGCGGTGCGAGGCTGGTCTGGTAGTCCCGCAGTGCGGTGGCGTCGAAGTAGCTGTTGGCGTTGGCGCTGAACAGGCTGCGGTCGACCTTGCCGTGCTGCAGGCCGGTGAAGATCGTCCTGGCTTGCGCGAGTGCCTTCGTCGAGGCGGCGTCATGCACTTCGAACATGGCCTTGGCGATGCCGGTGGCGATCACCCCGAAGGCGCCGACCGCATCCTGGTTGGTCAGCACCACGACCGCGGCGCGGTCGTCCGGGAAAATGTAGTTGCCGGCGGTGAAGCCCATCACCTCGCCATCGTGCGAAATCATGCGGTGGCTGTCCATGCGGCCGATGAAAACGCCGAGGCCGTAGCCTGAGCCCAGTCCGTCGTCGAGCACGACTTCGGTCTGCATGGCCTGCCACGACGCCGGCGAGAGCAGCGTCTTGTCGATCATCGCGATATCCCATTTGGCGAGATCGCTCGCGGTCATCGCGAGCTCGCCCGCGGCGAACATCCAGTTCACGCCTTCCTTCGGCGCGGGGCGCAATGGTCCCAGCGCGTTGCGCGAATAACCGCGTGCGTCGCCGGCGGGCAGCGCGTGCTGGTTGGTGTCGTAGGCATCGGTGATGCCGAGCGCCGGAAATATGTGCTGTTGCAGGAATTCGAACGGATCCTGCCCGGTGACCTTCTGCACGATGGCGCCGGCGATCACGTAGCCGGTGTTGCTGTATTGCCACTGCGAGCCGGGTGCGAAATCCAGTGGCTTCTTCGCCCAGCCGTCCATGATTTTCGCGGGCGTGGTCGGCTGGCGCATCATCGGCATCAGGTAATCCTGCGGCCAGTAATCCTGGTAGCCGGCCGTATGCGAAAGAATCTGCCGTATCGTGATGTGGTCGGCGTCGGTGAGGCCGGGAAAGAACTTCGCGACCTTGTCGTCGAGGCTGAGCTTGCCTTCCTGCTGCAGCATCAGGATCGCCGCGGCGGTGAACTCCTTGCTGATCGAGCCGACGCTGTAGCGCATCGCCGGCATGGCGGGCGTTTTCGGATCGAGCCGCGCGCTGCCGTAAGCCTTGGCGTAGACGATCTTGCCATCGCGCACTACCGCGACCGAAGCGCTGGGCACCCCCGACTTGGCCAGCGCCTCGTTCGCGATCCGGTCGATCCTGGCGGACAGATCGGCGGGCAATGCATCCTGCGCGAATGCCGGTGCGCCTGCCGAGGCCAGCAGCGCGATCAGACAGAACCGGCGGACAAGACCCGGGATGGTGCGCATGGACGACCTCGGCGCTGGGAAGAGAAGAGGTGCCACCATATCACCGCCGTTCGGAGCCTGTTCGGCCGGGAAAGCGGGAGCGGGTCCACCTAGCCGGCTGGCTTCGGCGGTTCGCGCTTTTCCACCCGTACCGTCAACTCCCCATCCACCAGCCGTGCACGCAGCCCGGCGCCGGATTCGACGCCCAGCACGGAGCGCAGCACCTTGCCCTCGGCATCGAACAGGATCGCGTAACCCCGCTCGAGCGTGGCCAGCGGACTCACCGCATGCAGCGTGCGGGAGGCTTGCTGCAGCGCCTGGCGTTCATGTTCCAGCGTGCGGACGATGGCCTGGCGCAGGCGTTGCGACTGGGCGGTGAGGCGCTGCCGCAGCAGCGGCAGGCGCCGTTGCGGATGTTGGGCCAGCAGGCGCGCGTGCTGGCGATCCAGCATGGCGAGTTCGCGCTGTCGGCGCTCGCGCAGCACAGCCAGCAGGCGATGCCGCAGGTGGGCAAGGCGTTCGCGGTCGCGCGCCAGTCGCGCCTGCGGACGCTGCGCCTGCAGGCGCGCGAACAGATGGTCGACACGCTGGCCCAGGGCCTGCACCCGGCGCTGCTCCAGCGTGGCAATGCGTTGTTGCAGCTGGCGCAGGTGGCGCAGGATGGCCTGCGCGTCGGGTACCAGCAGCTCGGCGGCGGCCGAGGGCGTGGGTGCGCGCAGGTCGGCCACGAAGTCGGCGATGCTGAAATCCACCTCGTGGCCTACCGCGCTCACCACTGGCACCGCGCTCGCATGGATCGCGCGCGCCACGGCTTCGTCGTTGAACGCCCACAGGTCTTCCAGCGAACCGCCGCCGCGGGTGACGAGCAGCACGTCGTAGCGGGCGCTGGCCGAGGCCTTCCGCAGCATCGCCACAATGGCGGGCGGCGCCTCGCGGCCCTGCACCGGCACCGGCAGCAGCTCGACGTCCGCCAGTGGCCAGCGGCGCGACAGCACGCTCAGCACGTCGCGGATCGCCGCGCCGGTGGCCGAGGTGATCACGCCGATGCGCCGTGCATAGCGGGGCAGGGGGCGCTTGCGCGCGGGATCGAACAGGCCTTCGGCGTCGAGTCTGGCCTTCAGTTGCTCGAAGGCGCGCTGCAGCGCGCCTTCGCCGGCCGGTTCCATGGATTCGGCCACCAGCTGGAATTCGCCGCGCGGTTCGTACAGGCCCACCCGCGCGCGCAGCAGCACCTGCATGCCGTCGACGGGCTTGAAGCGCAGCGCGGCGCTTTTCGGGCGGAACATCGCGCAGCGCACCTGGGCGCCGCTGTCCTTCAGGGTGAAGTAGAGATGCCCGGAGGCGGGGCGTGCCACGTTGGACAGCTCGCCCTCGATCCATACCAGCGGCAGCGCATCTTCCAGCAGCCCGCGCACCAGCCGGTTCAGCGTGCTGGGCGTGAGGATGTGGCGGGGCGGAGCGGCGTGGTCGTCGGGCGCGTGCATGAGAGGGCGAGCCTAGCACGTCTTTCCCGGGTGAAAGCAGCCTTCCATAACAGCAGCTTGGCGGATGTTATGCAGGTAATGTCTGATATGTGGAGCGGCGCGATTCAGTCCGTTGCATCCGGTTTGCGGCGCCGTTCGCGCCAGGCACGGATGGCAAGGTTCAAGGCCAGCCACGCGCACAGCAGGCCCAGTGGCCAGGCCAGCACCGCGGGCCACCACCACGCCACCGCCGCGAGCAGCAGCAGGGCCAGCGCACCCAGCGCCAGCGGGCCGGCATCGGCGCGGCCCAGCACGCGCTGGTCCACCAGCGCTGCGCCCATGCGGTTGGCCAGGCGGATCGCGCCGGTGGCGGCGCGGCTGGAACTGCCGCCGTCGTGATGCGCGCGCGGCGGGCGCCCGGTGGCACCGCTCAGCTTGTCGCGACGATGCCGGCGCGGACTCAGCACGATTTCGGTGGCGTGGGCGAGGTCGCGCTCGTACTGCGCAGCGAGTTGCGCGGTGAAGCCGGCGTCCTCGATCGCCACGTCGATCTCGCGGTTGCTCAGCCAGCTGGCAAGGTTGAGATTGGAGGAACCCACGCGCGCCCACTGGCCGTCGGCCACCGCCGTCTTGGCGTGCAGCATCGAGCCGTTCCACTCGAACACGCGGATGCCGGCCTGCAGCAGCGGCCGGTAGCCCGAGCGCGACAGGCTGGCCACCATGGGAATGTCGCTGCTGCCGGGTACCAGCAGGCGCACGTCCACACCGTCGCGCGCAGCAGCCGTCAGCGCCTGTACGTAGGGCGCGGTGCCCACGAAGTAGGCATCGGTGAGCCACAGTGTGCGGCGCGCCAGCGCGGCGATCATCTGGTCGAGCCGGTAGATGCCGGCGCTGGACGGCTGGGTGGCGATCAGGCGCAGGGCCACGTCGCCGGCCGCGCCGGGCCCGGTCGGCGCGAGGGCGGGCAGCCCGGCGCCGGTCTCGGCCCAACTGTGCGCGAACGCCGTCTGCATCTCCGCCACCACCGGGCCGCGCAACGCCACGCCGGTGTCACGCCACGGCGACACGCCACGCCGTGCATCGCCCAGCCATTTCGCGCTGATGCATACGCCGGAGAGGAAGCCCTGCGTGCCGTCCACCACCAGCAGCTTGCGGTGGTCGCGGCTGATCCAGCCGAACGGCTGTCCCAGCTTCGGCGGGTTGAAGATGCGCACCTGGCCGCCGGCCGCGCGCAGCGGCTGCCAGAACGCGCGGCCCGAGGCGCCGAGGCAACCCATCCAGTCGGCCACCACGGCCACGAACACGCCGGATCGCGCGCGCTCGGCCAGCGCGTCGCGGAACGCGCGGCCGATCTCATCGTCGCGGATGATGTAGTTCTCCAGCAGCACGTGCTGTCGCGCGCTGCTGACCGCTTCCAGCCACGCGGCGAAATGCGCCTCGCCGTCGATCAGCAGCTCCACCGCGTTGCCGCCCAGCAGCGGCGCGCCCGCGCTGCGGCTCAGCGCCTGTTCGGCCAGCAGGCGGGTGGCGGGGGACAGCAGCGGCGAAGTCGCGGGCATGGCGGGAGTGTGCCATGCCGGGCGATCCGGTTTCGCCGTGCGGTCATGGGCATTCCGTTATGCTTGTCGCCTGCGCCGCGACGTCGAGCGGCGGAATCTTTCCCGGTTGCCTGCATGAACGAATCTTCTACCCCGAAACCGCGCGAAGCCGAGCCGGCGGCGCGTCGCCCCAGCGTTGGCGTGCAGATCGGCAAGGTGACGGTGGGCGGCGGCGCACCCATCGTGGTGCAGTCGATGACGAACACCGATACCGAGGATCCGGCCGCCACCGCGAAGCAGATCGCCGAACTGGCCCGCGCCGGTTCCGAACTGGTGCGCATCACGGTGAACACGCCGGCCGCTGCCGCGGCGGTGCCGCGCATCGCCGAGCGGCTGGCGATGATGGGCGTGGAGGTGCCGATCATCGGCGACTTCCACTACAACGGCCACCAGCTGCTGGAGCACGAGCCGGCCTGCGCCGAGGCGCTGGCGAAGTACCGCATCAATCCCGGCAACGTGGGCTTCGGCAAGAAGAAGGACGCGCAGTTCGGCGCGATCATCGAGAAGGCGATCCAGTACGGCAAGCCGGTGCGCATCGGCGCGAACTGGGGCTCGCTGGACCAGAGCATGGTCGCCACGCTGATGGACGAGAACCACGCGCGCGCCGAGCCGTGGGACGCCGGCCACGTGGCGCGCGAGGCGCTGATCCGCTCGGCGCTGGATTCCGCCGTGCTGGCCGAGAAGATCGGCCTGCCGCGCGACCGCATCATCCTGTCGTGCAAGGTGTCCGGCGTGCAGGAGCTGATCGCGGTGTACCGCGACCTGGCGGCACGCTGCGACTATGCCTTGCACCTGGGCCTGACCGAGGCTGGCATGGGCTCCAAGGGCATCACCGCTTCGAGCGCAGCTCTCGCCGTGTTGCTGCAGGAAGGCATCGGCGACACCATCCGCATCTCGCTCACGCCGGAGCCGGGCGCTTCGCGTACCGGCGAGGTGATCGTGGCGCAGGAACTGCTGCAGACCATGGGCCTGCGCTCGTTCACGCCGCTGGTCACCGCTTGCCCGGGCTGCGGCCGCACCACCAGCGAGTTCTTCCAGGAACTGGCGAAGACCGTGCAGGAACACGTGCGTGCACAGATGCCGGCGTGGCGGGTGAAGTACGACGGCGTGGAGAACCTCACGCTGGCGGTGATGGGCTGCGTGGTGAACGGGCCGGGCGAGTCGAAGCACGCCAATATCGGTATCTCGCTGCCGGGCAACGGCGAGGCGCCGGCGGCGCCGGTGTTCATCGACGGCGAGAAGGCGATGACCCTGCGCGGCGACCACATCGCCAGCGAGTTCGTCAGCATCCTCGACGACTACGTGGCGCGCAAGTACGCCAGCCGCGCCGGCTGAATGTGACCGATCCACTTCAAGATTTCGATGACGACACGCTGGAACCGGGCATGAGCGAGCTGCCCCATTGCCCGATGTGCAACTCCGCCTACACCTACGAGGACGGCGGCCTGCTGGTCTGCCCCGAGTGTGCGCACGAATGGTCGAGGGAGGCGGAAGCCGCCGCCGAGGGCGACGGGCTGGTGGTGAAGGACGCCAACGGCAACCGCCTGGCCGACGGCGACAGCGTCGCGGTAATCAAGGACCTCAAGGTCAAGGGCTCGTCCCTCGTGGTCAAGGTCGGCACCAAGGTCAAGAACATCCGCCTGGTGGAAGGCGACCACGACATCGACTGCAGGATCGACGGCATCGGCCCGATGAAGCTGAAGTCGGAGTTCGTGCGCAAGGCCTGAACTGCCGCCCGCACCTGCTGCGGGTGAATCCGGCGAGGTGCAAGTGGACGAGCGCGAGCAAGCCATTCTCGAAGCCTGGCACGCCAACGCCGCGCCGTGGACGCGCGCGGTACGCGAACAGGCCATTGCCAGCCGCCGGCTGGCCACCGATCGCGCCATCCTCGACGCCGTGCTGGCGCACCGGCCGCGCCGCGTCATCGACCTCGGCTGTGGCGAGGGCTGGCTGGTGCGTGGGCTGGCGGAGCAGGGCGTCGACGTGCTCGGCATCGACGCGGTACCGGCGCTGGTCGAGGCGGCGCGCGCCGCTGGTGGCGGCCGTTTCCTCGAGATGGACTACGCCGACGTGGCGAACGGTGCACTGCGCGAACGCGCCGATGTGGTGGCCTGCAACTTTTCCCTGTTTGGCGGCGAATCCGTCGATGCCCTGCTGCGCACTGTGCCATCCCTGCTCACGCCGGGCGGCGTGCTGGTCGTGCAGACCCTGCATCCGTTCGTTGCCTGTGGCGACGATGCTTACGCCGATGGTTGGCGCGCAGGGTCGTGGGTCGGTTGCGGCGAAGGCTTCGGGCAGGCCGCGCCATGGTATTTCCGCACGCTGGCGGGTTGGCTCGATGCATTGACGCAGGCCGGCCTGCAACTCAGGCGCATGGTCGAGCCGTTGCACCCGCCGACAGGGAAGCCGGCATCGGTGATCCTGATGGCCGAAGCCCGGCGCTGAACCGGACCGCATCGGGCCACCGTCCGTCCGCATTTGGAGACTGTTCAAAGTCTTCTCCCCAACTTGCGGCAGGCGTCCGAAACTGCCTCGTCGCTTGCGATGGAGCTGCCCCTCTCCGGCCAACGGGAGAGGCGGCACTGGAGGCTGCTGAGACGCCCATCGCAGGATCGGATATCGTGCCTCGACCGCCGTGCGGAAGCGTGGCGGAATACGCCTTTCAGCCAGGCCAGGGGGAACGCTGACATGCGGACGAGTCCGCCGCTGCGCATTGCGGGCATCTACGTGCTGGTCGCTGCCGTGTGGATCTGGTGCTCCGACCGCGTCGTCGGCCTGCTGGTGTCCGATGCGGATCTGCGCATGGAGCTGCAGACGCTCAAGGGCTGGTTCTTCGTGCTGGTCACCGGCGCGATGCTGTTCTGGATGATCCGCCATGACGTGCGGCGCCTGGAGCGCAGCAACCGCCGCCTGCGCGCGGGGCGCGAGCAGGCGCTGCGCGTGCTGGTGGCTGCGATGGACGTGCGCCACCAGGAGACCGGCCACCATTCCGAGCGCGTGGCGCGCATGGCGGCGGAACTCGCGCGGCTGGACGGGGTGCAGGGCCGTGTGCTCGACGAGCTGCGGCTGGGGGCGCTGCTGCACGACATCGGCAAGCTGGCGCTGCCCGACACGATCCTCACCAAGCCGGGCCCGCTGGACGAGGAAGAGCGGGCGCTGATGCGCCAGCATCCGAGGATCGGTCATGAACTGCTGCAGCAGGTGGACTTCCTGCGCGGGTCCAGCGACGTGCCGTACAGCCACCACGAGCGCTGGGACGGCGGCGGCTATCCGCAGGGACTGCGCGGCGAGGAGATCCCGCTGGCCGCGCGCATCTTCAGCGTGATCGATGTCTGGGACGCGCTGATCACCGAACGCGTCTACAAGCCGGCCTGGCCGGAGGACCGTGTGCTCGACTATCTGCGCGAGGTCGCGGGCAGCCAGCTCGACCCGCGGCTGGTCGGGCTGTTCCTCGACAACTACGCGACCTTGAAGCGATTGGCGGCAACGCCGGACGTGGTGCCGGCCATTTCGCCTCAGCCCGTCGCCTGAATCCCGGCGGGCTGGAGCAGCAATGCCTCGGCATCGGCCCAATTGCCCACGCGGCCGGGCAGGGAGGCAAGTCGCGCCACCTCATGCAGAAAGCGTTCGCGCGGTATCTCCCCGGCGCCCAGGCCCAGGGTGTGCGCATTGGCTACCTGCGCGTCGATCAGCGGCCAGCCCCATTGCCGCAGCAGCCCGGCCAGTGCCATCAGGGCGAGCTTGGAGCCGCCGCTCTCGGCGCTGAACATCGACTCGCCGCAGAACAGCTGGCCCACCGCCACACCGTAGATGCCGCCCACCAGCCGCGCGCCGTCCCATACCTCCACGCTGTGCGCGTGGCCCAGCCGGTGCAGTTGGGTGTAGGCCTCGATCATGTCGAACAGGATCCAGGTGCCCGCATGGCCATCGCGCGGCGCGGCGCAGGCACGGATCACCGCCTCGAACGCACGATCCACGCTCACCCGCCACGATTTGCCGCGCAGTTGCCGGCGCAGGCTGCGGTTGATGCGCAGCGACTCGGTGTAGAACACGCAACGCGGATCAGGCGACCACCACAGGATCGGCTCCTGCTCGCCGAACCACGGGAAGATGCCGCGGCCATAGGCCGCCAGCAACCGCTCGGGCGAAAGGTCGCCGCCGAACGCAAGCAGCCCGTTCGGTTCGGGCAGCGCGCTGCGCGGATCGGGAAAGCGTTCCGGAGCAGCGGGATCGAGCAGGGGCAGGCGGATCATTGCCGATCAGCGTGATGGCCAGGAATCGAATCTACCGCTTGCGGACGAAGCTGCGCATGGTCAGGCCCATGCTGGTGCGAAAGGCTGCCGGTCGCGGCATGCCTTCGTCAGCCGCCACGAAGACGAAATGATCGCCTTCGAGCCGATAGATGGCGGGCAGCTGCTTGCCTGCATCCGCTCCGATCGAATCGACCCAGGTGATGGACCTTGGCGTGGTGGATGCGTCGAACGTGAAGCCGCCTTCCAGCAGCAGTTCGCCCGCGACGGTGCGCACCTCGAAACGGTTGCCGTGGATCGAGGTGAGTGCGCCGGGGGCACCGTGATCGTCGGGTGGATCGGTTACGCCATTTTCCTCGAAGCCGACTTGCTCCCAGATGCCTTGCAGGGCGGCCAGATCGTCTGCGGAATCATTCGGGCGCATGTTGTCAGGCAGCGATGCCATGTCGATCCTTGGGTTGCGTGCCGCGCCATGATGGCATGTCAGTGCCGGGCATAGGGGCTGTGTGCCATGCATTCGCCTGCGTAGAGATCCATCGATGCGGCCTCCTGTTGCAGCGCCTCGCGCACGGCGGCGCGAAAGCCCTCGTGCAGGATCAGGTGTCGCGAACGGGTGAGCACGGGAAGAAAGCCGCGCGCCAGCTTGTGCTCGCCCTGCGCGCCGGGTTCGAAGCGTTGCAGGCCCCGGGCGATCGCGTGTTCGATGCCGCGGTAGTAGCACAGCTCGAAATGCAGGCCCGGCAGCTCGACGCGGCTGCCCCAGTATCGGCCGTACAGCACGCCATCCCCCTCGAGGAACAGCGCCATTGCCGCGATGCCGGCCTCGTCGTGCGCCAGTGCCAGCTGTGCCATGCCGCCCAGCGTGCCAAGCCGGCGGAAGAAATCCGCGGTGAGCGCGGCATGGTTGCCCTTGGCGTCGAAGGTGGCGAGGTAGAGCGCATGCACCGCATTCCACTCGGCCTCGTCCAGCGTATCGCCGCCGCGCCATTCCACGCGCAGGCCGCCGGCGGCAACGCTGGCACGCTCGTGGCGGATGTTCGCGCGCTTCTTGTGGTTGAGCGCGGCGAGGAAATCGCCGAAGTCGCGCCAGCCGCGGTTGTGCCAGTGGAACTGCACGTCCGAGCGTGCCAGCCAGTCCGCGTCGAACGCGGCGGCTTCATCGTCGAGGAGGAAGTTGGCGTGTATCGATGACAGCCGCAGGCGTTCCACCTCACGACGCATCGCAGCCACCAGGGCGTGTTGCAATCCGATGCTGCCGCCGGCAAGCAGGCGCGGGCCGGTCACCGGCGAGTAGGGCACGCCGCAGAGCAGCTTGGGATAGTAGTCGCCACCGGCGCGCTCCCAGGCGGCGGCCCAGCTCCAGTCGAACACGAACTCGCCGTGCGAGTTGCCCTTGAGGTAGAGCGGCGCGGCAGCAACCAGCCGGTCGCGTACGTACAGGCCAAGGTGGTGCGCCTGCCAGCCCCAGTCCGGGCGGATACAGCCGCTGTCTTCCAGTGCGTGCAGGAAGGCGTGGGTCAGGAAGGGATTGCCGTCTGGGCGCAGCGCATCCCAGTCGGCAACGGGAATCTCGGCGATGCGTCGGTGGAAGCGTGCTTCGGGCATGCAGGCGATATTAGCCACTGCAGGAGCGCACCCTGTGCGCGATTGGCTCTGGCGGTTTGACCGGAGCCGAAAGCCAATCGCGCACAGGGTGTGCTCCTACGGGGAATGCGTTGCCTAGTGCAACGCCGGCAACTGCGCGGCGAGCATCTGCACGAAGGCGTCGGGGCGGCCGTAGTAGTGGTGGTGCGGCAGCAGCGCGCGGCGTCCGTCGATTTCCAGCAGCAGGGTGGGGAAGCCCTGGCCGCCCACTTCGTCCAGCAGGCGGCGGCTGGCCTCGACGTGTTCGAACACGGCATGGCCGTCGGCGGCGGCGAAGGCCAGCGCAAAACGCACGCCGTCCAGCCCGATTTCCTCGGCCAGTTCGGCGAGCACGGCGGGTTCGACCACGCGCAGGCCGCGCTGGTAGTGCGCGTTCTGGATCGCCACCAGCATCGGGTAGGCCCTCGCGGCATCCAGCGACCCGGCGGCCAGCATGGCGGCGATCGGCGGCAGCGAATACAGCACGGTGCCGTCGTCGGCCAGCAGGCCCTGTTTGTAGGCCTCGCCGAACGGCTGGCCGCTGAGCTGGGCGATGCGCTCGTCGGAGTGCACGATGTGCTGCGCCAGCTCGGCATCGACATGGCGCGGCTCGCCGAACAGTCCACCGCCGTGCAGGCGCAGCGCGAGGCGGTCACCCAGCTGCGCTTGCACCGCGCCCACCAGCGGCTGTGCGGCGTAGCACCAGCCGCACAGCGGGTCGTGGATGTAGTGCAGCGTGGCGGTGCTCATGTTTCGTTCTTCGCCCTGATTAGCCTCAATTCCCAACAGCCAACCATCGTTCGCCCTGAGCGTAGGCCCGAAGGGCCGAAGTCGAAGGGGGGACTCTCCGCGGCGCTTCGACTGCGCTTGCTGTCGCAAGCTACGCTCAGCGTGAACGGAGTCGTTGGTGGATATCGGCAGCTTGCTTCAGCCCGCCGGCTTCTGCTGTTCCAGCCAGCGTTCGGCGTCCAGCGCGGCCATGCAGCCGAAGCCGGCCGAGGTGATCGCCTGGCGATACACGTGGTCGGCCACGTCGCCGGCGGCGAACACGCCGGGCACCGAGGTCATCGTGGCCATGCCGCTCTGGCCGCTGTGGATCCTGATGTAGCCGTCGTGCATGTCCAGCTGGCCTTCGAAGATGCCGGTGTTCGGCGTATGGCCGATCGCCACGAAGAAGCCGGTGGCGGCGATGTCGCGGGTGGCGCCGGAGTTGACGTCCTTCACGCGCACGCCGGTGACGCCGGAGTCGTCGCCCAGCACCTCGTCCACGGTGTGGTTCCACACCAGTTCGATCTTGCCGGCGGCGGCCTTCTCGAACAGCTTGTCCTGCATGATCTTCTCCGCGCGCAGCTTGTCGCGGCGGTGCACCAGGTAGACCTTGCTGGCGATGTTGGAAAGGTACAGCGCCTCCTCGACCGCGGTGTTGCCGCCGCCGATCACCACCACTTCCTGCTCGCGGAAGAAGAAGCCGTCGCAGGTGGCGCAGGCGGACACGCCCTTGCCCTTGAATTTCTCTTCGCTGGCGATGCCGAGGTACTTGGCGGTGGCGCCGGTGGACACGATCAGGGCGTCGGCGGTGTATTCGCCGGAGTCGCCCTTGAGGCGGAACGGGCGCTGCCTCAGGTCCACGGTGTGGATGTGGTCGAAGATCATCTCGGTATGGAAGCGCTCGGCGTGCTCGGCCATGCGCTGCATCAGCGCCGGGCCCTGCAGGCCCTCCACGTCGCCCGGCCAGTTGTCAACGTCGGTGGTGGTCATCAGCTGGCCGCCCTGCTGCAGGCCGGTGATCATGGTCGGCTTCAGGTTGGCGCGCGCGGCGTACACCGCCGCGGTGTAGCCGGCGGGGCCGGAGCCGAGGATCAGCAGGCGGGTGTGCTTGGGGGTGGCGGTCATGCGTAGGTTCCTCAGGGTGGCCGGCGGCTTGCGTGGCTATTCGCCACAGCCGCCGCGAAGGTTGCATCGCCGTGGCGGGCACGGATGCAGGCCAGCAAGGATGGGGAAGGCGGACGGCCGATTCAAGCCGTGGCGTGCCGATTCCCTCCGTCGTCCGGGAGAGTCGCGGCAGGCGCGCAAGTGCCTGATCGGAGGAAGCGGCTCACCCGCGCAGCGGACCTGCTGACCGGAAAATCGCCAGGAGGGCGGTTTTTCTGGATTCCCTGTGTAGACTTGCCGGGAATCCCGACAACCAAGGAAGCCCGTCCCGGTGGCGCGCAGCGCAAACGTCAAACAGAAGAAGGAAACGGTCGCCCTGAGCGACGAGTTGAAGCGCCGCCTGCGCGAGGCGGGGGCGCTGGTGCTGCTGCCGTTGGCGCTGTACCTGCTGGTGTGCCTGTTCAGCTACGACGCGCAGGATCCGAGCTGGTCGCACGTCGGCGCAGGGGCGCACGTGCACAACCTGGGCGGCACGGTGGGTGCCTATGTCGCCGACCTGTTGCGCTACCTGTTCGGTGGCGTGGCCTATTTCTTCCCCTTGCTGCTCTTGCTGCTCGGCGTGCAGGTGCTGCGCCAGCGCGGCGTGCAGCCGGTACATCCCTGGGAATCCTCGCTGCGCCTGATCGGTGCGGTGTTCTTCTTCATCACCGCGCCGGGCCTGTGCTGGCTCAATTTCCCGCAGAGCACGATGGCGCCGGAAGGCGCCGGCGGCGTGATCGGCCATGCGGTGGCACGCGGCCTGCTCGCCGCGTTCGGGGACAAGGGGGCGCCGCTGCTGCTGCTGGCGCTGTTCCTGGTGGCGGTGACGCTGGCCACCGGGCTGTCCTGGTTCAAGCTGATGGACTGGACCGGCAAGGGCGTGCTGATGCTGGGCGAATGGCTGCGCGGCAAGCTGCGCGAGGCGCCCGAGGTGCTCAAGGCGCAGCAGGCGCGCGCCGAGCGCGACACGGCGAAGAAGGTCGAGGCGGTGAAGCAGGCCAGGCGCGAGCCGGTGCGCATCGAGACGCCGCCCGCGCCGGTGGCCAAGAGCGAGCGCGCCAAGCTGGAAACGCAGATCCCGCTGTTCACCGGCGCCTCCGCGCCCGGCGAGCTGCCACCGCTGTCCCTGCTGGACGAGGCGCCGGAGCAGGGGCCGGGTTACTCGGAGGAAACCCTGGAAGTGCTGTCGCGCCAGGTCGAGCTGAAGCTCAAGGACTTCCGCATCGAGGCCAAGGTGGTGGGCGTGTACCCCGGCCCGGTGATCACCCGCTTCGAGCTGGAGCCCGCCGCCGGCGTGCGCGGCTCGCAGGTGTCGAGCCTGGACAAGGATATCGCGCGCGGCCTCTCCGTGGTCAGCGTGCGCGTGGTGGACGTGATCCCCGGCAAGAACGTGATCGGCCTGGAGATTCCCAACACGCGCAAGCAGATCGTGTACCTCTCCGAGATCCTGCGTTCGGACCGCTACGACCAGACCAAGTCGCCGTTGGCGCTGGCGCTGGGCAAGGACATCGGCGGCAAGCCGGTGGTGGTGGACCTGGCGAAGATGCCGCACCTGCTGGTGGCCGGCACCACCGGCTCGGGCAAGTCCGTCGCGGTGAACGCGATGGTGCTCTCGCTGCTGTACAAGGCGAGCCCGAAAGACGTGCGCATGATCATGATCGATCCGAAGATGCTGGAGCTCTCGGTGTACGAGGGCATCCCGCACCTGCTGGCGCCGGTCGTCACCGACATGAAGGAAGCCGCCAACGCGTTGCGCTGGTGCGTGGCCGAGATGGAGCGCCGCTACAAGCTGATGGCCGCGGTGGGCGTGCGCAACCTGTCGGGCTTCAACAAGAAGGTGAAGGACGCCGAGAACGCCGGCCAGCCGCTGCTGGATCCGCTGTTCCGCCCCAACCCCGAGATGCCGAACCTCGCCGCGGAGCCGCTGGAGCCGCTGCCCTACATCGTGATCATCATCGACGAGTTCGCCGACATGATGATGATCGTCGGCAAGAAGGTGGAGGAGCTGATCGCCCGCCTCGCGCAGAAGGCGCGCGCCGCCGGCGTGCACCTGGTGCTGGCCACCCAGCGCCCGTCGGTGGACGTGATCACCGGCCTGATCAAGGCCAACATCCCCACCCGCATCGCGTTCCAGGTGTCGAGCAAGATCGACTCGCGCACGATTCTCGACCAGTCCGGCGCCGAGGCGCTGCTCGGCCACGGCGACATGCTCTACCTGCCGCCCGGCACCGCCACGCCCGAGCGCGTGCACGGCGCCTTCGTGGACGACCACGAGGTGCACAACGTGGTGGCCTGGCTGAAGGCGCAGGGTGCGCCGCAGTACATCGAGGGCGTGCTGGAGGAAGTGCAGGCCACCGGCGACGGCAAGTTCATCAACGACGCCGGCCTGCCGCAGGAGGGCGAGGAAGGCGGCGACGCCGACGCCCAGCTCTACGACAAGGCCGTGGCCATCGTCACCCAGACCCGCCGCGCCTCGATCTCCGGCGTGCAGCGCCACCTGCGCATCGGCTACAACCGCGCCGCCCGCCTGATCGAGCAGATGGAGCAGGACGGCGTGGTCAGCGCCCCGCAGCACAACGGCAACCGCGAAGTATTGGCACCGCCGCCGCCGAAAGGCTGAGCGGCTTTCTCCCTCTCCCCGCCGGGGAGAGAGGCCGAAGCGTCGCATGCCGGAGCCAACGGTTAAGCCTTCCCCTCTACAATGCGCATATCGCATTGCGCACAGGGCTCCCATGAAACGCTTCACTATCGTCGTCGCCGCGTTCCTGTTGTCGCTGGCTGGCGCGGCCCAGGCCGCCACCGGCACGGCCCGCGCGCGGCTGGACGCCTTCGCCACGGGCCTGCATTCGCTCACCGGCAGCTTCACCCAGACCCTGGTCGATCCGAACGGCAATGCCGGCAAGACCAGCGCCGGCACGCTGGCGCTGGAGGCGCCGCGGCAGTTCCGCTGGGAAACCGCCACGCCGTACAAGCAGACCATCGTGGCCGACGGCAGCCGCGTGTGGATGTACGACCCCGAACTGGAGCAGGTCACCGTGCGCATCCAGAGCAGCGAGGAGGCGCACAGCCCGCTCACCGTGCTCACCGACCTCAAGCAGATGGACAAAGAGTTCAAGGTCACCGAGCAGGGCGAGCACGATGGCCTGGCATGGCTGCGCCTCACCTCCACCGCGAAGGATCCGCAGTTCGCCTATGCCGACCTCGGCTTCGACGCGAGCGGCCTGGCGCGGATGACCTTCAAGGACCAGCTCGGCTCCACCACCGACATCCGCTTCTCGAACTGGCAGCGCAACGTGGCGATTCCGCCAACGGTGTTCAACTTCGTGCCGCCCAAGGGCGCCGACGTGATCGGTGACGCGCCGGTGCTGCAGGTGCAGCCGCTGAAGAACTGAGCAAAGAGGCTGCGCTGATGCCCGTCCTGCGCCAATTGCCGCGTTGGGCCTGGTTCGGCACGGCCGTGCTGGCCTTTATCGCTGGCCAGGTCAATGCGGTGGGCTATCTGAGCTTCAGGCACGAATCCATCAGCAACATGACCGGCAACACCAGCCTGCTCGGCATCGCGCTGGGCCAGGGCGATGCCGGCGAGGCGGTGCACTGGGCGCTGGCCATCGCGGCCTTCGTGCTCGGCACCATGCTGAGCGGCATGATCGTGCAGCAGAGCACGCTGAAACTCGGTCGGCGCTATGGCGTGGCGCTGGTGCTGGAGTCGTTGCTGCTGCTTGCCGCCGTGCCCCTGCTCGACGCCTCCCGTTCCGCGGGGCTGTACCTGGCATCGGTCGGCATGGGGTTGCAGAACGGCATGGTCAGCGCCTACAGCGGTGCGGTGATCCGCACCACCCACGTCACCGGCATCTTCACCGACCTGGGCATCTACCTGGGCCACCTGTTGCGTGGCCTGCCGGTGGACAGGTTGCGTCTGCGCGTCTGCGTGCTGGTGGCGACCAGCTTCATGCTCGGCAGCGCCGCCGGTGCCGGCCTGTTCCGGGCGATGCACGAACACAGCCTGCTGATCCCCGCGGCGCTCACCGGGGCCTGCGGCCTGGGCTACGGGCTGTATCGCCAATATGCGCCGGGCACGACAGGCCCTGCCGGCGAATGACTGCGTCGCCCGGGGTGCGACTGGAGGCTGCGAACGGGCTCAGCCTGCCAGCGAGCAGCAGTCGCGGCCGCGGTGCTTGGATGCGTAGAGTGCGCTGTCGGCGCGCGACAGCCACGAGGTCATGCCCTCGCCAAGCCTGAGTTCGGCGACGCCGATGCTCACCGTGATGGTGATGGCATGGCCTTCGTGCCATATGCGCGTGCCGCGCAGCGACAGGCGGATCTGTTCGGCGATCGCCATGGCCTGCTCGCTGGAGTTGTTCGGCAGGCAGAGCACCAGTTCCTCGCCACCGTAGCGGCCGACCAGGTCGCCGGCACGCAGCTGCTGGCAGATCACGCCGGCCGTAGCGCGCAATACCTCGTCGCCGGCGAGGTGGCCGTACTCGTCGTTGATCCGCTTGAAGCGATCCAGGTCCAGCAGCGCGATGCACGCCGGCACCGAACCGGTGGTGCGACGCACGCCCTCGGCCAGCTTGAGGAAGCGGCGACGATTGCAGACGCCGGTCAGCTCGTCGGTGCCGGCCAGCAGGTCCAGGCGACGGTTGGCCGCGCGCAGCTCGCGGGTATGCTCGTCGATCTGCGCCTGCAGTTGCACGGCGCGGCGGCGCAGGTAGATCGTGCGCAACTGCACCAGCAGCACGACCAGCGCCAGCAGCAGCACGATGACCAGCAGGCGCGCCCACAGGGTCTCGTACCACAGCGGCGCCACGGTGATGGCCAGTGTGCTCTCGGCCATGTGCGCATGCAGGCCACGCGGCACGGCTCGCAGTTGCAGCACGTAGTGGCCGTGCGGCAGGTTGGTGTAGATCGCGCTGGGTGTGGCGCCCTTGGGCACCTCGATCCAGGCGTCGTCGAAGCCGACCATGCGATAGCTGTAGGTGGTCTCCTGCAATCCCTGGTAATCGAGCAGGGAGAAGTCGACCCGCAGGCTGCGTTCATGCGCGGACAGCGCGATCACGCCGTGGTTGTCGGGCAGGTGACCGAATGGCAGCGGGTGTCCGTTGACCAAGGCATTGGTGATGCGCAGCGGGACCGGGGGAGTGCCGGACCTGTGCCACAGCGGCCGGATCACGGTGAGGCCGCCGAGACCGCCGAACAGCAGCGTACCGTCGGGCATGCGCGCGGCAGCGGCGTAGATGTAGCTGGAGATGCGCTGGCCATCGCGGATGCCGAGATTGCGGATGCGCAGGCTGCGACCATCGACCACGGAAATGCCGTTGGAGCTGCTCACCCAGAGGTTGCCGGCATCGTCGGGCAACAGGGCGGTGATCTTGTCGCTGGCCAGCCCGGCGGCCGTGCCGAGTCGCTGGAAACGGTAGGGCGGAGCGTTTCCGCGCGGCAGCATGGCAAGGCCGCCGAGCGTGCCTGCCCACACGCGCTTGCGCGTGTCGACGGCGATGGAATCCACCAGGTTCTGCGGCAGGCTGGCGGGATCGCCGTCGCGCTGGGACAGATTCACGAAGTCGCCGGTCTGCAGCGGATCGTTCGCGATGCTGACGCCGTTGTTGGTGGCGTACCACACCGCCGTGCCGACGCGCGCGATCTGGCGCACGGTGTCGTTGGTCAGGCTGCCGGGCTGATTGGCGACATGGCGGTAATGGACCAGCTGGCCGTTGCGCGTGTCGTAGCGGTACACGCCGTTGTAGGTGCCGATCAGCATGTAGGAGTCCAGGCGCAGCAGGCTCAGCACCGGGGTGTCGCCCAGGGCGGGCAGGATCGAGTCGCGCACGGCCAGCGTGTCGGGATCGATCTGCGCCACGCCCTGGGTGCCGATCCAGATCGAGCCGTCGGGCGCCTCGGCCAGGCTCTGCACGTCGCGGCGCAGCTGCTTGCCGGTCAGCCGCAGGTGGCGCACGGTGGCGGTGACCGGGTCGATGATGTCGATCTCGCCCGCCGCCATGCCCAGCCAGATCCGGCCGCGCGCATCGACATGGATGCTGCGCACGTTGGGGTTGGCCAGCGAGTGGGCGGTATCCGCCGAGGGCAGCAGCGAGAACGCGATGTCGGCCCTGGCGTTGCTGCGTGCCGCGCCGAGGTCGGTGGCCGCCCAGACGCTGCCGGTGTGCCCCAGCAGCAGCGCGCGCACGGAGTTGCCGGGCAGCGAGGAGGGCAGCGAAGTGTCGTGGTCGAGCACGCGCGTATCGGCGTCGCCCGGGGTATAGGTCACGATGCCGTCGCCGTCGGTGGCGATCCATATCCGGCCCGGCGCCACTTCGAGGAAGTCGCGCACGGTCGCCTGCCGCGCCGCGCCGTCGTAGCCGCTGAAACCGGGGACCGTGCGCCAGCTGCCGCCGGCTTCGCGATAGACGGCCCCCATCTGCACGCTGCCCACCCACAGTCGCCCTTCGGCGTCTTCGCGCACGGCCCAGATCTCGTCGTGCAGCACCTTGTCGACCACGCCTGCGGGATGGTCAGGCCGCACGAAGTCGTGGCTGCCCGCGTAACGCACGAACAGGCCGTTGTTGCTGCCCAGCCACAGGTTGCCGGCACGGTCCTGGTACACGGTGAAGTTGCGCGGAGCGACCCGCGTCCCGATGTCCACCGCCTCGATGCGGTTGCTGCGCAGGTCCAGGTGGTCCAGTCCGCTGTCGGTGGCGATCCACACACCTTGCCCGCCGTCCGGCGCCAGGGCATAGATCTTCCGGTTGCTGGTGCCGCCCGGGCCGACCGGGTAGCTGTGGAAGCGCCCGGTCTGCGGATCGAAGCGCGCCAGTCCCCCGGCATTGGTACCCACCAGCAGGCCGCCATCCGGCAGCGCCAGCAGGCTGCGCACGTAGGTGTCGGGCAGGCCGGCGGCCGCGGCGTCGGCCAGCTCGAACACCTGCACGCGATAACCGTCGTAGCGCACCAGGCCACCCATGGTGCCGATCCAGATCAGACCGTCGCGATCCTGCGCCAGCGCGGTGGTGATGGAATGGGGCAGGCCTTCGGCCATTCCCACGTCGTCGAACCACTGTCGCTCCAGCGGCCGCCAGGGATCGGGGATGCCGGCTGCGCGCAGGCCCGCCAGGGGCAGCAGCATCAGCAGGGCGAGCAGGGCCGCGCGCATGCCCGCACCACGTTTCACACGCATGCCTCCGGCTTGCCGCCACGCTTTCGGCGATGGCGGAGCGGGTCAGCATGACGGTGGATTCCCCCGCACATGAGCGGCTCCTTGCGTGGTGCGCCGTTCCTGCCCGCATCATAGCCGGCGCGGCCATGATCCGGGCAGGCAGGCCCGGGGGCGTGCGCAACGGAACCCCGGGACGGGCACGCTGAGCGTCCCTCGCCCGCCTCCGGTTCGGGCGCACCCGACGCCCCCGCATCCGCGTCGCCGCGAGGCACGCCATTGCTCCGGAGGGCGACCTGTCTGGACCTGGCGATTTCATGCCAGACTCGGCCCGGACAGGGAAGGTGAGGGAACAGGCGCATGTACGCAGCATGGGCGATCGCCGGTGCGATCATCGGCAGCCTCGTGGGGCGGGGCGTTTTCGGGGCAGTCGCAGGACTCGCAGCGGGGTTGCTGTGGGCCCGCACTTCCAGGCTCCGTCGCGACCTGGATGCCGCCACCCGTCGCCTCGACGGGCTGGAGTCGAAAGCGGCATCCGCTGCCCCAAAGCCCAGGCACGACGAAGGCATCGACTGGCACGCCATCGCCGCAGCCCGGGCCACCCAGCCCGGTCAGCCGGAACCGGGCCCGACGCCGGTCACCGTCGTGGGGGATGTCCGCCCTGTCTCGCCGATGCAGGCGCCCGCCCCGGCGCACGACGTGCCTCCCCCTGTTCCGCCCGGGCGCGGCAGCCGGCACCGGCGATGGCGCCGCGTCCGCCGGCGGCCCTCCCGTTCGCCGATCGCATGGCGGCCAGCCTGCTACGCAAGTCCGCGCCGCCGGGTTCCGGCGGCCCTTGAGGCAACATGTACGGCGAGCGCGCGATAATGCGCGTTCACCGGACACATCGAGCCCCATGTTGCCCCAGTCTCCCGGCCTGTTCGCCGAACCCGAAGCGTTGAAGCCCCTGGCCGAACGCATGCGTCCCCGCTCCCTCGACGAGGTGGTGGGGCAGGTGCGCGTGGCGGGCGAGGGCAAGCCACTGCGCCGTGCGCTGGAAGCAGGGCGCGTGCATTCCATGATCCTGTGGGGACCGCCCGGTTGCGGCAAGACCACGCTGGCCCTGCTCGTGGCGCGCTATGCCGACGCCGATTTCCGCGCCATTTCCGCGGTGATGAGCGGCCTGCCCGAGGTGCGCAAGGCGCTGGCCGAGGCCGAAGGCAATTTCGCCCAGGGGCGGCGCACCGTGCTGTTCGTGGACGAGGTGCACCGCTTCAACAAGGTCCAGCAGGACGCCTTCCTGCCGCACATCGAGCGCGGCGTGATCCTGTTCGTGGGCGCCACCACCGAGAACCCCTCGTTCGAGCTGAACTCCGCGCTGCTTTCGCGCTGCCGCGTGCACGTGCTGGAGGCGGTGGCGGCGGACGACATCGTCGCCGCGCTCAAGCGCGCGCTGGCGGACGCGGAGCGCGGCCTCGGCGCGCAGCAGCTGCAGGTGGACGACGCCTCGCTGCAGCTGATCGCCCAGGCCGCCGACGGCGACGTGCGCCGCGCGCTCACCCTGCTGGAAATCGCCGGCGAACTGGCCGAAGGCGGCCGCATCGACCAGGCCACGCTGGAACAGGTGCTGGCCGACCGCACGCGCCGCTTCGACAAGCAGGGCGAGCAGTTCTACGACCAGATCTCGGCGCTGCACAAATCCGTGCGTTCGTCCGACCCGGATGCCGCCGTGTACTGGCTCACGCGCATGCTCGACGGCGGCTGCGATCCGCGCTACCTCGCGCGCCGCATGACCCGCATGGCAGTGGAGGACGTGGGCCTGGCAGAACCGCGCGCCTGGCGCATGGCGCTGGACGCCTGGGACACCTTCGAGCGCCTCGGCAGTCCCGAGGGCGAGCTGGGCCTGGCCCAATTGGCGATCTGGCTGGCGGTGGCGCCGAAGAGCAACGCCGCCTACCAGGCCTTCAACGCCGCCCGTGCCGCGGTGCGCGAGACGGGCACGCTGGACGTGCCGATGCACCTGCGCAACGCGCCCACCAAGCTGATGAAGGGCCTGGGCTACGGCAAGGGCTACCAGTACGACCACGACGCCGAAGGCGGCATCGCGCTGGACCAGCAATGCCTGCCCGACGAACTGGACGGCACCGTGTTCTACGAACCGGTGGAACGCGGGCTGGAGCTGCAGCTGCGCGAGAAGTTGCTGGCGCTGCGGGAAGCCCGCCGCAAGGCACGCGGCAAACGCTGATACCCGTGCCCGCGCGCGTAGGAGCGGCTTCAGCCGCGATCGGCGTGTGTTGCGGAAATCGCGGCTGAAGCCGCTCCTACGGCGTCGTGTCGTGCACGGGGCGCGCTCCCGTAAAGCGCCTCGCATTGCGACAGATCGCGCGCGGCGGCGATAATCGCGACCTTCGACCGCCTTCCGGACCCGCCTCATGCTCGACCCCGCCCTGCTGCGTTCGCGCCTCGCCGAAACCGCGGCGCGCCTCAAGGAAACCCGCGGCTTCGAGCTCGACGTGTCCGCCGTGGAGGCGCTGGAAAACGAGCGCAAGCGGCTCGCCACCGAGACGCAGGAGCTGCAGAACCTGCGCAACACCCGCTCCAAGGCGATCGGCCAGGCCAAGGCCAAGGGCGAGGACACCGCGCCGCTGATGGCCGAAGTCGCCGGCATCGGCGACAAGCTCAAGGCCAACGAGGCCGCACTGGCCGAGGTGCAGGCGAGGCTCGCCGACATCGCGCTGGGCATCCCCAACCTCCCGCACGAGTCCGTTCCGCTGGGCAAGGACGAGAGCGAGAACGCCGAGCAGCTGCGCTGGGGCACGCCGCGCAGCTTCGACTTCGAGGTGAAGGACCACGTCGATCTCGGCGCCCGCCACGGCTGGCTGGATGCCGACGCCGGCGCCAAGCTCTCCGGCGCGCGCTTCACCGTGCTGCGTGGCCAACTGGCGCGGCTGCACCGCGCGCTCGCGCAGTTCATGCTCAACCTGCACAGCGGCGAGCACGGCTACCTCGAGTGCAACGTGCCGCTGATCGTCAACGCCGAGACCATGCAGGGCACCAGCCAGCTGCCGAAGTTCGAGGACGACCTGTTCAGCACCCGGGTGGGCGACAGCAAGCGCTACCTGATCCCCACCGCCGAGGTGGCGCTGACCAATCTCGCCGCTGACAGCATTGTCGAGGCCGATGCGTTGCCGATGCGGCTCACCGCACATTCCATGTGCTTCCGCGCCGAGGCCGGCAGCTACGGCCGCGACACCCGCGGCATGATCCGCCAGCACCAGTTCGAGAAGGTGGAAATGGTGCAGATCGCGAAGCCCGAGGAATCGCACGCGCAACTGGAGGAAATGGTCGGCCATGCCGAGAAGGTGCTGCAGCTGCTCGGCCTGCCGTACCGCAAGGTGCTGCTGTGCACCGGCGACATGGGCTTCGCCGCGATCAAGACCTACGACCTCGAAGTGTGGCTGCCCAGCCAGAACACCTACCGCGAGATTTCCTCCTGCTCCAACTGCGGCGATTTCCAGGCCCGCCGCATGCAGGCGCGCTGGCGCAACCCCGCCACCGGCAAGCCCGAGCTGGCGCATACGCTCAACGGCTCCGGTCTCGCCGTCGGCCGCACCCTGGTGGCGGTGATGGAGAACTACCAGAACGCCGACGGCTCGATCACCGTGCCCGAAGCGCTGCGCCCGGCCATGGGCGGGCAGGAGCGCATCGCGTGAACGCGCCTGGCGAGCGCGGCTGGGACAAGGTCGAGTACTGGAGCAGCTACTTCCTGCTCGCGGTGCTCGGCTCGGTGATCCTCACCCGCCTCGGCTTCGCCACCGTGTGGTCGGTGCCCACGCTCGACATCGTGCTCGGCAGCATCGCGTTGCTGCTGATCTTCGCCAGCCCCTGGATCGCCCGCCGCCGCCGCGCCCTGCGTATAGGCATCGTGGCCTACGCCACCGCTACACAGCTAGTGCCGATGTCGATTCGCCATCCTGCCGTGCTGCTGCCGCTGCTCGGCGCACTGATCCCGGTCGCCATCACGATCTGGGCACTGGTGGCGCTGTCGCACAAGGGCCGCGCGGGGCAGGGGGCAGGGCATACCTGATAGGATGCGCGCTAGCTGCGATAGGCCAGCCAGCAGAGCAATTCGGAGAGATGGCCGAGCGGTTTAAGGCACCGGTCTTGAAAACCGGCGAAGGGTCAAACCTTCCGTGGGTTCGAATCCCACTCTCTCCGCCATCTCTATGCAGTAAGTGAATCTGTCCTGTTCTTATCCACCCTGCGCCAGTGCCACAGTCTGACCCAAGTGGAGCTGGCCGAACGGCTGGGGCGACCCCAAAACTACGTGACCTCGGTGGAGAGGGATGCCATCCGCCTGGATGGGCTGCAACTGCGCGATTGGTGCCAAGTCTGCGGGGAGAATCTCGTGGTGTGGGCCACCGAGATCGAGCAGACATTGGCTGGTCCAAGCAAGAGCAGGCGAAAGGCTTCAAAATAGACGAGTCGCCCAATGGGGGCGCGACGGGTCTGTGCCATTTCTGATTGTCATAGATGCTGACAGCGGGCGTCAGACGTGACTGACGTCCGCCGTTATCTAGCAGGAAAGGCAGAGAGAAGCAGCCATCAACAGGGTTCGTCAGCACGATGGAAGACAAGCCGCCATTCCGTGATGAACTCGCGATCAAGTTTCGAGCGGACATCGAGACGATCGCCGCATCGTTGATCCGCTTTTGCGGATTGACCCATTCCATGGCCATCCAACATCTGGATAGGGCTCTCCTGCGGTGGTTGGATTTCCGGCTTCGGTTTGTGGATCCGAAACCTCGCCCGTTGGTGTATTCAAGGAGTTTTCCGAAGCGTCTGTCGGGTGAAGTCGGACGCGAGCTTGGTGCGTTTGAACAGCGCAGTCTGGCCGGTGAGGATCTCAACCCTTTTCAGGGAAAAGGCTTGACCAAGCATCACGACACCAGTGGCACCAAGCGGCAACACAGAACGGATCTCTTATGGGCAGAATGGGGTATCCATCACTTTCACCTCGCGCCACCAGCTAATGGGGCCGGCCAATACTATTCAGGACGTTCCAAACAACTGCTGTTTGTCGTCGTGTTCGACAACGCGATTGCGTGTCTTGACATCGGAACCCATGGAGCCATGGAGAACCGGGCACTGGTCGAGGCGTTCGTGCACAGCTGGCCCAAGGAGGCGGAACGCTTTCGTTTGAAGGGGGTCCTCCCTTCAACGTCACCGTTTCAGGAGGAGGACATCAAAAAACTCCGAGTCGCAGGTGTTTCGTCCTATGTCGTCGTGGACGGCGCGGTGTATGTGCCCGGAGGAATCACTACCGCGTCAACGCCAACGCGGGTTACGTTGGCTTCTAACCAAGTGGCCATGGGAGTGAATGCGATTGCACAAATCGGGATCAGCGAAGTCATCCGCGACCGAGGGGATTGGGGGGAAGTTGATTTGCCCCATCTCAGCTTGGCGTTGACGCCTCGGGGAATCGGGATTTGCGATGATCGAAGCAACAAGTGTTGGCGATTGCCCAGGGCAACAGGGAAATGGACCAATCATCCAGTGGCGCGCTGGCATGACCTAATGCTTCCGGAATGGATCGAGGGGAAGGTGGCAGAGGCTGTCGCGAAAGCGAGTGGTTGAGGCATCCAAGAACAGGGTCGGAGGAAATTAAATACCGCCCCCTGGGCCATCCAAACAAAACGCCCCTCTCGGGGCGTTTCGTCTTTCCACGGCCCGGCAACCCTCACCGTATCCGCGTGATGTTCCCGTTCGCGTCCACCTGCACCAGGTCGCCCTGGCGGATGCCGCTGGCGTCCTTGACCTGGATGTTCTGGTAGCTGCCGTTGCCCATCCTGATGCGCACGAGCCAGCTGGTGTTGCTGCCGGTGTTGTTGCCGATCGCGTGGCCGGCGAAGCCGCCGCCCACGGCGCCGCCCACGGTAGCGAGCTTCTTGCCGTTGCCCTTGCCGACCTGGTTGCCGAGCACGCCGCCGGCAATGGCGCCGATGATCGCGCCGGCGGTGCCGTGGCCGCCGCCCTGGGTGATGTTCTGTTCCACGCGCTGCACGGTGCCGCACTGGTCGCAGCGCAGGTAGATGCCGTCGTTGCGCACGAGCACGCCGCTGCTTTGCGCGGCGGCAGTGCCGCTGGCGGCAACGCCGAGCATGGCGGTGAGGGAAAGGGCGAGCAGGGACTTGGCGTTCATGGGAGCTCCTTGGGTGAACGGCGCGGAATCGGTGCGACCGGGCGCAAGTTTATGCTGCGGCTGCCCGCACGAGGCGTGAACGAGGTCGCCGGATGTCATGTCCGGCAGATCCTGTCGGCATCATCGTGACGATACATCCGTTCCGGCCGCGCTGTCGTTTGCCGGCGCGTGCCGCAGCAGCCAGGCCAGTACCGGCGGCGTCACCATCGCGGTGAGCAGGGACATCGCCACGATGATCGCGTAGACGCGGTTGCTGAACACGCCGGCGGCGAGGCCGAGGCTGGCGATCACCACGCCCACTTCGCCGCGCGGCACCATGCCGAAGCCCACGATGGTGGCGCCACGCCTGCCCAGCGACAGGGCGCCGAGGCCACCGCCGACCAGCTTGGAAACGATGGCGATCACGGTGACCACCAGCAGCATCCACAACGCGTCGGCACTGGCCAGTTCGTGCAGGTCGATCTTGCTGCCGGTGACCACGAAGAAGAACGGGGTGAGCAGGGCCAGCAGCGGCTGGGTCTGCTGTTCCAGCGTGTGCTGCTGGCGGGTTTCCGAGGCGATCATGCCGGCGAGGAAGGCGCCGATGATCGCGGCGAGGCCGAACAGGGTGGAGACGTAGGCCAGGCCCAGGCACAGCGCCAGCGCGATCAGCAGCGGCGACTGCGCGTGGCGCGGCTTGTCCAGCCAGCTGGAATTCCAGCGCATCACCCGCGTACCGCCCCAGCCGATCACCGCGATGAAACCCACCGCTTCGCCCAGCACCACCAGCAGATGGCCGGGTTGGAAGCCTTCGCCGCCCTGCAGCGACACCACGACGCCCAGCAGCAGCATGGCGAGGATGTCGTCGATCACCGCGGCGCCCAGGATCACCTTGCTTTCCGTCCGCTGCAGCGCGCCCAGCTCCTGCAGCACGCGCGCGGTGATGCCGGCCGAGGTGGCGACGAAGGCGGCGGCCACGAACATCGACTTGTCCCAGCCGAAACCGCTGCCGTGCGCCCACAGCGCGCCCATGCCGAACGGCACGATCACGCCGATCACGCCGACCAGGAAGGCCGCCTTGCCGACCTTCTTCAGGTCCTCCAGCCGCGTTTCCAGGCCCACCGAGAACAGCAGCAGCACCACGCCGACCTCGGCCAGCACGTCCAGCGGCGTGCCGGTGGCGACCTGTTCCGGTGTGATCCAGCCCAGCAGCGAGGGACCGACCACGCAGCCGGCGGCGATCTCGCCGACCACGCCGGGCAGCTTCAGCCGCTGCGCGACCTCGCCGCCGACCTGCGCGGCGACGAACACGATGAACAGGGTGAGCAGGATGTCACTGGCGTGATGCATGCGACGCGTCCAGGCGAATGCGAAGCCTGCATGCTACATGCTGCCCGTGCAGGGCTGGCCGGAGTATCCCGGTCTGCGCGGCGTTCAGCCGGTCGAGGGCAATGCCTCGGCCGGGCGGTCGGGGCGCAGCCGGCCGAACACGCGGCTGGCGGCGGCGGTGATCAGGCCCAGCAGCACTACGGTCCAGCGGAACGAGACCACGAAATCCTCGGCCGTGTGCCCGCGCAACAGCGCCTGCATCAGCAGGGTGGAGAGGGCGATGCCGAAGCTCATCGCCAGGTACTGCACGGTGGAAGCCATCGACGAGGCCATCGAGGCGTGGCGGATGTCCAGGTCGTTGTAGATCAGCGTGTTCATGGTGGTGTACTGCAGGCCGGTGAAGCAGCCATAGCCGAACGTGAGCGTGGCGATCAGCCAGGCCGGCGTGCCTGGCCCGAACAGCGCGAACGCGGCCAGCAGCATCGCCACGATCAGGGTGTTGCCCAGCAGCAGGCGGCGATAGCCGTAGTGCACCAGCACGCGGTTGATCACCCACTTCGCGGCGATCGAGCCCAGCGCCTGCGGCACCATCATCAGGCCCGCCGCCAGCGGCGACCAGCCGCAGCCTACCTGCAGGAACAGCATCAGCAGCAGGAACATGCCGGAGATGCCCAGCCGGGTGGACAGGCCGCCGGCCAGCGCCACCGACACGCTGCGCACGCGCAACAGGGAGAGATCCGCCACCGGATGCTCCGTGCGCCGGCTGTGCCAGATGTAGACCACGCCGAGCAGCAGGGCGATGCCGCCGCAGGCGGCGATTTCCAGCCACGGCACCGGGTCGGCGCCGGCCAGTTCCGATGCGGCGAGCAGCAACGCGGAGGCGGCGGCGAACAGCAGGAAACCGGTAAGGTCGAAGGGATTGGCGTGGTCCAGCCGGTATTCCGGCATGTCGCGCCGGTTCATCCACACGCCGGCGATCGCCACCGGCACGTTGATCAGGAAGATCAGCCGCCACGAGGTGTATTCCACCAGCGCGCCGCCCAGCAGCGGGCCCAGCACCGAGCCGAGCAGGCCGAAGGTGGCCACCGTGCTCATCGCGCCCACGAATTCGCGCTTGTCGATGCTGCGCACCAGCACGTAGCGCCCCACCGGCATCAGGGCGGCGCCACCCACGCCTTGCAGCACGCGCGCGGCCACCAGTTGGGCCAGCGTCTGCGACAGTCCGCACAGCAGCGAGCCGAGGCCGAACAGCACGATCGCGGCACCGAACACGCGGCGCGTGCCGAAGCGGTCGCACAGCCATGGGCTGGCCGGGATCAGGATCGCCAGGGTCAGCACGTAGCTGGTCAGCGCGCTGCGCATGCCCAGCGGGGTTTCCCTGAGCGCGTCGGCCATTGCCGGCACCGCGGTGTTGACCACGGTGGAGTCCAGCGCCTGCATGAAGAATGCCGCGGCCACCAGCCAGAGCAGGCCGCGATAGCGCTGACGCGAGGAGATTTCCGGCTCCGCCTTGAGCGTGGTCGCCGCTGCGGCGGCATCGGCGGGGGGAAGAGACTCGGCGGCTTGCTGTGGCATTGCGCCAATGATAGCTGCTATGACAGCTTGCTTTCCGCCGCGATCCTGCGCAAAGTCAGCCTTGTTTCATCGATCGCCACCCCAAGATTCTGGGTGGTGGTACAACCAGGACCACTGCGCGCCGGGGTGCCCATCGCCCCGGCGCGTGTTTTTGCGCGACCCGCTTTGCTTGCGACAGGACAAGGACCATGAGCCGCAAACCCGCCATCACCGTTTCCCGCCTCGACCTGGAGCGAATCGAGGCTCTGCTCGATCGCCTGCCGCCAGAGCTGGCGGCGGCCCATGCCGCGTTGCGTGAGGAACTGGATCGCGCCGCGGTGCTGGAACCTGCCGAGATGCCGGGCAACGTGGTGACGATGAACTCCACCGTCAGCTTCACCGACGAGGAAGGCGCCGCGCCACTGCGGATGACCCTGGTCTACCCGAACGCGGCCGGCAAGCCCGGCACGGTGTCGATCCTGGCGCCGGTGGGCAGTGCGCTGCTGGGGTTGGCCAAGGGCAGGCACATCGACTGGCCCACGCCGGACGGCCGCAAACGTCGCCTCACCGTGCTGTCGGTCGACTACCAGCCCGAGGCGGCGGGGGAGCTGCACCGCTGAGGGCGCCCGGCGTCATTCCGGCCTGCGCCGGAATGACGTGCCAGCCGCCCCTACGGCTTGAAGTGGTGCACGAAACCGACCTGGAAGCCGCCCGGCAGCCAGCCGATGATCAGTGACGACTTCCGGTGCGCGGCCCAGATGCCCACGCCCGCACCCAGCGCGGCGCCGGCCAGCACGTCGGTCTGCCAGTGGCCGCGCGTCTTCATGCGCGCCACGGCGTCGTAGGCCGGCAGCAGCGCCAGCGCATAGACCGCGGGGTGGTCGGGGCCGTAGTTCACCATGAACGGCGTCACCGCGGCAGTGATCGCGGTGACCTCGCCGCTGGGAAAGCTCTGCGCGTGGATGCCCTGGAAAAAGCGGTCCGGGTCGGACGTCTGCGAGGGGCGCTCGCGCTGGAACGTGTACTTCAGCGCCTGCGCGCCGATGCCGGAGATCACCATCGCGTCCACCGAACGCCAGAACGTGTCGCCCAGCTCGTCCTGGTCGCCGAAGGCCAGCGCACCGCCGGCCACCGTCACGATGCTGCCGTACATCAGGATGTTCTGATTGCTGCGCTTCCAGATGCCGCTGTTGTCGTAATGCAGGCGGTGATCGATGCCCAGCGGACCGCCGCTGGCGAAGGCTGGGGCGGACAGCATGAAGAAGGTCAGCAGGCCGGCCGCACCACGCAGGCTGCGCATCGGATTACCCTCCCGGCGGCCAGGCGCGGGACCGCCTTGAGCGGACAGCCTGCGCCCGCCGGCTTTTGATTCGCTTATCGCGAGCGCCCGGCGGAGCCGCGGATCGCTAAACTTCGCTGCATGAGCGCATCCCCCGTCCCCGCCGACAGCAAAACCCGTGCCGCCGACCTGCGCGAGCGCATCGAGCAGGCCAACTACCGCTACCACGTGCTCGACGAGCCGGAGATCACCGACGCCGAGTACGACCGCCTGATGCGCGAGCTGGAGGCGCTGGAAGCGGCGCATCCCGGACTGGCCACGCCCGATTCGCCCACCCGCAGGGTCGGCGCGCGTGCCAGCGGCGGCTTCGCCGAGGTGCGCCACGCGATGCCGATGCTGTCGCTGTCCAATGCCTTCGAGCAGCCGGGCGAGGACGAGCGCATGCGCTTCCACGAGGTGGCCGAATTCGAGCGGCGCATCGAGCAGGCATTGGACCGGAGCGAGCCGCTGTTCTCGGTGGAGCCCAAGCTGGACGGTCTGGCGATCAGCTTGCGCTACGAGCGCGGCGTGTTCGTGCAGGGCGCCACCCGCGGCGACGGCGAGACCGGCGAGGACGTCACCGCCAACCTGCGCACCGTGCGCGCCATTCCGCTGCGCCTGCGTGGCGCGGGCTGGCCCGGGGTGCTGGAGGTGCGCGGCGAGGTGATCATGCTGCGCAAGGATTTCGAGGCGTTCAACGAGTACGCCCGCACGCATGGCGAGAAGACGCTCGCCAACCCGCGCAACGGCGCGGCGGGTTCGCTGCGCCAGCTCGATCCGGCGATCACCGCGAAGCGCAAGCTGAGTTTCTTCGCCTACGCGGTGGGCATCGTGGAAGATGGCGAGCTGCCGTCCACGCATTCGGCCACGCTGCAGCAATTGCGCGAGTGGGGTTTCCCGGTGTCGCCCGAGGCAGGCACGGCCCGCGGCTTCGCGGGGCTGATCGCCTATTTCAGGCGCATCGGCGCGAAGCGCGACAGCCTGCCCTACGACATCGACGGCGTGGTCTACAAGCTGGACGACTACGCGGGGCAGCGCGAGATGGGTTTCGTGGCGCGCGCGCCGCGCTGGGCCATCGCGCACAAGTTCCCGGCGCAGGAGCAGACCACCACGGTCGAGGCGATCGAGATCCAGATCGGCCGCACCGGCGCCGCCACGCCGGTGGCGCGGCTGGCACCGGTGCAGGTGGCCGGCGTCACCGTCACCAACGCCACGCTGCACAACGCCGATCAGGTAGCGCGGCTGGACGTGCGCGTGGGCGACACCGTGATCGTGCGCCGCGCGGGCGACGTGATTCCCGAGGTGGTGCGCGTGATGCCCGAACTGCGCCCGCCGCGCACGCGACCGTGGACGATGCCCGCACACTGCCCGGTATGCGGCTCGGCGCTGCTGCGCGAAGAGGGCGAGGCGGCGTACCGCTGTTCCGGAGGCTTGATTTGCGCCGCGCAACGCAAGGAGGCGCTGATCCACTTCGCCTCGCGCCGCGCGATGGACATTGACGGCCTCGGCGAACGCTACGTCGATGCGTTGGTGGATTTCGATTACGTGCACACGCCGGCCGATCTCTACCGGCTCAGGCTGGACGATTTCCTGGAAATGAAGCGCCGCGCCGACGAGCGCGACAACACTACGCCCGAGACGGTCAAGGCCGGCAAGATCGCCACCAGGTGGGCGGAGAACCTGCTCGACGGCATCGCGGCCAGCAGGAACACCACGCTGGCGCGCTTCCTGTTCGGGCTGGGCATCATGCATATCGGCGAGAGCACGGCGAAGACGCTGGCCGCGTGGCTGGGCCGGCTGGAGTTCGTGCGCAGCATGCCGGCGCCGGTGCTGCGCGTGCTGCCGGACATCGGCGGCGAGGTGGCGGCGTCCATCGCCGGCTTCTTCGCGCAGCCGGGCAACCAGCAGGTGGTCGACGCGCTGCTTGCCGAGGGCGTGCATTTCGGCGACGAGGGCGAGCCCTCGCCGAAACTGCGCGAGCGGCTGGGCCTGGCCGTGCTGCTGGACATGGCGAACGTCAACAAGCTCGGACCCAAGAGCACGGCGCTGCTGGCCGCGCAGTATCCGACGATGCAACGCCTGCTCGGCGCGGGGCAGGCGCAGTGGATCACCGCCGGCCTGCCGCAGGCGGCGGCGATCAACCTCGAAGCGCATCTGGCTGACGCACCGCGGCTGGCCGCGTTGCGCGAGGCCGAGGCCGCGATGCAGCGCCTGCTCGATGTCATCCCGCAGGCGGCGCGGACGGCCAGCCTGCCGCTGGAAGGCCAGACCGCGGTGCTCACCGGCACCTTGCCCACGATGAGCCGTGACCAGGCGAAGGAGAAGCTCGAAGCCCTGGGCGCGAAGGTCGCGGGCAGCGTGTCGAAGAAGACCAGCTTCGTGGTGGCCGGCGCGGAAGCCGGCTCCAAGCTCGACAAGGCGAACGAGCTGGGCGTGCCGGTATGGGACGAGGTGCAACTGCTGGCCCTGCTGGCCAAGCACGGAGTCACGCCATGAAAAGCCCGGGCCTGCACGAGGCGTTGCGCTTGCGCGCACGCATCTACGCGCTGATCCGCGCGTTCTTCGCCGAACGCCAGGTGCTGGAGGTGGAAACGCCGATCCTTTCCGCCGCCGGCAACACCGAACCGAACATCGAGAGCTTCAGCACGCAGTTCAGCGGCCACGTCGATGCCGGCGCGCGCGAGCGCTGGCTGCGCACCTCGCCGGAATATCCGCTGAAGCGCCTGCTCGCCGCGGGCGTGGGCGACTGCTACGAACTGGGGCGGGTGTTCCGCAACGGCGAGGCGGGCGGACGGCACAATCCCGAGTTCAGCATGCTGGAGTGGTACCGGGTGGGCTGGGACCATCGCCGCCTGATGCACGAGACCATCGAACTGGTGGCGGCGACACTGGCGATGCTGGGTCGTCGCGCCGAGGTACTGATCGAGGGTTACCGCCAGTTGTTCATCGACGAACTGGGGCTGGACCCGGCGCACGCGCCCCTCGACGAGCTGCGCGCGCCGCTGGCCGGCCAGGGCATCGATCCCGCCGGGCTCACCCGCGACGACTGGCTGGATCTGTTGCTCACCCACAAGCTGCAGCCGGGGTTCCCGCGCGACCGCATCACGGTGATCCACGACTATCCGGCCAGCCAGTGCGCGCTGGCCAGGGTGCGCCCCGGAGATCCGCCGCTGGCCGAACGTTTCGAGCTGTACCTCGGCCCGTACGAACTGGCCAACGGCTACCACGAACTCAACGACACGGCGGAGCAGCGGGCGCGGTTCGAGCATGACAACGCGCGCCGCCGCGAACGCGGCCAGCGCGAGCTGCCGCTGGATGCGAACCTGCTTGCCGTGCTGGGAGCCATGCCCGACTGCGCCGGCGTGGCGCTGGGCGTGGAACGCCTGCTGATGTGCCTGGCCGGCACCGACGCCATTGCCGACGTGCTGGCGTTTCCCTTTGCGGAGGCCTGATCCGTGCCGGAGCCCCTGCTGCGCGGCATCCATCACGTCGCCCTGATCTGCTCGGACTATCCGCGTTCGAAGGCGTTCTACGGTGGGACGCTGGGGCTGCGCATCGTGCGCGAGGTCTACCGCGAGGCGCGCGATTCCTGGAAGTGCGACCTGGAAGTCGGCCCCGGCGTGCAACTGGAGCTGTTCTCCTTTCCCGATGCGCCGCCGCGCCCTTCCTGGCCGGAGGCGCAGGGACTGCGCCACCTCGCATTCGCGGTGGCGGACGTGGACGCCGCCGTGGCGGAGTTGACTGCGCGCGGCGTGGCCTGCGAAGCGGCGCGGGTGGACGAATACACCGGCAGGCGCTTCGTCTTTTTTGCAGACCCGGACGGATTGCCGATCGAGCTTTACGAAGCGTAGCCAGGCCATGATCGCGCCACGCGGCCCGGAGGCCGCGTGGCGCGCATGCTTCGCTCAGACCTGGTCGCCCTTGATATCGGGCAGGGCGGGGCGGTCGCTCCACAGGTAGCGGTAGATCAGGCCGCCGATGATGCCGCCGATGATCGGCATCACCCAGAAGAACCACAGCTGCTCCACCGCCCAGCCGCCCTGGAACAGGGCCACGCCGGTCGAGCGCGCCGGGTTCACCGAGGTGTTGGTGACCGGGATGCTGATCAGGTGGATCAGGGTCAGCGCGAGGCCGATCGCGATGCCGGCGAAGCCCACCGGCGCGCTCTTGTGGGTGGCGCCCATGATGATGAAGATGAAGAAGCCGGTCATCACGATCTCGCATACCGCCGCGGCACCCATCGAATAGCCGCCCGGCGAATGCGCGCCGAAGCCGTTCGAGGCGAAGCCGCCGCCGACGGGGTCGAAGCCCGTCTTGCCCGAGGCGATCACGTACAGCACCGCGCCGGCCACGAGGCCGCCGATCACCTGCGCGATGATGTACGGGATCACTTCCTTCACCGGAAAGCGGCCGCCGGCGGCGAGGCCGCAGGTCACCGCCGGGTTGATGTGGCAGCCGGAGATGTGGCCGATGGCGTAGCACATCGTGAGCAGGGTGAGGCCGAAGGCCAGCGCCACGCCGGCATACCCGATGCCGAATGGATAACCGTCTGCACCGGCGACGTGCGCAGCCAATACCGCGCTGCCGCAGCCTCCCAGTACCAGCCAGAACGTGCCGAAGAATTCGGCGGCCATGCGTTTGCCCAGGTTCATCGAAAACTCCTTCTCGATTGCGTGATTGGACACGAGCGTCGCCGCGTGCGACGCATGCCGGATGACTGGCCGGAGGCCAGGGTCGAACGACGTTTCCTCTCCCCTGAAAACGGCGCCGGGCGGGTCGCGCGCAGGCTGACCGGCTCGCCCTGTGGCCCGGCATCCTGCCGGACCGGGCGAGCATAGGGGATGCGGGCGGCATCGCGTAGTGTCGTGTGCTGGGAGCCTGTTCGATGTCTCCGCAACGCGGGTCATGCGGAGACATCGAACAGGCTCTGAGCTATGTTGCCGAATCCTTTCTGCATCGGGCCGCGGTTCCCCTCATGAGCGAAGCCACGACATTGTCGACACCGGATGTGACAGACGCGGCAGCGCGCCGGCTGGACCGCCGCGATGCGCGCACCCTGCTGCTGTCCGCGCTGGGTGGCGCGCTGGAGTTCTACGACTTCGTGGTGTTCGTGTTCCTCGCGATGCCATTGAGCGAGCTGTTCTTTCCGCAGGGCACGACGCCCTGGCTGGCCCAGATCAAGGTCTACGGCATCTTCGCCGCCGGCTACCTGGCACGTCCGCTGGGCGGCATCGTGATGGCGCATTTCGGCGACCGTTCCGGGCGCAAGCGCATGTTCGCGCTCAGCGTGTTCCTGATGGCGCTGCCCACGCTGGCGATCGGCCTGCTGCCCACCTACGCCCAGGTCGGCATGCTGGCGCCGCTGCTGTTGCTGCTGCTGCGCATCGTGCAGGGCATCGCGGTGGGCGGCGAGGTGCCGGGCGCCTGGGTGTTCGTGGCCGAGCACGTGCCGGCCGGCCGGGTGGGCTTCGCCTGCGGCAGCCTCACCGCGGGACTGACCGTGGGCATCCTGATCGGTTCGCTGCTGGCCGCGTGGCTCAATGCGCGGCTGGGCGCGGCGCAACTGCTGGACTGGGGCTGGCGGCTGCCGTTCCTGCTCGGCGGGGTGTTCGGCTTCGTGGCGGTGTGGCTGCGCCGCTGGCTCAGCGAGACGCCGGTATTCGCCGAAATGCGCGAGCGCCGGCAGCTCAGCCGCGAACTGCCGCTGCGCGTGGTGCTGGCATCACACCGCCGCGGCGTCGCGGTATCGATGCTGGTGACCTGGATGCTCACCGCCGCCGTGGTGGTGCTGATCCTGCTGCTGCCGTCGCTGGCGCCGAAGAGCTTCGGCATTCCCTCGCGGCTGGCCTTCCTCGGCAATGCGCTGGCCGCCTGCGGACTCACCGTGGGCTGCATGCTCTACGGCTGGCTAGCCGACCGCCTTGGCTCGCTGCAGACCTTGCTCGCCGGTTCGCTGCTGTTGATCGCCGGAACCTGGACACTGTTCGCGGACCTCGCCGCGGGCGGTGCGCATTTCCTGCCGCTGTACGCGCTGGCCGGCCTGCTGGTGGGCGTGGTCGGCGTGGTGCCGGTGGTGATGGTGCAGGCGTTCCCGCCGCCAGTGCGATTCTCAGGCCTGTCGTTCTCGTACAACGTGGCCTACGCCGTGTTCGGCGCCAGTACCGCCGCGATGATCGGCTGGCTCGCCGTGCACGCCGGGCGCATGGCGCCGGCGCAGTACGTGACGATCACGGCGCTGGTAAGCGTGGGCGTGAGCGCGTGGTTGCTGGCCGCGAGAACCGGTCGTTCCTGAGCCTGCCTGAGGATCGAGGCCGGGGCTTCAGAACTCCAGCTCTTGCGTGGCGCAGAGGTAGTCCACCATCGGCGCCACGCGCTTGAAGCAGGCCACTGTCCACGGCAGCAGCTCGGTGGAGCAGGCCAGCGCCTCGTCGAAGGCTTCGCCGCAGGCGAAGTCCTTGCGCTTCAGGTCCTCGATCAACTCGTGGCCGGGGTCGTAGCCGTGCGGCGGGCGCTTCAGCGACTCGCCCCAGAATTGCAGGTGCTCGCGGAAGGCGGGGCTTTGCGTGGCCTTCTTCCAGGTGGCGGGGTTGTCGGCGAGGAAGGCGCGGATCTTCTTCAGCGCATCGGGCTCGGGATGCCACATGCCGCCGCCGGCGAAGCAGTCGCCGGGCTGGATGTGCATGTAGAACGAGGGCGCCGGGATTTCGTGGCGGCGCTCGTGGAAGAGGCGCGCGCCCTGCCAGGGCTTGTACGGCAGCTTGTTGTTGGAGAAGCGGGTGTCGCGGAAGATCCGGAACAGCGAGCCGCCGTTCTTGCGCGGGTCGGCGCGATAGTGCGGGCTGATCTTCGCCAGCGGCGCCTGCAGGTCGGTGATGAGTTGCAGGAACGGCTCGCGAACGTGGCGCTCGTAGTCGCTCTTGTGGGCCTGGAACCACTCGCGGCTGTTGTTGCGGTCGAGCGCGCGCAGGAACTTGAACGTGGCGGGGCTGAAGTAGGCGTGGGGCATGGGGGCTCGGTCAGGTCAGTTCGGCGGCCAGCTGCTCGCCCCAGGCCTGCAACCGGTCCAGCAGGGGCAGCTTGTCCTGCCGTGCGGGATCGGCGCGCAGGGCGGCGAGCATGGCGAAGTAGTCGTCAAGGGTGAGCGTGGTCAGCGGCGTCTCGCGGGTGAGGCGCCGGCGGCGGAAGCTTTCCCAGCGTTCGCGTTCGTCGGCGTCCAGGGTTTCCGGCCAGTTGCGGGCGCGGTAGCGGAACAGCAGCTCCGCATAGCGCGGATCGCGGAACGGGAAGGCGCGCGTGGCCAGCTGTTCCGGCGGCGTGGCGCGCACCTCGCGCAGGAGGCGCTTGTCGGCGTCGGGCAGGAAGCCGCCGTACAGCGCCAGTTCGGGATCTTCCGCAGGCGGCAGTTCGGCGGCGCGGGCGAACACGCGGGCGACCCTGGCCGCCAGTCCGTCGACGGCGGCCAGCGCATCGCGATGGGCGAGGCAGCGTCCGGGATCGAGTTGCAGGCGCGCCAGGTCCACGCCTTTCAGCGCGGAGAGCGGCGCCAGTGCCGGGGCGCGGTTCGCGCGCACGGTGCGCAGCGGGATGCGCTCGACACCCTCCGGCAGGTCGGCACGCGCGGTGAACACGCGGTCGGCGATCTCGTCCTCGTCGAGCTGCAGCCACTCGGCCGGATCGTCGATGAGGTCGCAGACGATCACCTCGCCGGGCCGGCTGGGGTGCAGCGCCAGCGGCGCGATCAGCGCGAGGCAGTGCCGGCTGGACGGGTAGCGCGAGGACACGTGCACCAGCGGCGTCATGCCGGCCACGTCGAGCAGCTCGAACACGCGCTGCTTGCGGCGCAGTGCGTAGAACCAATCCCACAGCTTGGGTTGGCGCACGCGGATCAGCCGGGCCAGGTCGATCAGCGCGTGCACGTCGGACAGCGCGTCGTGCGCGCGTTCCTGCTGCAGGTGGTTGGCGGCGGCAAGGTGCTCGAGCTTGAAGCTGGGCGTGCCGTCCTCGCGGGTCGGCCAGACGATGCCCTCGGGCCGCAGCGCCTCGCACATGCGCGCGAGGTCGATCAGGTCCCAGCGCGAGTTGCCGTTCTCCCACTCGCGGCCATAGGGCTCGAAGAAGTTGCGGTAGAGCAGCTGCCGCGTTACCTCGTCGTCGAAGCGCAGCGAGTTGTAGCCCACGCCGCAGGTGCCCGGCGCGGCGAGCTGCTCGTGCACGCGGGCGGCGAACTCGGCCTCGCCGACGCCTTCGCGTACGGCCTGCTGCGGCGTGATGCCGGTGATCAGGCAGGCCTCGGGCTGGGGCAGGCTGTCGCGCGGCGGCTGGCCGAAGAACATCACCGGCTCGCCGACGATTTCCAGGTCCATCGTGGTGCGGATGCCGGCAAACTGCACCGGACGGTCGCGCCGGGTGTCGGCGCCGAAGGTCTCGTAGTCGTGCCAGAAGAAAGTCTGCATGGGCCGATGATCGCATGGCGTGCTGATAGACTGCGCGCCCAGGAGGGCGCATGAGCCAAGCCAACGACGACAACCTGATCTGGATCGATCTGGAGATGACCGGCCTCGACACGGATGCCGATTCGATCCTGGAGATCGCCACCATCGTCACCGACAAGGAACTCAACGTGTTGGCCGAGGGGCCGGTGTTCGCGATCCGCCACGAGCTGGACCGGCTGGAGGCGATGGACGCCTGGAACCGCAACCAGCACGGCAGGTCCGGCCTGTGGCAGCAGGTGCTCGATGCCACCGCCGACCATGCGGTCGCCGAACAGGCCACGCTGGACTTCCTGCGCGACTGGGTGCCGGCGGGCAAGTCGCCGATGTGCGGCAACTCGATCTGCCAGGATCGCCGTTTCCTGCACCGGCAGATGCCGCGGCTGGAGCGCTTCTTCCACTACCGCAACCTCGACGTGTCCACGCTGAAGGAGCTGGCACGACGCTGGGCGCCGGCAGTCGGCAAGGGTTTCGGCAAGGAGTCCGCGCACACCGCGCTGTCGGACATCCGCGACTCCATCGAGGAGTTGCGCTACTACCGCCGCTACATGGGTGCGCTGGGCGGGCACGACCTGGCATGAATGCGCTCGACGCCATGTTCGCGCCCGTGCTCGACTGTGCTGGTCGACGACTGGTGCTGGACCGCCCGCGCGTGGCCGGCATCATCAACGTCACTCCCGACTCGTTCTCCGACGGCGGCGAGCATGCCACCACGGAAGCGGCCGTGGCGCACGGGTTCGCGCTGGCGGAACAGGGTGCCGATATGCTCGACGTGGGCGGCGAATCCACCCGCCCGGGGGCGGCCGAGGTGCCGGTGGAGGAGGAGCTTCGCCGGGTGATCCCGGTGATCGAGCAACTGGTCGCGCGCACGGTGCTGCCGATCGCCGTCGATACCTCCAAGCCCGAGGTGATGCGTGCCGCGGTGGCCGCGGGCGCCGGCATGATCAACGACGTGTATGCGCTGCGCCGCGAGGGCGCGCTGGAAGCTGTCGCCGAACTGGGCGTGCCGGTGTGCCTGATGCACATGCAGGGTGAACCGCGCAGCATGCAGGACGAGCCGCATTACGACGACGTGGTGGGCGAGGTGCACCGCTTCCTCGCCGACCGCCTGTTCGCCTGCGAGCTGGCGGGCATCGACAAACGCAAGGTGATGGTCGACCCGGGTTTCGGCTTCGGCAAAAACCTCGAACACAATCTTGCTTTGCTGCGCGCGCTGGAGCGCTTCGCGGACCTGGGCAACGGCGTGTACGCGGGTTTGTCGCGCAAGTCGATGATCGGCACGCTGACCGGTCGCCAGGCGCCGGCCGGGCGCGCTGCGGGCTCCGTCGCCGCCGCGTTGATCGCAGTTCAGCGGGGCGCGCGCATGGTGCGCGTGCACGACGTGGCTGCGACCGTGGATGCGCTGGCAGTGTGGCAGGGCGTGCACGCGGGCGACGAGGCGCCGCGCCGCAATCCGAAGCCGAAGGCGCCGCGCTGGCCGGACGACGACTAGCCGGAACAGAGAGAAGCGACAGGACGGCGGTGCACTGAAGCGTCGTCGCCGGGACAGGGAATCCTTTCGGGAAGGTATCCATGAGTCAATGCAAGTATTTCGGTACCGACGGCATCCGTGGCAGGGTGGGCGAATGGCCGATCAACGCCGAATTCATGCTGCGCCTCGGTCGCGCGCTCGGCGCGGTGCTCCGGCGGCAAGGCGGGGCGCGGCGCGGCGTGCTGATCGGCAAGGACACCCGCGTTTCCGGCTACATGTTCGAGGCCGCGCTGGAAGCCGGCCTGGTTTCCGCCGGCGTGGACGTGCGCATGCTGGGGCCGATGCCGACACCGGCCGTGGCCTTCCTCACCCGTTCGCTGCGCGCCGAAGCCGGCATCGTGATCAGCGCCTCGCACAATCCGCACCATGACAACGGCATCAAGTTCTTCTCCGCGCAGGGCGAGAAGCTCAGTGACGCGATGGAGCAGGCCATCGAGGCGGAGATCGACGCGCCCTTCATCACGGTGCCTTCCGAGCAGTTGGGCAAGGCCCGCCGCATCGACGACGCGGTGACCCGCTACGCGGAGTTCTGCAAGAGCACGGTGGCCGAGGACTTCAACCTCAACGGCCTGAAGATCGTGCTGGACTGCGCGAACGGCGCCACCTACCAGGTCGCGCCCAAGGTCTTCGCCGAGCTGGGAGCCGAGGTGATGGCGATCGGCGACAGGCCGGACGGTTTCAACATCAACCGCGACGTGGGTTCCACCCATCCGCAGGCATTGCAACGTGCGGTGCTGGAGCAGGGGGCGGACCTCGGCATCGCCTTCGACGGCGACGGCGACCGCGTGCAGCTGGTGGACCGCCACGGCGTGCTCGCCGACGGCGACGACCTGCTCTACGTGATCGCCCGCGCCTGGCAGGCGCGCGGCCTGCTGCACGGGCCACTGGTCGGCACCCTGATGAGCAACTACGGCCTGCAGCTGGCGCTGGAAAAGCTCGGCATCGAGCTGGTGCGCGCCAAGGTGGGCGACCGCTACGTGCTGCAGCAGCTCAAGGAGCGCGGCGGCGTGCTGGGGGGCGAGACTTCCGGCCACATCCTGTGCCTGGATCGCGCCACCACCGGCGACGGCATCGTCTCCGCGCTGGCCGTGCTGGAGGCGCTGGCCGGCGAGGATTTCGCCACGGCGCGGCAGGGGCTGGACAAGCTGCCGCAGGTGATGATCAACGTGCGCGCCGACGGTGCGCGCGAGGCGCTCGACAGCGACGCCGTGCGGCAGGCACTGGCTGCCACGGAACAGACCCTGCGCGGCCGTGGCCGCGTGGTGCTGCGCCCTTCCGGCACCGAGCCGCTGGTGCGGGTCACCGTGGAGGGCGCCGACGCGACCGAAGTGCAGCAGTTGGCGCAAAGCCTGGCCGACGTCGTAAAATCCTCCGCAGAACGCTCGTGAACCAGCAGGCGCGCCGCGCCTGCCTCAGGTCAACCCGGATCCGGTCGCCAAGGAATGGCCCGACGTGAACCGTCCCTGCGGTGGCGGTACACAAATCGACCGCGCAACCGACCGGACTTGAACCCATGAAGAACGTTCCCACTCTTGACATCCGCCGCTACGACACCGACCGCGACGCCTTCGTTGCCGAGCTGGGTGCGGCCTACCGCGAATTCGGCTTCTGCTGCATCAGCGGCCACGGCATTCCGCGCGAGCTGGTCGACGGTGCCTACGACGCCTTCCGCCGCTTCTTCGCGCTGCCCGCCGAAACCAAGATGAAGTACCACGTGCCGGGCAGCGGCGGCGCGCGCGGCTACACCCCGTTCAAGGTGGAAACGGCGAAGGACAGCAAGCATCCTGACCTCAAGGAGTTCTGGCATGTCGGCCGCGAGCTCGCGCGGAACTCGAAGTTCGCCGACGTGATGGCGCCCAACCTGTGGCCGGCGGAGGTGCCGGAGTTCCACCCGTACGGCTACGGCCTGTACGAGGCGCTGGACCAGCTGGGCACCCGCGTGCTGCGCGCGCTGGCCCTGCACATCGACCTGCCCGAGCACTACTTCGAGGACAAGACCGACCAGGGCAACTCCATCCTGCGGCCGATCCATTACCCGCCGATCACCGAAGAGAACATCCCGAACGTGCGCGCCGGCGCGCACGAGGACATCAACTTCATCACCCTGCTGGTGGGGGCGAGCGCGGAAGGGCTGGAAGTGCTGACGCGCGAGGGCGAGTGGCTGCCGATCACCACCGAGGGCGATGCCATCGTGGTGAACATCGGCGACATGCTGCAGCGCCTGAGCAACCACGTGTATCCGTCCACCACCCATCGCGTGGTGAATCCGCGGAACGCGAACGCGCGCAAGCCGCGCTACTCGGTGCCGTTCTTCCTGCACCCGAACCCGGACGTGGTGCTCGACCCGCTGCCGCAGTGCGTGACGCCGGACAACCCGAAGCGCTACGACACGTCGATCACCTCGCACGAGTACCTGCAGCAGCGCCTGCGCGAGATCAAGCTGATCTGACGGTTTGTTCCCTCTCCCCCAGCACGGTTTGGGGGAGGGCTTTCGTCAATCCGCCTGGCGGTAGCGTCGTCCCTGCCGCGCCGACAGGCGGAACGCCAGCCGGTCCGGCATCAGCTTGAACATGCCCTTGATGAGGCGGTTCACGCGACCGGTGACATGCACGGCATCGCCGCGCTCCACCGCGGCGATGCCCTCGGCCACCACCTCGCCGGCGTTCTGCCACATGAAGCCGGGCAGCTTGTTCATCAGCGTGCGGGTGCCGGTGACGTCGTGGAATTCGGAATACGTGAAGCCGGGGCACAACGCACACACGTGCACGCCGCGCTCGCGGCTTTCGAGTGCCAGCCCCTGCGAGAACTTGATCAGGAAGACCTTGGCAGGCGCATACAGCGTGTGTCCCGCGGTACCCGGCACATGGCCGGCCAGCGAGGCCACGTTGACGATGCGGCCATAGCCGCGCTCATGCATGCCGGGCAGCAGGCGCCAGGCCAGTTCGACGGGAGCATTCAGCAGCACCTGCAGGAAGTCCGCGTGCGTGCGCCAGTCGCTCGCCGCGAAGCTGCCTGGCACACCGTAGCCGGCGTTGTTGATCAGCCAGTCCACTGCAAGCCCGCGCTGCGCCAGTTCCTCGCACAGGGCCTTTGGCGCGGCGGGATCGGCGAGATCGGCCGCCAGCACAGTCACCGTGCAACCATGCTGCTGGTGCAGCTCCACGGCCAAGCTCTCCAGCCGCTCCCGTCGACGCGCAGTCAGCGCCAGGTCGTGGCCGCGCGCTGCCAGTGCCCGCGCGAAGGAGGCGCCAATGCCGGCAGAGGCGCCGGTGACGAGGCTGAGGGGGCGGGCAGGCGCCATGCGTTTCTCCTGGGAATATCCCTGCATCTTGAACGTTGCGCTGCAGCAATACCAGTCTTGCTATCGTCCTGTAAAATCTCGGTTTTGTACGAATGGAATGACGTCGAACATGCGCAAGAAGCTCGTCGCGGCGAACTGGAAGATGCACGGCAGCCGCTCGATGGCTGCCGCCCTGTGCGGCGAGGTCGCCGCCGCCGGCCCGGGTGGCATCGACGTGGTGGTCTGTCCGCCGTTTCCCTATCTGAGCGCCGTGGCCGCGGCCTGCGCCGATGCCGACATCGGCGTGGGCGCCCAGGATCTCAGTGAGCACGAAGGGCAGGGCGCGTACACCGGCGAAGTGTCCGCTGCGATGCTGGCTGATTGCGGCGCGCAGTGGGTGATCGTGGGTCATTCCGAGCGACGCCAGTACCACGGCGAAAGCAACGAGCTGGTGGCGCGCAAGTTCAACGCGGCGCGTGCCGGCGGCCTCACGCCCATCCTCTGCGTGGGCGAGACCCTGGCGCAGCGCGAAAGCGGTGAAACCGAGACGGTGATCGCACGCCAGCTGCAAGCCGTGCTCGCCGATGGCGGCATCGCCGCGTTCGACACGGCCGTGATCGCCTATGAGCCGGTATGGGCGATCGGCACCGGCCGCACTGCGACACCCGGGCAGGCGCAGCAGGTGCACGCGTTCATCCGTAGCCAACTTCAGAAGGAAGATGTTATGATTGCCCGTCTGACTCGGCTGCTTTATGGCGGCAGTGTCAAGGCGGCCAATGCCGCCGAGTTGTTCGCGCAGTCGGATGTGGACGGGGGGCTGATTGGTGGAGCCTCGTTGACCGCTTCCGATTTCCTTGGAATCTGTGCAGCGGCGCGTTAGTCGCCACGGGCTCGATTGATGTTCGTCATTTTCAGCGTGTTTTACATCCTGATTGCCGCGGCCATGACCGTGCTGATCCTGCTGCAGAACGGGGAAGGCGCCAGCGCCGGTTCCGGTTTCGGCGGCGGTGCCTCGGCCACGGTGTTCGGCGCGCGTGGTTCGGCCAACTTCCTGACCCGTGCCACCGGCGTGCTGGCCGCGCTGTTCTTCGCGTTGAGTCTTGGCATGGGCGTGTATCTGCACAGCCACGGCACGCAGCAGAACAGCGGCGCCGATCTCGGCGTGATGGCCGGGATGAGCAACCAGCCGGCGCCTGTCAAGCAGGCCCCGGCAGCGACCACGCCGGTGAATCCGGAAGTGCCTGCGGCCGCGCCGGCCGCAGCGAACACGGCGGCACCTGCTGCGGCAAGCAAGCAGCAAGGCGAAGTACCGGCCGCGCCGTCGCCGCAGAAGCAGCACTAAAGCAAGCACACCTGCCCAGGTGGCGGAATTGGTAGACGCACTACCTTGAGGTGGTAGCGCCGCAAGGCGTAGGGGTTCGAGTCCCCTCTTGGGCACCAATGCATTGTTTGAGGACGTCCGATAGAGTCCAAAAAACACAACGAAACCCGCTATTTGGCGGGTTTTTTTGTGCCTGAGCATCCGACTCAGTGCAATGGCGTCCGATTGAATCCGACGAAAATTGGGGGCATATTTAGGGGCACATGAGCCAAAGATAGTCGCCTCTACTTTGGAGATGCCCCCATGGCCCTGACCGATACCGCCATTCGCAAAGCTGCCCCACACCAGAAGCCGTACAAGTTGTCGGATGGAGGTGGCATGTATCTGGAAGTGATGCCGACCGGTGCGAAATACTGGCGGCTCAAGTACCGGATAGCCGGCAGAGAGAAGCGATTTGCACTGGGTGTGTATCCGGTGGTGTCCCTGGCCAGTGCCAGGCAGGGACGTGAGGAAGCCCGCAAGCTGCTGGTGCAGGGCGTCGATCCCAGCGCAGCACGCCAGGAAGCCAAGCAGGCGAGAGCGGAGGTAATCGCGATGGCGGCCGACACCTTCGAAGCCGTCGGTCGCGAATGGATGGGGCGGCAAGAGGTGGCCGAGGTGACGGCGAACAAGACCCGATGGATCTTGGAGACCTTCCTGTTCCCCGAGATCGGCAGCCGACCTATCTCAGAGATCACCCCGCGCGAGTTGCTGGCCGCCCTGCGCAAGATCGAGGAAAGCGGCAAGCTGGAAACGGCCAAACGGGCCAAGATCAAGGCGGGGCAGATATTTCGCTATGCGGTGCTGGAAGGCAAGGTCAAAACTGATCCGACCACCAGCTTGCGCGGCGCGTTGAAGCCGCCGAAGAATCGGCACCACGCTGCCATTACTGATCCCGTTCAGGTCGGTGAATTGCTGCGCGCTATCGAGGGTTTCAACGGACAGCCTGTCACGCTGGCTGCCCTGAAATTGGCGCCGCTGGTGTTTGTGCGTCCCGGTGAGCTGAGGCAGGCGGAGTGGGCCGAAATCGACTTGGACGGAGCCATGTGGAGGATCCCACCCGAGCGCATGAAGATGAATGCCGCTCATTTGGTGCCGCTTTCCAAACAGGTTCTGACGATTCTGCGTGATCTTCATCCGTTAACCGGCGAGGGTCGCTATGTGTTTCCAGGTCTGCGCTCCGCCAGCCGGCCGATGAGCGAGAACACCGTGAATGCGGCGCTGCGTCGTCTGGGCTATTCCGGCGAGGAGATGACTGGACACGGGTTTCGCAGCATCGCGGCAACGCGCTTGAACGAGATGGGCTGGAACGCGGATGCGATCGAGCGACAGCTGGCGCATTCGGAATCGAACAAAGTGCGCGAGGCTTACACCCATACCGCGCAATACTTGGATGAGCGCAAACGCATGATGCAGGCATGGGCGGACTACCTGGATGCGCTGCGCGCGGGTGGCAAGGTAGTTGCCTTCAACCCCAAGACTGGTTGATCGAAGCGTCACCCTAAGAAAGGAAGGCCGCCGCCATCCGTTTCGCGGGGGCTGCGCGAGCGTGATCCATGCCCTTGCGGTGCGTGGAGTTGGGCGGAAATGGTCACAGAAGGGCAGGCGAGGGCTGTAGCTTCCCCTGCCTTATCAAAGCTGGAGCAGATGCAAGCCTGGCACTGGTAACGCTGTGTCTTCTGGAGCGGAAGTGGTCCAAATCCTGCAGGGCTGAGGGGGCGTCTCGAACGGTGAGATAAGGAAGTGCATAATCCCAAGCTGAAGGATCGCGTTAACAGGGGGGGCCGGAATGCCGGTGCGGTTGAAGTTTCTTCATGGGATTTGCACACAAATTCCGAAATTTGCCTGCTCGAAGGGCCGGGTGTGAGTGCGCTTGCCTCCTGTACTGCGCTGCCTCTAAATCGGCTACTCAAACTGGCTGCTGCCGCTGGCGTGGATACTGCTGTCCAGCTACACATCGCCCGTGGTGACAACCTGAATGCCCGTGATGGGGCAGGACTTACGCCTCTGATGCTGGCCGCGCGAAACAACCGCGCGTCGACCTGTCGGGTGCTCCTGGACTCGGGAGCAATAGTCGAACTGATCGATCCTTCCGGGCTTGACGCCCTGGCCCTCGCCAGAGCGGCCAAGGCATTTGATGCTTTCGGGGTCATTGAAGCGTTCATTCGGGAGCGAAAAAAAGCGGCGGACGCATTCGTGGACCAGGTCAGCGCAGAGCTGGACGTACTGGACGCAGAAACCTCGCAAGAGGTCACCACAATCCGCTCTTCAACGGATTTGCCCGAAGCGGAGCCGGGCGCCAGTTGGGAGGAGGAAGACGAAATCGTTGCGCCCGAGGGTGACGAGTCGCTGGCAAATGCAGCGAAGGAGCTGCATGTTGCCATCACAAATCACAGGGCGTTGGACGAACTGGTCGACTGGTCCGATGTTTCTGTCTATTTGCCGGAGAAGTCTGCTCGGCCGGTACGCGTGCTTGATGGCGGGAATCGATGGCCACTGCAGAGTCTGATCCTTAAGGGCATTCGGGAAGGGAGTATTCCCGATCTGGACGTACAGGCGCTTTTTGAGGACGCGGAAGGTAACCGGGACGAGGAGAGCGAAGCACGGCTCCGATTGGTCCTCGGTGAAATCAACGTCTCAACGGATGAAAGGCAGGTGCTGCGTTCCGAGCCGCTTCAGAACGAGGCAGATGACAGTGAAGAGGAAGATCTGGAGGACGCGATTGCGTTCTACGACGAAGTAACGTCGTCGGGCGACCGTTGCGTAAAGCGCTATCTCCGCGATGTGGCCTCGTTTGAGTTGCTGACGCGCGAGGGCGAAGTTGCCCTCGCTAAGCGGATCGAAGACGGGTTGGGTCAGGTGCAGGCGTCACTGGCTGGTTTCCCCCAGGTCGTCGAGTTTCTGCTGGAAGAGTATGAGCAACACCTAAGTGGAAAACGCCGTTTAAGTGAAGTTCTTGCAGGTTTTTCCGACGTTGATTTGGCCATCGATGCTGAGGCATCCAGGGCTGATCAAGCTGCACGCAGTGATGAAGGCGTTGCATTGGCTGGCATGGAGGATGAAACCCTGCTCGATGAGGAGGAGACGATTGTTGGCCTCGATCCCAATGAGGTTGCGCGCCGCATGGCCTTATTGCGCGAGTCTTACGAGGCTTTCAGGAAGATGGCATCAACCTCGAATGATTTGTCCAGTGAGGAAGTCTCCAGGCTTCGGGGACGAATGGCCGAAGAGTTCCGCACACTGAAGCTGCCGACTGCGTTGATTGGCACTCTCGTGCGAATGTTTGGGGAACTGGTGGCTGACATCCCGCGCCATATGCGCGCGCTCACCGAAATCATCGTCACTTGCGCAGGAATGCCCAAAGCAGATTTCATTCGGGCATTCCCCGGGAATGAGGCCAACACTCCATGGGCAGGTCAGCTCTCGCGAAGTGGGCAGCCATGGGCTTCAGGCATTCTTGCTGTTCGCGATGCCATCGAGAGAGAACAGCAGGGTTTGGCCGCCATTGAGCGCAACCTTCTGTTGCCGGTGGCAGACATCCGGGATTGTAACCGCGCGATCCATGTCGGCTATGCACGTGCGCGCCGCTCAAAAAGGGAAATGATCGAAGCCAACCTGAAGCTGGTGCTGTCGATCGCAAGGAAATACACCAATCGTGGCCTCCAGTTTCTGGACCTGGTTCAGGAAGGAAACATCGGCCTCATGAAGGCGGTCGACAAGTTTGAGCATCGTCGTGGTTACAAGTTTTCGACGTATGCCACCTGGTGGATTCGTCAGGCCATCACGCGCGCGATCGCCGATCAGGCACGCACCATTCGCGTCCCGGTTCACATGATTGAAACGATCAACAAGCTGGGCGCCGTTTCGCGCCGGATGCAGCAACAGCTCGGTCGCGCAGCGACTCCTGCTGAGCTTGCATCTGAAATGGAGGTTGCCGAGGAAAGAATCCACAAAGTCCTGAAGATCGCGGCGGAACCGATTTCACTCGATACACCCGAAAGCGAAGATGACCCTACGCCATGGGGTCGGTCCATCGAAGACAAGCAAACCTCTTCTCCGGTCGATCTCGTCGGAGAAAGTGACCTCAAGAAGTCGGTGGATGCGGCGATTTCGGAGCTCACGACGCGCGAAGCCGAAGTGCTGCGCATGCGCTTCGGGATCGACATGGACACCGATCACACGCTGGAAGAAGTGGGGAAAAAGTTCGATGTCACGCGTGAACGGATTCGCCAGATCGAGACCAAGGCGCTGAGAAAACTTCGCCATCCAGCACGATCGGTTGCCTTGAGAACTTTCATCGATTCCGAACCAGGCAATCTGTCTGAACCGGCGGAGTCAGACGCATGAACCAGACAGCTGGCACACGCAATCTTCCGCCGCGGGCGGGCGCAATGATTGAAGCCCTGCGTGGTCTTGGTTACTCGGTGGAAGCTGCGCTGGCGGATATTGTGGATAACAGTATTTCGGCGGAGGCGACCGAAGTGCGGATTGAGTTTTCCTGGGAGGGGATGGCCAGCCGGGTGGCAATTCTCGACAACGGGTTCGGCATGACCGATGGCGAACTGGAACGCGCCATGCAGCTTGGTGCGAAGAGCCCGCTGGAAGTGCGGGACCCGCTGGATCTGGGGCGCTTCGGCATGGGTTTGAAGACTGCCTCGTTTTCCCACTGCCGCTCGCTGACCGTCGCGACGGTCAAAGATGGCAACGCCTGTCTGCGGTGGGATCTCGATGCCCTTGCGGCAAATCCTTCAGGTGGGTGGACGCTGTTTGAAGGCACTCAGCCAGGATCTGAGGCGTTTGTCTCACCGCTGGCTGCTCAGCGCTCTGGCACGATGGTGCTGTGGGAAAAGCTCGATCGGATCGTGACGACGGGTTATACGTCCGCAGACTTCAGTGATCTGATTGACCGCGTCAACGCCCATCTGGCCATGGTCTTTCATCGCCTGCTTGAAGGTCAGAAACCTCATTTGCGGATTTTTCTCAACGGCCAGCCGGTGTTGCCGTGGGATCCGTTTATGGTGGGGCATCCTGCAAAGCCATGGGCATCCCCCATTGCGAAGACCAGCACGAGCGCCGGCCCAGTCGAGGTCGAGTGCCATGTCCTGCCACACAAGGATCGGCTTTCGCAACGCGAGTTTGATAGTGGCGCTGGCCCGAACGGCTGGACGGCTCAGCAGGGTTTCTACGTGTATCGGAACAAACGGCTTCTCGTCGCTGGTGGGTGGCTGGGGCTGGGACAGGGGCGAACGTGGAACCGCGAGGAATCCCATCGACTTGCACGTATTCGGCTTGACATCACGAATGCGGCCGATGCCGAGTGGAAGATCGACATCCGCAAGGCCACTGCCCGGCCACCGGTGTCTCTCCGTCCATGGTTGATGCGCCTTGCCGAAGACACCCGCGAACGCGCGCGCCGCGTTTTCGCCTATCGGGGCGCGCCAGTCTCGCGACCGGGGACGGCACCGCTTGAGCAGGCGTGGCGTGTGGAACGCACGAAGTCCGGGATGCGCTATCAAATCGATGAGCGTCATCCCGCAATCAGTGCGGTTCTCGATTTGTCTGTAGAACATCGCCCGCTGGTGCAGGCGATGTTGCGCGTGATTGAAGAGACCGTCCCTGTCCAGCGCATCTGGCTCGATACGGCCGAGAACAAGGAGACGCCGCAGACATCATTTGCGGGCGAACCATCGGCTGCAGTCATGGGTTTTCTCAACACCTTCTTCAAGGACATGGTTGGCCGCCGCGGCATGAGTGTCGAGGCGGCCAGACGACAGCTGTTGGTCACCGAGCCCTTTCAGAATTTTCCGGAGCTGATTGCTTCTCTTTCTGTTGCTGCCCCATCGTCAACAGACGCCTAGGCCAGGGTTATTCATGTCCGATAACGAAAAAACCGTGACGCTGGTGCTGAATATTGCTCAGCCTGTGCTTCATGCCGAACGCGAGAAGCAGGCGATCACGCCGGCGCTGATCGCTGAAAAGGTCGATTTTGCGGTTACCACGTTCGCCATCGACCTGTCGGCCAATGACCGCGACACAGTCATTTCGGAACTCATCCGTCGTTTCAGCCACTGGATTGGCAAGGATTCGGCGCTTCATGATTCCGAGGGCCATATTCCCTGGCTGATATCTGCCAGAAAACGAGACTGGCGATACTGGCAGCGCTACGAGACCTTTTTGCAGAAGCGACTTTCGGTGGATGTTGTGGCGGCACTGGACGAGTCGACCGATGGCATCCTCGGCCGGCTTGAAGATCCGACGCGCGAAGGTGCCTGGGATCGTCGTGGTCTGGTGGTCGGCCATGTTCAGTCAGGGAAGACCGGCAACTATTCGGGTCTGGTCTGTAAGGCTGCCGACGCGGGCTACAAGATCATCATCGTGCTCGCCGGCCTGCACAACAACCTTCGATCACAGACGCAGATCCGTCTGGAAGAAAGCTTCCTTGGCTACGAAACGTCTGAAAACCGCGATCCCGGCAAGCCACTGGGTGTTGCCGAAATCGATAGTGATCCAAAAATTCATCCGCATTGCGCAACAACGCGCGCCGACAACGGCGACTTCAACGCCAGTGTGGCAAAGCATTTTTCCATTTCTCCCGAAGAACGGCCCTGGCTGTTCGTCGTCAAGAAACAGAAGACGGTATTGACCCAGCTTCTCAAGTGGATTCGCGGGCACGTTGCGGATGGCACCGATACGAAGACGGGGCGTCGGATCGTGACGAACCTTCCGCTGCTTGTGATCGACGATGAAGCGGACAACGCATCCGTCGACACTGGCGAGCAGTGGTTCAACGCTGATGGCACTCCTGACGAAGAACACCAGCCGAAGACAATCAACAGCCTTATTCGTCAGGTTCTCCACGCATTCGAGAAGTCTGCTTACGTTGGATACACCGCGACGCCCTTCGCCAACATCTTTATTCATCGGCGGGGTACCACGATCGAGGAAGGTCCGGACCTGTTCCCTCAGGCATTCATCATCAATCTGGCTGCGCCTTCCAACTATGTGGGACCGACGCGGATGTTCGGTTTGCGCACGCCGGAAGGGCGGCAGGGTGGATTGCCGCTGGCACGCTACATCACCGATCACGTGCCTAGGGATCAACCTGGTGGCTGGATGCCTGCCAAGCACAAGAAGGATCACGTGCCGGTGCATGATGGCGAGGCAGCCTTGCCGCCGTCTCTCGTGGAAGCACTCCATTCATTCGTGCTGGCTTGTGCTGCGCGTGTTTGTCGCGGACAAGGTTCTGAGCACGCGTCCATGCTGGTTCACGTTACGCGTTTCACAAACGTCCAGAAGGAAGTTCACGATCAGGTTGCTCACGCGATGAATCGCATGCGGCAGCAAATTACCCAGCGGGTCGACCATGAACGGCTGGTGGATTGCCTTCGCAAGCTCTGGGACACCGACTTCATTCCAACCAGTGAAACGGTGGCTGCCGCGCTCTCTGATAGTGGCGAGGTCCTGGTGATGCCGTCTTGGGACGACATCATGCTCGTGCTTCCCGACACGATCCGGGACATCACGGTAAGAATCGTCAACGGCACGGCCAAGGATGCGCTCGACTACGCCGAGCATGATCAGATTGGCCTGAAGATGATTGCCATTGGCGGTGACAAGCTTGCGCGAGGCCTGACGCTGGAAGGTCTGTGCACCAGCTACTTTGTTCGCACCACCAAAATGTATGACACGCTCATGCAAATGGGGCGATGGTTCGGCTATCGGTCGGGCTATGTGGATCTGTGTCGTCTCTACACCTCGGAAGACCTCGTTGAGTGGTTCGGACACATTGCGGATGCGTCGGAGGAGCTGCGGGAAGAATTCGAAGCCATGGCCGAACGCAACGCCACACCAGAAAACTACGGTCTTCGCGTGCAGTCGCATCCGGTGCTTCTCGTGACATCGCCACTGAAGATGCGCACCGCCAAAAATCTCCAGCTTTCCTTCAGTGGCGAGCTTCTGGAAACCGTGTCGCTTTTCAAAGATCGCCGGTTGCTGGAACGCAACCTGGGGACCACAAACAAGCTCATGATCGCCATGGGTAAGCCCAGTGAAAGCAGCCCGATGCGCCTAAGGGGAGGCGTTCAGCAAAACTGGAGTGGCAGCCATCTCTGGAATGCAGTGAGTCCGGACGCCATTGCTGATTTCTTCGAGGCATATGCCACGCATCCCAACGCGCGCAAGGTCAACAGCAAGTTGCTGGCTGAGTTCGTCCGCAACATGGCGCGGGCCAATGAGCTCACTTCCTGGACTGTGGTGCTGATGGGAGGTGGACGCACCGAGAACGGCCATACGTTCGAAACCGGGTTGACCGTCGATATGCTCAAACGTGTTGATGAATTGCCGGGCAGTGACCGCTATTCCATCGGTCGTTTGTTGTCACCGCGTGACGAGGCAATCGACTTGGACGAGAAAGCCTGGGACGCGGCACTGGCAATGACCATCCGGGCCTGGGAGGCCAAGCAAAAGAGCACACAACCCAAAGCCCCCGAGGTTCCGAACGGCCCTGCCATTCGGCGTGTCCGGGGCAAGGGCGCTGAAGGCGTTGCTCCGGCTCCCGAGCGAGGACTGTTGCTGCTTTATCCGCTGGATCCACGGTCGGCCAACGACGCAGCGTCGGCCACAGGGAAGGGATTCGGCGATTACACCGATCCCGTAATTGCATTCGGCGTCAGCTTTCCCGCCAGTGACAACGGCGTCAAGGTGGAATATGCGGTCGATCACCTCACATGGGAGCAGGAATATGGCTCGGGCGAGTAGTGAGTTCGAGCTTGCGTGGGGCTCTATGGGCAACTCGGAGGATGCGACCGGTTGGCGCACGATCGCAGTAACACCATCGCGATCATGCAAATTAGCTGCAGGGCGCCGCTTCCCTGGCAAGGAAGAGGCGCTGCTCGTCGGCTTTTCCAACGTCAGCATACCTGCGGCTGAAAAACTCCCGGATGGTGGCGGCTTCAACGTGGAGCGTGTCGACCCGTTTGGCGATGGCGCAACCTGGTTGGCCCTTTCCCGCAAATCTTCCGGCAACGCCGATCTGTTCCTGACGATGGTCTGTGATGTTGCCGGTGCGCTCGACGAAGAAATGGCCTCATCTGGTCCGCTGCAGGTGAGGCGCTTTCTTGGGCGGGTGCGCGCGTGGCAGGAATTCATGCGCAAGGGAACCCAGTCGCTGAGTCCGGAGGCAGAAATAGGGCTCGTCGGTGAACTGACAGTTCTGACAGCATTGATTGCATGCGGCCTTGCACCGGCGAACTGTATCGAGGCCTGGGTAGGTCCGCTGGATGCGATGCAGGACTTTGAACTTGGAACAGGGGCGCTGGAGGTGAAGACGACCCTGTCTACTTCCGGCTTTCCAGCAAAGATTGGATCCCTCGAACAACTGGATGATGCGATTCGACAGCCGTTGTTTCTTGTCGGCGTGCGTTTGCGTCAAACGACAGAAGGTCAGTCCCTGCCTGCAGCTGTGGCCGCGTTGCGCCTCGCGATCCATGGCGACGCCGAGGCCGAACGTCGCCTGTGTGATCGGCTGATTGCCGTTGGCTTTTTTGACATTCATGCGGATCGCTATCCGCGACAGTTTGCTTTTACAGGGATGCAAACCATGCGGATTGGTGAGGGATTTCCGAGGTTGACCAAAGGTAGCGTTCCCGTTGGCATTGCGCAGGCAGCGTATGAAATTGATCTCGATAAAGTTGAAAGCGAGGTCGTGCCCCTTGATCAGGCACTGACTTTGCTGGGAGTGCTCTGAGGGTGGATCTTCAGGAATTTCTAAGCGAAACACAGGCTGACGTTCGCGCTCGCATGCTGGATGGCTCGCCGTTTGCCGAGCTCGCATTCTCCGAAATCGTCATGCAGCACATGGCCGATATCGGAATGACTTTTGAGCCGAACGGATGCCACTACCAAGGCAAGATCGGGAATGCGAACTTTCGATTGAGTGGCTATGCGATTTCGGATGATTGCGATCAGCTGGACCTGTTCGTCAGCCTCTACGATGGCGTCGACACACTTTCGCCCATCGCGGATGCGGAGACCAAGACAGTTGCCGACCAGTGCCTGCGTTTCCTCTTGTTGTGCGCTGAAGGAAGGATGGCATCCAGGCTTGACCCAACGAGTGAGGCGCGCTCGCTGGCCGAGACCATCCAGTCCATTTACAACGGCCTCGATCAGGTTCGGGTATTTGTTCTGACAGACAAGGTTGCCAAGGCCAAGAATTTCAAGCCCCGGCTGATCGGCAAGAAAAGTGTCCACCTTGAAGTGATGGACATCGAGCGCCTGTATCGGCACATGTCGGAAGGCAAGCCGCGCGATGAGCTTGTTGTGGACTTCACCCAGATCTCCGGCTCCGCATTGCCATGCGTATTTGTGCCAGGTCAGGCCGACTATGACTATGCGCTGGCAGCGGTTCCGGGTGAAGCGCTTCGCTATCTCTATGAGCGATACGGCGCCCGCCTGCTGGAAGCGAATGTGCGTTCGTTTCTTAGCGTCAAGGGCAAGGGTGTCAATGCAGGTATCCAGAAAACGCTTCGCGAAGCGCCTGATCGGTTCATGGCCTACAACAACGGCATCGTTCTGGTCGCGGACGAAGCGCGGTTGTCGAATGCTCTGGACGGGTCCCCCGGCATTGCCTGGTTGAAAGGCATGCAGATCGTCAATGGTGGCCAGACGACAGCATCCCTCTACTTTGCGAAAAAGAAGTATCCGGATACGGATCTTGCGCAGGTGAGGGTGCCGGCCAAAATCATCATCATGAAGATTCAGGATGCCGCCAAGGAGGAAGCCCTGGTCTCCGACATTTCGCGCTTTGCGAATAGTCAAAATGCGGTGCGCCAGTCGGATCTCTCGGCGAACAAGCCGTTCCATGTGGATATCGAGCGGCTATCACTGACGGTGTATTGCCCTGATGGCGTCGGGCGATGGTTCTATGAACGGGCCGCGGGGAGCTACATGACGATGCTTGCTCGTGAGGGAACCACGCCTGCCAGGTTGCGGGCGCTGAAGGACACAGTTCCACCTGCGCGCAAGCTGACCAAGACCGACCTCGCCAAGTATGTGCTCGCGTGGGATGGCAGGCCCGACGTGGTCAGTCTGGGTGCGCAAAAGTGCTTCGATCGTTTTATGGCTTCGATGCCCTCCCCGGAGGAAGGCGGGGTGGCTCCGGTCCTTGACAGCACTGCCTATAAAGCCATGGTGGCCAAGGCCATTCTCTACAAGGCTGTGCAGAAGCTGGTTCGACCGATGTTTCAGGCGTTTCAGGGAAATGTCGCTTCCTACACGGTGGCGCTGGTATCAAAGCTCGTGGGTGAGCAGTTCAAGCTTGATCGTGTCTGGATCCGGCAAGGTCTTTCTCCCGAGTTGCTGGCCCAGATTGCCATTTGGGCCAAAGAGGTTCATGAAGAGCTGCAACGCACGGCTTCTGGTCGCATGATTTCGGAATGGTCGAAAAAACCGGATTGCAGCGAAGCCGTGTTGAAAGCCCCGTATTCGAAGGTGATGGAAGGAATCCCCGAACTGGCTTAAGGCAACGTCGTGGATGTGGTCGATTCAGCAACGCGAAGTCGCATGATGTCCGGAATCCGGGTCAAGCACACGCGCCCCGAGATCATCGTTCGAAAGGCACTGTTTGCAGCAGGCTTCCGATTTCGTCTGCATCGCCGTGATCTTCCGGGTGCCCCTGACATTGTGATGGCGGGTCGGAAGATCGCCATCTTTGTCCATGGCTGCTTCTGGCATCAGCACGAAGTCTGCAAATTTGCGAAGTTGCCGGCCTCGCGCCCCGAGTTCTGGGCCAATAAACTTGAAGGTAACGTCGCCAGAGATCGGCGCGCAGTCGACGCGCTATTGGCCGATCACTGGCGTGTGCTGACAGTTTGGGAATGCGCGACGCGTGATCCTTTGGTGCTGGCATCCCTTCGTGACACGATGGATGCGTGGGTTCAGGGTTCCGAGGCCAGTGGTCAGATCAGAGGGTTTTCGACCCTTCCAGATAGCTGAGAACCACCTCGGCAATCTGCCTTGCCAACCACGGTGGCACTGCGTTGCCGACCTGAGTGTATTGCTCGGTGCGGTTTCCCTCGAAGAAGTAGTTGTCGGGAAATGTCTGCAAGCGAGCTGCTTCGCGTACGGTCAGGCTGCGTGCCTGTGAGGGATCGGGGTGGATGTAGTAATGACCATCCTTTGCGATGTGAGCCACGACCGTGGTCGAGGGAAGGTTCGCCCGTTGCACCCGGAAGCGGTCGGAAAACGGAATGTTGGCGGCATCCACATTGGCGTGGTCCGGCAAGAGGCGCGGCGGGAACAACGACAGATCTGGCGAAGTGCCATACAGATTCGCGTAGCAGGCAGCGAAAACATACCGGTGAATATCCGAAGGCATGTGAGAGCGGGACTCGTGCTGTAACACGCCGCCGAGCTTTGGGTCATAAAACCAGTTGCGAAGAGGCTTGGGCATCGTGCCGTCGATGCCTATCTTTCGGCGGGTGATGAACCTTTCACCGTAAGCGGTATGTGCCTGCGCGCTATGAAACGCATGGTTCATCGCCTCTTCGATTCCCGCGCGCTGGGAACTTCGCCAGCCCTTGAGTCCCGTCTGCGCCTGTCGCATGGCATCCAACCACGCTTCGTGGGAGTCCATGCCTCTGGATAAGCGGCTGCGAAGTGGTGGAAGTCCCGATAGTGCCTGAGCAACCCCCACACGTTCCCTGGCGGGACTAAGCGCGTATCGGTGATCAGCACCGTTCGGGCTGGTTGCGCGCGCCGCCACATCCGAGCGAATGCCGAACAGAATTACGCGATGGCGACTCTGGGGGACGCCATAGCGTTCGGAGTGGATCACGAAGTCGGCCGGGTCGAGCTCAGCGCCTTCACCATCCACGACAAATGAGCGAATTCGGTATTCGAGGCCGTTTCCAGGAGAGGAAAGGTCGGCAAGGATCCGCTGAAAAATCGGAGAGCCGTTATGCGTGGATGTCAGAATGCCCTTGACGTTCTCCATCACAAATACTGACGGAGCAAATTTTCGAATGACCCGGAGGTATTCCTGATAGAGAAAGTGCTTTTCGTCGTTCTCAAACCCCACCGGATCCACCTTGCGACGACGCGATCGACCGGCTACCGAGTACGCCTGGCATGGTGGCCCCCCGATCAGAGCCCATTCGCTCGCACCATCTAGCGCGCTGGATATCCAGGCGTCAACGTCTGCAACCGGTGTCTTGCCGAGCTCGGCGTGCCTGGCTTCCGATGCGGCGTGGCGGGCATCGTCCGGGACAGAAGGATGCGCAAACAGTGCGCTTCGGGAAATATCCCCGCGCAGGTAGTCGTAGTAGCAATCCGGAACCTGGTCCTTCTTGAACGCACGGAACAGGGCGCGCAACGACAGAGTGCGATGAGCTACCTCATCCTTTTCGATCGAGACGCGAAGCGTGAATTTCCTTCGGCCGTCGGCGTCCACAAGCGACGAAAAGCCTTCGCCCAGCCCACCAGGGCCCGCGAACAAATCGATCACCGGAAAGGAAGTCTTGGTCACCATTGAAGTAGACGATTTTAGCCGATTCGCATCGGTCGCGTCTCGTTCAATTGTTTGCGAAGGAATGCTTCTGGACTGCTCATCGCGCTGCCCTTCATTCTGGCCAGGGCCTGCGTATTACTCGTTGGGAGAACTCACCCAGTGTCCCTCGGCACTGGTTTGCACCTCATGTGGGGCATCTTCACTGTGCGGTCGGCCGGCGAAAGGGGCGAACCCTCGTCCACTTCGTTTCCGCCTTCCACGGCGCGCGCAGCGCTTGTTCCAGATGCTGCCGCCCTTTTCCCGCCTCGTTGTCCGAAGCCCACGGCGCAATCCAGCGTCGATTGAGAAGGCACATGGGCATCACACGCGACGTTCTCGGGCATTACAAGATCGACGGGCCGCAGACGGAGAGCGACATCCTGGAAGCGGCCAGCATCATGAGCAGGAACAGCAAGCCCGCGGCGAAGACAACCGACCGCTACGACGCCTTCACCGTGCGCGAGTACCAGGTGGCCGGTGAAACCCGCCACGACTGGACGAGGATCGGAGTGGCGTCCCCGAACGGCGATGGCAAGGGCTTCCGCCTCGCGCTGAACGCGCTGCCGCTCGACGGAGTGATCTTGGTGCGGCCCTACGATCCGAAGGAACAACCGGCGGAGTGATCCACCGGCACCGGGCCGGCCCTTCGGGCCGGCCTCGGTTTGTTTGCGAGGATGTGGGCGTCGTCGACGCACGACGTGTTGATTGCACCTGCGGGTGGAAAGCGCAGAGACCGAGCAGCCACGGGTGTAGGTCAGGAGTGGCCCTCCGGTTGCCTTCCCTAGTCAAGGGCCAGGGTTCGGTCCGTGTCCCCATTGCGCTGCGGGCCGCGCCAGCCGAACCAGAATACCTACATCGAATCGTTCAACCGCTGTCTGCGCGACGAATACCTCAGCGAGCACTGGTTTCCCAGCCTGCTGTATGCACGCGCCGAGATCGAACGCTGGCAACGAAGAGCGGCCGAAGAAGGCGCTGAGCGGGCTGACACCCGCCGCCTATGCGAAGCAGTTAAAGTGAGCTCGGACTCTAAACCGTCCCGCTACTCGAGGCGGGGAATGTCGATCCCAGTCAGCATGACGAATTCACCAGAGGTCGCCTATGGCCAAGATCACTGACAACAGCAACGAACTGAGCTTTCACGGTCTCACAAGCACTAGTTCCGTACTTTTGGTGCCGCTTTTTCAGAGAGAATACGTCTGGACGAACCGGCAACTAGAGCGGATGATTGCTGAGATCGAGGCCATCGCAAGTGGCAAGGATACGACGCGATTTCTCGGCGCTATCATCGCTGTCACGCGGCCTACGAACCCTTCTCAACCCAGCCCACACGAGATCGTGGATGGCCAGCAACGGTTGACGACGCTCTACATGTTCTTAGCCGCTGCAGCCCAGGTTGCCGCAAAACACGGCCAGGACGCTTACGCCAAGGGCCTAATTAGCACGAACCTCATCGTTGACTGGGCCCAAGAAGTTCAGGTCAACACCAAACTTCAACCCTCGATCGCTGACCGGGCCCAGTTCAAGGGCATATTTGACAATCTGTCCAACTCCGGCTCGCTATCTGATTGGCTGCCCGTACGGGCGAAGTTGCCGTTGCCAAGCGGACCTGAGCAAGGTGCGCTGCTTCGCCAGTACGAGCGAATACGAAAATACTTGCTACAGCGACTTGCCGATGATGGGTTCGACGCAGTTGAAGCGCTTGTTGAGGTCGTTAGAAATTCGATGACCTTCGTATTCATCTTACTCAAAGACCCCGGATCTGCCACAACGGTCTTCGAGGGCCTCAATGACCCTGGCATCCCCATCTCGGTTGGCGACCTGGTCAAGAACGAGGTTTTTTCCAAGATTGGCTACGACGAGCCAAATGCCCGCCTACTCCACGATACGAGGTGGATTCCATTCCGAGACAAGTTTGGAGACGCCTTCAACGATTACTTCTTCCCGTTCTCCGTAATCCATCGAAGCAATACAAGCCGAACAGAGATGTTCGGGGAATTACGTAAACTTTGGGTTGGAAAAGACGCATCCGCCATCATTGCGAACCTGGACGAGTACTCCGACCCTTTCCGGGCACTCTACGGCCTCATTGATCCAGTCGTTCCATACGGGAAGGAAGTGGGTAGGGCGATCAAACGCTTGGCCGACATGAAGTGTCCCTCCTCGGCATACCCTTTCCTTATGCGAGTGCTCCAAGAATACGCGAATTCTATAGCTACGAAACAGGACACACTTGACGTCCTTTCAACCGTAGAGGCATTCCTGGCGCGGCGCGCCATCTGCGGGATCGAGCCCACGGGGTTGCTCGGGTTGTTTAGGACCATGTGGTCGAAGGTCAATGGGCACCCAACGGGGATCCGGGTTGCGCAAACCATCCTGGAACGTCTAACTGTGGAGTGGCCGGATGACCAGCGCCTCGCGGAGGCGATTCGGAATCGGCCATTATACGGATCGTCCATCGCTCGATATGCGATTCTTGAGTACGATCGTTCGCTTGGAGCAGACCATCCGGGCACTCTTGCGACCATTGAGCACGTCATGCCGCAGTCGTATTGCGATGCATGGACAAGCGTAGTCACCAAAGTAGAGCATGGTAAGTTGAGGCACCTGTGGGCCAACCTGGTTCCCGTATCCAAGGAAATGAACGACAGCGTCGACCAACTGCCCTACGTCGAGAAACGTCCATTCTTCCTGGATGAGTCCATGTTTACCAGTACCAGACGCCTTGCAAAGGACAACGTCTCTTGGGGGCCGGATCAGATAAAGACACGAAGCGGCATTCTTGCGGACTGGGCGAAGAGCCGGTGGCCACGACCCAGTAAGAACTAGATAAGTATCCCCCGGTAAAGCCGGGGCTTTAATGATTGCGGGTCCTTCAAAGGGGCTTTTTTGCAATCGAAAATCAAGAGCTCGCCATTCAACCCTCGACGCATCGACTTCACCATTCCAAGCAAGAATGCGCCGTCGGTTCGATATCTGTGTTTGAACTGCCCGAATACCAGAAGTTGTCCGATGGGGGCTTTGTTGCGCTGATCGAGTACGACCTGCAACGCAGCGGTGCTTTACTGGTGTTGATCGGATGGAGTCAGAACAGGCGTATCGCACGGGGCGCCTGGCGCATATGAAACGCAACGTGTTCGTCCCCATCTTCAATGTGGATATCACGCCCAATCAACCGTGCGTGTTTGTCGAGCCAGGCATCATCGAGCGGCTGCAGTCGACGATGGCGCCGTCGGCGGAATGATCGCGGACTCTTATCCACCGCGTCACACTGCATCCGTCGAGACGTGCGACTGAAACGTCCTACTGCCCATGGTCCCCGACGCGGGATTTCGCTGATGTGGGCGACGTTGGCTGTGCGGTCGGCCGGCGCAAGGGGCCAGCCCTCGTCCACTTACGTTCCCGCCTTCCAGCGTCGGCATGGCCGACGCTTTCCGGTGCTACCGGCCTTTCCCGCTTCGCCACCCGGTGCCCACGGCGCAATCCCGCGTCGGGGAGAAGGCACATGGGCATCACACGTGACGTGCTCGGGCACTACACGGTCGACGGGCCACAGACGGAGAACGACATTCTCGAAGCCGCCGAGGATATCCTGCGGCGCCGGCTGGAACGGCTGGGCAGCCTCGGCAATCCCAGGGACAGTGCCGACTTCCTACGCATGCGGCTCGGCGCGCTCGCGCACGAGGAATTCCACATCGTCTGGCTGGACAATCGCCATCGCATCCTGGCGGTGGAGAAGCTCTTCCGCGGCACGGTCGATGGATCCTCGGTGCATCCGCGCGAGGTGATCCGCTCGGCGCTGCAGCACAACGCAGCCGCGTGCGTCATGGCGCACAACCACCCCAGTGGCGTGGCCGAACCCAGTGCGGCTGACTGCGCGATCACGAAGGAACTGAGTGAAGGCCTCCAGCACGTCGGTGTACGGGTGCTGGATCACATCGTGGTCTCGGCGGCCGAGTGCGTGTCGATGGCCGCCCGGGGCCTCTTGTGAGGCCTCGTGTCCGCTGAATTACTTGGCCGCCTTTCTGGTCGCTTTCTTCGTGGTTCGTTTCTTGGCGGCTTTCTTCGCTGGAGCCTTTTTCGTGGCCGCCCGGGTGATCAGCAGTGAATCCGCCGTCACGCCGGATTTCTTCAGGGCCTGCTGGAACCACGTCGGTTTCTTGCCGTGGCCGGTCCAGGTCTGGGAAGGGTCGGCCGGATTGCGGTACTTGGGGATGCCCGCGCCGGCACGCTTGCCGCGCTTGCCGCCGCGTCCCGCGTAGACCTCGGAGAGCTGCAGGCCCTCGGCCTTGAGCAGCGCATCGATCTTGGCCTTGACGCCCTGGATGTGCTCCGCGCGTGCGGACTCCATCCTGGATTGGGCCTGGGCGATCAGGGCTTGCAGTTCCTTCGGTGACAGTCCGTCGAGTTTGACAGCCATGGAGGCTCCTCTGCGTGGATGGGTGGCACCCGGAAGATTACCAGCGAAAGGGGGGAGGGCCGGCGCGTCGCCGTTCGGGTCGGGCCCCGGGTGCTGTGCACGCGCACCGCATTGCGCCCGCTCCGGTCCGGCTTGCCGGCACCTCCAGCGCCCGAAGCGTGCTTGTGCGCACCTGAGCGAATACGTCACCGAACCGATTTTCGACGGTCCGCCATCACTTGGGACTGAATTTCTTGCTGGCGGCCAGTACATCAAGGCCGATTCCCACGCGGGTCCTGCACCGCAACGCCATCGCTTCGGACCACCTGAGCTCCTCGCGAAGCAGGAATTCGAAGGCATCGAGATCGAACCAACGTTTTGAGTAGCGGGACAGCGCGCAGATGAACGCATCCAGGCGCGCGAGGTCGTTTGGATGGCCACTCTCGTGGAACAAGCCGATATAGCGCTGGAACAGTCTCCACGCGACCTTGCCGCCGATGATGTCGCGCAGTCGAAGTTCGGATTTCGAGAGAGTGACGCGGATTGAAATGTCTTCCTGACGAGCCCGTAAACGCAGCTCGCGCGCAAACCGCAGCGCAATTCCGTTGTACTCGGGCGAGGCTATGGAGCTGCAGTCCAGCGGAATGATGTTCGGCATGTAGACGCCGTTCGCCCCGCGTTTGGCTTCGTACAGGGTCAGGTGTAGGGCTGCCTTGGGGAGGGTCGTGGGTTCATGGATCAGGCAGCACGACGGTACGCCGCAAAGGGCTGCATACTCCCGACTCTTCCCCTGCGGAAGCGACCAGCCCAGGGTCGATTGAGCGAAGGTCTCTACGAAATCGATGATCCCGCTCTCGTCGAAAGCATGGGAAGTAATCCGGAGATCGCGGTAGCAGTGCATGGAACCCTCCTGCTCCAGTCAGGCAGAGACGAAAGGACGTTGTAGTGCATGTCGTGGAGGAGGACTCTCGCGAACACCTTTCAATTGCTATCAGTCGGCGTGGGCAGTGTCTTGACCCAATCTGCCACGCCCGCAATGCGGCCGTTCCGGTAGGGCAGGTAGTGGACCGGCAATCCGAAGCGTTCGCGGAGCATCGCCAGATACGTGTTCTCGGCTGTCCTCGCCTCGGATGGACCTACGATGAGCAGGGCCTGGCAACGGCGCTGATCGGGCCAGTAGGCGTATTCCATGAGTTGCGATAAGGCGGTGCGAATGATCTGGCGCACGGAGCCGAATGTCTTCAGCTCGATGAAGATCTCTCGCTTGTCCACGGTCAGAACGACATCCACTCGGTGCCCACCAACCTCTCGTTCGACATCGACTCGTGCGTCCTTGATGTCCTCTTTCAGCGTGTTTTTCAGCGACTGCTGCCACTGGGTTTGAACCAGCTCGACTTCGTATGAGCCGCCGGAAACATTGCGGGTAGCCTTGGTCTTGCGCAGGTTGCGCTCGGCCGGTTCGTCGGCGTTGCCGTCATCGGCGAGAATGGCCGATTGCGAAGGCGGCAGATTCTGCAACTGACCATACCGAGCCGAGCGAAGGTCCTCCGAGGGAAACGGCATGGGTGACTCGAACATGCGCAGGCTTTCAGGTCGATAGCGCACATTCACCAGCGTTTCGACACGGTTGAGCGTGCCTGCTTTCAGTCCCAAGCTTTTAACCTGTTCGCGCATTGTCTTCAGCCAGCCCAGCCGCCAGTACGTTCGACCAATTTGTCGAGCGTCCTGTTTGGTCAGAACTTCGATGCCATCGATGGCTCCGACCCAATAACGCTGCTTGCTGGCGTGGTTGATGGTGTAGAGAAGTAGGTTGAGACGTTGGCCTTCGTACTTCTTCTGAGAGCGATTAAGCGCCTGGATGGAGCCGTACTTCCAGCCGTCGATCAAGGTGCTGTGATCGAACAGCCATTCTTCGTGGCCGAATCCGTGTTCGCCTTCGAATGTGTCCTCGTCGGTGAGTTTCCCCTCCCGGCCGGTTGGGCAATGCCAGTAGTTGGTGTTCCAGCATAGCCGTGCCACTTTGTATTCCGCGGCTCGAGTGGTGCCGGAGTGTTCACTTTCGATGGCTTCATACAGCGGCCATAGCATGTTCAGCACTCTGGCGGCTCTCGAGATCACGTGGCGTTCCACGCCGTACTCAGAAACCCGCGAACGTTTGCCCAGGAAGATGAACGCTCCGTTGCGCACCCAATGACTGCCGATCGGACCTACTGGAAGGGAGTGGCTTCTGCCTTCTTCATTGATCCGCATCTCGAGTTTGGACAACTCGGGGAAGTACGCGATCAGGCGATTGAACTGCAGGATCTTTGACACCAGCGCCGCGGCTGGATCGGGCAGGTCCTGGCCGGGTTCGAGGCTGAAGGCGACGCCGTAGCGGAAGTATGCGCCGCCATCTTCGAAGCCCACATTGAACTGGAGTTCTTCGCGGCCGCCTTTATGGTATGCGTACCCTTGGCGAGGTTGTTTGCCATCGCGCTGAATGAGTAGCAGGGGGCCACTCCACTTGTGGCCGCCGTTGAGCTTTTTCCGTGCAGTGTAAAAGTCGGCCAGCGGTGTTCCGACCAGTTTCTGCTGGATTGCGGTCACGATCTCCGAGAGATCTTCCATGATGAGCCTCTGTCGCCGATGAGCATGGTGGGTACATGTTATGACTCAACTTGAACATGACAGGGAAGCCTTGCGCCGGCTCTTCGAGCCTTGGAGGAATGCCCTTGCGGCACTGTTGGCTGGGAGCCAGAACCACCCGACCGGCATGCGCCGTTTGCCTGGGTCGCATTGACGTCGCCCCTGTAGTTGCCGCCCTGGGGCCCTCGAGGTCGCTTGTTCCAGCACCACGATCACATCGCTGCATAGGCTATCGATGAGGCGGCATCCTTGCCATCGGGAACGCCATGCCTGATCCAGTCCTGTCGATGCCATATGTCATCGGTGCACGGAGCGTTGTCGTGATCGGCAGGGGCGGGTCCGTGACGCATGCTCATGGACTCCGGTTGGGTGCGGTTGCTGATGGCGAGCGACGGTAGCGCGCCTCGTCTCCGCGCAACCCGCAAGGGGTGCTCCACGCTGTTCCGCCCTGCGTTCCTCACTCGCGTTCGTCGCTCCGGTGCTGCCGAGCCTGACCGGCGCGCGGCCCTGGGCTCGCGCAACCGCGCAGAACCCAACCGGAGACATCTCATGAGCAAGAACAGCAAGCCCGCCCCGAAGACCACCGACCGCTACGACGCCTTCACCGTGCGCGAGTACCAGGTGGCCGGTGAAACCCGCCACGACTGGACGAAGATCGGCGTGGCGTTCCCCAACGCCGACGGCAAGGGCTTCCGCCTCGCGCTGAACGCGCTGCCGCTCGACGGCGTGATCGTGGTGCGGCTCTACGAGCCGAAGGAGCAGCCGGCGGAATGACCCGCCGTCACCGGGCCGGCCCTTCGGGGCCGGCTTCGGTCTGCCATTGATAAAGGTGTGCGCGGGTCGGCGCACGACTAACCGGTTCCACCTGTGAGTGGAAAGTGCATAGGCAGGTAACCGAGGGCGACATCACGCACCACACCGATCCAGCCGCCCGTCGCGGCCCATCCGAACGGCGGGGCGCCTCTTTAGCTAGGAGACGGACGCCGCGAGACGGCTTTCGGTCTCCGCCATCAGATCGGCCGCGCTGCATCCCAATGCACGGGCGATCTTGAGGATGAGCGCGAGCGTCGGCATGTGTGTGCCGCGCTCGATCTTGCCCAGGTGCGAGCGCTCGATGCCGGCCAGGTTGGCAAGGTCTTCCTGCGCGACACCGTGTTCCATGCGCAGTGCGCGCACCGTCGCACCGAACGCCTTGGCCGGCTCGGCTTCGTAGGTGGTGGCGCCGGCGGGGCGCCCGCGCTGGATCGAACGCTTCTGCATGAACAGAAGCGTCGATTGACAGTCCAACTAAAACCACGTTAAAGATAACTCAATGACCGTTGCCGGGGGCTGGCCGTGGCCGGTGGCTTTCCGCAATAGCGCCAAGCCGGTTCCGGCGCGTTTGTGGCTTTATGGATCTGAACTTTTGCGCCTATCGCGATGACTGTGCTTTTCCGGTTTTCCGCCATGACGTTGTTGCGCTTGTGCGCTTCCACGGGGGCCCACGTATCCGCCTCCGTGCTTGACCGTCCATCGGCAAAACCGGTTTCGTGCATAAGCGCATCCGCGCCAAAGCGGATCGGCGCTGCAGCGGTTAAGTGGCGTGTTGCACTGGCATTCGGACCGGCGATGCCGATACTTGGGGGCAGCAACGATCCTTACAGGGGGAACGTGCCATGAACACCCTCGTCACCGACGACGAGCGGGCGCAACTGCTCGCCAACGGCCGTGCCCGCACGGCATTGCCGGACCTCGATTTCCGGCCCGTGGTCCGCTTGTTCACGCCCGACGCGCATGCCATCTGGCTGCTGGTGGCGCTCGATCCCGACGACGGCGATACCGCGTACGGCCTGTGCGACGCGGGCCTCGGCATGCCCGCGCTGGGCACGGTGCGCCTCTCCGCCCTGGCGTCCATCGTCGGCCCGCGCAATCGACCGGTCACGCGCGACATCTATTTTCAGGCGGCGCGCACGTTGTCGGAGTACACCCGGCTGGCCCAGCGCGATGGTTCGATCCCGGACTGACCGGCACCGGCGTGGTCAGGCGCATTGTGTCCGTGGAGGTCTGGCGGGAGATCGCCCAGGCATCAATGCGGATTCCCGTGTTTCGCGGTACGCATCGGACGCAAACCGTCGCAATCCCACGGCCGGCTTGATGCATCGTGCTTCAACGTTGCCTGACGGCGGAAGACAGGCCGCATGCGCCAACGGGTGCGCCACACCACGCGGTGATGCCGAATGGGTTCTGTATCGCATGGCCCGGTGACGATGCGACGCCGGCGCAGATGGCGCGTGAGCGGTGATCCGCCAAGCGATCGGAGTCTGCGTCATGATCGATCCGTATCCGGAGGCCTGGCATCCCTGCGCCGCCTACCTCTACGTACTGCACCTCGATGGGCCGGCGCTCGCCTGGGAATACCTGCGTCGCCACCCCGACTACCGCCGCGACTGGCATCGCCGTCGCGGCCGTATGGGCGCCGTCGCGCAACGCTGGGGACTGCACGGGTTGGAGAATCCCGGTCTGGATGCACGCGAGGCACATCCGGCCTGGTGTTCCGAGCCGGCGCATCTCGTGCAGATCCATCCCGACCTGGCGCCGGGCGGCGACGCCGTGCTGTTCGACGTGTGGCGCACCGCCGGTCACAAGCACCTGTTCCATGAGGGGCGGCATCTGGTGCTGACGGCCTGGTTGCCGGGACGCTGGCGGCGCTTCGCGCTCGCCCCCGCGCTGGAGTACGGCATGCCCTGCGTGCATGTCGGCCACGACCGCGACGCCGGGTTGTCGCCCGTGGCGGACGAGGCTGCATGGTTCTGCAGCCGGCCACGGCCAGGCCGCGCCACGCTGCTGGAAGCCCACACCTTGCAGGCGCTGGATGCCACGTTGGCCGGCGCGACGTTGCGTCAGGTGGCCGAGGTGCTGCACGGGATCGCCGTGGTCGCGGCCGACTGGCATGCCGACAGTGCGCTGCGCGCCCGCGTGCGTCGGCTCACGCGACGTGGTGCCATGCTGATGCGCGGCGGCTATCGCCGCTTGCTCCAGCGCACTCAGGTCGGGCAGGGACGTTTGCACGACCCCACCAAACGTCCCTGAGCAAGCCGCCGATCTTTCCCGAGACTGCCTCCCCCCGGCAGCGCTGTCGTTGCCGGCGCTCTTGACCGATGGAGGCTGACCCCATGCGCCCCGACCCCGTGCGGCCCCTTGCCGTCCACGCCGCTACCCCACCGCCCGTCGCAACCTCCGCGCTGCCGCGCTACCTGACCAACGACGAGGCCGCCGACTACCTGCGGCTGTCGCCGCGCACGTTGGAGAAGCAGCGCGTACTGGGTGGCGGCCCGCGCTTTCGCAAGTTCGGCCGGCGCGTCATGTACGCCGTCGCGGACCTCGATGTCTGGGCCGATCAGCGCGGCTTCGGCTCCACGTCCGATCCCGAGTACGCCGAGCGCCACGCGGCGGACAGCCGTGCGCGCTGAGCGGCCGCGCGCAGGCGGCCCTCGCCATGTCCCGACCCGCCAGCGAACAGCTTGCGCTGTTCCGCGCGCTGCCGGGCGACATGGTGCCGCGCGACAGCCAGGACCTGATGGCCTTTCCGTTCTTCTCGCTGGCGAAGTCGCGGCGCACGGCGCCGATCGACTTCCAAGCCGGTGGCGTGACGATCCGCGTGGAAGGGACGGCCGAGCATGGCATCGCCACCATCTGGGATGCGGACATCCTGATCTGGGCTGCCAGCCAGATCGTCGAGGCGCGCGACGCGGGTATCCCGACTTCGCGGCTGATGCGGGCCACGCCCTACGAGATCCTGCGCTTCATCGGGCGCGGTACGTCGCTGCGCGACTACCAGCGCCTCAAGGCTGCGCTGGATCGGTTGCAGTCGACCACCGTGGCCACGTCCATCCGCGAGACGACCCGGCGGCGTCTGCACCGCTTCTCGTGGATCAACGAATGGAAGGAACGTTCCGATGCCTGCGGCACGCCACTTGGCATCGAGCTGATCGTGCCGGACTGGTTCTACGCGGGCGTGCTCGACGCCGCGTTGGTGCTGACCATCGACCCGGCGTACTTCCAGTTGACGGGTGGCATCGAACGCTGGCTGTACCGCCTGGTGCGCAAGCACGGCGGACGCCAGCCCCATGGCTGGCAGTTCGATTTCCGGCACCTGCACCGCAAGTCCGGCAGCGCTGCGCGCTACTCGGACTTTGCCTACGACCTTCGCGCCCTGGTGGCGCGCCAGTCGCTGCCCGGCTATGTGCTCAGCGTCGAACGGCGGCCGGACGATGGACTGGAATGGCTGGCGTTCCGACCCGTGCCGTCCACGGCACGGGGATAACCCGGGGACAAGCGGTGCATGGCGTCGTGCCATCAGGCGCACCGGGACGCGTGCTATCGGGAGTGCGGCTCTCGTGCTATCGGGAGTACGGATTCGCGGCGAAGCGAGACGCGGCAAGAGTTGGCGCGTGCCCTAACGTTCCTAACGTAAAAGCACTAACTCGTAGTAGGCCAGCGAGGTCGCGGTGGATAACCGCTGCGCGACCACAGCCAAGGCGAAAACGGCTGCCCGCGACACGACGTTTCGCAGTCCGACCCGGGGCCGATGTCTTGACGCAGAGGGCGCCTTCGTGATCATCGCCTTCCTCCACCAGAAAGGCGGCGTGGGCAAGACGACGCTCGCCACGCACGTCGCCGGCGAGCTGGCGCTGCGTGGCCAGCAGGTCATCCTGCTCGACGCCGACCCGCAAGGCTCGGCACTGGACTGGACGCAGCGGAGAAGCCAGCAGGGCCTGCCGCGCCTGTTCGGCACCGTAGGCCTCGCACGCGAGATGCTGCACCAGGAAGCGCCGGAACTGGCGCGGCGCAGCGACCACGTCGTCATCGACGGACCGCCGCGCATCGCCGCGCTGGCGCGCTCGACGCTGCTGGCGGCCGAGCGCGTGCTGGTCCCGGTGCAGCCCAGCCCCTACGACGTGTGGGCCTGCGCCGAGATGGTGGCGTTGATCCGCGAGGCGCAGGTGTTCCGGCCGGCGCTGCGCGCAGCCTTCGTTATCAACCGGCGCATCAGCACCACGGTCATCGGTCGCGAGGCGCGTGGCGCGCTGGTCGATCAACCGCTGCCGGTCCTGTGCGCGGAAGTGCGCCAGCGCATCGTGTTCGCCGACAGCGTGGCTGCCGGCCGGCTCGCCCGCGAGACGGCACCCGACAGCGCCGCCGCGCGCGAGATCGCGGCTCTCACCGACGAACTGCTGCGGTGGCCGGCATGACCGACGTGCGCACCCGGCGCATCGCCATCGGCGCGCGCCCGCCGGCGAACCCGCACGCCGAGGCGTGGGTTCGCCAGGGCGACGGCGACGGTCTCCAGAAAAGCGACCTCTATACCGCGCGCCTGACCCTCGACATCACGCCCGCGCTGCGTGCGCGCATCAAGGTCTCGGCGTTCACGCAGGGCGTGACGGTGGCCGAGCTGCTGCGCGCCTTGCTGGAACGCGCGTTTCCGGAGTCCACACCATGAACGTTTCCGCTCGGACGGCCATGCGCGCATCGCCGCCGTCGGTTGCCACGCTTCCCGGCCACGCGGCGCCGACACGCGTCTCGCTGGCTTTCGTTGCGCAGCGCCTGAACCTCTATCTGCGCTTCGGACGGCCCGCGTGCGTGATGCCGCTCGACCGCGGGCGGCGCGTCGCCGTGTTCCTGCCGGGGTCGATCTTTGGTCGCATCCGCTGCGAAGCTGACGACGACGGCATGCTCCGCTGGCAGTGCAGGGTGATACAAGCCTGCACGCCGCTCGACGCCATGCAGCGGATTCCCGGGGTATGGCCCGGCGCGCGCCTGCTGCTGCATGCCGAGGGCGAACGTCCGGTGCGTGCCGTGCTGGAGCGCATCGACACCATCGAAGCGCACGGCATCGCCGCCTGCGACGTGTCGCCCGCGTACTGGCGCGCGCTGGGCCGACGCCTGGGCGCGCGCCTGTCGCCATCGGACTGCACCGCCGTGCGGCATGCGGCTTGGCGGACGGGGAGGGTGTTGCAATGACCGCACGTCAGGCAATCGAATCGACGCCGCCCCCGCCCCCGCCCCCGCCCCCGCGCTCGCGCTCGCGCTCGCGCGGGCGCGCTCGCATGATCCTGACAAGCCTCTCTGCCCTTGGCCTGACGGCGCTGGGTTGGGCGTCCTTCGTGTCGCCCCTGCCACGCTTCGTCTACAACCCGTCCGACAGCGTGGCGGTCGGCTGGTATCGCGTCGATCCACGCACACGCAACCTGATCGCATCGCGTGTCGGCAGCCTCGTGTTGGTGCCGCTGCCTGCAGCCGCCGCGACACTGGCCGCGCGCCGCGGTTATCTGCCGCAGGGCATTCCGCTGCTCAAGCCGGTCGCCGCCGTCGCGCCACAACGGGTGTGCGCGAGCGACGGCATCGTGCGCATCGACGGCGTGCCGGTGGCCGCCGCGCTGCGCACCGACGGATTGGGTCGGCCGTTGCGGGCCTGGTCGCAGTGCCGGCGCCTTCGTCCCGGCGAACTGTTCCTGCTCAGCACGACCAACCCGGCGTCGTTCGACAGCCGCTACTTCGGCCCGGTGCGCGCGTCCGCCGCGCTCGGCATCGCGCATCCGGTGGGATGGGAGGCGCGCCGATGATGACGTCCGATACGCTGCGCTTCATCGTGCGATCCGGCGTGTCGTCCCGTGGGCCCTCGCCGTGTCGTCGCGCGTGGCGTGCGGGCGCATTCGCGCCGCACGTTGCGCAATCTCCGGCGCCGCCCTTCCACGGGAAGGCGTCCTGTCTCGGACGTGCCCTGCCTGCGGTCGTCAGCGTGTCCGCTGACGCGCAGGCCGAAGGCAGCGCAGCACCGCCGGGACGTCGACGCCTGGAGCGACAGCGCAGGGCAACGGCGGAGGGCAAGATAAAAGGTCGCGGCACTCCGTGGCGCGAGGAGCCTGTCTGCACATGGGGGTGGCGTGGCACACGCCTGGGTGTGGCGGGGTGCCGTGATGGTGCGCAATGCCGCATTGGCGTTGGCGAAGCCACGTGCTTCGTTGACCGGATTGCGCCGGCCCTGGAGGGAGATGTCGCATGAGCCAGCGCGACGACGACCGTTTCCGCGTCCGGCACGGTGTGCCGAAGCAGCGTGGCGACGCCTTCATCAACCAGGTACTGCGCCAGACCAGCAAGGTCGGCGCGAAAGCCGGTAAGGCCGTCAGGAAAACCGGCCAACAGCCCGGCGCGCGCTTGGGCCGCGGCCACGTCGCGGCCCGCTTCGCCGGGCGCTTGCTCGACGCCCGTGCGCGACGCGTCACCATCAAAGCGCGGCTGGTCAACCTGAAGCAGGCTGGACGACGCTCGACCGATGCCCATCTGCGCTACATCGAGCGCGAAGGCGTCGATCGCCAGGGCGGCGCAGGGCACGCCTACGGACCGACGATGGACCCAGCCGACCTCGATGCGTTCAAGGCGCGCAGTGTCGACGACCGGCATCAGTTCCGTTTCATCGTTTCGGCCGAGGATGCCGAGTCGCTCGACGACCTGCGTACCTATACCCGGCACCTGATGGCTCGTATGGAGTCCGACCTGGGTACGCGGCTGGACTGGGTGGCGGTGGATCACTGGAACACCGACAACCCGCACACGCACGTCGTCCTGCGCGGCAAGGACGACACCGGCAAGGATCTCATCATCGCCCGTGACTACATTGCCGCAGGGATGCGCCGGCGGGCGTCGGAGCTGGCGACCGAATGGCTGGGGCCACGCACCGAGCGGGAGATGCAGCACGCCATGCAGCGCGAGGTCGATCAGGAGCGGTGGACGACCCTGGACCGCACCTTGCAGCGCGAGGCTGACGAGCATGGTCGGGTGCATACCGAGCGCTTCGCCGAGTCACGGCTGCAACGCCAGCGGCAGGTGCTGATCGGCCGCCTGCAGTGTTTGCAGCGCATGGGACTGGCCACCGAATCGCAGACCGGCATCTGGATGATGCACGCCAGCGCCGAGCCGACCCTGCGGGCCATGGGCGAGCGCGGCGACATCCTCCGTGCCCTGCAGCGGGCCATGCGCGGCAAGTCGCGCGAGCTGGCCGTATTCGAGCCGAATGACGATGGCCGCACCCTCATCGGCCGGGTGGCCGGCAAGGGGCTGGCCGACGAGCTGTACGACAAGGGCTACCTGATCGTCGATGGTACGGACGGCAAGGCGCACTATGTCCCGCTGCCGTCGCGGTCGGAGTTGGAGCAATACCCGGCCGGCGCCGTGGTGGAGGTGAAAGGCGCGGCCGACGTGCGTGCCGCTGATCGAAACATTGCCGCGCTGGCTGTCGATGGCGTGTACCGCACCGATCATCACTTGGCCGTCGCCCATGGTCAGGCCAATCCCGACCGCGATCCGCGCGAGGTAGTCGCCGCGCACGTGCGCCGGCTCGAAGCCCTGCGCCGCGCCGGCATCGTGGAGCGCGAGGCCGAAGGCGTCTGGCGTGTGCCGAGCGACCTGGCCGAGCACGGCCGCCAGTACGATGCGCGGCGTTTTGGCGGCGGCGTGGCGGTGGAGCTGAAATCGCACCTGCCGATCAAACGGCAGGCCCGCGTGATCGGTGCCACCTGGCTCGACCAGCAGTTGATCGGTGGCGGCACGGGTCTGGGCGACTTGGGTTTTGGCGGTGAAGTGAAGGAGGCGCTACGCCAGCGTGCCGACTTCCTGGCCGAACAGGGGTTGGCCGAACGGCACGGACAGCGCGTCGTTCTCCCGCGGAATTTGCTGGCGACGCTGCGCGGGCGCGAGCTAGAGCAGGTTGCAAAGAACATTGCCGCCGAAACCGGGCTGGAGCATCGCCCGTTGCTCGAGGGGCAGCGCGCGGCAGGCATCTACCGGCGCAGCGTCATGCTTATTAGTGGACGCTACGCTATGCTCGACGACGGCATGGGATTCAGCCTTGTGCCATGGAAGCCGGTGGTCGAACAGCGTCTGGGGCAGCAGCTTGCCGCGAGGTTTCGTGGTAGCAAGGTGTTATGGGAGGTTGGGCGGCAACGCGGTCCCCAGCTTTAGTGGCGGAAGCTGTTGCGGCGGCATGCGTTGGTGACAACCACATCAGCAGGATGTCAGCAGGCAGGGATAGAGCTCGACGTTGATGTCACTGGACAAGGCATCTTCCTTACGCGGAACGACGGTCTGCTTTCGCGCGGTTATGCTTGACATGTAATCTACCTACTAGTAGGTTACACTGCATCGCACGCTACATAGTGAGCATAGTGGTGCTTAACTTCGCTTGTTGGCCAGATGAAGCCTTGTCATGAATGCAGCGCTTTCTCCGAAGGCGGCTGAGATCGTCACATATGCAAGGTTGTTGCTTGAAGCTGGCGGCTACAACAGCTTCAGCTATGCCGATATTTCTGCGCGAGTGCATATCAGCAAGGCGAGTATCCATCATCATTTCCCAAGCAAGGCAGAGTTGGTCCGGATCGTCGTTGCGCGGTATCGCGAGGAGGCTAGGGGAGGTATGGAGGCACTCGACCGTGAGCTTGCGGATCCGTTGGCGGAACTCAAGGCCTATGTGGATTATTGGGCCACGTGCATTCGTGGAGGCACTTCTTCGTTTTGCATTTGCGCGATGCTGGCCGCCGAATTGCCTGCAATTCCCAGCGAGGTTGCCGATGAGGTCCGTGGGCACTTTCAAGACTTGACCGCCTGGCTTGCATCCCTCTTCAAAAAGGGCAAGGCCAAGGGGCAACTCCATCTGCAAGGTAGCCCAGCTCTCGAAGCCAAGGCTTTTATGGCAGCGGTGCATGGGGCCATGCTGGCAGCGCGAGGTACCGGTGATCCAGAAAACTTTCGGGCGCTCGCCCAGTTTTCAATTGGCAGATTGACCTCGGCGGCTTGAGTCGCCTTGGGAGGGATGAGGGCCGATTTTTTTTGAGTCGCATATCTACCAACTAGTAGATAGTTATGGCCATGTGTAATGGAGATCGCAAATCCGGACGTGGCCTGTTTCCTCGGCATCGCTGACACGGTGCTGGCCTTTTGCCAATTGCTTTGAGAGAGGTTTCCCATGACGCATGCCATCACGCCTTTGGGCGCATTCCATACTGTTGTCAGCTTGGTTCCCGTTGTTGCAGGTATCTACGGCTTTGTCCGTTATCGCAAGATCGACACGGCGGTGCATTCCGGCAGGATCTATCTTATTGGCTTGGTGCTGTCGGTAATCACGTCCTTCGGAGTGTCGAGTACAGGTGGCCTAAATGCCGGACATGCATTCGGAGTCGTGGTTCTGCTTGTCGCTTTCGGTGGTGCGTTCGTGAGTAAATTGACCTTTCTGGGAAGGCTTCGACCGTATCTATCCGTGTTCGGACTCTCTTTCAGTTTCTTTCTGACGCTGGTTCCCGGCACGAACGAAACGCTGACCCGAGTGCCGCCCTCGCACCCGCTGGCCAATACGCCTCTATCTCCGGTGGTATTGCACACATTGTTTGGCTTGCTCGTGTTTTTCATTGTGGGGTTTGTTGCGCAGTGCTGGATGATCCATTCGCGCAATAGAAGTGTTTCGTGTACATGAAATGCGATGAATCTTGTGTCTGACCCATCACATGGCGAATGCGCTGGACGCTTGCCATCTTGGGCGACGATTCAGTGCGATGACACGTAGGCGGACGGTACCTGTGCCGCGGGCATGACAAAGTCCCGCTTCATCCGCTCGACTTCTTCAACCGGCGGTCTCCCAAAGAGCTGTTTGAATTCGCGGCTGAACTGCGACGCGCTTGCGTAGCCCACGGCGGCCGCCGCCGCTGCCGCCGTGGCGTGCCGGCGAAGCATGAGCAGGCGTGCCTGATGCAGGCGCGTCGATTGCACGTAGCGCATCGGCGAGGTGCCCGTCATCGCGCGGAAGTGTGCATGGAAGGTGGGCGCGCTCATCGCCGCCTCGCTGGCAAGCTCGTCCACGCTGAGCGCCTCGGCGTAGCGGCTGTGGATGATGCGGATCGCGCGCGCCACCATGCCGAACTTGCCCTGCTGCGCCAGCGCCGCACGCAAAGAACCGCCCTGGGCGCCGGACAGTATCCGGTAATAGACCTCGCGCACGAGCGCAGGGCCGAGCACCTCGTCATCCGGAGGACTCGCCAGCGCTTCGAGCAGGCGCAGGACCGATGCCGCGAGGGCGTCCTCCATGGGCGAGGCATACAGTCCGCGAGGCGGCGCCGACGGTGCTCCGTGCCGTTTGTCGATCTGCATGCAGACTTCCGCGGCCGCGGCATGGTCGAGACGGAAGTAGATCGCCAGCAACGGCTCGTCCGCCGAGGCATCGGTCTCCATCATGAAAGGCACGGGCACGGACACCACGAGATAATGCTGGTCGTCATAGACGAAGACCTTGTCGCCCAGGAAGCCGCGTTTGCGTCCCTGAGCCACGACGACGACGCCGGGCTCGTAGAGCACGGGAGTGCGGCTTAACGGCCGATCAGAGCGGAGGAGGCGCACGTCCGGCAACGGCGTCAGCGTGTATCCCTCTGTCGGCGCGAGTTCCCGGAGCAGGTCGATCATATGGCGGCGGGAAGGCGTGTCCATGCCTCCACTCTCCGGCTTCCCAGGCTACGCCGCAAGCGCCTCTCATAGGATCAGGCAATGACGCCACACGGAGGGCTATGGGCCACATGGCGCCGGGCACCTAGGATCGCTTCCATACCTGACCAGGAGTCCATCCATGACCACCAAGACCATTTTCATCACCGGCGTCAGCAGCGGCTTCGGCCTTGCACTTGCCCGCGAGGCCCTGTCCGTGGGTCATCGGGTGATCGGTACGGTTCGCACCGACGAGGCGCGCCGCACCTTCGAGGCCCTGAGCGACGGACGAGCGCAGGCCGTCATGTTGGACGTGACCGACATTGACGCGATCCCGGGCGTCGTTGCCAACGCGGAATCTCGCGCTGGACCCGTCGATGTGCTCGTGAACAACGCGGGATACGGCCACGAGGGCATCTTCGAGGAATCCCCCCTCGACGAGATGCGACGCCAGTTCGAAGTCAACGTGTTCGGCGCCGTGGCGGTCACCCAGGCGTTCGTGCCACGCTTTCGCGAGCGCCGCTGCGGACACATAGTCAACATCACTTCGATGGGCGGCTTCATCACGATGCCGGGCATCGCTTACTACTGCGGTAGCAAGTTCGCGCTCGAGGGCATCAGCGAGGTGCTTGGCGAGGAATTGCGGCCGTTCGGGGTGTATGTGACCGCCGTCGCCCCGGGCAGCTTCAGGACGGATTGGGCGGGGCGGTCGATGCAACGATCGCCGAGACGCATTGCCGATTATGACGATATGTTCAACCCCATCCGTCAGGCTCGGTGCGAGAAGAGTGGCAAGCAGCTCGGGGATCCCGCGAAGGCGGCCAGGGCCATCCTGACTCTGATCGGCCTGCCGATCCCGCCCGCGCATCTCTTGCTCGGCAGCGATGCGCTTTCTCTCGTACGCGAAAAGCTCGCGACCATGTCGGCGGCTATCGATACCTGGGAGAGCCTGACGCGATCGACCGATGGCTAGGGTCGGAGCCAAATTGCGCTGCCATTTATAGACGCTCGACTTGTATGGGCGCTCTCCTTCGAAGTACTCGCCCGGGCCAAGCTGAACGCCGCAGCATTTTGTGATGCGTCGCACAATTAGGGTGTCCGGATGGTATGGTGGAAACGTCTACATCCATGACGGATAAAGAGGCCGGCTCACTCAGGGTAGCCGCATGGGCGACGTTCTACAGATGTTTCGTAAGGTCCGCGCTGTCATTTTGCGACAGGGCGTAGCACCACAGGATGCCGACGATATCGTGCAAGAGGCGTTTGCGCGTCTGGAATCCTATACGCGCCGGCAGGAGCTGCGCTCGCAGGAAGCTTTCCTGGTCACGACCGCGGTGAATATCGGTCGCGACGCTGCAAGGCGTCGGGGACGCACACCTGCCCAGGCCACCGAGTTCGACCTCGATACGATCGTTGACGCAGCGCCGCAGCCGGAAGAGCAACTGCTTCTACAGGAGCGTTTGCGTCGTACCAAGACAGGCATGGCGCGGCTCGATCCGGTGACTCGGCGCTGTCTTCTGGCGCAGAGGCTGGACGGGCTGACGTTTCCCCAGATTGCGGAACGCGAGAACATGTCGGTAGCCGCGGTCGAAAAGCGCGTCGCCAGGGCGGTGTTGTTCCTCACGAAGTGGATGGACGAGCAGTGATGCGCACGAATCATGAAATCTTCGAAGATTTGGTGCTGGCCGAAGCATCGGCGTGGCTGGTTCGGTTGCAGAGCCCTTCGCGCACCGCGGCGGCCGATGCCGCCTTCAGGGCTTGGTTGGCGGAGGACGTCACGCATGCGCGTGCCTTTGCGCGGGTCACCGAGACTTGGGACATCATTCCTGGCGCCGCTCAATTAGCCACGGTCCCAGCTCTGGCCAGGACGCGCCCGCGACGGCGCATGTTGGCGGCTGTGGCGGCATGCCTGCTGCTGGCTTTGGTGGGGGGCGGTATCACGTTCTATGCATTGCGCAACCCGGTGTACCAAACCGCGGTTGGCGGCCAGCAGACGGTGACACTGGACGACGGAACGCGTATTACGCTCAACACGGATACCCGGCTCACGGTGGCCTACAGCAAGACCGAGCGCCGCATTCTGCTCGATCGCGGCGAGGCGATATTCGATGACACAGAGGATTCCCGGCGACCGTTCATCGTGCAAGCCGGCGACAGGGCGATATCCGCGTTGGGTACGACCTTCGACGTGCGAAACGATCCTCATGTTTTCGAGGTGACCCTCATCGATGGGAAGGTCAAGGTGGGCCCAGCCGCCTCTGGGCAGGCTGACACGCAACACGGCGAAACGGTACTGTCCCCTGGTGAGCGAGTGATCTTGCGTCCTGGTGGTGAACAGACAGTCGACCGCCCCAACCTTGAAGAAATAACCGCGTGGCAACGAGGCGAGCTGATATTCGATGACGCCACCTTGGGAAAGGTCGTGTCGGAACTCAACCGTTATGGCAACACCCATGTCTTTCTGGGCAACCCAGCCTTGGCACAGCTGCGCGTGTCGGGTGTGTTCGTCACCCGTGACCCGGTCGAGGCCGCCAATGCCATTGCCCGGTTGCACAACCTGAATGTCATGCGCTCTGGTCAAGGCGTCGTGATCACCCAGTAGCACCTCCTGAGGATCCTGTTGAGGCGTGTGCAAAAAAGATGACGGCTACATGTCCGGATCGTGTCGACCCTTCGTCTCCTGCTAAAGAGCCCGTCGTCGACGGGACATAGTGATCGGAGGGGATGCTATGTTTTTTGCACGTCGTAACGTTGTGGCGACCGCGGTGTTGCTGGCCCTGGGGGCGGTGCCAGCTGTGTACGCGCAGGCCAGTTACAACTTCAACCTGCCAGCGCAGTCGCTGGCCGACGCGCTTCGCGCCGTCGGTAGCCAGGGTGGCGTCAATGTCACGTTCGAGCCAGCCACGGTGCGAGGTCATAATGCCCCCGCACTAAAGGGCAGCTATTCCGTGCGGCAAGCGCTGGATCATCTGCTAGCAGGTTCCGGGCTGGTCTTGCGGACAACGCAAGGCGGTTCGTTTCTAGTGGAGATGGGCGACGCCACTGGCAAGGCGCCTTCGGCGGCGACGCAGGGACAGGGCTTTGATTTCAATATCCATCCGCAGAACCTGGCAGACACGTTGCGTGCGATTGCACGCACCACCGGGCAGCGGATCGATTTCGGCGCGGATCTGGTTTCTAAAAAAAAAGCTGATGTCGTCATCGGCCGCTTTACGGCGATCGACGCACTGCAGCGGGCGCTTTTGGGGACCGGTCTGCATGCGGTGATCGCGCCATCAGGCGTGGTGATCATTCTGCCCGGTGCTGCATCGGCCGGCGAAGGCGTCCAGGAGCTCCCCGACGTCTTGGTTCAAGCCACGGTCGAGGGCCTGGCGGCGACACGCGTAGCGACCGCATTGAAGGAAATCCCGCAATCGGTCTCGGTGATCTCACAAGAAACGCTGCAGCAGCAGAATGCCTATGGATTGGCTGATGCACTTGATTGGGCGACCGGTATAACCGTTCAGCAGAACGGCACTTCCGCGAATACGACCTTTTCTGCAAGAGGTTTCGGCGTCGACGAAGTCCACGTGGATGGTGGTGGCCCCATCACGCTGAGCCCAAACACCACGACTGCAGCCGGCTCGCCGCTCGACGATCTTTCCGAGTATGACCACATCGAGATATTGCGCGGTTCGGATGCCCTTTTCGGTGGAGCAGGCAATCCCGGCGCTACGATCAGTCTGCAACGCAAGCAACCGCAGGCCAATGACGAAGTCAGTGCCACCGTTACGATAGGTTCGTACAACTATTACCGGGAAATGTTCGACGCCACGGGCTCACTGGGGTTCGACGGGGCGTTGCGCGGACGCATCGTGGCATCGAATACGGACCAGGATTATTTCTACGACATAGCGAGCCGCAAGCAGCACAAGCTCTATGGCATCCTGCAGTACGACCTGACGTCCACGACGATGTTGACCGTCGGAGGCTCCCTCGAGCAGGTCAACGCTGTGCCATTCGACGTAGGGCTGCCACGTTATATCGATGGCGCCGACCCGCATCTGCCGCGCTCCACTGCGCTGGCTTTCCCGTGGAATCGGAGCACCGCGCACAACAGTGAAGCCTTCGTGCAGTTGGAGCAGCGATTCAACGACGACTGGAAGCTGAAGGTCGAGTCGACCATGATCGACCAGGACAGCCGTTCCAGAATTGGGGCGTCGTCTTCCTCTGGCATCAATCCGGTTACGAATACTATTCCAGGTGTCCTAGGCCAGGGTGTCGCGTCCGAATCAAACCTGGCGGTCACTGGGGACGCGACCTTGACTGGATCTTTTGAGGTGGGCGGTCATCGTCAGGACGTTATCGCAGGTATGGACTACACGAGACAAGCCTACTCATTACCTCAACAGGATAGTGAACTTGCAGGTCCTCCGCTGAACCCATGGTCCTTCGATCCTTCGGCATATACGGCAGCTCCACCGGGACTCCTCACTCCAGTAATTGATGAATACAATTACGCCTATACCAAGCAAATTGGCGGATATGCTGCGCTTCGCCTGCGCTTTCTGGACGGCTGGTCGGCTGTCATCGGGGCGCGCGACAGTTACTACCGAAGCGAAACGCAATTCTCGGAAAACCTTGACTACGGGCCGCCACTCGGTAGCTTCGGGTTTTCGGGGGCACCAATCAGGAATGTCTCCACCGGTGTGATTACCCCTTATGCGGGTCTGACCTACGATATCAGTAAAGATTATTCGCTCTATGCCAGTTACGCTGATATTTACAAGCCAAACAGTGGTCAGTTGACGGCTTCTGGTGGACTTGTTCCTCCCGTTCGTGGTGTCAATATCGAAGTGGGTGCGAAGGGTGCCTGGTATGGAGGGCTGCTCAACGGCTCCATCGCCCTTTTCAGGATCGATCAGCGCAACAATCCGACATATTTCAACCCGGGTGGAAATTACAATAACCCGAATTGCTGCTTTGTCGATGGAGACAATACCAGCAAAGGTGTTGAAGCCGAACTTAGTGGTCGCTTGACGCCAAATTGGCAAATAAGCGCTGGATATACCTTCGATGTCAACAGGGAAAATGCCAACCTGGCCAATGCGCCGGGGGTTACGCAAGGTGTACTGAGCTCAATCACGCCGAAGCATATGTTCAAGGTCTGGACCGATTATCGACTGCCGGGCATGGACAATCGCTGGAGCATCGGTGGCGGGTTGCGCGCGCAGACCTCAAGCTACGCTACCGGTGAGGCCTGTCCAACCTACGATGCGTCAGGCAACTGTCTGGGGACCTTCGCTCCCTACGCCATCCGGCAGGGGTTCTACACGGTAGCTACCCTGCGTGCCGGCTATCAGATCAACAGGCATTGGTCGATGGCATTGAATATCGACAACCTGTTTGATCGAACCTATTACCAGACGACCGGGGAAATCTACGGGTACAACTGGTATGGCACGCCGCGCAGCTTCATGCTGACGATCAAGGGGCAGCTGTGACCTATCGGTGTGATCCGGTCTCGTAGCCACTTTCTTGTGGCTACGGAACTAAGGTGCGCCACTTCACACCAGTGCAACTCGGGCAATGAAAGCGATTTGGCAACCCGCACTGGGCTGTTCCAAGGACGGCCCAGGGCGACCTGTGCAATTTGCTGGCCGTCTTGTTGCGCTTTCGTCAAAACGAATGTCCGGATTTTCCAGCTGCGGCGTCTATGACATGAGCGCCGCATTGACACATCGCACGTGCTCCGGCGTTTGGTGACGGCAACCTTTATGCCAAAAAGCCAGCTTCCTGATCGTAGACATCGATGCAGATAAGACGTTGAGCGTCTCATGTCATTCACCCTAATCAGAGTCTAGATGGACGCACGTACCCTTCATTCGGATCCGGCAGATTACAAGGTGTCGCGCCAGCTGTTCGCACGCCTCTGGAGGTTGGCCCGGCCGTACTGGGTTGCCAAGGAGAACCGACTAGCACGCTTGAGCATGATCGGCCTATTGGTGCTGGTTCCCGTCCAGAGCGGCATCGCCGTCTGGATAGCGATACTCACGAAGGACATGACCAACGCAATCGTCGCCAAGGAGCACGCGGGTTATGCCGTCTTGTTCTGGTCCACGACGGGCGTGGGGGCGTTGTCGGTGGTCATCGTCATGGCCATGTTGTTTCTTTCCACCTGGCTCAGCGTGGACTGGCGCCAGTGGCTGACCGACTACATGGTCAAGCGATATCTGGATAAGAAGACGTATTACGACATCGCTTTGCGTGAGGATCTGGACAACCCCGACCAACGCATCCAGGAACAGGTCCTGCCCTTCGTCGAGGCGGTCATCCAGATTCCGCGCCAGCTCCTAAGCCAGACACTGATGCTGATCAGCGGAGGGGTGATCATTTCGTCGATCAGCACGACGATGACGTTGTACGTGATCGGTTACGCCGTACTGCAGACCGTCGTCACGCTGGTGATGTACACGCCGATGATCCGGCTGCAGTTCGACAATACCGTGGCCGAAGCGGACTTGCGCCACGGCATCCTGCATGTACGCGAAAACGCTGAAACGGTTGCGTTCTATCGTGGCGAGGACAGCGAACACACGCAGATCTGGGAGCGCCTGAAGGCGGTCACCCGCACCAGGATGGCCGTGCTGATCTATACGATGAAGCTTACGGGAGCCACCCAGGGCATGCAGGTCATCTGGCAGATAGCGCCGTTCTTCTTGATCGCTCCGTTGTTCTTTGCTGGCAAGATCGAGTTCGGCGCTATCGCCATGGCGACAACCGCCGCGGGCACCATGCTCTCGGCCCTGACAACATTGAGCAGCTTCATCCCCATGCTGACCCAGATGGCACCTGGTGCGGTGCGTCTGGCGCAGATCCTCGAACGCTTCGATGCCATGGATGCGGAACGCGCGAAGAGCGATGCGCCGCGAATCGCGGTTACGGAAGGCCCCTTTCTCGTCATAGACAACGTGGATCTGGAAACGCCAGGCGGCGAGCAACTGCTCGCCCACGAGCTCGACTTCACGCTACATCCGGGTGAGAACCTGATCATCGTCGGCCAGACCGGGGTCGGGAAAAGCTCCTTGCTCCGTGCGATGGCTGGTCTATGGCAACGCGGCACGGGCTCGATGGTCATGCCGCCCCGCGAGGACAGCATGTTCTTGCCGCAGCGGCCGTACATGATCCTTTCCAATCTGCGCTCTCAGTTGCTCTACCCGCGAGTCCGCAAGGGCAAGGATCTTTCGGACCCAGAGTTGCAAGGCATCCTCGAACAGGTCTTTTTGCCGCATCTGCTGGAAAAGCATGGTGGCCTGGATGCGGTGCGCGATTGGGCCAAGGTGCTTTCGCTCGGCGAGCAGCAGCGTATCGCCTTTGCGAGGGTACTGATATCCGGGGCGAAGTACATCTTCCTCGACGAAGCCACCAGCGCCATGGACGTTGCCACCGAGGCCGCGGTGTACGCGCAGCTCAGGAAAGCCGGGACAACCTACGTCAGCGTAGGGCACCGCGAAACGCTGCTGCATTTCCACGACCGAGCGTTGTGTCTTTATCCGGGAGGGCGCTACCGCTTGATGCCGGCGAAGGAGTTGGTGACGGCGGCATCGGGTAGCACAACGGGTCTGGAGTCGGTACCCGAAGCCGGGCAATGGCACGGGTGATGCCATGAAATGCACGAATTGCAATCAGTGCATTAGCGGGTTGTCATCGCCGTGAAGACGTGAATGGGAAGCGGTTGCCATGTCGAGGATGCGATGTGAACCAGCTGATCCCACGCAACGAGAGCTTGTGCGTATCGAAGCTGCGACAAGGCTGGTACGCGTACGAAACGAACCGAGAGAGAGCCAATGAGCGAGCACGCTGTTGATGTCACAGAAGCCACCTTTGCTGACGAAATCGAGCAAGCCGAATTGCCTGTGTTCGTCGATTTCTGGGCACCCTGGTGCGGCCCCTGCAAGCAGCTTACGCCCCGGTTCGACGAGCTGGCGCAGATGTATCAGGGTCGCGTCAAGTTCGCCAAGATCGACATCGACGGGAACCAGGCGCTCGCCAAGCGCTTCGGGGTGCGTAGCGTGCCTGCGCTGCTGTTGCTGAAAGCGGGCGAAGTCGTCGCACAGACGCTTGGCGCGCAGAGCAGGTCAGCACTGGTCGACCTTCTCGACCAACATGTCACTGCGCAGACGAGCGGGAAGCCATTGGCCCCGGTGAAATCCTTGCGCGCATTTCACGGTGATGGCGAGCTCAAGCGGAAGGTGATCGATCAGGTGCGTAAGCACATTGAGGCCGGACAGATCCAGGTGCGAGGCCAATTCCCGCCGACGGCGCCCATCTGTGAGACGGAAAGGGAGCAATACACGTTGATTGGTGCGGCCTTACACGGCACCAGCATGGAGCAGTATGAAGCGGCTATCGGCATTCCCGCGAGCGCGGCCATTCTGGAGGATTTCATACACGTCTTCCCCATGCAGGTGTCGGCGGATCCGCTCGGCAGCCTGAGCTATACGCTTCGAGGGGCGATGCGTGACTATCCCCTGGAATGGTTTGAAGGCATCCCCCCCGGCGTCGATCTTAGGCACACGACCTCTTATTTTCTGCATTGGTTGTTGCTTGACCTGGTCGAGGGTTCCCCGTCATTGCCGTTCGGCGCGACGAGCTCGGACAGTATCAAGGCATCTGTACGCGATGTAGCCGTGCTACATGGGCGCATGGCCAAGGGAGATGTGCCATCGGCTGCGGAGTGGAAGGCGGCGCGCGAGGCGGCAGGCAAGGCACGCCCCAGTTACCAGGAAGACGCCGTTTCCTGGGGAGTGGCCACATGTGCCGAGGCGACGAGTTGGCCTTCGGATGAACTGCCTTTCGTTGCGAGAGAAGGTCTCAACACGCTTTTTTCCTCGCTACGTGAGATAGCCGTCAGGCATGGGTATTCCGCAGCAGCCTGGGCGGAGCGCGAGGCAATCGCGACGACATACCAGAAGAAGAAGGAGTCCGAGCCCGACGCTGGTAGGGAAGCGATTTTCGCCTGGGAAGAGACGAAGGCGTTCTTCGCAATGTTGAAGGACGCTCGACCCACCGACATCGCACAGTTGGAACTGCTTCAGCACACCTTGGGCAAACACTGGCACCAAGGGCTGATGCAGGCTCTTGCGAAGACACTGCAGCAGGGGGCATGACAGTGGACATACCCGTGATCGATTTCTCGAAGTTCCATCTCGATAACGGCCTCACCGTGATCGTGCACGAAGATCACAAGTCGCCAGTAGTGGCGGTATCGATGTGGTACCACGTCGGTTCGGCGAACGAGCCGCCCGGGAAGACCGGTTTCGCGCATCTGTTCGAGCACCTGATGTTCTCGGGTTCCGAACACCACAGGAGCTCGTACTTCAGGCCATTCGAGCTTATTGGCGCCACGGACCAGAACGGCACCACCTGGTTCGACCGGACCAACTACTTCGAGACGGTGCCGAGTACCGCCCTGGACGTGGCGCTATGGATGGAGTCCGATCGCATGGGCCATTTGCTCGACGCAATCGGTCAGCAGGAGCTCGATACGCAACGTGGGGTCGTACAGAACGAGAAGCGCCAGAACGAAAACCAGCCTTATGGCCGGAGCATGGAGAACATCCAGCTCCACGCGTTTCCGGCCAACCACCCCTATCAGCACACCACCATTGGTTCCATGGCTGATCTCGAGGCAGCCTCGCTCGACGATGTGAAGCAGTGGTTCCGTGACTACTACGGTGCGGCGAACACGGTTCTGGTGCTGGCCGGCGACATCACGCCAGCAATGGCCAGGGAAAAAGCCGAACGGTATTTTGGTCATATCTCGTCCGGACCCTCGGTGATACGCCCGGCGTCTTGGATCGCGCCGCGACAGGTATCCACCCGTGGCACGTTGGCCGACCATGTTCCCCAGGTACGGATGGTGAAGGAATGGAACGTACCGCCGATGGGTCACAAGGACGTTTTGCTGCTGGAACTGGCGGCGTGGGTGCTTGGCGGAGGCACAACCTCACGCATGTATCAGCGTCTTGTGTACCGCGACGGGTTGGCCGACAGCGTCAGCATTGGCGTGCAGTCGCTGGCCCTCGTCAGCATGTTCATGCTGGAAGTGGGTGTCAGGCAGGGTGTCGATCCTGCACTTGTCGAGGCGGCCATCGCGGAGGAGTGGTCGATTTTCCTCAAGGATGGTCCGACCGAGGACGAACTGGCTCGTGCCAAGGCAGTGCTGCACCTAAGCTTTGTCAGCCAGACGGAAAAGGTGGGTGGTTTCGGCGGCAAGGCCGCGATTCTCGCGCAGGGCGAGCTTTACCGCGGCGATCCGGCTGCCTATCGGATCGACCTTGCGCGTCGTGACGCGGCGACGACGGTATCGGTCCTCGCTGCAGCTAGACAATGGATTGCACAGGGCGACTATACGTTGACCGTGGTGCCGGCCATTGCCGATCAGGCGACGACCGACTCGACGGCGGACCAAGGTTTGCCGGCCGTTCCCGACAAACCTGCTGCCGTCATCGTACCGGTGCGTGAATTCGCGAGGGCTGAAAGCAAGGTCGACCGTAGTGCGGGTGTGCCTTCAGTCGAGAGGTTCCCGGAGCTGACCTTTCCAGCCGTTCAGCGTGGTCGTTTGAAGAACGGCATTGAGGTGGTGCTGGCTGAGCGCCATGCGATTCCGATGGTCCAGGTGCAATTGCAGTTCGATGCCGGATTCGCTGCAGACCGTAGGCACCAGCTCGGCCTCTCGAGGATGACTGGTTCCATGCTCGATCAGGGCACCCTGAGTCTGGATTCGGTGCAGATCGCCAAACAACAGCAGCGCCTGGGCGCGCAGCTCGGCGTTTCCATGGGACTGGACACCAGCAACGTCGGCGTCAATGCATTGAGCTCCAGCCTGGTTGGTGCGCTGGAGCTTTTGGCCGATATGGTTCGCCACCCGGCGTTCCGGGAAGCCGACTTCGAACGCCAGCGGGCACTAGCACTGGCAGCCATTCAGCGCGAGCGTAGCCAGCCTGGCAGTTTCGGCGGGCGTGTGTTGCCGCCGCTGCTGTACGGCAAGGATCACGCGTACGGGATACCTTTCTCGGGTATCGGCACGGGTGCCTCGGTCAATGCGCTAACTACCGATGACCTGCATGCTTTTCACCGTGTATGGATCCGGCCGGACAATGCGACCATCCTGGTAGTTGGCGATACTCGACTGGATGCGCTTCTGACTCTGCTCGACACGGTGTTCGGCGACTGGATTGCACCGGAAGTGCCGAGGCCCCACAAGAATCTTGCCTATGTGCAAGACCGCATTGCGCCACGCGTTCTTCTGGTGCATCGACCTGATGCCCTGCAATCGCACATTAGCGCCGTCAATGTCGCACCGCCGACTTCGTCGCCAGGGTACACGGCGATGCGACTGGCGAATACGACATTCGGAGGCACTTTCACTTCGCGCTTGAACATGAACCTGCGCGAAGATAAGCGTTGGTCCTACGGTGCACGAAGCAACCTAGGGGACGCCATCGGGCAGCGTCTTCTGACAGTTTCCGCTCCGGTACAAACGGACAAGACGGCAGAATCGATGCGCGAGATGCTGCGCGAGATGGAAGCGATCGCCAGCGATCGGCCGCCAACCCAGGATGAGATCGACAAGGTCAAGATGCAGGGCCTGCGCATGCTCCCGGGGAGCTACGAGTCAAGCGCAGCGGTGCTCCAGACCTTGTGCACCAACAAGCTATACGGGCGACCGGACGACTATGCCTTGGCTTTGAGCCAGCGTTTGGAGGGGCTCACCGTGGCGCAGGTGGCGGCAGCCGCAGGGGAACTGTTTTCATCCGAGGCTTTCACGTGGCTCATCGAGGGCGATCTGTCGAAGATCGAGACGCCGGTGCGTTCATTACGCCTTGGCGAGGTGAGCGTGCTCGATGTGGCGGAGGAGGGGTAACTGGAGCGGATGCCTGCCGCTGCCACGCTATGGCGTGGCGGGGATGAAAGCACAGCGGGCATCTAAACGAAGGCCTCCAATACGATGAAGACGATCCTGCTTACAGGCTTCGAACCTTTTGCGGGCGAGACCTTGAATGCCTCATGGGAAGTGGCGCGACGATTGCATGGCACGCTGGCGGAGGATGGTAGCCGTGTGATCGCGATGCAGTTGCCGTGTGTGTTCGAGCGCGCCTTGCGCGTACTCGAGGAACGGCTGGATTCGCTTCGGCCACAGACCGCGGTAGCGTTGGGCCAGGCGGGTGGCAGTCCCTGCGTCCGGCTGGAACGAGTGGCTATCAACCTGGACGATGCCTGCATGGTCGACAACGCGGGTCAGCAGCCGGTCGATGTTCCTGTCGTCCATGGCGGACCAACGGGCTACTTCAGCGGTCTGCCGATCAAGGCGATGGCGTCAGCCCTACGCAAGGTACACATTCCAGTTTCGGTTTCACACAGCGCCGGCACCTATGTCTGCAACCACGTTTTCTACGGATTGATGCATGAGGCGGGTCGCCGCGAGAGCTTGAAGCGCGCAGGGTTCATCCATCTCCCCTACTTGCCCGAGCAGGTCATGCGCTATCTCAAGGCTCCGGCGATGTCCCTGGAAACCCAGCTGTCGGCCATGCGTTTGGCCTTGCGGGTCGTTCAGACAATCCACAAGGACGAGATCTTTTCCGAAGGCACGCTGGATTGAGATGGATTCCCTTGTGCGGACCAGCATGCATTAGCGGCCTCAGCCAATTTCCCCAAGCCGGTTGGCGGTGGCCCCGGCTTTTTTTCAAACCACACGTGAAATACACCATGAGCCATCCCCTGAAGATCGAATTGCAACGCATGCCGTCGGATGAACTCCTCCTCCAGTATCAGTGCGACTGCCTGGTCGTGGGAGTCGGCGTTGGGGCGGATAGCCGGTGGGCGACGGTGCTTACGTTGATCGACCGGGTCAGCGGCGGGTTGCTTACACGACTTCGTGACGAGCGCGAACTACCCCGCAAGGCGGGACAGACATTGTTTCTGCATGCTGTGGGTGGTCTTTCCGCCCGGCGGCTCCTGCTGGTGGGCATTCAGGATGGCGAATCAAGCATCCCCGCCAAACTCCTGAAGGGGGCCCGCGCAGCGGCTGTTGCCATCGAGACCAGCCGGGCGAGGTCGATCGGATGGGCGTTGGGCGACTCGTCTGAGTTGCTGGCGTTATCGGTGCTGGCACTGCGAGATGCCCATTACCGATGCGACAGTTATCGGCAAGTGGAAGAAGAACCTTTGGAGCGTACCGTCTGCCTTTTTTCGGCAGCCGATGACGAATCGACCCGGGGTCGCGTGATGCAGGCCGTCGCCATGGCCAACGGGGTGGATCTCGCGCGGGACCTTGGCAACGCGCCCGCCAATGTTTGCACGCCTGCGTACCTTGGCAACGCAGCGGAAGCATTGGCGCGGGATCTGGCGCTTGAAGTCGAGGTTCTTGGTCACGACGAGATCAATGCACTGGGCATGGAGTCCTTTCTGGCGGTTTCCCGAGGCTCCGCGGAGCCCCCTCGATTGATTGTCATGAACTATCGGGGTGGCCGGGACGCGTCCGCACCCATAGCGTTGGTGGGGAAGGGGGTGACGTTCGACTCGGGGGGCATCTCCATCAAACCGTCGGAAGCCATGGACGAGATGAAGTACGACATGTGCGGTGCAGCCAGCGTATTCGGTGTCCTGCGCACATGCGCGGAGTTGAAGCTTCCGATCAATGTGGTCGGCGTCATCGTCGCTTGCGAAAACATGCCAAGCGGCGCTGCGCTCAAGCCGGGGGACGTGATTCGCAGCCTTTCGGGCAAGACCATCGAGGTGCTCAATACGGATGCCGAGGGTCGGCTGATCCTGTGCGATGCGCTTACCTACGTTCAGCAACGCTTTTCCCCTGCGATGACCATCGACATTGCGACATTGACCGGGGCTTGCGTGGTCGCCCTCGGGAAGGTCCACAGTGGCCTGTATGCCAACGATGATGTTCTGGCCAGCAGCCTGCTCGCGGCTGGATCGAAGGTGTGCGATACCGCTTGGAGAATGCCGCTGGACGATGATTATCAGGAGCAACTCAAGTCGTCTGTTGCCGATGTCGCCAACATTGGTGGTCGACCAGCAGGGAGCGTTACGGCGGCCTGCTTCCTTGCGCGGTTCGTCAAAGGCAAGTGGGCGCATTTCGATATTGCGGGTACTGCATGGAAGAGTGGTCCCCACAAAGGAGGTACGGGGCGACCGGTGTCTCTGCTCTCGCAATTCCTCATCGACGCCTCGGAAGCGTCGTGAGCTCCGGCATTGAACTTCTCACCTCCTAAAAGAGCAGCATAAGGTCGTCAAAGCATGGAAACAGGGAAGCACCGACGTCTTGTCATCCTCGGCTCCGGCCCCGCCGGCTACACCGCCGCGGTGTACGCCGCGCGCGCCAACCTCAAGCCGACCATGATCACCGGCCTGCAGCAGGGCGGGCAGCTGATGACCACCACCGGCGTGGACAACTGGCCGGGCGACGTGGAAGGCCTGCAGGGCCCGGCGCTGATGCAGCGCATGGCCGAGCACGCGGAGCGCTTCCACACCGAGATGATCTTCGACCACATCCACACGGTGGACCTCGCCAAGCGCCCGTTCCGCCTCACCGGCGACTCCGGCGAATACACCGCCGACGCGCTGATCATCGCCACCGGTGCCACCGCGAAGTACCTCGGCATCGCCAGCGAGGAGAAGTTCAAGGGCAAGGGCGTGTCCGCCTGCGCCACCTGCGACGGCTTCTTCTTCCGCGAGCAGGAGGTGGTGGTGATCGGCGGCGGCAACACCGCGGTGGAAGAGGCGCTGTACCTCTCCAACATCGCCAGCAAGGTCTACCTGGTGCATCGCCGCGACAAGCTGCGCGCCGAGAAGATCATGCAGGACAAGCTGTTCGAGAAGGCCGCCGCCGGCAAGATCGAACTGGTGTGGAACCACACCGTGGACGAGGTGCTGGGCGATGACTCCGGCGTCACCGGCGTGCGCGTGAAGGACGTCAACACCGGCGCCACCCGCGACATCGCCGCCACCGGCTTCTTCGTCGCGATCGGCCACACGCCCAACACCGGCATCTTCGCCGGCCAGTTGGAGATGCACGACGGCTACCTGAAGATCAAGAGCGGCCAGAGCGGCATGGCCACCATGACCTCGGTGCCCGGCGTGTTCGCCGCCGGCGACGTGGCCGACCATGTCTACCGCCAGGCGATCACCTCGGCCGGCTTCGGCTGCATGGCCGCGCTGGACGCCGAGCGCTGGCTGGAGCAGGCATCCGTCAAGCAGAGGGTTTCATGATCTGCACGCGCTTCGAGCTGGTTGTGCGTGGAAGCCTGTACACGTGCTTGTGGAGCTACGGGTTCGGAGTTTAACGGTGCGCCGGTGCAGCGCCCAAGGACGTTGAGGCATGGAATTCCGCCATCTACGTGCGTTTGTGGCCGTGGCTGAGGAGCTCCATTTCGCTCGGGCTGCGGAGCGGTTGCATATCGAGCAATCGCCGTTGTCGCGGGCGATCAAGGAGCTGGAGTCCGATCTGGGTGTGCAGTTGTTCGAGCGCACCACCCGCAGCACCCGGCTCACCTGGGCGGGCCAGGTCTTTCTGGAAGATGTGCGCCGTGTGCGCGCAGCGCTTGACCAAGCCAAGGTCAACGTAAAGGCGGCAGCCAATGGCTACCGAGGGGTGCTGCGCGTGGCTGTCTCCGACAGCATCGTGCCATCGCGGTTGGCGGCCTTGCTGGCGCAGTGTCGGGCCGAAGACCCCGAAGTGGAAATCCGTCTGTTCCAGACGCCTCTGGCACGGCAACTCAAAGGGCTGCGCACCGACCTGTACGACGTTGGGTTTGCGCAATCCGACGCGGTAGGGGAGGGGCTTGTGGCCGAACCCGTATGGCGCGACCCTCTGGCGGCGGCGGTGCCGGCACGGCACCCGTTGCTCGCATACAAGCGTATTCCGTTGGAGGAAATGCTGCGCTATCCGCTGGTGTTGTGCCATCCGGAGGCATGCGAGGGTTGCGCACGGCAGATCGAGCGGGTGTTGCGCAGACTGGACGCGGAACCGATCGTGGCTGATCGGGTGACCACGCACGACATGCTGCTGGCGTTGGTGGCCGCGGGCTATGGCATCGGTTTGACCAATGCGACCCACATCGAGGATTTCCGCCACCCCGAAGTCGTGGCCCGGCCATTGGCCGGTCGCGCGGTGATGTTGACGACGTATCTGCTGCGGCCCGACCGTGAGCCGTCCGAACCGCTGCGGCATTTCATTGAGCGGGTTATGCCCGGATTCGTGGGTTCGCAGGGTGACAAGGTTTGAGGAACCCTTTCTCGTCGAATGCCTGTTGCAGGAGGTGTCCTGTGAACAAGTCCAGTCTCTTGCTGGCGGCGTGCATGTTGGCAGCGTGTGGTAAAGCGACGCCCACCGATACGGTGGACTCGCTGGTGGCGCATCCCGACCGACTGCACCAAGTGGAACGGCAGTGTGCGAACGACGACACGACGATGAACGCTGCCGAATGCGACGCGGCGTCCGAAGCACGGCGCCGTCTTTTCATGGGTAACGGGCCGAAGTACACGCCTCCGAAAGAGCCGCCGAAGTTCTGATTTCTGGCAAGACGGCCTGTTTCGACCACGGGTAGCGAATTGCGCTGCGGCACGCCCCGACTGGCGGCGTCACCCGCGTTTCGGACGCTTCTTGAATTGTGGCATTTCTGGCCATTTCTACGGCTGAAACGGTCTTTGACCGGGGCTGGTGACGGCTTCAATTTTCCTGCTCATGCGGCACGTCCCCGCCGTATGAGGCAAGTGAGAATCGGAGGCCGGCATGAACGGAACCAGCGTGCTGTTCGGCCCGGTGCTGATGGTGTTCGGCATCGTGGTCGCGGGAGCCTGGGGTGCCACCCAATGGACCGCCGCACACCTGAACTACCAGCTGCGCCTCGGCTCGCCCTGGTTCGACTGCCTTGGTGTTCCCGTCTATCGCCCGTGGCAACTGTTCCAGTGGTGGTACTGGTACGACGCCTATGCCCCGCGCCTGTTTCTCGAGGGTGGGGCCATTGCCGCCGGGAGTGGCGTGGCTGCCGCGTTCGTTGCCATTGGCATGTCGGTCTGGCGTGCGCGACAGTCGCGGCTCGTCACCACCTACGGCTCGGCGCGCTGGGCGGCGACTCGTGACATCCGCAAGGCGGGGCTCGACAAGCCGGCCGGCGTCGTCCTTGGCCGCTACGACCGCCAGTACCTGCGCCACGATGGGCCGGAGCATGTCCTCGCGTTCGCGCCCACACGCTCGGGCAAGGGCGTGGGCCTGGTGGTTCCGACCCTGCTGACCTGGCCGGCCTCGGCCGTCGTCCACGACATCAAGGGCGAGAACTGGCGGATCACGGCCGGCTGGCGCACGCGCTTCTCGCACTGCCTGTTGTTCAATCCGACCGATCCGGCCTCGGCCGCGTACAACCCGCTGCTCGAAGTCCGGCGCGGCGCATACGAAGTGCGCGACGTGCAGAACATCGCCGACATCCTCGTCGATCCCGAAGGGGCACTGGAGCGGCGCAACCACTGGGAGAAGACGTCGCACGCGCTGCTGGTCGGCGCGATCCTGCACGTGCTCTATGCGGGCGAGGACAAGACGCTGCGAGGCGTCGCCAACTTCCTTTCCGATCCGGCGTGCCCGTTCGAGCTGACGTTGCACCGGATGATGACGACCAGGCACCTGGGCAATGCGCCGCATGCCGTCGTCGCGTCGGCCGCGCGCGAAGTGCTCAACAAGAGCGACAACGAGCGGTCGGGTGTGCTGTCCACCGCCATGTCGTTCCTTGGCCTCTACCGCGACCCCACGGTGGCCGAGGTCACGTCGCGTTGCGACTGGCGCATTGCCGACCTGATTTCCGCGGAGCATCCCGTCTCGCTGTATCTGGTGGTGCCGCCCTCTGACATCAGTCGCACCAAGCCGCTGATCCGGTTGATCCTCAATCAGATCGGACGACGCCTGACCGAATCGCTCGACGGCTCCGACGGCATCGTGCGGCGACACACGTTGCTGCTGATGCTCGACGAGTTTCCGGCGCTGGGCCGGCTGGATTTCTTCGAGTCGGCGCTGGCGTTCATGGCGGGCTACGGCATCCGCAGTTTCCTGATCGCGCAGTCGCTCAACCAGATCGACAAAGCCTACGGGCCGAACCATTCGATCCTCGACAACTGCCATGTGCGGGTGACGTTCGCCACCAACGACGAACGCACCGCCAAGCGTGTCTCCGAAACGCTCGGCACCGCGACCGAACTGCGCGCGCAGCGCAACTACGCCGGACATCGCCTTGCACCGTGGCTCGGGCACCTGATGGTGTCGCGCCAGGAAACGGCGCGTCCGCTGCTCACCCCCGGCGAGGTGATGCAGCTTCCGTCCGACGAGGCAGTGGTGATGGTCTCGGGCATGGCGCCGATCAAGGCCAGGAAGTTGCGTTACTACACCGATGCCAACTTCAGGCGGCGCGTGCTGCCGCCTCCGGTCTTGTCGGGCGGTCGCTATGCCGATGTACCGCCATTGCGCTCCGACGATTGGAGCGGCATGGCCATTCCCACCGTACCTCCGGCGCCCGTGCTCGCGCCCGTCGGCAGTCAAGGCGGGGCAGCCGATGACGGTGATCTGCGTCGCCAGCCCGAGCTGATCGAAGTGGCGATCGGTGTCCCTGAGTTTGATCCGCAGGCCAGCGACCTGGCCTTGCTCGATGACGACGACTTGCCGCTACCGCCGCCTGTGCAGCTCGATCGACGGCTGCAGCGCGGCGCACGGTTCGCGGCCCTCGACCCTGACGACGGGATCGCGCTATGAGCCAATACCGCCTCAACCTCTTCATTTCCACCGAGCACGCACGGCGGCTCGGTGAGTTGGCCGCCAAGAAAGGCGTGTCCAAGTCCTCCATCGTCGCCGCGGCACTCGCATCCTGGCTGTCGTCCGACGCCGGCGACCAGCGTGAGGTCGCCATCGCACGCCGACTGGACCGGCTCACCCGCCAGTACGAGCGCCTGGAGCGTGACCAGGCCATCCTGATCGAGACCGTCGCGCTATACGTGCGCTACTACCTCACGGTCACGACGCCGGTACCGGAGGCGCACCAGGACGCTGCGCGAGCCCAGGGCAAGGCACGCTTCACGCAGTTCGTCGAACAGCTCGGCCGGCATCTCCTGCGTGGCCATGGCTTGCTGCGCGACGTGGCAGAAGAGATCCAGCCCGATACGGCGCGGCGCGAGGCCGCGTCGGTGGAGTTGGCGGAGGGGAGCGCGCCATGACGGCACAGCCGCACGAACTGAGCCCGGCGGCGCGTGCGCTCGATCGGCGCGTGCGCATGCTGCGCACGGCGATGGGGCCGCTGATCGCCGCTGCGTTGGACGACCCGGACGTGGTGGAAGTGCTGCTGAACCCGGACGGTGCGCTGTGGATCGACCGACTCTCCACGGGGCGCGCGCCGATGGGCGCCTCGCTGTCGGCCGCTGACGGCGAGCGCATCATCCGGTTGGTCGCCGCGCACGTACGCGCTGAGGTCCATGCGGGCAAGCCGTTGCTGTCGGCGGAGTTGCCCGAGACCGGCGAACGCTTCGAGGGCGTGTTGCCGCCGGCGGTGCCCGGCCCTGCTTTCGCGTTGCGCAAGCGCGCGGTCGGGGTCATCGGCCTGGATCGCTATATCGCGGACGGCATCCTGGGCGCGGAACACGCCGTGTTCCTGCGCCAGGCCATAGGCGAGCGCCAGAACATCCTGATCGCTGGCGGCACCAGCAGCGGCAAGACCACGCTCGCCAATGCCTTGCTCGCGGAGATCGCCGCTACGGGTGATCGCGTGCTGGTGCTCGAAGACACGGTGGAGCTGCAATGCGCCGCGCGCGACCACGTGCCCCTGCGCACGCTCCCTGGCGTCGTGTCGATGACCGAACTGGTGCGCGCCACGATGCGGCTGCGCCCCGACCGCGTGATCGTCGGCGAGGTGCGTGGCGGTGAAGCGCTCGACCTGGTCAAGGTCTGGGGCACCGGCCATCCCGGCGGCATCGCCACGGTCCATGCCGGCTCGGCGCACGGCGCGTTGCTGCGTGTGGAGCAACTGATCCTCGAGGTTGCCGTGACCCCGCCTCGGGCGCTGATCGCCGAGGCGATCAACGTCGTCGTCTTCATCGCCGGACGTGGCCGCGCCCGGCGCATCCGGGACATCGCCCGTGTCGTCGGTTTCGACACGCGCGGCTACCGGCTCGATCCCGTGGCCGGTGCGTCGTCTTCCCCGTCCGCCACCCCTGGAGAACCGTCATGACACGAATCCGTCTTTACGACGATCCGTTTTTCCGTAGCGCCTGGCTGTGGTTGTTCCTACCGCTGATGTGTCTGGCGGCGACGGTCGCGCACGCGGCGGGCTCCAACATGCCGTGGGAAGCGCCGCTGCAATCGATCCTCGAATCCATCCAGGGACCGGTCGCCAAGATCATTGCGGTCATCATCATCATCGTGACGGGCCTCACGCTCGCCTTTGGCGACACCAGTGGCGGCTTCCGGCGTCTTATTCAGATCGTTTTCGGCCTGTCGATCGCCTTCGCGGCATCTTCGTTTTTCCTGTCGTTCTTCAGCTTCTCCGGCGGCGCGGTGGTGGCATGAACGAGCCAGCCACCATCACCCTCGGTTTCGAGGTGCCGCTGCATCGGTCGCTGACCGAGCCGATCCTGATGGGCGGCGCGCCGCGTACCGTGGCGATTGCCAACGGCACGCTCGCCGCTGCCCTGGGGCTGGGTTTGCAGCTGTGGATTCCCGGCATCGCCCTGTGGCTGATCGGTCACTCGCTGGCCGTGTGGGGCGCGAAAGTCGACCCGCAGTTCATGCAGGTCTTCGCGCGGCACCTGAAGCACAAGTCGCTGCTGGACGTGTGAGGTCGACGCCATGTTGAACCTCGCCGAATACCGCCAGCGTCCCGCGTCGCTTGCCGACTGGTTGCCGTGGGCGGGACTGGTCGCGCCCGGTGTAGTGCTCAACAAGGACGGTTCCTTCCAGCGCACGGCCCGCTTTCGCGGACCGGATCTGGACAGCGCGACGCAAGGCGAGCTGGTGGCCACGACCGCGCGCCTGAACAACGCGTTGCGCCGGCTCGGTTCGGGCTGGGCACTGTTCATCGAGGCGGAGCGCCGGACGGCGGCCGACTATCCGCATTCGGCCTTTCCCGAACCGCTGTCCTGGCTGGTGGACGAGGAACGCCGCGCCGCGTTCGAGTCGGCGGGCAGTCACTACGAGAGTGGCTATCACCTGACACTGGTCTACCTGCCGCCGGAGGAAGCCAGGGCGCGCGCCGCGAAAGTGCTGTACGAGAACACGCTCACGGCGGGCGTGGACTGGCGCGAACGGCTCACTGCTTTCGTCGCCGAGACCGATCGCGTGTTCGACCTGCTCGATGGCGTCATGCCGGAGATCGCGTGGCTGGATGACGGCGACACGCTGACCTACCTGCATGGCTGCATTGCCACGCGGCGTTATCGCATCGGCGTACCCGAGGTGCCGTTCCATCTGGACGCGCTGCTGGCCGACGCGGCGCTGGTCGGTGGTCTTGCGCCGATGCTGGGCGATCAGCACCTGCGCGTCGTGACGGTGCGCGGCTTTCCGACCTCGACCTGGCCGGGGTTGCTCGATGACCTCAACCGCCTGGGTTTCGCCTATCGCTGGTCCACGCGCTTCCTGTGCCTGGACAAGGCGGAAGCGGAGAAGGAGCTGACGCGGCTGCGCCGGCAGTGGTTCGCCAAGCGCAAGAACGTGGTGGCGCTCTTGCGGGAAACGATCTTCCAGCAGGAATCACCGCTGGTCGACAGCGACGCGGCCAACAAGGCCACCGATGCCGACGCGGCCCTTCAGGAACTCGGCAGCGACCAGGTGGCCTTCGGCTACGTGACCACGACCGTCACGGTAATGGATGCGGACGCCGCGGCGGCGGATGAAAAGCGGCGCCAGGTGGAGCGCACCATCCAGGGCAGGGGGTTCGTCACCATCCCCGAGACCCTCAACGCGGTGGAGGCGTGGCTGTCGTCGGTGCCGGGCCATGCCTACGCCAACGTGCGCCAGCCGATCATCTCCACGCTGAACCTCGCGCACGTGATGCCGGTGTCGGCGGTCTGGGCAGGCCAGGACCGCAACGCGCATCTGGATGGTCCGCCGCTGATCGTCACGCGCACCGACGGCGCCACGCCGTTCCGACTGGTGACGCACATCGGCGATGTGGGCCACACGCTCGTGGTTGGTCCGACCGGCATGGGCAAGTCCGCGTTGCTCGCGGCGCTGGCCATGCAGTTCCGGCGTTACCTGCGCTCGCGCATCTTCGCCTTCGACATGGGGCGCTCGATGCGCGCCACGATCCTGGGTTTAGGCGGCGAGCATTACGACCTCGGCAACGAGGGTGCCATCGCGTTCCAGCCGCTCGCGCGTATCGACCAGCATGGCTATCGCACATGGGCGGCCGAGTGGGTCGAAGGGCGCCTCGTGCACGAGGGCGTCGCGGTCGGCCCTGACGAGAAGGGCGCCATCTGGTCAGCCTTGGGCAGTCTCGCCGGGGCACCCGTCGAGCAGCGCACGCTCACCGGCCTGACGGTACTGCTCCAGTCCAATGCGCTGCGCCAGGCACTCGCGCCTTATGTGCTCGGTGGCGCGCACGGCCGCCTGCTCGACGCCGACCACGATCGGCTCGGCACGGCCGATGTACAGGGCTTCGAGATGGAGGAGCTGATGACCAGCCACGCCGCGGTGCAGGCGGTGCTGGGGTATCTCTTTGCGCGTTTCGCTGAACGGTTCGATGGCGCACCGACGGCGCTGATCCTCGACGAGTCCTGGCTGTTCCTCGACGACCCGGTGTTCGCGGCACGCATTCGTCAATGGCTCAAGGTGCTGCGCAAGAAGAACGTCAGCGTGATCTTTGCCACGCAGTCGCTCGCCGACATCAAGGACTCGACCATCGCACCCGCGATCATCGAGAGCTGCGCGAGCCGCATCTACCTCCCGAATCCGCAGGCCGTCGAGCCCCAGATTCGCACGATCTACGAAGGCTTTGGCCTCAACAGTCGGCAAATCGAGATCGTCGCCACTGCCGAACCGAAGCGCGACTACTACTACCAGTCGCGTCTCGGCAACCGCCTGTTCGACCTCGACCTCGGGCCGATCGCGCTGGCGTTCGCGGGTGCATCCACGCCACAGGACCAGCGCGACATCGACCGCGTGTGGCTGGACGCGGGTACGCCCGGTTTCGCTGGCGCCTGGCTGCGCCACCGCGGCCTCGATTGGGCCGCCGACCTCATCCCTTCGTTCCCGAAGTCATCGGAGATGCAGTCATGAAGAAGACCTGGCTGGCCGCGGCGGTGGCCGTGTGGCTCACGTGGTCGTCGGCGAGCTTTGCGCAATGGGCGGTGTTCGACGCGGCGAATTTCTCGCAAAACCTGCTCACTGCCGCGCGCGAGCTGCAACAGATCGACAACCAGATCCAGCAGTTGCAGAACCAGACGCAGATGCTGATGAACCAGGGCCGCAATCTGACGAGCCTGAACTACAGCGCGCTGTCGCAGTTGCTGGCCACGCTGGCGAGCACCAACCAGTTGATGGCGCAGGCGCAGGGCTTGACCTTCAACGTCGCGCAATCGCAGGCGACGTTCAACCGGCTTTATCCAGCGTCCTACGGCGCCGGCACCAGCGCCGTGCAGATGGTGCAGGACGCGCAAACGCGCTGGCAGACCTCGGTGCAAGCCTTGCAGACCGCGACGCAGATGCAGTCGCAGGCTGCGCAAAACCTGCTGTCGGATCAGGGCGTATTGAGCCATCTGGTGACGCAGAGCCAGGGCGCGGTCGGTGCGTTGCAGGCGAGTCAGGCCACCAACCAGTTGCTCGCGCTGATCGCGCGCCAGGCGATCCAGGCGCAACAGCTCACCGTGTCGCAGGACCGCGTGACCGCGCTGGATCAGGCACGCGCGGCGGCCGACGAGGCACAGGCCGAGCAGGTGCGTTCGCGTTTCATCGGCAACGGCCCGCAGTACACGCCGCAGCCGGTGAACTTCTACGGGAACTGATGCGATGAATCGCGCATGCGTCCTGTCCGTCGTCGTGGTGCTGGCCGCTTGTGGCCGGCACGCACCGGCGTTGACGGTGGACGCATTGGCCAACGATCCGCAGCGGTTGAGGCCATTGCATCACCATTGTGCGGCGGCTCGTGCGCAGGTCGGTGAAGAGACCTGCCGTATCGCGGACGCGGCGTATGCGCGGCGTTTCTTCCTCGGCCTCGGCGGCCCGGATGAATACCAGACCCTGGCCTCGCTGCCGCCGATTCCGGTGAGCTTCGACGAGCCCGACGCCGGAGTACGGCGATGAACGACATCTCCGTCATCGACCAGTTTTTGGCCGTCTTCTCGCAGTACATCGACTCCGGCTTCGGGTTGCTGCACGGCGAAGTCGCGTATCTCTCCGCCACGCTGATCGTCATTGACATGACGCTCGCCGGCCTGTTCTGGGCGATGGGCGGCGAAGAAGTATTGGCGAAGCTGATCCGCAAGACGCTCTACGTCGGCGCTTTCGCCTACATCATCGGCAACTTCAACACGCTCGCCGGCATCGTGTTCCGCTCGTTCGCGGGCCTCGGGCTGCTCGCGGCCGGCTCGACGGTGAGCATCGACCACTTCCTGCAACCGGGGCGGCTGGCGCAGATCGGCGTTACCGCCGGGCAGCCGATCCTGCAACAGGTCGGCACGATGTCACACGGCTTCACGGCCGTCTTCAGCAACCTCGACATGATCGTGGTGTTGTTGTTCGCCTGGGTCGTGGTGGTCATCAGCTTCTTCATCCTAGCCGTGCAGCTTTTCGTGACGCTGGTGGAGTTCAAGCTGACCACGCTGGCCGGTTTCGTGCTGGTGCCGTTCGCGCTGTGGAACAAGACGGCCTTTCTCGCCGAGAAAGTGCTGGGCAACGTCGTATCGTCCGGTATCAAGGTGCTGGTGCTGGCCGTCATCGTCGGCATCGGCTCGACGATCTTCGGACAGTTCCAGACACCGGCTGGCGCCGGTCCGTCGCTGAATCATGCCCTCGCCATCATGCTGGCGTCGCTCACGATGCTGGGCTTGGGGATCTTCGGGCCAGGTATCGCGACCGGGTTGGTATCCGGCGCGCCGCAGCTCGGCGCGGGCGCCGCCGCCGGTACGGCGCTCGGTGCAGCCGGGCTCGCTGTGGCAGGTGGCGCGGCCGTCGCGACGGGGGGCGCTGCGGTCGCGGCCGGTACACGCCTGGCGGCCCGCGGTGCCGTGGGCACGGCGCGCGTAGCCAGCGGCGCTACCTCGGCGTATCGCACGGGTGCCGCCGCATCGGGCGTGACCGGTGCACGGGCCTTCGGCGCCGGGATGGCCAACGTCGCCCGCCGCGGCGCCCACGCGGCGGGCGAGCGCGTCGCCGCGCGTGCACGCGCCATGCGCGATCGCGCGGCGTCGGCGGTCGGTGCAGGTGCGCCTTCCGCTTCGCGCGAAACCGCCAGCGAAGCCTCTGCATCGTCGACGGTGGCCGGTAATCCCCCCGCATCTCACGACAAGGCACCCGACTGGGCGCAGCGCCTGCAACGCCGGCAGCGCGTTGCGCATGGCACCTCGACGGCTGCGCACGTCGTGCGCTCGGCCGATCACGGCGGCGGCGGGGCCGCGCCGGAACTCCACGATTCCTCGAACGAGTAAGGGGGCGAATCATGCGCTTCAGACGACCTGGCGTGCGTTACAGCGAATCTCCCGTACCCGCTACGCCGTATCAGGCCGCAGCGCAGGTCTGGGACGAACGCCTCGGCAGCGCGCGCGTGCAGGCAAAGAACTGGCGATTGATGGCCTTCGGTTGCCTGGGGTTGGCGCTGCTGATGGCCGCCGGCCTCGTCTGGCAATCCGGCCAGTCGCGCGTCACGCCCTACGTGGTCGAGGTCGATCATGCCGGCGAGGTACGCGCGGTGGGCGCAGCGGTGACGTCGTACAAGCCGACCGACGCACAGATCGCCTGGTACCTGGCGCGCTTCATCACCGACGTGCGCGCGCTGTCGATCGATCCGGTCGTGGTGCGGCAGCACTGGCTCGAAGCCTACGGCTACACGACCGACCGGGGCGCGGCCACTTTGAACGACTACGCGCGCGCCCACGATCCGTTCGCCCACGTCGGTCAGGACTCCATATCGGTGGACGTGACCAGCGTGGTGCGTGTCAGCGACACCTCGTTTCAGGTGCGCTGGACCGAGCAGCACTACCGCGAGGGCACGCCCACCGGCATCGAGCAGTGGACCGCGATGCTCACCCTCGTCATGCAGACCCCGCGCACCGAACAGCAGCTGCGCCGCAATCCCCTCGGCATCTACATCAACGGGCTGTCCTGGAGCCGCGACCTGGACGCGCCCGAAGGAGCGAAGAAGTTATGAAACACGCCATTACCGCCCTTGCGATCGTCGGTTTATCGAGTGTGCTTGCGGGCTGTGCCACGCAGGGCAGGCCGCCGCCGTCCATTTCACTCGATGAGCCCGTGAAAGCCGAACCGCTGCCCGAGCCGGCGAAGCCCGTCGCGGTCGTGGAGGTGCCCAAGCCCTTGCCGTTGCCGGGTCAGATGAAGCCGCTGCCGGATGCGGCGGATGCAAAGCCTCCATCGGTGCCCGCCGATCCCCAGTCGCGTGTGGAGCAGGCGAACGCCGAGGCCAGCGTGTCGCCCACGCGCGAGGGCTACATCAACGCGATCCAGGTCTGGCCGTTCTCGGACGGCGCGTTGTATCAGGTCTATACGAGCCCCGGCCGCGTGACGGTCATCAGCTTGCAGCCGGGCGAGGCACTGGTGACGGTCGCCGCTGGCGATACCGTGCAATGGATCGTGGGCGATACCGCGAGCGGCAGCGGTGCGGGCCGGCGCGTCGCCGTGATGGTCAAGCCGGTGCGTACGGACATCACGACGAACCTCGTCATCACCACGAGCCGGCGCACCTACCTGCTGGAGCTCACGTCCACCGCGAAGGCGTGGATGGCGTCCGTATCGTGGGAGTATCCGAAGGACCAGATGCTGGCCTTGCAGGCCCAGGCGCAGACCGACGAGGCGCAGGCGCCCGCCGCCGAAGGACTGTCGCTCGACCAGTTGCACTTCCGCTACGCGATCACGGGCGACAGCCCGCCATGGAAACCGGTACGCGCGTTCGACGACGGGCGGCATGTCTATATCCAGTTCCCGGCCGGCATCGCGCAGGGCGAGCTGCCACCGCTGTTCGTGGTCGGACCGGATGGGAAGGGCGAGCTGGTGAACTACCGGTTCCACGCGCCTTACGACATCGTGGATCGCCTGTTCGGTGCGGCCGAGCTGCGTCTGGGCGGTGACAAGGCGGCCGTGGTGCGCATCGCGCGCACCGACGGCGTCGCGGCAGGAGCGGGTCATGGACACGACTGATCGCGTTGCCTCGTCTGCGTCGAAGGTCGCGCCCGAGGGTGTCGCGCTGCGTGCCGCGCCGCGTCCGGTGACACGGCTCAACCGTCGCACCCTGGCGGTGTCCGCCACGGTGCTGGCGGCGGCCATTGCCGGCGCGTCGATGTGGGCACTGCAATCGAAGGGGCGGCGCGGTTCGGAGGATCAGACCAACCTGGTCAACGTCGACCGGGTCGCCAGGGCCGATGACCTGGATCAGTTGCCGGCTGACTACTCGAAACTGCCGGCCAAGCCGGCACCGGCCGCCAGCGTGCCGCAGCTCGGGCCACCGCTGCCAGGCGACTGGGGTGCGGCTTCGGCTGCGCCGCCGCTGCCCAGTGGCGCAACGAATCCCGGTCCATCGGCCGAGAGCGTGGATCGGCAGCGTCAGGCCGAGGAAATCGCGCACTCGTCGGTGTTCTTCCGCACCAGCAATACCACGGGAAAAACGGACGCGGCGGTCACGATAGCCCAGGTGCCAACCACACCGACCGCTTCGGCCGGGTCGTTCAATCCGATGGGTGCCGGGCCGGCGTCGACGGCCGCGCAGCCCAACGATCCGACGGCGATCCAGAACCGGCAGGACCAGAAGGAAGCGTTCCTGGCCAAGGGCGGCGATGCCGCGACCCGCAATACCGGCACCCTGCAGGCGCCGGCTTCACCGTACACGGTGATGGCCGGGACGATCATTCCGGCGGCGCTGGTGACGGGCATCAATTCCGACCTGCCGGGGCAGATCATCGCCGAGGTCACCCAACCGGTGTACGACACCGCGACGGGTCGCTACCTGCTGATCCCGCAGGGCTCGCGGCTGATCGGTCGCTACGACAGCCAGGTGGCGTTCGGGCAGCGGCGCGTGCTGCTGGTCTGGCTGCGACTGGTGCTGCCAGACACCTCATCGATCGCCCTGGACAAGCTGCCCGGTATCGATCCGGCCGGCTATGCCGGCCTGGAGGACGGGGTGGACTGGCACTGGGGTCGCATCCTGGGTGGCGCGGCGCTGTCCACGCTGCTCGGTGTCAGTTCCGAGCTGGCCGTCTCGAACGAGGGCAACGTCAACGGCAACGCGGTCATCGCCCTGCGCGACAGTGCGCAGGACACCGCCAACCAGGTCGGTCAGGAGATCACGCGACGCAACCTGAGCATTCAGCCGACGCTGACCGTGCGGCCAGGATTCCAGGTCAGCGTGATGGTGGACAAGGATCTGGTGCTGCGACCGTATCAGCCGATGTTCTTTCAGCGAGGACCGATGCCATGAGTCCGTCTCCGAAGAAACTGCGGCTTGGCCCGTTACCTCGGACGGAGGTCGTAAAAGTCACCTTTGCCTGCGCGGCGGCGCTCAAGGTGGAACTGGAACGCTACGCGACGATGCACGGACAGACCTATGGCGAGCCGGTTGACGCCGTGACGCTCATCCCGCACATGCTCGAAGCGTTCATGGCACGGGATCGGGGATACAGACAGGTGTGCGCGATCAAGGCGCGTGGGGGGAACACATGAGTTGCCGGAAGAAGACCATGGAAGAGAAAGCTGCCACCGCAGACATCCTGCCTGGCACCGGCTATCTGCGTCTGGCGCAGATCATCGGGAGGCCGGCGACGAAGGGGCGGCCGGCAACGCCACCGATCATCCCGGTGTCGCGATCCACCTGGTGGGCAGGGGTCAAATCCGGTCGTTACCCGCAACCCACCCACGTGTTGGGGCCACGAATCACGGCATGGCGTGTGGAAGACGTGAGGTCACTGATTGAACAGCACGGCATCATGCGCACTTTGCGGTAGATCGCCGGCCGATCACGATCGCCCGTGGTGGAAAGAAGGTGGGGCCGTGGGTAGCGTCAGTCACCTGGTCGCGCATCGACCGAAGGGTCCCGCGCCTCTGTCCGGCGCACTGGATGCGCGCCGCTGGATTTTCATTGAGACCGATTTTGAAATAATCATCAGTGAATTCCTGTGAGAGGATCGGCCCGAGAGGAGATGGCGGGGCGCCGAGCGATCCGGGTGGGTGCCTTTGCCGGCATCCGTATCGACGACATTCCTGAAACTGTTGTGTACCGGCAACAGTGCCAGAGCCCTAGCGAGCGGATGCCATGAGCCAAAAGGTCAGTCGTGAGACTCTCTACGACGAGGTGTGGGCGGACCCGGTGACGGAGGTGGCCAAGCGCTACGGACTGTCGGATGTCGGGCTGGCCAAGCTCTGCAGGACGATGGGCATTCCGCTGCCGGCGCGCGGGTACTGGGCGAAGGTGCGGGCCGGGGCAAAGCCTAAGCGCACGCCGTTGTCGACGCACGGACGTTATCGGCAGACCGCCAGCCTGACGCGCCTCGGCCCGGAAGCAGTCAAGGAAAAAGATGAGGTCAGGCGTCGTGTGCGGGAAACCAGGCAGGTGATCGAGGTTCCCGCCGGCCCCATCGACCGGCATCCGTTGGTGGCGGCGGCAGGCAAGCGGCTGGCAAAGGGTGACGTCAAGTCGGAGAAGGGGTTGGTCTCGGCACCGGCCGAAGTCCTGCATGTCGAGGTGTCACGTGGTTCACTGGAGCGTGCGCTCGATTTGTTCAATGCGTTGATCCTCGAGTTCGCCAGGCGCGGTTCCTCGGTGGAAGTGGATCCGGAGAAGAAGCGCACCGTGCTGACCATCGAGGGCACCCGGGTGGAGCTGAGCCTCACTGAGCGTGTCAGGCGCAAGGAACATGTGGACACCCCGGAGGAAACGAAGGCCAAGGAGCGCTACTGGAAACTGTCCCATTACGCCCGGGGTGAGTATCCGGGGACGCCGAGATACGACTATCTCGCGACCGGCATCCTCACCATAACGGCCGGGCGATGGCCGGCCCGAAGCTGGAACGATACGGAACGCACGCCACTCGAGCGGCGATTCCCGGAGGTTGTTTCCGGCCTCATTCTCCTTGCCACGGAAATCCGGACGCGCGAGGAGAAGCAGGCGAGGGAAGCGGAGCAACGGCGCCTGGCGAAGGAGCGCTACACCCGGATCATGGAACAGCGCAAACGGGAGCGCGGGCTGTTCGAAGCTCTGGAAACCGAGGCGACGAAGTGGGAGCGGGCAACGCGCCTTCGTGCCTACGTGGATGCCGCCGAACACGCGGCGACATTGAAAGGCGAGCTTACCGATGAGCTGGTGGACTGGATTGGCTGGGCCAGGGCCAAGGCCGACTGGCTGGATCCGATGATCCGCGTCTCCGACCTCGTTCTGGATGCCCCGGAGCCGGAGAAGCCGGCTCTTTGGTGGTGATCGGGACGTCGGGCATCTGCCATGGCTTCATCGTACGGGCGGGAGGGCCGATGCCAGGGGGCGCCGATTGACAGGATTTCGAGGGACTGGACTGCATCGAACTGACTCCCCCCTTCGGTTTTCGGTTCCGTCTGATTGCTATATTTTGTATCCCATGGGCCACAAAATGGCTGCTTGACGCGATTTCTGTAGCTTCTGGGCCACAAATTGGCTTGACACAATGTGTCCCCCGGGCTACATTTTATCCATGTTCTCTCGTCCATGATGCCCTGGGGCTACAAATGACGATGCTCGCGAACGTGGCGGAATTGCTGAAGCAGGTGCGCCGGGAAGCCGGGCTCTCCCAGGCAGAACTGGCGAGCCGGGCCGGCGTGGCGCGCACCACCGTGGCACGCATGGAAACCCTGGCCAAGGGGGACATGAGCGTGTCCGCCCTGGTACGGCTGCTGGAGGCGGCCGGTTACGACCTGAAGGCGGTCAAGCACGGTCATGCCAGGACGCTCGAAGACATCCTGGCCGAACAGCGCCGCGGAGACGGCGCATGAGGCTCGATGTCCAGGTACTGGGACGCAAGGTGGCGCAGCTCTATCGCGAGCGCGACGAGTACGTCCTGCAGTACGACGCAGGCGTGGCGCCGACGGATTTCGTCAGCCTGACCATGCCGGTGCGGGAACAGGCATGGCGCTGGCCGCGTGACCTGCATCCGTTCTTTCGGCAGAACCTGCCCGAAGGGTATCTGCTCGGGGTCATCCGCGAAGCCTTCGGTCCCTTGCTCGACGGCACCGACTTGTCCTTGCTGGCCGTGGTGGGTGGCATGGGCATCGGGCGCGTGACGGTGACGCCGGAAGGCGTGCCGCCCGGCACGGACCTGGCGCCCTTGCATGTCGAGGAACTGCTGACGGGGGACAATACAGCCGGGCACTTTGCCGATCTCGTGCGCCGGTATGCGCGGGCAGCCATCTCCGGTGCCGTGCCCAAGTTCATCGCACCGGAGTCGGACGGCGACGAGACCATGCCGCTGGGCAAGCCGACGTTGCGGACCAGCCGTCACATCATCAAGGGTTCGGACGACAGCACCCCATACCTGGGCTTCAACGAGTTCTACAGTCTGCGGGTGTTAGAACGTTTGAACGTCGCGCCGGTCGTCAAAGCGCAGATGTCCCAGGACGGCCGGGTGCTGGTCGTGGATCGTTTCGACGTCGATGCGAACGGATTGCCGCTCTGTGGGCTGGAAGATGCGTGCGGGTTGCTGGGCCTGCCACCGCACGAGAAGTACGCCACGACGACGGAAAGGGTGCTCAACGCAACCCGGGCCTATCTACCCGCGGGTACGACGCGGGCGCAGTTGCTGCAGTTAGGGTGGCAGCTGCTGACCAACTATGTCGTGCGCAATGCCGACTGTCATGCCAAGAACGTGGCCCTGTACTACACCGCCTTGGCTGATGTGGCCTATACGCCGGTCTATGACGTGGTGACCACGCAGGCCTATCCGCGCTATGCCACCAATCCTCCGGGCCTGTCCATCGAGGGGCGTCAGACCTGGGCGCCGGGCAAGTCGCTGGAGCGCTTCTTCAACACGCGCCTGGGCATCGCGCCGCGGGATTACGCGCAGATGGTGGAGCAGCTGTGCGAGTCAGCGTTGGAGGTGGGTCGCGAGATCATCGAAGCCGCGAAGAATGAGCCGCCATGGCGAGGCATCGCCAAGCAGATGGTGCATGCCTGGAACGAAGGGACGAACACACTGCGTGGTCCGAAGCGTGTTGCCGGGTATCGCGGGCTGGATGCGGCGATCAAGGCTGCGGGGTTCTCGGATCCGGAACCGCCGGAACCTTCCCGGATGCCCGTGGGGCGGTCGGAACTGCTCGCGCCGCGACGCAAGCGTTGATTTCACCGAGATGGCAATGACGGATCAAATCCCAGGTGCCGGTCAATCACACTGGATATCCCGATGAATTCAGCTTGGAACGCTCGAGGTTGTGCGTATTGGGTCACCGGTCGGGCACAATCGACTGGCAGCAGCCGACCCAAACCCGCCAGTCGCGACAGTAGGGTTTCGGGTAGGCTGCCCGATATGAACGCCGATGCCGGCTACAGGTCAACTAAGCCTTGTCGTGCATCCGCCCGGATCGGCCTTTGCAATCAGAGCGCTATATGATGGACACGGTACGCCATGAGCCACTTGGAAGGTGCATGTATTGTGAGGATGGCAAGCCACCATTTACTGATGAGCATGTAATGCCACGTGGCCTGAATGGAGATCTGCTGTTTCCAAAGTCATGCTGCGCGAGGTGTCAGAAAATAATTGGCTATATTGAGACCGCTGTACTTAAGTCAGGATGGTTGTCTGATCCACGCCTAGTGATGGGCCTTAGGTCCTATAAGCCAAAGAAGCAACAAACGCATGTCAAAATGACATTTGCTAACGCTCGCGGTCAAAAGTTCACTCGATACGTGCGTAAGGAGGAAGCGGTGGCATTGATTTCAATGCCAGGCTTGATCGCACCACGATATCTCACGAACTCACTGCCCTTGATGGCAAAAGACGGGATGGAGTTATATTCCACCAACGACGCAATTATATATCGAGGTGCTGTTGAAGATGCCGGTGCTGCACACTCAGAAAAGCTTACAGGAGCAATCGCGAGGCTCTGTAGGATTTACGGTGCTACTAAAATTGACCTGTCATCGAAAATCGTCCCACCACAAGTAATTCGATTTCTGTGCAAGGTTGCCCACGGATTTCATATATGGGAACGTGGACTTTTTCCTCTGGAGGAAAGTCCCGCTATTGCCATTCTGAAGTCAGAACGAACTGATTATTCAAATTGGATCGGGAGCAAATCCGTTTCATCAGGTCAGGACCCGCAAGCATCGATGCATGAGATGTTTATCGAGGATGTCACCACTAAATCTGGCTTGCAATGCGTTGTTGTCAACATTGCGTTGTTCAACCATTTTGGTCCGAAGTTAGCCTATCAGGTCATTACCCACGCTCCAGGATGGCAAGAACATGTCGTCGCGGCCAATGAGGCTAGAAGAACAGGGGATATTCATTTGATAACTCATCGCTGAGTCTGGACACTTTAGGGATTCTTGGTGGCGAGATAGCATGCCGCGATGGGCGCAAGCCGACCCTAACCGGCCATTTCTGCGTGGACTTGGAGTCCAAGTAAGCAACAACAGTACACACTATGTCGACTTAGGCGAAGAATCTCGCTGTTTCGCCAGCCCGATTATTAAAGCAACGAATGAGCACGCCAGATATGACGTCTGAGGCAAACATTGACGACAATGCCTTCATTTCGGCGATATTGGCTGAGAAGTTTTCCTTTACTGACCCACTGAAGGCTTCTGAAGCCGTGAAAGCATCGCTTCAGAACTACCCGGGCGAACTGAGGGATGATTGGATCGCCTATCTAGCAAGAGACATGAGAGAGGGCGAACTAGACGTCATTCTCCATTCGCACCTCGAATGCAAGGGACTTCGCAACGCAAGTGAACGTCTGGTCACAAGCTTGGCTAACTTCATCGAATTCCAAGTTGTTGCTGTCCCTTCGAAGTTTTCGCCATTCGTAACTCACCCCGAGACGCCACCTGGAATCGACGCTCTCTATCGTTGGGGAGCCTCCCAGCTCCATGACTATGGGCGCCAACAATCCGTAGTTCTCGCTAACGTCGCGTTTAAGCTACTTCGCTGGTGTCAAGTCAGCGGAATCAAGCAGCTCGATATCATCGAATCGCCTATCGGGGCCACACTACCTGTCCGCGTACTAGCTGAAACACTTCGGGATGCCGGGATAGAGGTTGGAGTTCACGTATTTCTCTCGCCTCGGCTCGATCGTCATGGGACGAAAAACTCGATAAGTAGTGCTGCGGCGATGTTTTGTAAGCCGTTGCGCGCAGGATCGCACCCTGTTCTCTTTCCAGACGAAGTCATTACAGGCACTCGCTTCCTAAAGCTCCACAAGGCGCTGAAGAAACACCTTGGTGAGCGAATTATTCCACTCGCGCTCGAGGTGAAGGACTGGTCCAGAACCGAGCCCATTGATCCGTCTACAAAAGAGAGGCTATTGACCCTCGTACATGAGAAGCGGATCCGATTTCCGGCAGCACCAACCCATATCGTCTTCCCACCAGCGCTGCTCGCCTTCATCGATGACGGCGCTCCCATTTGCGCCTCGAATCCTTTTTTTTGGTCCGAACTCGATATCTGCGCTGGAAAGCGAAAAGTAAATCTTCTATTCGGCCTGCTTCACGAATTACAGAAGATTCTAGATGAATTATCTCAAACGAACAGCAAGCAATTGAACTACCTCTGCAACCTTTGGGGACGATCCTCCGCCGGATTTCAAGTTATTGGGCACGATCTCTTCATAAAGGAACAAATCCCTAGTCTTGCAAAGACCGTAAATTGGGACGTAATTTACGATGCTGCTCGAGCCGCCTTTAAAGAAGAGTACGAAGGACGGCTGCCGAGCTTGAGTGAAGCCGATGTACAGGCGAGACTCGAGTGGGTGCTGTGCAGTATCCGCGAACAAATAGACAAGGGCCTTGTTCCCGAGGATCATGCTAGTGAAGGGTGGATGCTCCAAAAAGCCGCATTGGATCTCTTCGCATTAAGCAGCGGGAATCGGAGAGGGCCATTGCCTCGCGATCGAGACTTTTCCGAGTACACGTTGCCTTACGTCAGCCCCGTATTTGCTGTCCATGAAGAGCTTGTTAGGCTCGTTCTGAACGACGTCAAAGGATGGTGCTGTGCCAGCCCCACGAGGGCGGTTTTAGCACGCACCTCCCCCTGATCCGTGCGGAACCCGCAATGCCTGCTCCGTTGATGACCACTCTCATGCCGTGGCTCCATTGCCCAATGAATGAATAAGTACAGCGCTACGTGCTTGGTGCGGCCATCACAATGGATTATAGCCGGGCACAGCGGACGCTCGGCCTGGGCATCTGATTACTACCACAACGACCGACAAGGCGAACATTCAACGCCCGCTATCGCGCTACTCGGCTCAGGGGGGGCGACCGTCAGCTCCTGGCCGGTGGCTGGCGTTTTGCTGGGTTGGTTGAGAGGGCGCGTAAACGGCTACGAGCTGGGGGCACTTATGGGGGCATATTTTTTTGGACGACTCGTGCAACCCTGATCCTATGCGAGATTCGGTGCCCCTCTTGGCACCAATCGCAAATCTCCGGGTAACCGGAAATTTCAGGAAAACCCGCTACTTGGCGGGTTTTTTCTTGTCGCGATATGTCAGTAAAACTCACGACATATCCGGCAAGCTGGTTTACGCGTGATGGTGATCGATGCTCGTGTGGGATGAGTATGCAGGCATCGGTCGAAAGTGCGTGCAAGGCATTGATGGATTGATGGAGTGCGTGCGATCGACGGAGGATCTTGGCGCGTCCATCCATCGTCTTGCCGTATCGCGGCACGTACACGGGGAACGCCTGCATGGTGTTTGTCCTGGAACATCCGTTTGCACAGCAGAGATCGCAACGCCCGTGCTGGAACGCTCGATGCAGGTGGTCCGGCCGGCGTAGTGCGGCATGCGAAATCATTGCCTGATGTGACGTACTTCGCATTTGATGACTCCATGGCGACCCGGGTCGGATCAGTGCCAGGGTTTCGCTTGCATCCTTCGGCAAAGCCACCTAGCTTCCAGCGCGAGTGGTGTCCTGGCGCACTCATGCGCCACATCCTCGCGGCATAGCGGCAACCAGGAGCAGCCATCAGGGAGGGCAGGACATGATCCAGATCGTTCTCATCGACGACCACGAACTCGTGCGCACGGGTTTCCGGATGATCCTGCAACAGCAGCCGGACATGAGCATCTGCGGCGAGGCGGCCAGCGCGGAGGAAGGCCTGCGCCTGGTCCGGAGTCTCAAGCCCGAGATCGCCCTGGTGGACGTGCACATGCCGGGCATGAGCGGCATCGAGCTCACCGAGCGGGTAAGTCGCGCCGAATTGGCGACGCGCATCGTGGTGGTTACCGTGGTCGACGACGGCCGCTTTCCCAAGCGCCTGCTCGATGCCGGTGCTTCGGGCTACCTGACCAAGGGCTGCAGCGCCGATGAGCTGGTGACGGCGGTGCGCCAGGTGGCTGCCGGCCGGCGTTATCTGGCGCCGGCGGTGGCGCAGCAGCTGGCACTGGCCACGCTGGACGGCAGCAGCTCGCCGTTCGATGCCCTGTCCAGCCGCGAGCTGGAGGTGGCGTTGATGCTGGTGCGCGGCAAGCCGCTGACGATCATCGGCGAGCAGCTCAACCTGAGCCCGAAGACGGTATCGACCTACAAGCAGCGGCTGATGGAGAAACTGCACGTGGAGCACGTGCTGGGGCTTGCCCACCTGATGACGGTGCATGGCCTGATCGATGCGCCAAACCACCAGGTAGGCGCCTGAGTCCATCTGACTCGGATCCCGCCCACGAAAAAGCCGGACGTTGGTCCGGCTTTTTCGTGGGCGGGTGATCACGGCGCTCAGGGCGCTGCGTCCTGCCTGGGTTCCTCTTCGGGCTCCATGGTTGCATCGGCGGCCTTGACCTCGGCCTCGGGCTTGGTCACCGCGGGTACGCTGGCGGAATCGACGAGCAGGTCACCCTGTTGCGGCTGCACCGTGGCCGGCGCAGGTGCGGCATGACCATTGATGCCTGCATGCGGAGATTCTGCGTGAGCCTCCGTGCCTGCGGACGGAGCCGGGGCAGATGCCTCCGCGGCGTCCTTCTTCTCGGCGGCCTGCGGCGCGGACTCACGTGCCTGATGGGCTTCGCCGCCGGTGGCGGTGTCCGCCTCGGCCGGTCGTGCCGCGTCCGTGGCGGGCGCAGGTGCCGCGGGCTTCTCCGGGATCGGCGGCAGCGGCGGCAGGCTGAAGGCGGTAGCGACGGCGGCTGCCAATGGCGCCTCGGTCAGCACCACGCGCGCAGGCTCGGAGCGCTCGGCCTGCGCCGGCGTATTGCGCGGCGCGGGAGCAACACGGGGTGTGACGGGCGCGGGCGAAATCACTGCCTGTTCGACGATCTCGTCGGCAGACTTTTCTGCAGGCACCGGCGCTGCTGCGTTGACAGGCGGGGACACCGCTGCTGGCCTGGCTTCCTCGCTGGCGGCATCGGCCTCATCGCGATCCTCGTCGTCCAGCTCGTTGAGCTGTTCGGCGTTCTGCGTCGTGTCGGCAGCTGCGTCCTCGTGACGACGGCGGCGGCGACCGCCACGGCGGCCGCGACGGCGGCGCGAGGGGCCTTCGGCGTCGCCGGCGGCGGCATCGGCGGTTTCCTGGCCCACGGCGGCCGGCAGGATGGCCAGCTTGGCCTCGTCGACCGGTTCGGCGGGTGCGGCAGCAGGGCGCGTGGCCGCTGTTTCCGGCTTCGGCGCCGGGGCCGCAGCGGGAGCCGGTGCCGCCGCTTTGCGTTCGGCACGCTCCGGCTGGGCGGCCTTGCTGGTGTCCACGGCAGTGTTGCGTGATTGCTGCTGACGCTCCTGCTTCGGCACCTGGGGATTGGCCTGCGCCTGCTGGCGCGATCCACCCTCGTTGCCTTGTTGGCGGTTGTTGCGGTTCTGCTGCTGGTTCGGTTTGGCCGACGGCGTGCCGGCCTCGCGGCGCTGGCGGTTGCCGCTGTTGCCCTGCGCATTGCGGTTGCGCTCGTCGCGACGCGGCTGCTGCTGGCGATTGTCGCGTGCCTGGTTGCTGCGGTCCTTGCCGCCGGCCGGCATGGCGACAGGCTCGCTGGTAGCCGTTGCCGCGGCGCTGTGGCGGAACCAGCCGAACAGGCGGGAGATGATGCCGCCGTCCGGGGCGGCAGCGACCGGAGCAGGAGCAGCGGCGCGGCGCGGTTGCACCGGTTGCGGCGCGGGAGCGGGTGCTTCTTCGCGCACCGGGGCCGGCGTGGCGGGCACGATGCCGCTGACGGCGGGCTGCTCGCTGCTGCCCAGTGCCTGGCCCATCTTGGGCAACGGCGCGGCTTCGACCGCGGTGAGGCGTTCGTAGCTGGGCTTGCTGTGCTCGCCCATGTCCGCTTCCTTGATCCGCTGGATCTCGATATGCGGCGTTTCCAGCTTGTCGTCGGCCACGATCACCACGTGCGCCTTGTGGCGCAGCTCGATCTCGACCACGCTGGCGCGCTTCTCGTTGAGCAGGAAGTTGGCCACCGTGGGCGGCGCCTGCACCAGCACCTGGCCGGTGTTGTCCTTCATCGCGTGCTCTTCGATCAGGCGCAGGGTGGACAGCGCCAGCGATTCCACGCTGCGGATGTGGCCGTGGCCTTCGCAGCGCGGGCAGACGATCTGGGTGGCTTCGCCGAGGCTGGGGCGCAAGCGCTGGCGCGACAGCTCCAGTAGGCCGAAGCGCGAGATGCGGCCCACCTGCACGCGGGCGCGGTCGAGCTTGAGCGCGTCCTTGAGTTTTTCTTCCACCTCGCGCTGGTGGCGCGGGCTGTCCATGTCGATGAAGTCGATCACGATCAGGCCGCCGGCGTCGCGGATGCGGCACTGGCGGGCGATCTCGACCGCGGCTTCGAGGTTGGTGTTGAACGCCGTTTCCTCGATGTCCGAGCCCTTGGTGGCCTTGGCCGAGTTGATGTCGATCGCGGTGAGCGCTTCGGTCTGGTCGATCACGATCGAGCCGCCGGAGGGCAGGCGCACCTGGCGGTCGAACGCGCTCTCGATCTGCGTCTCGATCTGGTAGCGGTTGAACAGCGGGGTGTCGTCCTTGTACAGCTTGAGCTTGCGCAGCGAGGTGGGCATCACCTGCTGCATGAACTCGCGGGCGTCCTCGTACAGCGATTCCTCGTCGATCAGGATCTCGCCGATGTCGCTGCGCAGGTAGTCGCGCAGGGCGCGGATGAACAGTTTGGATTCCTGGTAGATCAGGAACGGTGCTTTGCGCTTGCTGGCGGCCTCGGAGATCGAGCGCCACAGGGTCAGCAGGTAGTCCAGGTCCCACTGCAGCTCTTCGGCATCGCGGCCGAGGCCGGCGGTGCGCACGATCAGGCCGACGTCGTCGGGCACGGTGACGTGCTCCAGCGCTTCCTTCAGGGCCTGCCGGTCCTCGCCCTCGATCCGGCGCGAGACGCCGCCGGCCTTCGGGTTGTTCGGCATCAGCACCATGTAGCGGCCGGCCAGCGAGATGAAGGTAGTCAGCGCGGCGCCCTTGTTGCCACGCTCCTCCTTCTCGACCTGCACGACGACTTCCTGACCTTCCTTGAGCAGGTCGCGGATGCCCGACTTGTGCGGGTTGAGGCCGGGGGTGAAGTACTGGTCGGCGATTTCCTTCAGCGGCAGGAAACCGTGGCGCTCGGCGCCGTAGTCGACGAAGCAGGCTTCAAGGGATTGCTCGACGCGGGTGATGCGGCCCTTGTAGATGTTGGCCTTTTTCTGTTCGCGGGAGGGGATTTCGATGTCGAGATCGTAAAGGTTCTGGCCATCGACGATGGCCACACGCAACTCTTCACGCTGAGTTGCGTTGATCAACATGCGCTTCATTGTAGTTTTCCTCAGCTCGCCCGCGCGTCGCGTGCCGCGGTGGCGCCGGGATGGCGGCCTGCCGTGGATCGCGCCGCTGCGGTGGAGCGGCTCATGTGACGGCGCCGTTCCCGGCGCCCGGATGTTCGGTCTGCTGCACCAGCCGCGCCCAAGCGACAGGCTTCGGGCAAACGACAGCCCGAACCGTTACGATGAAAGGGAGTCGCGACCGCTGCTTGGGAATCGATCCTTGGGCAGTCGGCGCAATCCTCGCCGGCGTGACGGGCGGGGCCCCGGCCCGAACCGGTCTCGGCGGGCAGGGAATGGCGCCCGCCGAGTATCCCATTCATACAGGTTTTTTTCAATGCAGACGGCAACTTCCCGCGACGTACCTCAAGGTGTGCGTCAAGTCACGATTGGTCCGGAGCGGGACGGCCAGCGCATCGACAACGCGCTGGTGACCCTGCTCAAGGGCGTGCCGAAGAGCATGATCTACCGCCTGCTGCGCACCGGCCAGGTGCGGGTGAACGGCAAGCGTGCCAAGCCGGACACGCGGTTAACCGACGGCGATATGCTGCGAATTCCGCCGATCCGGCAGGCTGAGCCCGCCGAAACGCGTGCGGCGCCCGAGACGATGGTGGCCTCGGTGGCCGAGGCGGTGATCTTCGAGGACAAGCATTTCCTGGTGATCGACAAGCCCTCCGGCATCGCCAGCCACGGCGGCAGCGGGGTGAGCCACGGCGCGATCGAACTGCTGCGCGCGGCACGTCCGCACGAATCGCTGGAACTGGTGCACCGGCTCGACCGCGACACCAGCGGCGTGCTGGTGCTGGCCAAGTCCCGCGCTGGCCTGACCGGCCTGCAGGCGGCGATCCGTGCCGGCGAGGTCACCAAGCAGTACCTGTGCCTGATGACGGGCCACCCGCCCAAGGCCAAATTCGATGTCAACGTGCCGCTGCGCAAGTTCGCCCTGCAGGGCGGCGAGCGCATGGTGCGGGTCAGCGACGACGGCAAGCCCGCACTCACCTTCTTCCGCGAGATGGAGCAGTACCCCGGCGCCCGCCTGATGCAGGCCACGCTGGGCACGGGGCGCACTCACCAGATCCGCGTGCACGCCGCGCACATCGGCTACCCGCTGGCGGGCGACCCGAAATACGGCGACCGCGAGATGAACAAGCGTTTCCGCGAGATGGGGTTGCAGCGGCTGTTCCTGCATGCCTCGCATCTCAGTTTCGAGCTGGACGGGCGCCTGTACAGCTTCTCGGCGCCGCTGCCGGACGACCTGAAGACCTTCCTCGACGTGCTGATGGTGAAAGGCAAGCACCTGCCATACATCCAGGCGGCTCGGAAGTCCCTTGGCGATCGTCCTTGATCGCGTGAATCAAACGGGCGGCCATCCATGGCCGCACTCTTCAAAGAAAGAAACGGGCGCTGACCTCCAGCGAACGCAGCACGTCGCCCACCAGGCCGGCTTCCACCAGCAGGGCGCAGACCACATGCGCGGCGGCGACCGGCAGCAGCGTGCGTGAGCGCCGGAAGCACCACGCCCACCACAGCTCGGCCAGCAGGCAGAGTTGCATCAGGGCACCGTTCGGCGTGTGCATCAGGGCAAACACCAGGGCGGTGAGCAGCACGGCGAGGGCGGGGTGGAGCCGCCCGCCTTCCAGGCGGCGCAACACCACGGCCAGCATCAACCATTGCTGCAGGACGGCCCACAGCAGATAGACCAGCACGTGCCCGGGCGCGGGCACCTTGAAATGCCCGCCATACCCGGCGATCAGCAACAGAGCCAGCGGAAGCAGGGCGAACGGCATCAGCCAGGCACGCCAGTCGCCCAGCCAGCGCCAGTTGCTGGGCCGTTGCCGCCATTCGGCCTGTGCCGCGAACAGCAAGGCGCCGGTGAAGCAGAGCAAACCGGGCAAGGACAGACGCAGGCCCAGTTGCAGACCGGTGACCAGCCACAAGGGACCGGCCACGCAGGCGACGAGTTCCAGCCAGTGGCGCCGACGCAGGCGCGGCGACCACCAGGCCAGTCCGGCCAGCGCCAGCAAATAGCCGATGGTACCGCCCCAGGGCAACCAGCCGTGGTCACCTAGGTCACCCGCAGCGGTCGGCGTGTCGCCATGCGGCAGGATCAGGGCGCCCGGCCGCTGCCGCCAGATCAGCTGGCGCAGGGCCAGTTGCGTTTCCGACGAAGCGTCGGCAGGCAGGGCGATCCAGGGCGCGGCCGGCAAGGCGGGATCCGCAAGTTGCCGTGTGGCTGTTGCCGGATCGGACGACAGCTGCAGCGAGGGGCGTGCTGGTGCGGGCAATGGAGCATCGCGATGCAGCGCCACTTCATCCAGATGCAGTGACGCACCGGCCGGCAGCGCCAGCTTCAGCCGCAGCATCTCGATCCGCTGCGGCGCGGCGCAGTCGCTGCCGTCGGCAGCCCGCCAGTGCAGCTGGCGCAGGTCGACCACGACGTTCAGCGTGCCGGCCACGACAGGTACGTCCTGCCAGCCGACGCAGCCCGGTTGCCCCAGCCGCGGCCGCCATGCCATGCCCAGCCGGAACGGTGCATCGGCTTCACCGTGCAGCGCCAGCAACGGCCAGTGACCCGGATCGAGCATGCCGCTTACCGGCAGGCCCAGTTCGAATGGCGTGCCGTCGCGACTGCGGATGCGCAGACCGTCGCCGACGCGCTGCACATCGGCGGCACCAAAGGCGCGGCCGGCGACGAGGTCATGTGGTTGGCGCAGCCGCCATTGCCATAGCGGCTGGCCGTGCTCGATCAGGGCCAGTTGCCGGTCCGCCGCATGTTGCAGGTGGGCCGCGGTGATTCGCGCGGCCAGTTCCCGCAGGCCGAACAACAGCAGCGCCACCAGCAGCGCGAAACCCGCGGCGAACAGCCAGCGGCGCATCATAGGCGCGAGGGATCGCCGCACGCTCAGCGCGCCAGCAGCGCCTCGACCTTGGCTGCGCAGATGATGTCGTTGAGCGAGAGGCCGCCCACGTCGTGGGTGGACCACAGCAGCTGGCAGTGTCCGTAGCCGGCTTCGATGTCGGGGTGATGATCTTCGTGGTTGGCCATGAAGCCCACCGCGTTGATGAAGCCCAGTGTGTGGTGGAAGTCGCGGAAGCGGAAGTCCTTGACGATCGCGTGGCCATCCGCGGCGAGCTTCCAGTCGGGCAGCAATTGCAGCAACTGGGTGATCTTGTCCGCACTCAGCGCATGTTCCTTGCCCTTGCGCGGCTGGCAGTGCTGGCTGGCGAAATCGTGGATGTTCATGGCAACTCCATCGGTAGGCAAAGGCGAGGCTGCGCAGCGTCGAAGTTGCGCGCGCAAAAGTCAAAGCCGGCAGCGATCCTCGCTCCTCAAAGCCGGGTCATCCATGGACCACTCTCCCCGCGCGACAAAACAGTACTAAAATGGTGCTGATTCAGCGGGCGGGTGAACGCGCCCGCTGCGATATTCGTCACAGGTGAAGCATGATCGAGATTTCCGAACGCGCGCAGCAGCATTTCCGCCGCCTGCTGGCGCAACAAGGCAACGAAGGACTGGGCATCCGCCTGCATGTGACCGAGCCAGGCACGCCGGCGGCCAGTTGCGAACTGGAGTTCTGCGAACCGGCCGAGCTGGCCGGCAACGAGTGGACGATCGAATGCGCCGGTTTCGACTTTCACGTCGAGGGCGACAGCGCGCCGTGGCTGGACGGCGCGAGCATCGACTTCGAACCGAACGCCACCGGCGGCCTGCTGAACATCCGTGCGCCGAAGATCAAGGGCGACGTGCCGGGGCTGGAAGCCGGGGTGATCGAACGCGTGCGCTACGTGCTCGATGCCGAGATCAACCCGCGGCTGGCTTCGCACGGCGGCCGCGTCACCCTGCTGGAGGTCGATGCCGAGGGTGTCGTGAAGCTGCAGTTCGGCGGCGGTTGCCACGGCTGCGGCATGGTCGATGTCACCCTGAAGCAGGGTGTGGAGAAAACCTTGCGCGAGCGCGTGCCCGAAGTGACCGCGGTGCGCGACGCCACCGACCACAGCGATGGCAAGCAGCCGTACTACAGCAAGCACGAAGGCAAGTCGGCGCTGGGTTGAGGCAAGCGATTCGCTGAACGGGAAAGCCCGCCGGAAGGCGGGCTTTCCCGTCGCGAAGCGTGCTGCGGGACGACTCAATCGCCCTGCACGTGCCCCTTCAGCGTGTCGAGCTTGGTCGGCAGGCTCGAGAAGTAGGCGGAGATGTCCTCGATGTCCTGGTCGGACAACGTGGCCACCATGCCTTTCATGATCGGGTTGTTGCGGCGGCCATCCTTGTACTCGTGCAACACCTGCTGCAGGTACTCGTTGTACTGGCCGGCGAGGCGCGGGTACTGCGGATCGACCGCGTTGCCGTCGGCACCGTGGCAGGCGAAGCAGGCGGCGGCCTTGGTCTTGCCGTTCGCGGCATTGCCGCTGGCCAGCAGCGGAGCGGAGGCGAACGCCAGGACGGCGCCGCATGAAAGCAGGGCGAGTGCGCGTTGCATGCGTGGATCCTTGAGGTTCGCGATCACTTGATCGGCGTGAGGCTGGACAGGTAGGCGGCGATGTCCTTGATGTTCTGGTCGGACAGGCTTTGCGCCTGCGCCACCATCGTCGGATACGTGCGGTCGCCGCTCTTGTACTCGTTCAGCGCACTGATGATGTACTGCTCGTTCTGCCCGGCGATCTTCGGCACGGGATAGTCCGGGTAGGCGTTGGAGTAGCCCGGTACGCCGTGGCAGCCGGCACAGGTGTAGACCAGCGTGCGTCCCGCCGCCTTGTCGCCTTCGGCGTGCGCGCTGGCGGTGGCCAGCAGGGCGGCAGCGGCTGCCAGACCAAGCAATTGCAGTCGAATCATCGAGATCGTTCCCCAGGTGCGGCGACAGATGCGAATGAGTGCAGCAGCTGTCGCAGTATAGACAGCACCTCCCGGCATGGACAACCTGCCGCAGCGCATGCCGCAAGGTGGCGTATTGTCGCTGGGTGGCGCGCCTAGACCAGGCTGCGGAAGATGTGGATACCCGCGCTGTACTCGCCCACGATGGTGCCCAGACTGACCAGGAAGAAGTTCAGCAGGGTGCGTGCCACGCGGTTTTTCCACCAGCCGCTCCAGTGCACGATGTCGTCGCGCAAGGTGTCGAAGTCGGCCACGCGCGGACGGCGCACCCAGGCCTCGACCATCGCACTGATGCCGCCGGAGGGGATGCCGGGCCGGAACGGCTTGATCGGCGCGGCGATGAAGGCGGCGAGGATGCTGAGCGGATGCGCGCCGGCAGCAACCGCGCCCAGCGCGGCGAAGCCACCGGTGAACAACACCCATGCGGTGAGCGCCTGTTTGCCCAGCGCGGTGTTGTGGTGAAAGGCCCAGGCGATCGCCGCGAACACCACCAGCACCAGGCCCACGGCCAGCCACTTCGGCCAGCGCGCCTTCGGCGGTGTCTGCGCCAGTTCCGTGGCGGCCGCTGCCGGGTCGCCTTGCTGTTCGCGCAGAAGACGGCACAGACCCTTCAGATGACCCGCACCGATGACCACCAGCACGCGGCGTGGCGTCCCGGTAGCCGTGCGCGCGGCTTCCTCGCGCAGGCGCGCGGCCATGTAGGCATCGCGCTCGCCGATCAGGCTCTGGTAGAGCGGCTTCGATTCGCTGGCGAATTCGCTGAATGCGCTCTCCAGCATGTCGCCCTGTTTCAGTTTCTCGATCTCGCTGGCCTCGATCTCCTCGCGCTCGAACACGCTGGCGAGCAGGCCGCCGAGCAGGCCGAAGCGCTGCCAGAAACCCACGCTGTGCCAGGCGCGCTTGAGCGTGGTGCCGACCTCGCGATCGACCAGCCACAACGGCAGGCCGCGTGCCCCGGCACCATCCATCGCCGCCTTCATCTCGGCACCGGGCTGGATGCCGGATTGCTCGGCGAGGCGCTTCTGGAACGTGGAGAGCACCAGGCTGGCCGCGACCATGCCGGCCTTGCCCTGGCGGATCACCTGGAACAGGTCCATGCGCTTGAACGCATCCGGATCGCGCATGCCCTGCGCGCGGCTCTCGCACAGCTCCACCGCCACCGCGTCGAAGTGCTCGTGCTCCAGCAGCGCCTGCACCGCCTCCATGCTGGTGCGCGAGACGTGGGCGGTGCCCAGTACCACGTATTCGACACCGTCGCGCTCGACACGCTCGATCGGCTGGTCCTGCAGCACGGCGGGCAACGGCAGGGCGGGTTCGGGGACACTCATGCGCAGGGCGTGCCGGTCACGGGGAAAGTCCAAGCATGGGGACGTACCCCGCGCGAAGCAAGTCAGAAGTGCGGCCAGGGACAGCTGCCCATCTGATTTCCACGATGCAGGGATGAACGCAGTATCGAAGAGTGCGGCCAAGGATGGCCGCCCGTGTGATCTTCGCGATCAGGGACGATCGCAGAGGTAAACTAAACTCAATCCCGGAAGCGCTTGAGCAGATCGCCGTAGGCATCGATGCGGCGGTCGCGCAGGAACGGCCAGATGCGGCGCACATGCTCGCTGCGCTGCATGTCGATCTCGACAATCAGCAACTCGCGCTGGTCAGTGCCCGCCTTGGCGATGAATTCGCCCTGCGGTCCGGCCACGAAACTGGTGCCCCAGAACCGGATGCCGGCACCCGTACCCGAGGGATCGGCCTCGTGGCCGGTGCGATTGCAGGCCAGCAGCGGCAGGCCGTTCGCCACCGCGTGGCCGCGCTGCACGGTGACCCAGGCCTCGCGCTGGCGATCCTTCTCGTCCTGTGCGTCGTTCGGATCCCAGCCGATCGCGGTGGGGTAGAGCAGCAGTTCCGCGCCGGCCAGCGCCATCAGGCGCGCGGCTTCCGGATACCACTGGTCCCAGCACACCAGCACACCGAGACGGCCCACCGAGGTGTCGATCGGCTCGAAGCCGAGGTCGCCCGGGGTGAAGTAGAACTTCTCGTAGAACCCCGGATCGTCCGGGATGTGCATCTTGCGGTACTTGCCCGCGATCACCGCCGAACGATCGAACACCACCGCGGTGTTGTGGTACAGCCCGGCCGCGCGCTGCTCGAACAGCGAGGCCACCACCACCAGCTTCAGCTCCTCGGCCAGCTTGCCGATGCGCGCGGTAGCGGGGCCAGGAATGCTCTCGGCCAGGTCGAACAGGTCGACCGACTCGTGCTGGCAGAAGTACGGGCCGTTGTGCAGCTCCTGCAGCAGTACCAGTTCGGCGCCGGCCCTGGCGGCTTCGCGCAGGCCGGCCTCGATGGCGTCGAGGTTGGCGTCGCGGCTGCCGCGGTCGGTTTCCTGCAACAGGGCGGCTTTCAGGATCTTGCGGGTCATGGGCGTTCGGCGTGAGGGTTTGCGCCACATAGTGTAACAAGGGGCGCCGTCATGACCGCGGCGACGCGCTTCCGCTACTCTGGATCGCAGCGATGCTTTCCTGACGGAGGTGGCCGATGGGCGATGCCGACGGACGCGCGATCCCGTGCTGCGGCACCGGTGGCGGAGGTGGCGCGTGAACGTCGTCACCACCTGGCTGCTGTGCAAGTACGAACGCTGGAAGCAGGACACGCTGAGCCAGAGCGATTTCCGTCCCAGCGTCAGCATCCTCAAGCTCTCGCTGATGGCCGTGTTCGTGGGCATCGCCGCGGCCTTCGTCGCGTACGTGCTGTACTGCATGATCGGCCTGGTCACCAACCTGTCGTTCCGCCAGGAGTTCTCCTTCGCGTTTGTCGCGCCTGGCCTGCATGCGCCCGTGTGGGCGATCGTGCTGGCGCCGCTGGTTGGCGGGCTGCTGGTGGGGCTGATGGCGCGCTATGGCAGCGACCGCATCCGCGGCCATGGCATTCCCGAGGCGCTGGAAGCGATCCTGTTCCGCCGCAGCCAGATGATGGCGAAGGTGGCGATCCTGAAGCCGCTGTCGGCGGCGATCGCGATCGGCACCGGCGGCCCGTTCGGCGCCGAAGGACCGATCATCATGACCGGCGGCGCGGTGGGTTCGCTGTTCGGGCAGATGTTCTATCTCACCTCGATGGAGCGCCGCACCCTGCTGGTGGCCGGCGCCTGCGCGGGCATGGCAGCCACCTTTGGCACGCCGATCGCGGCGACCCTGCTGGCGGTGGAACTGCTGCTGTTCGAGCTGCGTCCGCGCAGCACGATTCCAGTGGCGATCGCCTGCTTCGTCGCCGATGCCTTGCGCATGTGGCTGCTCGGCCCGGGCGCGTTGTTCCCGCTGGCGGAATCGTTCGAGATCAGCCTGCCAAGCTTCGGTCTGGCCGCGGTGTGCGGCTTCCTCGCCGGCCTGCTGGCGACGGCGCTCACCGCGCTGGTGTATCGCGCCGAGGATGCCTTCCACAAGCTGCCGGTGCACTGGATGTGGTGGCCGCTGATCGGCGCAGCGGCGGTGAGCATCGGCGGCGTGATCGACCCGCAGACCCTGGGCGTGGGCTACGGCGTGATCGACAGGCTGCTGACCGGTCAACTGGTGGGCATGGCGATCCTGGTGTTCATGCTGGTGAAGTCGGCGATGTGGGTGATCTATCTCGGTTCGGGCACATCGGGCGGCGTACTGGCGCCGCTGCTGTCGCTGGGCGCTGGCCTGGGCGGGCTGGAGGCGATGGTGTTTCCCGGCCCGGATCCGCTGCTGTGGCCGCTGCTCAGCATGGGCGCGATGCTGGCCGGCGTGATGCGCCTGCCGTTCACCTCGATCATGTTCGCGCTGGAACTCACCCATAACGCCAGTGCGCTGCCGGTGCTGCTGGTGGCCTGCACCACGGCCTACGGCGTCAGCGTGTTCCTGATGAAGCGCTCGATCCTCACCGAGAAGATCGCCCGGCGCGGCCTGGACATCTTCCGCGAGTACACGGTGGACCGGCTCGAACACACCCCGGTGCGCGAGGTGATGACCACCGCGATGATCACCGTGCCCGGCAGCCTCAGCGTGCGCGAACTGGCGGATCGCTATTTCGGCGCCGACCAGCAATACCGCGCGTTCCCGGTGGTGGATGCCGACGGTGGGCTGCTCAACGTGGTCAACCGGCAGGACGTGCAGCGCTGGCTCAGGGAGGATCCGGCGGGCAGCGCACGGCTGGCCGACGTGGTGGGCAAGGAGCCGGTGGTCGCCTTGCCCGACGAGAGCTGCCAGAGCGTGGCCGTGCGCGCCGCGGTGGAAAGGCTCGACCGCATCCCGGTGGTCGGCCCGGACCGCCGCACCCTGCTCGGCATGGTCACCCGCTATGACCTGCTCAAGCCGTACACGCACTACCACGACGAGGAAAAGGTGCGCGAACGTTTCTTCCGCAACGGCAAGCCCGCTGCGGGCAACGAGGGAAAGAGCTAGCCCGGATCAACGCACGCGGGTGCGTCGATCCGGCAGTCACACCAGTCCGGCGGGCAGCTGCATGGTGATGCAGTGCAGACTGCCGTTCTGCCAGATCAGCGGACGGCAGGGCACCTGCACCACGACGCGGCCCGGATGCGCGCTGCCGATGATGCGCGCGGCTTCGTCGTCGGCCGCATCGCCGTAGGCGGGCACCAGCACTGCGCCGTCGACGATCAGGTAGTTCGCATACGAGGCGGCAAGGCGGCGCCCCTCGTCGATGATCGGCTGCGCCCACGGCAGCGGATGCAGCTGGTAAGGGCGGCCGTCCAGGGTGCGCAGCGCGGCCAGCTCTTCGCCCATGCGTGCGAGTTCGCCGTGGTGCTTGTCGCCGGCGTCGTCGCAGGCCTGGTACACGATGCGCTCGCCGGGCGCGAAGCGGGCGAGGGTGTCGATGTGCGCGTCGGTGTCGTCGCCTTCGAGATAGCCGTGGTCCAGCCACAGGATGCGTCCGGCGTGCAGGCTGTCCTGCAGGATCGTGCTCATCACCTCGCGGCTCTGCTCCGGATGGCGCTGGTGCAGGCACTTCCAGGTGGTGAGCACGGTGCCCGCGCCATCGCTTTCGATGCCGCCGCCTTCCAGCGCCCAGTCGATGCGCCGGTGCGAGGCGTGGCCGAACACGCCGGCCTCGACCAGGCCGGCGATCAGGGCGTCGTCCTGTTCGGCACCGAACTTGCCGCCCCAGCCGGTGAAGCGGAAATCGGCAAGCTGGAAACGGCCGTCGTCGGTCTTCAGCGTGATCGGGCCGGAGTCGCGCAGCCAGGTGTCGTCGTAGGGCAGCTCGACGAAGCGGATGCGCTCCAGCTCGACGCCTGCCGCGTGCAGCAGCGCCCCGGCATGGATGCGCACGTCGGCGTCGGCCACCACCACGACCAGATGCTGGAAGCGCGTCACCGCCGCGGCCAGCGCCACATAGGTGGTTTCCACCTCGGCCAGGCGTTCGGCCCAGTCGGTGCCGGCGTGTGGCCAGGCGATCAGCACCGCGGCTTGCGGCTCCCATTCGGCGGGCAGGCGCCAGCGGGGTTCGGTCATGGCGGAACTCTCGTGCGTGTCGGATCGATGCCGGCATGGCATCGGGCCGCGAAGTTTACGGGAGTACGGCCGCTGACGCACAAAGGGACGCACCCCGCGTCACCGCGGGGCGCGTCATGGCCGGAATGCTCAGTTCGCCGCGGCGGGATGGGTGTTGTTGCCGGCCGGCGTGTTCAGCACAGAATGGATCACGTGGTCATGCTCGAAGTACACGATGAAGTCGGAATATTCCCAGCGGTTGATCACCGGGTGCTTCTTCGTGTCGCCGCCGCGCGGCGAAAGCTTGCGCTGCGGCGCCCCGTAGCGCTGCTCGACCTGCGCCATGGTCATGCCGCGCGCGGGCAGGTGCATGCCCTTTTCCTGCTGCACGCGATGGATCAGCAGGTTGTCGGCGTGGGCCGTCTGCGGCACGGCCAGGCTGCCGGCACCAAAAGCGATGGCTGCCAGCAAGGGCAGGCTGTGGCGATGCTTGAACATGGTCCCCTCTCCGCGCAAGGCGTTGCCGCGTCGTTGTAGCAGAACTGTTTGCGACTATCCACGGGCAACCGCGGCGGCTGTGACCGGCACAACCGTTATCATGTGCGACTGTTCGCCCGATTGAAGTGCCTCGATGATCGCGTTCCGCCATTTTGCCCTGCGCCGCGGCAGCCGCCTGCTGCTGTCCGACATCGACCTGGTGATCCAGTCCGGCTGGCGGCTGGGCGTGATCGGGCGCAACGGCTGCGGCAAGTCCAGCCTGTTCGCGGCCCTGCAGGGCCAGGTCGAGGCAGACGCCGGCGAGATCGACCTGCCGGCGAAGCTGCGACTGGCCTCGGTGGCGCAGGAGACGCCCGCGCTGCCCGATCCGGCGATCGACTACGTGCTGGGCGGCGACACCGAACTGGCTGCCGTGCTGCGCGACGAGGCCGATGCGCAGGCCCGCGGTGACAGCGAGGCGATGGCGCGTGCGCATCACCGCATCGAGGAATTGCATGGCTACGACGCTCGTGCCCGTGCCGGCCGCCTGCTGCATGGCCTGGGTTTCGCGCCGGAGACGCACGAACGTGCGGTGAAGGAGTTTTCCGGCGGCTGGCGCGTGCGCCTGAACCTGGCGCGCGCGCTGATGGCGCCGTCCGAACTGCTGCTGTTGGACGAGCCCACCAACCACCTCGACCTCGACGCCGTGCTGTGGCTGGAGGAATGGCTGCGCCGCTACCAGGGCACCTTGCTGATCATTTCGCACGACCGCGAATTCCTCGACGGCGTGATCGACCACACCCTGCACCTGGTCGATGGCGGCGCACGCCTCTACACCGGCAACTACAGCGCGTTCGAGCGCCTGCGTGCCGAACAGCTGCGCCAGCAGCAGATCGCGCACGAGCGCGAGCAGGCCGAGCGCGCGCACCTGCAGAGCTTCATCGACCGCTTCAAGGCCAAGGCCAGCAAGGCCAAGCAGGCGCAGTCGCGCATGAAGCGGCTGGAGAAGATGGCCGGCACCGAGGCGGTGCGCGCCGAGCGCGCGTTCCACTTCCAGTTCGCCAGGCCCGAACGCGTGCCCGATTCCATGTTGCAGCTGGAGGACGTGGCGGCGGGTTATCCCGATTTTCTCCCTCTCCCCTTTGGGGAGAGGGGCGGGGTGAGGGGCGGTGCTGGCGAAGAGGCTTCGACGGGCGAACTCGCAAGCCTTGGCCCCTCACCCCAACCCTCTCCCCGGCGGGGAGAGGGTGCAAACGTCGCCCTGGCGGGCGGGCTTGATGGTTCAAAGGCGGTCGTCCTGTCGGACGTGCGTTATTCGATTGAAGCGGGGCAGCGCATCGGCCTGCTCGGCCCCAACGGCGCGGGCAAGTCCACGCTGGTGAAGACGCTGGTCGGCGAACTCGCGCCGCTGGGCGGCGAGCGCAAGGCGCACAAGGACCTGAAGATCGGCTACTTCGCCCAGCACACGGTGGAAAGCCTGCGCGAAGGCGCCAGCCCGTTCGACCATCTGCAGGACAAGGCGCCCGGCGCGGCCGCGCAGGCGCTACGCGATTTCCTCGGCACCTGGAACTTCGCCGGCGACCGCGCCTTCGAGTCGGTGGACGGCTTCTCCGGCGGTGAGCGCGCACGCCTCGCGCTGGCGCTGATCGCCTGGGACAAACCCAACCTGCTACTGCTGGACGAACCCACCAACCACCTCGACCTTGACATGCGCGAGGCGCTGGCCGATGCGCTGGCCGATTTCGACGGCGCGCTGGTGCTGGTGTCGCACGACCGCCATCTGCTGGGCATGGTCAGCGACAGCTTCTGGCGCGTGGCCGACGGCGTGGTGGAACCGTTCGATGGCGATCTCGACGACTACGCACGCTGGTTGCGCTCGCGCGGCTCGGCAAACAAGAAGGCCGCCAAGGCCGAGGCGAAGCCCGCGGCACCGGTCGAATCGCCGGAGGAGCGTCGCCGCAATGCTGCCCAGCAGCGCGAGAGTGAAAAAGTCACCCGCCAGCGCGTGAAGAAGATCGAGACGCGCGTGGCCACCATCGAGACCGAACTGGCGTTGCTCGAAACGAAACTGGCCGATCCGGAAACCTACAACGGTTCCACCGCCGCGTTGATGAAGCTGGGCCAGCAGCAGGCCGAACTGCGTCGCGAAAAGGAAACGCTGGAAGCGGAATGGATGGCCCTGTACGAGGAACTGGAAGCCTGATGAGCGCGCAACCGACGCAGCTGTGGCTGCCGGCGCTGGCTCGCTTCGACCGCACGCACCCGCTGCACCGCTTGCTGTCGCAGGCCGATCGCCTGGCCGACGACCCGCGCAGCCGGCTGGACTGCCTCGCCGATGCCTTCCATGCCGATGCAGCGACACTGCCGGTAGCCGCGCTGATCCGCGAACAGCTGGCCGGCGATGCGGGCGAAGCCAGCTGGCTCAATGCCGACCCGGCCTGGGTACAGCCGGACATGACCGGCGTGCGCCTGCTTGCCTGCGGTTCGATGCCGCTGGAGATGGACGAGGCACAGGCCTTCGCACAGGTGCTGCAGCCAGCGTTCGCCGAACTCGGCCTGCAACTGGAAATCAGCGCGCCGGATTGCTGGCAGTTGCGCCTCGCGCCCGACGTGCATCTGCCCGATTTCACCACGCCCGAACAGGCGCTGGGTGAGGACTTGTACCAGCATCTGCCGCAGGGCGCGGAAGGTCGCCCTTGGCGCGTATTGCTCAACGAAGTGCAGGTGCTGCTGCACCAGCATCCCCTGAATGCTGCGCGCCAGTCGCGCGGCCTGCCGCCGGTCAACAGCGTGTGGCTGTGGGGGGCAGGGCGGTTGCCTGCGTCGTTGCAAAGCGGGTTTGCTGGCGTGATAGGCAGCGACGTTTTGCTGCTTGCATTGGCATCGCATGCGGGCATTTCATCGCAGGCCCGCACACCAGAAGCCGTGGCGGCGGCGCAAGCCGGCCGGCTGGTCGATTTGCAGGACTTGCCTGCCGCCGAATTCGGCGACGCATGGTGGCCGGCGATCCAGACGCTGGCGCAGCGGCAGCCCTTGCACATCGCATTCGCCAGCGATGAGCGCTGGTCGTGGCGGCCGCTGCATCGCTGGCGCTTTTGGCGCAGGGCGCCGCGGTGAACACGATGGAGCTGCGGCGGCGCGAGCTGCAGGGCGAGCCATCCGGCTGGGACGCTGCCGTGCATCCGGTACTGCAGCGCATCTACGCAGCGCGCGGCGTGCTGCAACCGGATGGCGTGGCGCACCGCCTGCAGCGCCTGTTGCCGCCGCAGTCGCTGGGCGGCCTGGATGCTGCCACCGAGCTGCTGGCCGAAGCGATCCGTGGCGATTGGTCCATTCTCATCGCAGGCGATTACGACTGCGACGGCGCCACTGGCACGGCCGTGGCCGTGCGCGGCCTGCGCATGCTGGGTGCGAAGCACGTGGGTTATGCCGTGCCCAACCGCTTCGTGCATGGCTACGGCCTCACGCCCGCACTGGTCGATTCGCTGCAGCCATGCCCGCAACTGATCGTCACCGTGGACAACGGCGTGGCCAGCGTGGCCGGCGTGGCGCGGGCGCGCGAGCTCGGCATGCGGGTGATCGTCACCGACCATCACTTGCCCGGCGAACAGTTGCCGGATTGCGATGCGATGGTGAACCCGAACCTTGCTGGGGACGGGTTTCCGAGCAAGGCGCTGGCTGGCGTGGGGGTGATGTTCTACCTGCTGCTGGCGCTGCGTGCGAAGTTGCGCGGGCAGGGCATGTTTGCCGCGGAGGCGCCTGATCTTTCTGTCTTGCTCGACCTTGTTGCGCTAGGCACGGTGGCCGACTTGGTGCCTTTGGACTTCAACAACCGTGTGCTGGTGGAAGCGGGGCTGCGACGCATCCGCAGCGGTCGTGCCTGCGCTGGTATCGCCGCACTGGTCGAATGCGGCAAACGCAGTATGGCCACCCTGTGTGCCAGCGATCTCGGTTTCGCCGTGGGGCCGCGGCTCAACGCGGCAGGGCGGCTGGAAGACATGCAGCTCGGCGTGGAATGCCTGCTCATCGATGACGCCGCGCAGGCACGCCGTTACGCCGGTGAGCTCGATACGATCAACCGCGAGCGCCGCGACCTGCAGGCCTCGATGGTGGCCGAGGCGGAAGTGATGACAGCTGGCTTGCGCGACATCGACTCGGTGGGCGTGGCGCTGTACGAGCCATCGTGGCATGCGGGCGTGGTGGGGCTGGTGGCTTCCAAATTGAAGGAGCGCCTGCATCGCCCGGTGATTTCCTTCGCTCCGGCCAGCGAAGACGATCTGGAACACCTCCGTGGTTCCGGCCGCTCGATCCCCGGTTTTCACCTGCGCGACGCTCTGGCGATGATCGATGCGCGCCAACCCGGCCTGATCGAGCGCTTCGGCGGACATGCAATGGCGGCGGGATTGAGTCTGCGCGCCGTCGATTTCCCGCGCTTCGCCGCGGCCTTCGATGCTGCCGCGCGTGAACTGATCGCGCCGGAACGCCTGCAGGCTGCGCTCTATACCGATGGTGAACTCCCTGCCGGCAGCCTGTCGCTGGAATTGGCGTTGCAGCTGCGCAACGCCGGTCCGTGGGGCCAGGCCTTCCCCGAACCGTTGTTCGACAACCTGTTCGAATGCGCGCACTGGAAGCCGATGGGCGAGGGCCACTGGCGACTCGGCCTGCGCGACCCGCGCGACGGCAGCATTCACGACGCGGTGATGTTCAACGTCGGCACCACTGCGCCACCGTCGCGCCTGCGCGCGGTCTACGAGCTGGTCGTCAATGACTGGCAGGGGCGCGAGTCGCCGCGCCTGCTGTTGCGGCACATCGAAGAACCCATGTGAACTCGCACCGTGTTCACGGCCTGCGCGCCACACTGGTCGCCCGTCCGTCAGGGAGACCGTCATGCTTGAACAGATCGATGGATTGCCGCCCGGCACGCTGGGCTTCCGCGCGCACGGCCAGGTGACCGCCGCCGATTACGAGCAGGTGCTGGTGCCGGACGTGGAGGCGGTGTTCGCACTTAGCCGCAAGCTGCGCATGCTGTTCGTGGTGGCGCCGGACTTCACCGGCTTCGACGCCGGCGCGATGTGGGAGGACTTCATGCTCGGCATGCGCCACATCAGTGGCTGGGATCGCGTGGCGCTGGTGACCGACGTGCCGTGGTTGCGCACCGCGACCAAGGCGACGCGCTTCCTGGTGCCGGCCGATTTCCGCCTGTTTGGGTTGTCCGAGCTGGAGCAGGCGGCGAGCTGGATCGCCGAGCCCGTGGAGGGATAAGCAGGGCGGATAAGCAAGGCGGACAAGCAAATGGACGGCCGAATGCCTTCATGTCGAATCGTCACTTGCGCCGCCGTCGATCTTCTGTTCTAGTCGACACATGACCTTCACGACCGCCAACTTCCCGAACGCCACCGCGCTTGCCGCGCGGAGCTTCGTGGCGGCCGCCAACAATAATCGCGCGAACAATAACGCCAATCGTTGGCGGGCCCGCGCGTAGCTGAAAGCAACACCACCAGACACGCGACCAAGGCCCGCCCAGTGCGGGCCTTGGTTTTTTTATGGTTTGCAACCGAGGAACTTTCAACATGTGTTCGATTTTCGGAATGTTCGACCTGCAGCCGGGCGACGACCTGGCTGCCTTGCGCCGGCAGGCGCTGGAGCTGTCGCAGCGCCAGCGTCATCGTGGCCCGGACTGGAGCGGAGTATTCGTGGATGCCGGGGTGATCCTGGTGCATGAGCGCCTGGCCATCGTCGATCCGGCCTCGGGTGCGCAGCCGCTGCGCTCGCGCGACGGCGCGCTGGCGCTGGCGGTGAATGGCGAGATCTACAACCACCGCGAGCTGCGCGAGTCCAGCAGCTACGACTTCACCACCGGCTCGGACTGCGAGGTCATCAGTGCCCTCTACCGCGAGCATGGCGCCGCTGCATTCATCGAGCATGGCCTGCCGAAGCTCAACGGCATCTTCGCCTTCGCACTGTGGGACAGTGAGGCGCAGCGTTACCTGGTCGCGCGCGACCCCATCGGCGTGTGCCCGCTGTACTGGGGGCACGATGCACAGGGCCGCCTGTGCGTGGCCTCGGAAATGAAGGCGCTGGCCGGCATGTGCGCGGACGTGGCCACGTTCCCACCCGGCCATGTCTACGACAGCGCCACCGGCGAACTGCGCAGCTATTACGCCAGGTCGTGGCGCGACTACGCGGCGACGCGGGGCCATGCGCCGGCGCCGGGCGAGCTGCGCCACGCCTTCGAGCAGGCCGTGCATCGCCAGCTGATGACCGACGTACCCTACGGCGTGCTGCTTTCGGGCGGCCTCGACTCCTCGCTGGTCGCGGCCTGTGCCGCCAGGTTCGCCCGCGAGCGCATCGAGGATGGCGACCGCAGCGAGGCCTGGTGGCCGCGCCTACATTCCTTCGCGATCGGCCTGGAAGGCTCGCCCGACCTCGCCGCCGCGCAGATCGCCGCCGACGCGCTGGGCACCGTGCACCACGGCTTCGTCTACACCTTCTGGGAAGGCCTGGACGCCGTGCCCGAGGTGATCCGCCACCTGGAAACCTACGACGTCACCACCATCCGCGCTGCCACGCCGATGTACCTGCTGGCACGGCGGATCAAGGCGATGGGGGTGAAGATGGTGCTGTCGGGAGAAGGCTCCGACGAACTGTTCGGCGGCTACCTGTACTTCCACAAGGCGCCTTCGGCCGAAGCCTTCCACGAGGAAACCGTGCGCAAGCTCGACGCCCTGCACAGCTACGACTGCCTGCGCGCGAACAAGGCGATGATGGCCTGGGGCGTGGAGGCGCGCGTGCCGTTCCTCGATCTTGAATTCATCGACGCGGCGATGGGCATGGATGCCGCCCACAAGATGGCCGGCGGCGGCAAGATCGAAAAGCACGTGCTGCGCGCGGCCTTCGATGGCGCCTTGCCCAAGGAAATCCTCTGGCGGCAGAAGGAGCAGTTCAGTGACGGCGTGGGCTACGGCTGGATCGACGGCCTGAAGGCACATGCCGAGCAGATGGTGAGCGACCGCGAATTCGCCGCCGCCGCCGCGCGCTTCCCGTTCAACACGCCGGCCACCAAGGAGGCGTATTTCTACCGCCGCATCTTCGAGCAGCACTACCCGGGCGAAGCCTGCGCGGCCACCGTGCCGGGCGGCAAATCGATCGCCTGTTCCTCGCCTGCGGCGCTGGCGTGGGATCCGGCGTTCGCGGCGATGGCCGATCCTTCCGGCCGCGCCGTGCGCGGGGTGCACCAGCAGGCGGTGACCTGAAGCCGGCCGGTGCCGGGATCAGCGCTTGCGGGCCAGCGTGAGGCCGTCGCCGACCGGCAGCATGGACAGGTCGATGCGCTCGTCGCCATGCAGGCGCTCGTTGAGTGCCTGCAGCGCGCGGGTGTCGTCGTCCCGCGCCGGCTGCGCCACCGCGCCGTCCCACAGCACGTTGTCGATCGCGATCAGGCCGCCCTGGCGCAACAGCTGCAGGCAGCGCTCGTAATAGGCGGCGTAGCCGGTCTTATCGGCGTCGATGAAGGCGAAGTCGTAGCGGCCGGCCGCACCTGCAGCCAGTTCCGCGTCCAGCGTCTGCAATGCAGGCGCCAGCCGCAGGTCGATCTTGTGCGCCACACCGGCACGTTCCCAGTACGGCCGGCCGACGCGGGTGTACTCGTCGCTGATGTCGCAGGCGAGGATGCGGCCGTCATCGGGAAGGGCGAGCGCCACCGACAGCGCGCTGTAGCCGGTGAACACGCCGATCTCGAGGGTGCGGCGCGCGCCGAGCAGTTTCACCAGCAGGGCCATGAACTGGCCCTGCTCGGGCGAGATCTGCATGCCGGCATGGGGGTGGCTGCGCGTCGCCTCGCGCAGGGCGATCTGTTCCGGATGCTCGTGCAGCGAATGCGCGAGCATGTAGCCGTACAGCGTGTCGTCGAGGTTCAGGCTGCGGTTGGACATGGCGGTGCTCCGGCAAGCGGTACCAGTCGCTGATGGTAGACCCCGACGGCGTGTCCGGTCGCCATCGGACGTCTGTCGCAGTGCGGCAATTTTGCTACCATGGCAGGCCATTCGCACGACACGACCATCCATGATCGAGACCAATCCGATCCTCGCGCAGATCGCGGACCTCACGGCCCGCGTCGAGTCGCTTAGGGGGTATCTTTGACTACGCCACCAAGCGTGAGCGCCTCGAAGAAGTAAGCCGTGAACTGGAAAGCCCCACCGTGTGGGACGACCCGCCGCGTGCGCAGGAACTGGGTCGCGAACGCGCGCGCCTCGACACCGTGGTCACCGGCATCGATGAGCTCACCGCCGGCCTCTCCGATGCGGGGGAGTTGGTGGAAATGGCCGCCGCCGACGGCGACGAGGAAACCGTCGCTTCGGTCGCGGACGATGTGGGCAAGCTCGAAGCCCGCGTCGGCAAGCTGGAGTTCCAGCGCATGTTCTCCGGCAAGATGGACTCGGCGAACGCCTTCGTCGACATCCAGGCCGGCGCCGGCGGCACCGAGGCGCAGGACTGGGCCGAAATGCTGCTGCGCATGTACCTGCGCTGGGCCGAATCGCGCGGCTGGAAGACCGAGCTGCTGGAAGCCTCCGGCGGCGAAGTGGCGGGCATCAAGTCGGCCACCTTCCGCGTGGAAGGCGACTACGCCTACGGCTGGCTGAAGACCGAGATCGGCGTGCACCGCCTGGTGCGCAAGTCGCCGTTCGATTCCGACAACCGCCGCCACACCAGCTTCACCAGCGTGTTCGTCTCGCCCGAAGTCGACGACGACATCGACATCGAGATCAATCCGGCCGACCTGAAGACCGACGTCTACCGCTCGTCCGGCGCCGGCGGCCAGCACGTCAACAAGACCGAGTCCGCGGTGCGCATCACCCACATGCCCTCGGGCGTGGTGGTGGCCTGCCAGACCGAGCGCAGCCAGCACGCCAACCGCGACCGCGCGATGAAGATGCTGGCCGCCAAGCTGTACGAGCTGGAAGTGCAGAAGCGCAACGCCGAGAAGGACGCGCTGGAAGCGACCAAGTCCGACATCGGCTGGGGCAGCCAGATCCGCAACTACGTGCTCGACCAGAGCCGCATCAAGGACCTGCGCACCGGCGTGGAGCGTTCCGACACGCAGAAGGTGCTGGACGGCGACCTCGACGAGTTCATCGAGGCCAGCCTGAAATCCGGCCTGGACGCGGGGGCCAAGCGCGTCGACGCGTGACGGGGTCGGAATCGCGGCTGAAGCCGCTCCTACGGTACCTCGGCCTTGTAGGAGCGGCTTCAGCCGCGACCCGTAGAATCGTCCGAGAATCCCACCATTGACGAGGTAGCCAGCATGAATGCCAGGAAGATTTGCAGCATCCTGTTTGCCTGTGCCGCACTGGCGGCGTTTGGCGCCAGCGCGCAGAGCGCCGGGCAGGACATCAAGCAGGGCGCGAAGGACGTCGGCCACGGTGTCGCCAACGGCGCGCGCACGGTGGGCCACGCCACCCGCGACGTCACGAAGAAGATCGGTCACGGCGCCAAGGAGGCCGGCACCGGCATTGGCCATGGTGCGAAGAAGGCCGGCGTTGCCGTCGGCCATGGCGCCAAGAGTGCAGGCACCGCCGTCGGCCACGGCGCGAAGGAAGGCTGGGACGCCACCAAGGACGCGACCAAGAAAGTGTTCGGCAAGGACAATTGATCGTCCCGGCTTTTCACCCGCGTCCCGTTCGCCCTGAGCGTAGGCCCGCAGGGCCGGAGTCGAAGGGCCGCGCCACCTGGCGCTTCGACTCCGCTTGCTGTCGCAAGCTACGCTCAGCGCGAACGGTGATTTCGAGCTATTCCACCACGAACCCAGCATCAGCCGGTGCGGATGCGCCGGCCACCACGGAAGCCCCATGAGCGAAACCACCGATACCCAGCCCATTGTCGACGAGAACAAGTTGATCGCCGAGCGTCGCGAGAAACTCACGGCGTTGCGCGGGCAGGGCATCGCGTTCCCGAATGATTTCAAGATCGACAGCTTCGTCGGCGACCTGCAGGACGAATACGCCGACAAGGAAAAGCACACCGCCGAGGCCATCGAGGCCGCACAGCGCCGCGTGAAGGTCGCCGGCCGCATCGTGCTGAAGCGCGTGCAGGGCAAGGTCAGCTTCGCGCAGATCCAGGACATGACTGGCCGCATCCAGCTGTTCATCCACCAGGGCACGGTGGGCGAGGACACCTACGAGGCGTTCAAGGGCTGGGACATGGGTGACATCGTCGGCGCCGAAGGCGTGCTGATGCGCACCAAGACCGGCGAGCTGTCGGTGAAGGTGGGCGCACTGCGCCTGCTCACCAAGAGCCTGCGCCCGCTGCCGGACAAGCACCACGGCATGGCCGACGTGGAGCAGCGCTACCGCCAGCGCTACGTCGATCTCATTGTGACCCAGGAAGCGCGCGACACCTTCCAGAAGCGCTCGCGCATCATCGGCTTCATCCGCCAGTGGCTGGAGGCCGCGCCGCGCCGCTTCATGGAAGTGGAGACGCCGATGATGCACGTGATCCCCGGCGGCGCCACGGCCAAGCCCTTCATCACCCATCACAACGCGCTGGACATGGACCTCTACCTGCGCGTGGCGCCGGAGCTGTACCTGAAGCGCCTGGTGGTCGGCGGCTTCGACCGCGTCTACGAGATCAACCGCAACTTCCGCAACGAGGGCGTGTCCACCCGGCACAATCCCGAGTTCACCATGCTGGAGCTGTACCAGGCCTACGCCACCTACAACGAGATCATGGATCTCACCGAGGCGGTGATCCGCGAGACGGCGCAGCAGGTGATCGGCACCACAGCGCTGACCTGGGAAGGTGCGGCCATCGACGTCGGGCCGGCCTTCCGCCGCTGGACGATGGAAGACGCGGTGCTGGAGCACAACCCGGAAATCAGGCGCGAGGAACTGCGCGACCGCGCGGCGATGACTGCGCACGCGAAGCGCCTCGGCGTGCAGGTCAAGGACGGCTACGGTTGGGGCAAGCTGCTGCTGGAGATCTTCGAGAAGACGGTGGAGCACACCCTGATCCAGCCCACCTTCATCACCCAGCACCCGGTCGAGGTGTCGCCGCTGGCGCGCGAAAACGATACGGACAAGGGCATCACCGACCGCTTCGAGCTGTTCGTCAACGGCAAGGAGCTCGCCAACGGCTTCTCCGAGCTCAACGACCCCGAAGACCAGGCCGCCCGCTTCAAGGCCCAGGTGGAAGCCAAGGATGCCGGCGACGACGAAGCCATGCACTTCGACGCCGACTACATCCGCGCGCTGGAAGTGGGCCTGCCGCCCACCGGCGGTCTCGGCATCGGCATCGACCGCCTGGTGATGCTGCTCACCGGTTCCGCCTCGATCCGCGACGTGCTGCTGTTTCCGTACATGCGGCCGGAGGCTTGAGCCTCTTCGTCGGCGTGTGACACAACAAGGCCCGCGATCGCGGGCCTTGCGCGTTTCAGGCGGACAGGCTTCGGACGCGCTGCCGCAGCAGCAGGTTCTGCAATACGGTCACACTGCCCGAACCCAGCCAGTACAACCCAAGCCCGGCGGCCACGTGCCACACCATGAGGAACGAGATCGCCACGGGCAGCCAGTGCAGCAGGGTGCGTGCCTGCTCGGGCAGCATGGGATTGAACAGCATCGCGACCATGCCGAGCGCCGCCACCAGCAGGGCCAACCACAGGTCGGGCCGCGCCAGCTTCGGTATCCACAGGAAGGAGCCCACGCTGGCCACACCCTGGCGGATCGCGGCGTAGATGCCTGCGCTCATCGGTGCCTGCACCAGCGCGGTGAGCAGGCCGCTGCCGAGCCCGCTGGCGATGCCGTGCTCGCGGTACAGCGACTGCATGGCGGCGGCATGCGCCGCGGGATCCTTCGCGTGGCGCTCGCGCAGGCGTTCCAGTTGCGGCTTCAGCGCCGCCAGCTTGCGCTGGCGCCGCCAACCCTGTTCGGCGGCCTGCAGGGTCATCGGTAGCATCGCCAGGCGCACGGCCAGTGCGAGCGCGATCACCGCGAGGCCGTAGCTGCCATCAAGCCACGCCGCCAGCTGGTTCAGTAGTGCGGCAATTCCGTCCACGAACATCGTCCACATGAGGCTCTCCCCCCACCGCATCGGTGATGAAACACACATGGTGGGCATTGCCGCGGCCGCTTCAAGTGCGCGAAACGCGTGACCGACGACACAGTCGGGTAAAATTGTGGTTTCGAATGCAACGGAGCCCTGCCCATGTGGTTTGCGATCATCGCCCAGGATCACCCCGGTTCGCTGGACAAGCGCCTTGCCGCCCGCCCCGAGCATCTGGAACGGCTGAACAAGCTGCAGGATGAGGGGCGCATGCTGCTGGCCGGCCCGTTTCCCGCGATCGAGTCGGAGAATCCCGGCCCGGCCGGCTTCACCGGCAGCATGATCGTGGCAGAGTTCGCCTCGCTGGCGGACGCCGAGACCTGGGCGGCTGCCGATCCCTACGTGGCCGCCGGTGTCTATGCCGAGGTGAGCGTCAAGCCGTTCCGCAAGACCCTGCCATGAGCGAGGCGATGGTCGAGCAGATCCGCGCCCGTCTCGCGGCCGCGTTCTCGCCCACCGAGCTGGAGGTGGTGGATGAGGGCCATCTGCACCGTGGCCACGCCGGGGAGGGCAAGGGGCATTTCCACGTGCGCATCGTCAGCCCCGCGTTCGCCGGCGTGCTGCCGATCAAGCGCCACCGGATGATCTACGCCACACTCGACGACCTGATGAACCGCGGCATCCATGCGTTGTCGATAGACGCAAAATAAAAAGACAAACATAAACAAAACGATGTAGTGCATTTCTGCAGTGAAATATCACGTAGAAATGCATTGCGGCACCGCCCCTCCTTTGGCACAGTGCCTTGTCGCCCCTGTTTGCGGGCGCCCTCCGATTCCCCTGCGATGACCGCATGCGCCTGACCACGATCAAACTCGCCGGCTTCAAGTCCTTCGTCGATCCGACCACCCTGCACTTGCCGGCCAACATGACCGGCGTGGTAGGTCCGAACGGCTGCGGCAAGTCCAACATCATCGACGCGATCCGCTGGGTGATGGGCGAGAGCGCGGCCAGCCGCCTGCGCGGCGACTCGCTCACCGACGTGATCTTCTCCGGTTCCACCTCGCGCAAGCCGGTGGGGCAGGCCACCGTCGAACTGATCTTCGACAACGCCGACGGCACGGTGCAGGGCGAGTACGGCCAGTACGCCGAGATCTCGGTGAAACGCCAGGTGACGCGCGATGGGCAGTCCTTCTACTTCCTCAACGGCGCACGCTGCCGCCGCCGCGACATCACCGACCTGTTCCTGGGCACCGGCCTTGGCCCGCGCAGCTACTCGATCATCGAGCAGGGCATGATCTCGCAGATCATCGAGGCGCACCCCGAAGAACTGCGCACGCACCTGGAGGAAGCCGCCGGCATCTCCAAGTACAAGGAGCGCCGCAAGGAAACCGAGAGCCGCATCAAGTCCACCCGCGAGAACCTCGACCGCGTGAAGGACGTGCGCGACGAGGTGGACAAACAGCTCGAACACCTCAACCGCCAGGCGCGCGCGGCCGAGCGCTGGAAGGCCTACAAGGAAGAGCAGACCCGCAAGGAAGCCGAGCTGCGCGCGCTGGAATACCGCGCGCTGAAGGGCCAGCACGACGGCGAGGGGGCAGGGCTTTCCGCCGCCGAGATCGAGATCGAGAAGCAGCTGGCCGGCCAGCGCGAGATCGAGGCGCAGATCGAAGCCATGCGCGAGCGCCACACCGGGGCCGGCGAACACCTTAACGAGGTGCAGGCCGAGGTCTACAAGGTCGGCGCCGAAATCGCCCGCGTGGAACAGCAGGTGCGCCACAACCGCGAAACCGCGGACCGCCTGCAGCGCGCGCAGGGCGAGGCCGAGCGCGAACACAACGAGCTGGCCGAGCACATCGCCGGCGACCGCAGCCAGGTCGAAACGCTGCGCCTGGCGCTGGCCGAGGGCGAGCCGAAACTCGAAGCCCTGCAGCAGATGCAGGACGACACCGCCGAAGCCCAGCGCAGCGCCGAGACGAAACTCGCCGACTGGCAGCAGCGCTGGGACACGCACACCCGCACCGCCGGCGAATCCAACCGCGCCGCCGAAGTGGAGCGCACCAAGCTCAACTACCTCGACCGCCAGGCTATCGACCTCGCCCGGCGCCGCGAGGCGCTGGAAGCCGAACAGAAGGCCACCGACCTCGCCGCGCTGGACGCCGCCGCCGAGCAGATGCATCTGGAGCACGACACCCAGCGCGAGAAGGTGGAGTCGCTGGGCGGCCTGCTCGACCAGCACAAGACCTCTCACGAAAAGGTGCTGGACGAGGAACGCCAGCTGCAGTCCGCGCTCAACGAAGCGCGCTCGCAGCTGCAGACCGCGCGCGGCCGGCAGTCCTCGCTGGAGGCGCTGCAGCATGCCGCGCTGGGCCAGGAGGAGAACGCCGCCAGCCAGTGGCTGGCCCGCCTGGGCCTGGACAAGTCGCCGCGCCTCGGCGAGGCGCTGCAGGTGGAAGCCGGCTGGGAAACCGCGGTGGAAACCGTGCTCTCCGGTTTCATCGACAGCGTGCTGGTGGATGGCGCGCATGCGCTGGCCGCGGATTTCAGCGCGCTGGAAAACGCCGACGTCGCCCTGCTCGATGCCGCTGAAGGCGGCGCCAACACCGCCGGTACGCTGGCCGCGCACGTGCGCGGTCCTGCCGCGGCCATGGCCATCCTTGGCCATGTATTGATCGCCGATACACTGGACGAAGCGCATCAGCGTGTGAGTGGCCTGTCCGCGCTGGCGCCGTACCAGTCGGTGATCACCCGTGGCGGCGAATGGCTGGGCCCGGGCTGGGCGCGCGTGCGACGTGCGCAAGGCAACCAGGTCGGCGTGCTGGCACGCGAGCGCGAGATCCGCATGCTGGCCGAACAGGTCGCCGCGCTGGAAGCACGTATCGAGGAATGCACCGCGCAGCTCGACGACCTGCGCACGCGCAAGTTCGAGGCCGAACGCGCCCGCGACGACACCCAGCGCGAGCTGTACAACGCGCATCGTCGCCAGAGCGAACTGGCCGGCCAGCTGCAGAGCCATCGCGGCAAGCTGGAAACCGCCCGCGCCCGTGGCGAGAAGGTCGCCGGCGAACTGTCCACCCTGGTCGAACAGCTCGACGAATTGCAGGCGCAGACGCGCGAAGCCCGTGCCCGATTGGATGAATCGGTCGGCCACATGGGCGACCTCGAAGACCAGCGCCGCGAACTGGAAAACGAACGCCGCGCCCTGCTGGAAACCCGCGAGGAAGCGCGCATGAACGCGCGCGAGGCGGCCGACCAGGCACACGCGCTGGCGCTGTCGCTGGAATCCAAGCGTTCCTCGCTCACCTCGCTGGAACAGTCGCTGGCGCGCATGGAGAACCAGCTGCGGCAGATCGAGGCGCGCCGCGGCGAGATCGCCGAGCAGCTCGCCGCCGGTTCCGACCCCATCGCCGAACTCGAGGCCGAACGGCAGACCTATCTCGACCAGCGCCTGCTGGTGGACAAGCAGTTGGTCGAGGCGCGCCGTGCGCTGGAGGAATGCGACATCGCCTTCCGCCAGCTGGAGCAGCGCCGCCACCTCGCCGAGCAGGGCCTGGCCAGCCTGCGCGAAAGCCTGTCCGAGAAGCGCCTCGCCGCTCAGGCATTGCAACTGCGTGCCGAACAGCTGGCCGAGGCGATCGCCGCCTCCGGGCTGGAGCTGGAAACCCTGCTCGCCGAACTGGCCGAGGACGTGGACGCGTCGCAGTGGAAGCAGCAGCTGGCCGAGCTCGCCCAGAAGATCGTGCGGCTGGAACCGGTCAACCTCGCCGCGATCCAGGAACACGCCGAACAGAGTGAGCGCAAGGTCTACCTCGACAACCAGATCGCCGACCTCACCAGTGCGATGGAAACGCTGGAGGGTGCGATCAAGAAGATCGACCGCGAGACGCGCGCGCGCTTCAAGGAAACCTTCGACAAGGTCAACGCCGGCGTGCAGGAACTGTTCCCGCGCCTGTTCGGCGGCGGCCATGCCTACCTCGAACTCACCGGCGACGACCTGCTCGACACCGGCGTGGCGATCATGGCGCGTCCGCCCGGCAAGCGCCCGTCCAACATCTCGCTGCTCTCCGGCGGCGAGAAGGCGCTCACCGCGGTGGCGCTGGTGTTCGCCATCTTCAACCTCAACCCCGCGCCGTTCTGCCTGCTCGACGAGGTGGACGCGCCGCTGGACGAAGCGAACGTGGGCCGCTTCTCCAGCATGGTGCGCGAGATGAGCGAACGGGTGCAGTTCATCTTCATCAGCCACAACAAGGCCACCATGGAGGCAGCCAGCCAGCTGTGCGGCGTGACCATGCGCGAACCCGGCGTGTCGCGCCTGGTGCAGGTGGACCTGGCCGAAGCGGCTAAACTGGCGGGCACCGCCTGAGCCGTCGCCGGCGCGCTGGCATGCATTGAGGAGCGAACCCGGACGACTGCCGGGTTCGCGGATTCGAAAACCGCCTGTGGGTGGTGCTCGAACTACACGAGGAACCGATGATGACGCTGCAACCCGTGCTTGCCCTTGCCTGGAATCCGGCGGTCGGCATACCGCTGCTGATCGTCGGCGTGGTCGTGCTCGCCCTGATCTGGCTGTTCGGCAAGCCGAAGAAGGAGCAGCAAGGCAGGCGGCGTGCACCGGCCGGACAGGGCACGCATGGCGGCGAGCGCCGTGAACCCACGCTGGGCGAACCCGGCGACGAAGACGGCCTTTCCTTCAGCGCCACCGACCATGATCTGGCTGACGAACCGCCGCCGCAGCAGGGCGAGCTGGATGTAGGCCTGCGCGAGGAACTCGAACGCCTTGGCGCCACGCTCGCCGGCGAACGCAACGCACCGCTGTCGCGCGGCAAGTTGGCAGGGCAGGCTGCCTCGATCGTCGATGCATTGCGCGCGCCGTCGTCGCCTCCGCCGGCGGCAGCGACACCGGCTGCTCCGGCGCCGGGTCCGGCACCAGCGCCTGCACCGGCTGCAGCTGCGCCCGCGCCGCAGGCATCCCGCATGCCGCCGCGTTCCGATCTCGGCCGCCGTCCGCCGCAGGTCGCGGTGGAGCGCATCGTCACCCTGTTCGTGATGGCGCGTGAAGGCAGCCACTTCAACGGTTCCGACCTGATCGTGGCGGCCGAGAAGGCCGGCCTCGAATTCGGTGACATGGGCATCTACCACCGTCTCGTCGACGGCAAGCGCGAGCTCGGCCCGATCTTCAGCGTCGCCAACATGCTCAAGCCAGGCAGCTTCGACCTGTCCCGGCTCGACGCATTGCGCACGCCCGGCCTCAGCTTCTTCATGACGCTGCCCGCGCCGCTGCCCGCACTCGACGCGTGGGACACCATGCTGCCCACCGCGCAACGCATGGCGGAACTCCTGGACGGCCAGGTGCTGGACGAGGAACGCAACGCGCTCGGCCGCCAGCGCATCGCCCATATCCGCGACGAACTGCGCGGCTGGGACCGCGACCACGAAGGCGAGGAAATCCACTTCGGGCGCTGAGCGCGGACGACAGTCTCGGGGGTGCGCCGGCCGTCGTGATCGGAACAGGCCGGGCTGCCGGCACTTCTGAACCAGGCGATTCCGGTCGTCGATGACGGCCAGGTGTCGCACGCAGTGTTCCACGATGGCGTTGCTGCTCCGCCGGCCGCGGCAGCGCGGGATCAGCGAATGTTGTCGGGTACGCCAACCCGCTCCGTATCCAGCCAGACCGCGGCAGCCGTCGATCACATTGCCATCGGGCTGTTGGAGACTTCCCGGCGAGCGCCTACACGATAGGCACCTGGCTGACGTTGTTCTTCGGGTCCATCCAGAACGACTCGTTCATGAAGCGGCCGAAGATCTCGCGTGGCAGGATGGATGTGCGCTCGATCGGCTCCACCTTAGGACGCACGGTATGCAGGCCGGGCATGCCGACCCGGGCGTCGAACTCGTCCGCGGTGTAGGCGATGTGCTCGAAGTCGTGTTCGAACCAGGGTTCGCCGATGAACTGGTAGACCGCTCGCATGGCCGCGGACGGGTTGCGCACCAGGCTTTCGTAGGTCAGCACCAGCAGGTGGCCCGGGGCATATTGGCCGTAGAACGCATCTTTGGTGGCCTGGAAGGCGAAGCCCACCATGCCGCGCGGGTCGGTCAGTGCCTCGACGCGGGAGTACACCGTGGTGTTGGTGTCGAAGCGGAACACCTTGCTGACGCCGACCGGTTGCCGGCGCACCAGCCGCTCCATGCTGTCCAGCACCCAGGACAACTGGCGCACGCAGGCGATGACCTTCGCCTCCGGGAACAGCATGTCGAGCAGCTGCATCCGGCTGCACCACAGCCGGCTGGTGTCGAACACGATGCCGGCGTCGCCGCCCGCGTGCCCCGCATAGAAGTTCTCGACCAGGCCGCGCAGCATGGCGACGCGCTGCTCGTCGGAAACGTCGAACGAAAAATCGTTCTTGCTGCTCGCCTCCGCGATCACCACACCCATGATGTCGGCCAGCGGACTGGTCATGCCCGCGCGGAAGCGCGGGTTCTGGTTGAGGATGGCCGCCAGCAGCGTGCTGCCCGAGCGCGGCAACCCGGAGATGAAGTGGAATTTCCGGGGCGGCTTCGTGGCGTCGGGTGCGGCAGGCATGCGGGCACTCTCCTCTGGATCGGTACTGTGGACTGCGGGAAGCGGCCCCGCAGGGTGCCCGGCGAATGGTACGCGGCCCGGGCTATGACGTGGGCGCGGTCGAGGCGCGGATGCGCATTTCGTAGCCGACCTCGACCATCCTGGCGTCCCCCTTGCCGAGCACGCGCAGCAGCAGTTCTTCGGTGGCCCGCCGGCCCATCTCGCGCACGGGCTGGTGGATGGTGGTCAGGGGCGGCCACACCTGTGTTGCGATCGTGGTGTCATCGAATCCGCAGATGGAAACATCTCCGGGAACCGACATTCCGGCTTCCGCCGCGGCCCAGATCGCACCGACGGCCATGTCGTCGTCGGCGGCGAAGATGGCGGTTGGCCGCTGTGGCAATGCCAGCAGCTGGCGCATGGCCGCCACGCCCGACTCGAAGGAAAACCGGCCCTGGACCATGTACGCCGGGTCCTCTTCAAGTCCGGCACGCCTGAGGCCATCGCGAAAACCCGCCAGGCGCCAGATACCCGCGCCATGCTTGGGATCGCCAAGGATATGGGCGATGCGACGATGGCCGAGCGACACCAGGTGGTCCACCATTGCCGCGGCAGCTTCGCGTTCGCGCAGCATCACGCCGATGCAGTCCTTGGGGTGGTGCGGCGCGATCGAGGCAAACGGCAGGCCGCTCTTGCGCAGATGTTCCAGCAACCGCGGATGATCGGTGATCGGCGGCGTGAGGATCAGCCCATCGGGCTGGTGGCGCGACAGGATGTCGTCGATCCGTTCGACGAAGTCCGGCGACGCCGAGACCAGCGGCTGCACCATCATGCTGTAGTGCTGCGCCTCGCACGCCTCCAGCACGCCGGCCTGCACCTCCATGATATAGCTGGGCGAAAGGTTGTCGTACAGCAGGCCGATCATGAAGGAGCGACTGGTGGCCAGGCTACGCGCCGAGGTGAGCGGCCGGTAGTTGAGCGCCGCGATGGCGGACAGGACGCGCTGGCGCATGGACTCGCGCACGTTCGGCTCGTTGTTGAGCACCCGCGAAACGGTCTTGGTCGACGTGCCCGCCGTGCGGGCGACGTCGTCGATGGTCACGCGCGTCATGTAAGTCTGGCCGTCTTCAATGATTCGTTCCCTGCAAGGCGCCGGACGGGTTCTCGATGGTGACCGGGACGCTCCAGGTCGGAACGTTCCAGCCGCCCACTTCGATGACCGGCGGCGTCGTGTCCTGCGCACCGTAATGTGCGGTGAGGGTAAGCGACTCGCCCGGCCACAACGTGACGTCATTGTCACTCCACAGGACCGGCAGCACGAGATCGCCATGTGCGGCACGCCTGATCGACACGTGCTGGAACAACCCCGGGGCCCTGGATGAAGCAGGTACCGCCAGCGCGACCGTGACGACGCTTTCGCTGCCCTCGCGCCGCATCGTCGCACGGACCTCGTTCGCGGCGGCCGGCAAGGACTGCAGCGCGGTCAGGTCCCCGTATCGCGTCACCGGCGTGAGATACCAGTTCGAATGCGCCCAGTCGAGCTCGTCGGCCTGGGTGGAGAGCCAATACACGTTCCGGCTGACCGGCTGGCCGTCGGCGGAGGCGAGTTCGAGCTCGACGAAATAGGTGCGCGACAAGCCGGCCGGTGTCGGCAACGTCGCCAGTTGCCGCGTGCCGTTGCCGGCGAGATCGATGTCCCGCAAGCGTTGCTCGTAGCGCACGCTGCCGTCCAGGTTGCGTACGCGTATGTGTGCCTGCAGGCCGCGTTCGGCGGTGGACGTCTGGTTGACCAGCATGACCGCGCGCGTGTCGTACGAGTACTGGATGTGCAACGGTTCGTTGGCCTTCTTGGCGCCGAAGTAGGCGCCGGCCGGATTCAGGAAGTAGTCGTACAGGTGCCAGTGCAGCGAAGGCCAGGCGTTGTTGAGCATCCAGTAGATCACGCCGGTCGAGGGGTTCGCCGCGCCCATGTGCGCGTTGAACGCCTCGAACTGCGCGCGGACGTTGTCGTAGTTTTCGAGCTGGGCCTTGGCAACGTAGTCCGCGAGGCTGCGGGGGGCGCCGTAGCGCCGGGCCAGCGCCGTGTCGAACGGTGCGATGCTCGCGAACGGCGACCAGGCCGCGGAGGCGTGGTACTGCCGCGTCTGCGGGTACATCCACAGGGCTTGCTGCTCCTGCGGCGAGAGCATGTGGACCAGGTCTTCCAGCCGCGGGATGTCGGCACCTGCGCTGACCTCGGAATCGAAGCCGAACGCCCCGCCAAGCTTGTCGGCGTACCAGTATGCCGGCGGAACCCATGCATAGGGTCCGGCCATCTTCATGCCGGATGGCCCGGTCTCGGCCGTGGCCTGGTCCGATGCCGCGGCAATGATCGGCATCGTCCAGTCTTCGGCATGCAGGGTGTCGACATACATCTTCGCGACGGCTGGCGGTGGCGCATTGTCGCTGCCGATCAGGAAGCCGATCACCGACGGGTGGTTGCGCAGCAGGCGTGCTTCGCTAGCCATGGAGTCCTTGGCTACCTGCTCGTCCGATGCGTCCCATGGTGCGCCGCCCGTCTTCGCCGCCGACTCCCATTTGTCACAACACTCCCAGCCGGCCAGGATCATGATGCCGTCGCGGTCGGCAAGGTCGTAGAAGCGCGTGTCTTCCAGCTTGCCCTCGCTGCGGATGGCGTTGAGCCCGAGGTTGCGGATGTAGCTGAACTCGGCCTCCATGCGCCGGGGATCGTCACGCAGGAACATGTCCGGCGCCCAGCCCGCGCCACGGATCAGGACCGGCTTGCCGTTGACGAAGAACTGGCGGTAGCCCTGTCTGGTGAGATTCGAACTGACGCTGCGTATGCCGAATGTGGCGCTGGCCTTGTCGGAAATCGCGCCATCGACAAGAGCGCTCATCTCAAGCGGGTACAGCGGATGCGCCCCCATGCCGGCCGGCCACCAGATCTTCGGATGGCTGAGGTCGAGGCCCGGGTCGGTGCCGGGCGAGAACGACACGGTCTGCGTCTGGCCGGGCGCAAGATGGATCGTCTGTCGCAGCGAAACGCCGGCCACCTCGCCCGTGATCGTTGCCTCGTGCGCCATCGTGTCGAGGTTGCGCGCCTGCACTTTCACGGTCAGCGCGGCATGCGCGAGATCGGGCAGCGACAGCGCCGGCATCACCTGCGGGAAACGTAGTTCGACCGCTCCCGTCCGCACGACGTCCACGCCCCGCCACGGACCCATGTTGTTGTCAGGTGGCGTCGGGTTCCAGTCGACCCAGCCTATCGAGAGACTCTTTCTCGGGTCGCCCGGATGCACGCGCAGCGCGAGGATGTTGGTGCCCGCATGCACCCAGCGCGTCACGTCGAGCTCGTGCACGGGGTAGGCGCCGGCGATGTCGCCGTGACCGGCAACCTGGTGGCCGTTCACCCACACGTCGGCGCTCGCGATCATGCCGTTGGTTCGGAGCAGCGTGTGCAGTCCCCGTGCTCCTTCGGCAAGGGTGAATTCGGTGCGGTACCACCAGGGATTCACGAACAGGTTGCCGCTGGCGTCGGGCACCTGCACCGCCCGCAGGTTGTCGCTGTAGAACACATCCTTGTAGGCACCGTTCTCCAGCAGCCCAGCCATCACTGTCGCGCGACCACTCACCGGGTACCAGCCCCGGGTGGAGAAACCCGCGGCGGAAATCTCGGCGCCACCTTGCTGCGCCTTGTCGCTGGCCTGGATCTGCCATCGGGCCACGGCGGTCGTGGAGCCCGCGCTGCCGTCCACCCGCGTGGGCGCGAAGGCGGCCCCGGCGCGAGCAAGCGGTATCGCCGTCGATGCCACCAGCAGCATCGCCAGGAACAGGGGTTTGGCCAGGATTCGCATGGAGTCAGTCGCTCCCGAGATAGGCTTCGCGGATTTCCACCGGCGCAAACGGCCAGGACCGGTTGACCCTGGCCCAGATCGCGAACACCACCAGTCCGGCGACGATCCACGCGCCAGACAGGATCAGCGACAAGGCGGACGCCGAGACGTACACGTAGACCCAGCCCAGCAGGGCAATCACGCACGGCACCGGGTACAGCCATTGCCTGTACGGCCGCCGCAGTGCCGGCTGGCGCCTGCGCAGCACCACCAGCGCGGCGATCTGCGCGATCGACTGCACGATGATGGTTGCGGCCAGCAGCATGTTGATGACTTCGGTGAGGTCGAAGAACGTGCCGATGGCCGTCACCACGCCCATCGTCAGCAGGGCCACGTGCGGAAAACCGTGCTTCGCGTGCAGCTTGCCGAACACCGACAGGAACACCTTCTCGTGCGCTGCCTGGAACGGCACGCGCGAGCCACCAAGGAGACCGGCAAAGACCGAGGCGAACGCCGTCACGATGATGAGGATGGTCATGCCCGAGGCGGCCAGATGCCCCCAGCTGCGCTCCACCACCAGCGAGGCCACGGATTGGGATCGGGCGATCTCCTGCCACGGTGCCACGCCAAGCACGCTGATGTTGAGGATGAGGTAGACGATCATCATCGCGATCACCGAGATGATGATGGAGCCGGGCATCGTGCGGCCCGGATTGCGCAGCTCGTCGCCCATGTATGCGGTGGTGAAGTAGCCGAGGTAATCGTAGATGCCGAGGATGAGCCCCGCGCCCAGACCCACGAAGAAGTGGCTGCCGAACACGCCGGCGGGATAGCTGAAGGCGTAGCCCGCATGGAAGTCCGAGAAACCCGCCGCCGACACGCCGATGACGGATACCAGCATGATCACCCACAGCGCGATGGTGATCGCGCGGATCGATTCGATCCGCCGGTACAGCAGCCAGGTGACGAGCCCGGTCGCCGCCAGGCTGACCAGATGCACCGGCCACCAGCCCAGGCGCGGGAAGAAATATTCCAGGTACTCGACCATTCCGATGATGCCGGTCGACATCAGCAGCGGGATCGTCAGCAGCACCGTCCAGATGAACAGGAACGGCATCAGCTTGCCGGTGCGGTACTGGAAGGCTTCGCGAAGGTAGACGTAGGTACCGCCGGAACCCGGCATGGCGGCGCCGAGTTCCGCCCAGACCATGCCGTCGGCCACCGCGAGGATGGCTCCGGCGATCCAGCCGATCACCGCCTGCGGGCCGCCCATGGTGGCGACCATGATCGGGATGGTGATGAACGGCCCGATGCCGCACATCTGCGTCATGTTGATCGCCGTTCCCGAGAACAGGCCGATGGAGCGATGGAAGGCGTTGTCGCGGACGGGCTGGGGCGCGCTGGAATCCTGCATGGTGGCCTTGGTTGTTTTGAGTTGTTCGTCGAACCTTGCCTAGCGAGTCCCTCTCCCGCTTGCGGGAGGGGGTGCCCGAAGGGCGGGAGAGGGTTCGGGCGGAGCGAAATGTCGAAGCAAGTCCGAACCCTCTCCCCCACCCCCTCTCCCGCAGGCGGGAGAGGGGAGCAAGACCCGGGCAGCGAGGGGAACTGCCCGGATCACCATTGCCCACGTATGCCGAACATGAACATGCGCTCGGAGAAATTCGAATGCGCCGGCTGGTCAGGCCACACGAGATAGTAGTGCTGGTACTCGTTGGTGAGATTGGTGCCGTCCAGGAAGATTTCGGCGTACTTGCTGAGCTTGTACGACACCGACGCATCGAGGTACTTCTGCGGCGCTTCGTACATCTCCATGCCGGTGATGCCGCCCACGCTGTCTTCCACGGCGCGGCGCGAGCGGTAGTTGTAAGCGACGCGGGCCTGGAAGCGGTCGTCCTGGTACCACAGGATGAAGTTGCCGGACTTGGTGGAGTTGTCCTGGAACGGGATCTTGGCGCCAGACAAGTCCCTTTCGCCCGAGTTGCTGGGTGCGTAGGTGGCGTTCACTTCCATGCCTGTCTTGGACAGGATGCCCGGCAGGAAGGTGAAGCCCTGGCGGTAATCGAACTCCGCGCCGTGGATGCTGTTGCCGGACCCCTGCACGGGTTCGGTGATCACGATGCAATGGTCGCGCACCACGCCGTCCTCGTCCGGGAAGGTGCAGTTGGTCACGTTGCCGTCCTTGATGAAGCTCTCCATGTCGATGCGGAACAGCGCGAGGCTGACCATGCTGGTGGGATTGATGTAGTACTCCAGCGATGCGCCGTAGTTGGTGGAGCGCCACGGATTGAGATCCGGGTTGCCGGTGGAGGTGCCGTTCGCGACGCGGAAGATCGGGCCTTGCGGCGTTTCCATCAGCGAGTAGTTCAGCTGCAGGCCGCCGCCCCACTGGCTGAGGTCGAGCGGCATCATGTTCTTGGAATAGGCCAGGCGGAACTTCAGGCTGTCGGTGATATCCAGCGAGAAGTTGGCCGACGGCAACACGTCCTGGTAGCTGCGGTTGGTGATGGAGGTGCCGGCGGGGGCAGCCACGTCGCCGTAGGAACCCGGGGCGCCGACCAGGTGCTGGGTCACGTTCAGGTCGGAGTGGATCATGCGCACGCCGACGTTGCCGCTATAGGGCATGTCACCCCAGGTGCCGCTGAAATCGCCTTGCAGATAGCCGGTCAGTTCGCGCAGGCCCACGCCCCAGGTGGTGCTCGGATCGTCCGCGATGATGGTGTCGGGGTAGAGCGATTTCCAATAGGAAACGGGGTTGATCAGCGCGTTCGGGTTGACCGCCCAGAAATTGATGCCCGAGCCGAGCAGGTTGGTGTATTGCTGCCAGTTGCCCGACAGCGGCGCCGCAGTCTTCGGCATCGAGATCGCGGACAGCGGCCCGGCGCGGTAGTAGCCCTCCGCGTTGCCCGCGGTGCACGAGCCGCTGTCCATCACCACGTCGGCGCCGACGTAACGCACCAGGCACCCGTTCGGGTCGCTGGCCCCCATGCCGGCATAGACCGGCGTTTCCAGCGTCCAGCCGATGTTGTAGGCGCTGCGGACGCTGTCGCGCACGCCGAACTCGAGCTGGAAGCCATCCTGGAAGTCGTACTTGCCGTCGAAGCGCAGCGCGTTGAGGCTCACCTGGCGGTCGTAGTTGCCGGAGGATTCCAGCGTCTTCATCGTCCAGCCGGAGGGATTGGCAAAATCGCTGGCCAGCGACTGGGGCATGCTGACCGTAAGATAGCGGCCCCCGAAATTCGCGATGATCGGTACCGTGTTCTGCGGCACGCCATTGGCATTGAACACGCGGTCGCCGCCCAGTTGCGACGGGTAGACCATCGTGCCGGCCGGCACGGAGACGCCGTCATTCAACACGTTGGGCCACAGCGCGCCGTCGGAGTCGGAAATGTTGAGGTCGGTTTCGACATTCGACTGGAATGCCGTGTCGTGGATGCCGCGCAGGCTGCCGGTGAAGGAACCGCCGTTGTCGTAGTCCAGTTGCAGGTTGAAGTTCTTCGCGTTGGAACTCTTCTGCGTGATCTGCGAGAACGACTCCACGTCGCCCGGCCACTTTTCGTACACCTGCGTGGTGAACATCTGCATGCCGTTCCAGCCGGGCTCGGGTGTGCCGTAGGAACCGAGGGCAGGGCTGCCAGTATTTCGCGATTGCAGCGGCACGTAGGTCGCACCCTGCCAGTTGGTGGAGTTGAACTGGATGCCGACATTGGTGTCCCACTCGCGCTGCTGCGAGTAGAAGTAGTCGCTGGTCAGGCTGAAGCCGTTGCCGAGATCCGCCTGGAACGACATGTTGCCGGACTTGCGCTTGCGCTGGGTGATGGTGTCGTAGAGGCTGATGTCCTGGCTGCCCATGAACACGCCGTTGGATTTGCCGTCGCCATTGACGTCCACGCTGCCGTCGGCGTTCTGGCGGATCTGCGACGGGATGGGCGCGCCGTTCCACGGTGTCAGGAAGCCGTTGTAGCCGCCTGCGCTGGCCGCGTTCTCGCCGTTCAGCACCACGCCGTACTGGTCGAGGCCCTCGGTGGAGTTCTCGCGCGTGGTGTTGGAGAAGTCGGCGGAAATCAGCAGGCCCCACTTGCCATTGTCGTTGTACGAGATCAGGCCGTTGGCCTCGGGACCCCAGCGGTCGGTGGTGCTGCCGCGTTCGCCATTGGTGGAATAGCTGTAGGTGAAGCCGCTGGGCAGGTCCCAGGGGCGGTAGGTGTGCAGGTCGATCGCCCCGCTGATGCCGCCGTCGGTCTCGTTGGCCGTGGACGATTTGACCACGTCCACGCCGTGGAACAGTGTTGACGGCAGCATGGTGAAGTCGGGCTGCTGCGAGTCGATCTGGTCCGCCGTGATGAACACCTCGCCGTTCAGCATGGTGCCGACCTGCGGCAGGCCGCGCACGTCCACCGAGGTGCCCACGCCGGCATCGCGGTTGATCTGCACGCCGGTGACGCGCTGCAGCGAGTCGGTGATGGTCACGTCGGGCAGGGCGCCGATGTTTTCCGCCGTGATGCTGTCCTGGATATCCTGGGCGGTGCGCTTCAGGTCGATCGCGCGCATCTGCGATGCGCGCACGCCGGAGACATTGACCGTGGACAGCGTGACTGCATTCTTGGCCGCATCGGCGTTGCTGGTCTTGGACTTGGCTTTCTTGGCATCGGGCGATGATGTTGCCGACGTGTCTTGCGGCGTGGTGGCCTGCGTCCCCGGGTTGTCCGCCTGGGCACCCGTACGCGGCGATGCCATGGCCGACGTCGCCACGGCGGCGAGCAATGACATGGATATGGCAAATGACAAGGGGTGCCTGCGATGTACGGTGGACATGAGCTTTCCCTCTTGGTGGATGTCTGTCGAACCTCTGGTGCTCCGCGGTACTTCAATACGTGCGTAGCTGGACGACGCCTGCGGCATGGCGCGTCGCCATGCCGCTGCTCGATGCATCGGTCATGGTCCTGCGTGCCATGACCGCTTCCATTCGGTATTCCCCTTACGCAGCGCGCGTCCTGCGCGCCGCCTGATTCAGAAATGCCATTTGGGCCAGCGCTTGTCGGCCGTGAAGGGACCGCCCATGGCGAGACTCGTGGCGCGGTTCATGGGATCGACCCGGCATGACGCGGTATCGCGCCAGCCGCCGCTCCGCGCCGGAGATACCACCTGGCTGCCCCCAGCACGCCATGGCGGCCGTGTTCCGTCACCCACACCGGAACCCGCGACAGCAGCGCGCGTGCGCTGCGACCGTGCAGGAACCGCTCTTCGAAAGCGCTGCGCTCGAGCAGCGTGAACATGGAATACAGGAACCCGCCGGCCAGATACACGCCGCCGACGGCCATGAACGCCATGGCGAGGCTGCCGGCAAAACTCCCCAGCGCTGCGCAAAAGACCTCCACGGCTTCCACGGCCCGCGCGTCGCTGCATGCCGCAGCCGCTGCGGTGACGGCTTCCGGCGTGGCGAGCCTCGGCGTTTCTCCATGCAACACGCACAAGGCTGCATACGCGGTCAGCAGGCCGGGGCCTGACACGATGTGCTCATACGGCACATAACCGCCATCCGGCGCCAGGTACGCCAGGAGCTCGCGCTCGCGAATCGAATGCGGCGCAAAATCCATCTGACCGACTTCCGTCGTCAACACGACGTCGCCTGCGGGACCCGGCAAGCGAACCGCCGCGCCAAGGCCGGTTCCCGGTCCGATCACCAGGGCCGGACCATCGGCATGGATGGCCGGTCCGCACAGGCGGCGGCCGTTGCGGGCAATGGAGGTGTCGAATGCGTACCCCAGTGCCTCGAAGTCATTGAGGACGGCAACGTCATCCAGGGCAAGCGCCTGGCGCAATTGCGGCGGGTGGATGGGCCAGGCGAGGTTGTCGTTCAAGACCTCGTCACCCATCACCTGGCCCGCGCAGGCGAGTACACAGTGCCGCACCGGTACCTGCGCGTCGCCATCGATGAATGCCTGCAGCAGCTCCGCCAGCCCCGGAAAGTCCGCGCACACGAACTTGCGGTAGGCAAGCACCTCGACGCCGCGTCCGGGGTCCGGCGAGACCCGCATCAACGCGACACGGGCGTGCGTCCCGCCGACGTCCGCCGCCAGAAATGACGTCGTCGGGGTATTCGCCTGTCGACCCGGATAGTCGGTTGCCGCGTTCATCGCGCTCCCCCGCAATAGAACGGGCATCAGCTTGCGAGCCATTGACACCGCTGTCAATTTGCAAAGCGGCATGCTGGATCGGAATCGCGGATATAGTTCAATTCATTGTTTTATATAAAAACAATGAAAAATATGAGTGCTCGATACGAGCCATTGATGATGCGTCGCATCATTTTCGGCCAAACGCTGTGGAATGATCATGGTGGCGACTGGAATAGGGCTGCTCGCCAATCTCTCGCCCGTCTGCGCGAACCATCCACCGACTGTGCCGATGTCGCGCACCCATGGGGCTTATCAGACATGCGGATCGCTACATCCCAGGCTGCAAACCGCACGGATTCGCGATCACCTCGACGCCCCGTACTGCGGGACCAAGGCGCAACTCGCAACACGAAGCGGCCCGCGCACGAACACAGGTGAGCTGGATGGCTCAGTCGGCGTCGGTGCCCAGGTCCAGCCGCTGCGCGGGCAGGCCGCTGCGCGCGCCCCAGTGGTAGATGAGCAGTCCGACCAGGGCGACGGCCAGCGAATCCCAGGGATGCGCCAGGCTGCCGCGACCGCCGAAGCTGCCCAGCCAGGACAGCGCGATGAGCAGCGCGTAATAGGCGACCAGCCACCACGTCGCGGAGACTTCGTGCCGCAACCGTGCCCGCCCGTCCGCCGTCGGCAGGCGGTACAGCACGTAGACCGCGAACAGCGCGATCTGCAGCCCGAGCAACCAGGACACGGTCTGCCAACTCGACCAGTACACGATCAGGGTGGCGACGATGAAGGACAGCGGGCCGAGCAGGCTGATCGCGCGGACCCGGAACGGCCGCGCCAGCTGTGGCGCGTTCCGGCGCAGCGCGGCGACCGTGATCGGCGCCATCGCATAGCTCAGCACCAGGGCCGCCGAGACCACGTTGATCATCGCCTGCCAGGAGGGGAACGGCAGTGTCCAGAATACCGACAGGGCGAAGCTCAGCCACAGCGCCGCGCGCGGGATGCCCGAGCGTTCGTCGATGTGCGTGAAGCATGGAAAGAAGGCGCCGCTGCGCGCCCATGCATACACCACGCGCGGCGTGGCGTTCATGTAGATGTTGCCAGTGCCGCTGGGCGAGATCACTGCATCGCAAACCACCAGCGTGGCCAGCCAGCCGATGCCAAGGGTCAGCGCGATGTCGTGGTAGGGCAGCGCGAACAGGGTGCCCATGTCGCTCCAGCCATGGGCCAGCAACGACGCGGGGATGCTGCCGAGGAAGGCCAGCTGCAGCAGCAGGTAGATCGCGGTGGACAGCAGCACCGACAGGATCAGCGCGATCGGGATGGTGCGCTGCGGGTCGCGCACCTCGCTGGCCACCGAGACGATCGGCGTCAGCCCGAGGTAGGCGAAGATCACGCCGCCGGCCGAGACCGCGCGCTCCACGCCGCCGAAGCCGTGCGGCGCGAAGCCGTGCAGGTGCATGTTCTGCGGCTGGTAATGCGTCAGCAGCACCACGATCACCAGCAGCGGCACCAGGAACTTGAAGATGCTGACCAGGTTGTTGGCCTTGGCGAAGGTCTTGACGCTGAAGTAGTTGAGGACGAAGAACAGCGCGAGCAGGGCCAACTGCACGAACCAGCCGAGCACGGTGGGATCGCCGGCCGCGTCGCGGCTGAGCGCGGGAAACCAGGCGGCCGCGTACTGGCGGCAGGCCACAGTCTCGATCGCGATCAGGCTGGAGAAGGCGATCAGGGTGACGAAGGCCATCAGCGAACCCAACAGCACGCCGTGCGAATACTCCGGATAGCGCACCACGCCACCCGCGCGCGGCAGCGCCGCGCCCAGCTCGCAGTACACCAGGCCGAGCAGCAGCACCGCGGCGCCGCCGATCAGCCACGACACAATGCCGGCGGGGCCGGCGATGGCGGCCACGTGGCTGGCCGAGAACAGCCAGCCGGAGCCGAAGATGGCGCCTAGTCCGATGAAGGTCAGGTCGGTGAGGCTGAGCTCCCGATGGAAGCTTCCGCTGGCTGGCATGGGCGACGGTCCGGTGGCGGTGGGGTCAGTGCGAAGCGCAGTTGCAATCCTTGCCGTCGGCAGCCTTGCCGTCGGCATACGGCGACTTGCCGCCGTCGGCGATGAAGCGGTCGATGCGTGCGTTGAGCACCGGCAGGGGCACCGAGCCGGTGGACAGCACCGCGTCGTGGAAGGCGCGGATGTCGAACTTCGTCCCCAGCGCCTGCTCGGCCTTCGCGCGATCGTCGCGGATGGCCATTTCCCCCAGGTAGTAGGAAAGCGCCTGGCCCGGCCATGCGATGTAGCGGTCCGCCTCGGTCTCGATCTCGTGATCGGCCAGGGCGGTGTTCTCGCGCAGGTAGTCCTGCGCCTGTCTGCGCGTCCAGCCCATCGCGTGGATGCCGGTATCCACCACCAGCCGCGCCGCGCGCCAGGCCTGGTAGCTCAGGTAGCCAAAGCGGTCGTACGGGGTCTTGTAGATGCCCATCTCCTGGCCCAGGTACTCGCAGTACAGCGCCCAGCCTTCGCCGTAGGCGGAGATGTAGCTGTAGCGGCGGAAGTCGGGCAGCCAGGGGAACTCGGCCGCCAGCGGCATCTGCAGCGCGTGTCCCGGCGAGGATTCGTGCAGGGTCAGCGCCGGCAGCGAGTACAGCGGCCGCGACGGCAGGTCATAGGTGTTGACCAGGTAGACGCCGGGGCCGCCGCGGCCGCCGGTGTAGAACGGCGCCAGGTCCGCCGGCACCGGCTTGATCGCGAAGCGCTCGCGCGGCAGGTGGCCGATGTACTGGCCGATCACGCCGTCCACCTCCTTGGCGATCCACGCGGCATCCATCAGCAGTTCCTGCGGCGTCTTCGCGTAGAAGCGCGGATCGGTGCGCAGGTAGTGCAGGAAGTCGGCGAAGCTGCCCTTGAAGCCGGTCTGCCTGATGGTGTCGAGCATCTCCTGGTGGATGCGCGCCATCTCCCTGAGCCCCAGCGCGTGGATCTGCTGCGGGCTCATGTCCAGCGTGGTGTATTCGCGGATCTGGGATTGGTAGAAGGCCTTGCCGTCGGGCAGGTCGTAGGCGGCGATCGAGTCGCGCGCCTGCTTCATGTAGACGTCGCGCATGAACTGCAGCAGCTTCGTGTAGGCCGGGATCACCTTCGTGGCGATCTCCTGCAGCGCCTGCGCCCGCAACGCGGCCTGTTCGGCGGCCGGGATGTTGCCCGGCATCTGCTTGAATGGCGTGTAGAACAGGTTGGCTTCGCCCTGGGCGGCTGCGATCCCGGCGATGTAGGCGTCGCGCCCCTGCAGGATCACCTTGGGCTGGCTGAAGCCGCGCGCCAGGCCCAGGCGCATGTTGGCGATCTGCTCGTCGAAATAGCGCGGGATGTCGCCGAGCTGGCTCAGGTAGTCGCGGTAACCCTGCAGGCTCTGGATATGGCTGCGCGCGGTGAAGCCCAGGTCGCTCCAGAACGCCGTGTCGCTGTTGAACGGCATTTCCCAGGTGCGGAATTTCTGGTCGTCGAGCAGGCTGCGGATCTGGTAGGCGTAGACGTCGTAGTTGACCTGGTCCGCCGGCGTGAGCTGGTCGCGCGGGATCGTCGCGAGTCGGTCCGCCACCTGCTGCCAGCAGGCCTGCCGCCTGGCCTGGGTATCCGCATCGACATGCGGCAGGTGTGGCGCGGGATCGCCGGGATGCGAATCCTCGTCGGCGGTGAACTGGTCCTGGCGCCATGCCCATTCCTGCGTGTACAGAGCCTTGAAGGCGGCGTCCGGCGTGCCGGCGGCGTGGGCCGGAGCGGCGGTGGCGAGGCCGGCGGCGCAGGCAAGGCCGAGCATCAGCATGGACATGGCGGTCTTTCCGTGTCAGGTGGTAAAGGATGGGTCGATGGCCAACGTCGTCCATGGCGCCAGTCCTTCGATCCGGTTGCTCATGCGGAACCCAGGTCGGCCTCGCTCCAGCGACCGTCCACCAGCCGGGGCAGGCCGCCGGGATTGCGGTCGCGCAGCTCGGGCGGCAGCAGCGGATCGGGCACGTGGTCGTAGCAATGCAGCGCGGCGAAGCGACGGATCGCCGCCGGCATACCGACGGCGGTGAAGCCCGGGTGGCCGGTACTGGGATAGGGACCGCCATGGTTCATGGCCGCACTCACGGCCACGCCGGTGGGCATCCTGTTGCCGATCAGGCGGCCCACCCGCGGGCGCAGCGCCGCCGCCACGCGTTGCCACGCGTCGTCGTCGCGGCCGTCGCCGGCGCGGTAGATCGTACCGGTGAGGTTGCCTTCGAAAGCCGCCGCCAGCGCGGCCATGCTGTCCACGCCTTCGGCGCGTACCAGCAGGCTGACCGGGCCGAAAGCTTCCGTCTGCAGCGCGATCGGGTTGGCGAGGAATGCCGCGGCATCGACGCTGAGCAGGGTCGGCTGGTAGCGATGGCCCGGGCCATCGCCACGCTGGCCGCCGGCCAGGCAGTGCGCGCCGGCGGCGCGCAGGGCGTCGACGCTGCGCACCAGGTGGTCGAGCACGCCGCGCGAGAACAGCACGCCGGCGGGTGCCGCGGCGAAGCGTTCGCGCGCTGCTTCGACAAAGGCTTCGCCGTCCACGCCGCTGGGCACGATCACCACGCCGGGGTTCGTGCAGAACTGGCCACTGCCCATGGTGCAGGAGGTGAAGAACTCCTCGGCCAGCGCCGCACCGCGCTCGGCCAAGGCGCCGGGCAGCAGGAACACCGGATTCACGCTGGAAAGTTCCACGTAGACCGGGATGCCGGCGCGGTCGGCCGCGTCCTTGATCGCCAGTCCCGCGGCGCGGCTGCCGGTGAAACCGATCGCGCCGAGGCGGCTGTCGCCGCACAGGCGCAGGCCGAGCGTACTGTCGAAGTGATACAGCATCTGCACGGCAGCCGCCGGCAGCCCACTGGCGAGCAGCGCGGCATGGGCGATTTCGGCGAGGCGCCGGCTGGTGTGCGGATGCGCGGGATGCGCCTTGGCGATCACCGGATTGCGCGCGGCGATCGCCGAGGCGAAGTCGCTGCCGGCGATGGCGTTGAAGGCATACGGAAAATTGTTCGGCCCGAACACCAGCACCGGCTTGTGCAACGGGGCCAGGTGTGTGCGCAGGCCGGCGGCGGTGTCGACCACCGGCTGCGTCCAGCTGCGGTTGCGTACCGTGACGGCAGCCTGGCGCAGCTGGCCGCTGGTGCGCGGCAGCTCGACCTTGGCCAGGCGCGTGTCGCGTGGCAGACCGGTCTCCGCATGGGCGAGCACGGCCAGCTCCGCGTTGGCCGCGTCGATGCCGTCGGCATAGGCGTCGAGGAAGGCAGCGATGCGTTCGGGCGCAGTCGCCGCCAGCTCTGCCGCGACCACGCTGGCGGCAGCCAGCGCAGCCTCGATGTCGGTGGGGCCGGAAACCGGAAAGTCGCCGTCGATCGCTTCGCCGGTGGCAGGGTTCTCGGCATGGAAACTGCCGATGGCATCGCAGGCCTGGCGCCAGCCGCCGGCAATCAGGACAGGGGCCGTGCGTGACATGTTCAGAGCTCCGGACGATGGGCGAGGGCGTGCCCGATGACGCGCAGCGCCGCCTCGCGTTCGGCGCCGGCGACGGGCAGGCGCGGTGCGCGCACCTGCTCGCTGCCCATGCCCACCTGGGCCTGCACCAGCTTGATCAGCTGCACGAAGGTGGGCACGGTATCCAGCCGCAGCAGCGGCAGGAACCACTGGTATAGCGCCATCGCGGCATCGGCGCCGCCTTCGGTGGCCAGCTGGTACAGGCGCACGGATTCCCGCGGCAACGCGTTGACCAGGCCGGCGATCCAGCCGGTGGCGCCCATTGCGGCGCCTTCGACGATGGCGTCGTCCATGCCCACCAGCAGGTTCAGGCGATCGCCCAGCAGGGCGCGGAGGGCGGCGAAGCGGCGCACGTCGCCGGAGGATTCCTTGATCGCCTGCAGGTGCGGATAGGCGGTCGCGAGTTCGGCGACCTGTCCGGGCTGGAAGTCGGTCTTGTACGCCACCGGGTTGTTGTAGAGCATGCACGGCAGGTCGGTGGCCTCGATGATGGCGCGCGCGTGTGCCCCCATCTCGCGCCAGTCGGTGGAATACACGTAGGGCGGCAGCACCATCAGGCCGCCGCAGCCGGCCTTGGCAGCTGCCTTGGCCAGGCGCACCGCCTCGGCGGTGGACAGCGCGGCGATGCCGGCGATCACCGGCGCGCGGCCGGCCAGCGCCTCGACCAGGGTGCGCATGATCGCCACCTTCTCCTCGAAGCCCAGCGTCGCCGCTTCGCCCAGCGAGCCCAGCGGCACGACGCCGGTGCAGCCGGCGTCGATCATCCACTTGGCATGGCGTGCGAGGAAGGCGTGGTCGACGGCATCGTCGGCGGTGAACGGCGTGGTGATGGCGGGGATGACGCCACGCCAGAATGAAGCATTGCTCATGGTTGCACTCCAGACAGGGGTTCGCGGGATTCGGAAACCGCGGCCAGCGTGGCCAGCCTCGCGGGGAACAGGGGAGGGCGCCCGCCGCCGCGCGGGAAGCGGCCGAGCTCGGCCAGCACCGCGCCGCAGATGCGGCCCTGGCAGGCGCCCATGCCGCAGCGCGTGGCCAGCTTGGCGGCGCGGGCATCGGTGAAGCCGTCGAGGGCGGCCAGCGGCACATCCTCGCAGCGGCAGATCAAAGTGTCGGGGTCCGCCAGCCGACGCACCCGCGGTTGCAGCGCGAAGGTCTGCGCCAGCGTCGCGGCGAAACGGCGTGCGTGGTCGCGGCGACGCAGCAGCGCCTGCGTCCGTTGCGGCCGGCCGCAGGCGACGTGGGCAGCGATCGCGCCTTCCAGCCGGGCGCTGTGCAAGCCGCCGATGCCGCAGGCCTCGCCTACCGCATAAATGCCGTCGATGCTGGTGCGCTGCCAGGCATCCACGCGCACCCGCTGCTGCGCGCCCTCGGGCTCCAGCGCGCAACCGAGCAAAGCGGCCAGTTCCACGTTCGGCAGCAGTCCGTAACCGGTGCCGAGCAGGTCGCAGCCGATGCGACGGCGCTGGCCATCGGCGTCTTCCAGTTCGACGGCTTCCAGCGCGTCGCGGCCATGCGCAGCCACCACGCAGTGACCATCGAAACGCGGCACGCCCATGAGCTGTGCCTGCAGCTGCAGCGCCTGCGTGGCGCGCGCCGGCCAGCGCCACAGCCCGCGCGCGAAACGCATCACCTGCGCATGCGGGGCCTGCTCGACGATGCCGAGCAGTTGCGCGCCGTGCCGGCGCAAGGTGACCGCCGTCGCGAGCAGCAGTGGTCCGCTGCCGGCGACCAGCACGCGCTTGCCGGCCACCGGGAAGCCTTGCTTGGCCAGCGCCTGCAGGCCGCCGGCGCCGCTGACGCCGGGCAGTGTCCAGCCCGGGAACGGCAGCAGCAGTTCGCGCGCGCCGGTGGCCAGGATCAGTGCGCCGTAGCTGACGTCGAAGGTGTCGTCGCCGCGCTCGAGGCGCAGCGTGCCGTGCTCGGCGTCGACCACCTGGGTGCCGGCCAGCAATTCGACACCGGCGGCGGCGCGGGCGATGGCGCGCCGGGCCGCACGCGGTGCGCCGTGGGCAATGTCGTGCCGCCAGACCTGACCGCCGGGCCGCGGCTGCATGTCGACCAGTGCGACCCGCTTTCCATGAGTCGCCACGGTACACGCAGCCGCCAGGCCGCCGGGACCGGCGCCCACCACCAGCACGTCGTAGTGACAATGCTCAAGCATCCGTCACGACCTCCATGCCGTCGCGTACCACGACCAGGCAGGCGCGCTGCTGCGCTACGCCGTCGATGCGCACACGGCATTCGAAGCACACGCCCATGCCGCAGAACGGCGCACGTGGCTGGCCGCTGCAGGAGCGTCGCGGACCGGTGTGCACGTGGGCCACGGCCGCGGCCACGCTGATGCCCGCGTCCACCTGCAGCGGTATGCCGTCGACGCGCAGCGTGATCCGGTTCATGCCATCACCCGCGCAGGTGCGAAGGGCGTGGAGTCGATCGCCGGCGCGCGTCCGAGGATCAGGTCGACCATCAGGCGGGCGCTGCCCAGCGCGGTGGTGACGCCCAAGCCTTCGTGGCCGGCGGCGACCCACAGGCGCCCGCTGTCGCCCACCGCACCCAGGTAGGGACGGCCGTCGAGGCTGGTCGGACGCTGGCCGGTCCATACGCGCAGCGCCTGCAGTTCGCGCAGGGCCGGCATGAAGTGGAAGGCGCGGGCCAGCATGCGGCGCAGCAGCGGCCGCGAAACGCCGTCGTCGTCCGCGTCGAATTCGCGCGAGGAGCCGATCAGGATCTGCCCCGTTGGCCGCGGCTGCACGTTGAAGGCGACGCTGCTGCTCTCGCTGCCGTGGGCGCTGGCGGCATAGCCCAGCTCCAGTACCTGGTGGCGCAGCAGCCCGGGGTAGCGGTCGGTGATCACCAGATGCCCCTTGCGTCCGCGCAGCGGCAGCTGCGGCAGCAGCGTCGGTGTGGCGCAGCCCGTGGCGACCAGCACGGGCCCATGCAGGCGCTCACCATCGTCGAGCGTGGCGCCGTCGGCATGCAGGGCGACCACGCGGCGGCCGGCGAACAGGTGTGCGCCGCGCGTCTGCGCCTGGGCCAGCAGATGGCGCGCCATGCGCGGCGGATAGACCACCGCTTCGGCCGGCACCAGCATGCCGCCGGCCAGACCCGGCGCCAGCGCCGGTTCCGCTTCGTAGAGCGTGGTGGCATCCAGCGTTTCGGCGTGGATGCCGGCTGCGGCCAGTCGCCCGACGCGACGGCCGATGGCCGCGCATTCCTCGTCGTTGCCGGCCACCCACAGTGTGCCGCAGCGGCTGAATTCGGCTGCGGGCAGGCTCGCGTATTCGTCCCAACAGCGCAGCGAGTAGCGCGACAGGGCCAGTTCCGCCGGATCGTCGTCCATCGCGACCAGATGCCCCATGGCCGCGGCGGTGGCGCCGCCGCCGATCGCCGCCGGCTCGACCACGGCCACCCGCAGCCCCTCGCCGGAGGCCGCCTCGGCGCAGGCGGTGCCGACGATGCCGGCACCGACCACGATCAGGTCGTAGCAGGAGCCGCGCACATTCATCGGACGCGGATGCCCCAGGCGAACGGGTCGTCGTCGTCGATCAGCAATTGCGCCTGCGCGGTGATCCAGGCACGGCCGCCGATGCGCGGCAACACGCCACGGGGGCCGGGGCGGTAGCTGGCCTCGAAGGCGGTGCCCAGGATGCCTTCCTGATGCCAGACCTGGCCCGGCGCCAACTTGCCGTCGGCAGCCAGGCAGGCCAGCTTCGCGCTAGTGCCGGTGCCGCAGGGCGAGCGGTCGTAGGCCATGCCTGGGCAGAGCACGTAGTTGCGCGCCTGGGTGGCGTCCTCGGGGGAACCGGCGTTGACCTCGATGTGGTCGATCTCGGCGCCGTCCGCCCCGGTGATGCCGGCGCGTTCCAGCGCATGGCGGATCGCCTCGGTGTAGGCGGTCAGCGCGCGCTCGTTGGCCAAGGTCAGCGGCGCCGGCGTCTGCCCGGTGATGAAGAACCAGTTGCCGCCCCAGGCGACGTCGCCGGTCACCGTGCCGTAGCCGGGCACGTCGACGTCGACGGCCTTCACGTGGCGATGGCTTTCCACGTTGTCGATGAAGACGCGGCCATCGGCGCACAGCTCCACGCCCACCGTTCCCACCGGCGTTTCCAGCTGGTGCCGGCCGGTGTCGATGCGGCCAAGGTGCGCCAGCGTGCGGATGACGCCGATGGTGCCGTGGCCACACATGCCGAGATAACCGACGTTGTTGAAGAAGATCACCCCGGCGCAGGCACCGGGATCCTGCGGGGCCTGCAGCAGCGCGCCCACCATGGTGTCCGAACCGCGCGGCTCGCAGGCGATCGCGCTGCGCCAGCGGTCGTGCTGCCCGCGGAAGACCCGCAGGCGTTGCGCCAGCGTGCCGGAGCCGAGATCGGGGAAACCGCCGATGACCACGCGGGTCGGTTCGCCGGCCGTATGCGAATCGATGACGGATACGGTGTGCATGCCGCCATGCTGGCCCCTAGCGGGGCAGCACGTATAGACGGCATTGCGGGCATCCGATGCGGAATTCCGCATAGTCACCCGCGTGAGCGGGGGGGCGCCGCGATGCCCCGGCGAGCATGCTATGTTCGGTGGATACGCGATGTTGTCGCAGCCCGGCTGCGCAGCACGGAGGGGCGACGACGATGAAGATTTCCGCCGATGAACTGGAGCGTTTGTTCGACGCGCTGCCGGACGTGGTTTTCTTCGTCAAGGACGATGCCGGGCGCTACACGCACGCCAACCTCACCCTGATCCGCCGCCTGGGCCTGAAGCGCCGCGACCAGGTCATCGGCCGCACCGTCGACAGCCTGTTCCCGTCCAGCCTGGGCGGTTCCTATGCCATGCAGGATCGCCGCGTGCTGGCCGGCGAGACCATCGAGAACCAGCTGGAAGTGCACATCTTCCCCAACCGTGCCGCCGGCTGGTGCCTGACCTGTAAGCGGCCGCTGGCAAGCCGCGGGCGGGTGAGGGGAGTGATCGGCATTTCGCGCGACCTGGGCCAGCCCGACGGACGTCACCCGGTCTATGACCGCCTGCGCCGCGTGCTCGACTACCTGCAGGAGCATTACGCCGAAGCGGTGCGCGTGCACGCCATGGCCCGGCTGGCCAACCTGTCCGTCGCGCAACTCGAACGGCATTTCAGGCGCGTGTTCCAGCTCACGCCGCAGCAGTGGCTGACCAAGCTGCGCATCGAGGAGGCCATGCGCCTGCTGCACGGCGACGAGCGCATCGCCGGCATCGGCCTGGCATGCGGTTTCGCCGACCAGAGCGCCTTCGCCCGCCAGTTCAAGGCCATCGTGGGCATGACGCCGCGCGATTACCGGAGCATGGCAGGCGGCCTCGTCCGGCGTCTTCCAGCGAACAGCGACACCGAGGGCGTTGCAATGGCGCGCTGAACCAAGAAGCCATGCCGATTGATCCGGCAGTGCGACGTGCGCATGAACTCACGGGGATTTTTCTGCACCGCATGAACCCACTGCCGGACTTTGGGCACAGGCCCGACGGGTTCAAGGCGGCGTAAAGTGGTCAAGTATTCCAAACAGAGGATGGTTGATATGAACAAGCATCTCGTGGGTTTGATCGCGGCGTGTGTGGTGGCGACGTCGTTCCTGGCCGCACCGTCCTTCGCTGCAGTGAAGCAGGGGGACCGCGCACCGGACTTTACCGCCGAAGCCAGCCTCGCCGGCAAGGACTTCAGTTTCTCGCTGAAGGACGCGCTCAAGAAGGGACCGGTCGTGGTGTATTTCTATCCATCGGCCTACACCGGCGGCTGCGACATCGAGGCGCATACCTTCGCCACGCAGAAGGACAAGTTCGACGCGGCCGGCGCCACCATCATCGGCGTCTCGGCCGACAGCATCCAGCGGCTCAACGCGTTTTCGTCCGACCCGAACTACTGCGCCGGCAAGTTCCCGGTCGCCTCCGATGCCGGTGGCAAGATCGCCGCCTCGTATGGGCTCACGATGCAGGCTGCACAGTCCGGTCTGAAGGACGTGCGCGGCGTGGCCATCGACCACGGCTTCATTCCGCGCACCACCTTCGTGATCGGTCGCGATGGCAGGATCATCGCCACGCTGTCCTCGGAAGCCGACCACCTGCACCCTCAGGATCACGTCCAGCGTTCGCTGGCCATCGTGCAGAAGCTGCAGGCGGGCGCGCACGCACCCTGATCATGGCCTGACCGAAAGCGGCCGCCGGGGGATATCGATCCGGGAGCATTGCCGGGGCAGGGAAGGAGCCGGCCGCATCCCTGAGCCGCCTCGAAGCGTGGCGCTGGTCGCCGGCGCCACGCACTTCATGGACCAACGGGATGTCCTCGGGAAACCCGCAGCGCTCCGCCGGCAACGGCGGAGCATGTTTGACACCCTGGTCAGGGATGGCAGGGATTGGGGTTCCGGTGCTGCGGGCTCGTCGGCCATGTCCAGCGCCTATCGGTTCATCTCGCCGGGAGAGCATCCCGCAATGAAGGGACTGCCGGCGATTCTCGTGTTCCTGGTCGCGGCCCCAAACTGGTCCGACGGAACGCCTGCAGACATGCGCAGTCACGGATGGGTGTCGAGCCGCAAGCCTTGATCAGCGGTCGTGGCTGGCGATGCTGACCGGCTCGCCTTCGTACAGCGAATCGGCCGGGTTGAGGATGATGCGATCCTGCACATCAAGGCCGCTGGTCACTTCGATCGTGTTGCCGAAATCGCGCCCCAGCGTGATCGGCTGCAGGTGCACGTGCTGCTGCGCATCGACCAAGGCGATGCGCAGCCCCTCGCTGCGGAACAGCAGGGTATTGGCCGGCACGATGAAATTGTGCGTAGCCGTTGCCAGCGCCAGCTTGACGTTGGCGTACACGCCGGGGACCAGCGCCTGGCCGGCGTTGTCCACGTCGATCTCGGTGCGCAGGGTGCGGGTGTTCGGATCAAGCGCATCGGCGGTGCGCGCCACGCTGCCCGCGAATGGCTGGGTGCCATAGCTGCTCAGGGTCACGGTGGCCGGCATGCCGATGTGCACGCTGCTGGCATAGCTCTCGGGCACGTCGATGAACACGCGCAGCTTGCTGGTGTCGGCGATCACGAACAGGTTGCTGCCGGTCGAGCCGGCATCGACCAGCGCGCCGACATCCAGGTTGCGCTGGGTGATCACGCCGTCGAACGGGGCCGTGATGTACTTGAACTGCTCCATGTTCTCGAGTTTGGCGACGTTGGCGCGGTCCGCTTCCACGGTGGCGATGTCGGCGTTCAACTGGGCGACGTACTGGTCGCCGGTCTGCAACGCCACCAGGCCCTGCTTGACCAGTGTCTCGTAGCGGTCGGCGGTGACCTTGGCCAGCTTCTCGTTCGCTTCGTCGGTGCGCATCTGCGCCTGGCCCTGGAGCAGCTCGTTGTCGACGTCGGGCGTATCCAGGTCGGCGAGACGCTGGCCCTTCTTCACCCTGGCACCGATGTCCACGTACCACTTGGCCACGTAGCCCGTGGTGCGTGCGTAGATCTGCGCGTCCTGCCACGAGTCGACGGTGCCGGGCAGGGTCAGCGATTGGTCCGCGGGAGCCGCCTTTGGTATCAGGACGGCCACGATCGGTACGGCATTGCGGTCGGTGTTCTCGCTCAACTCATGCTGCGCATGCATGCGCTGGAGGATGCCAAGTGCGGCGAGCGCGATCAGCACGATGCCGAGCGCGATGAGCACCAGTCGCGCTCGGTGCGATGGCTTGGCGGGGCGGGCTGGGGCACGGACGTTCCGGGTTGGCATGATCAAGAGTCTCAAGCGGCGGCAGCATCGAGGCGCGCCTGGCGACGCCGGTGCAACAGGCTGAAGAAGGTCGGCACGAAGAACAGCGTGGCCGCCGTCGCCAGCAGCAGGCCGCCGATCACCGCGCGGCCGAGGGGGGCATTCTGCTCGCCGCCTTCGCCCAGCCCCAGCGCCATCGGCACCATGCCGATGATCATCGCGAAGGCGGTCATCAGCACCGGGCGGAAACGGGCGAAACCGGCATCGATCGCGGCCTTGACCGGGTCGCCGTGCCGATCCAGCTGCTCGCGCGCGAAACTGATCACCAGGATCGAGTTGGCGGTGGCCACACCCATGCACATGATCGCGCCCATCAGGGCCGGCACCGACAGCGGCGTGCCGGTCAGGAACAGCATCCAGACCAGTCCGGCCAGTGCCGCGGGCAGCGCCGCGATGATGATCAGCGGGTCCAGCCAGCTCTGGAAATTCACCACGATCAGCAGGTACACCAGCACAATCGCGAACGCCAGGCCGCCGAGCAGGCCGCGATAGGACGCGGCCATGGTCTGCACCTGTCCGCGCACATCGATGTCCACATCACGCGGCAGGTGCCTGGAATAGGCGTCGACGATGCGCTGCACGCTGGTGGCGACACTGCCCAGGTCGGTGTGGTCGACGGACGCATACAGATCCATGGTCGGCCGGGTGCTGTAGTGCGTGACGATGGCCGGTCCGACGCTGCGCGAGAAGCTGGCCAGGTTCTCGAGTATCTGGCTGGCCGAACCACTGGTATCGAGGCTGCTGGTATTGCTCGCGGCTGGTGCCGCGGCGCCCGTCGTGCTGGTGATCGGCAGCGTCTTCAGTTCCTGCAGGGTATCGATCCGGTACTGCGGCGCCTGCGTGGCGATGGTGTAGCTGATGCCCGTCCGCGGATCGACCCAGAAGGTCGGGCTGACCTGCGAGGAGCCGGCGAGGGCGGTCAGCAGGTTGCTCGCCACGTCCTGTGTGGTGAGGCCGACCAGGCTGGCGCGCGTGCGATTCACGTTGACGTTGATCTGTGGCAGGTTGAGCGCCTGCTGGATGCGCAGGTCGACCAGTCCCGGCACGCGGGCGAGCTGGTGGTAGAGGTCGTCCGCCACCTTCGCGATGGCCTTGGGATCATGCCCGCTCACCTGCACGTCGATCGGCGCGGGCGAGCCGAAGTTGAGGATCTGGCCGACCATGTCCGCGGGCAGGAACGAGAAGATCACCCCGGGATACTTCTGCGCCAGTTGCCGCCGCAGCGAGCGGACGTAATCGATGGTCGGGTGGTGATTGCCGTTCAGGGTGACGAAGATGTCGCCGTCGGACGTGCCGACCACGCCGGTATTGCTGTAGGAGAGGTTGATGCCGCTGTAGGGCAGGCCCAGCGTATCGACGATGCTGTCCAGCTCGTTCGCCGGGATGGTCCGGCGGATCACGCCCTCGATGCCGTCGGCCAGGCGCGCGGTCTCCTCGATGCGCAGGCCGGTCTCGGCGCGGAAGTGCAGCTTGATCTGGCCGCCGTCGACATACGGGAAGAAATCGCGCCCCAGCCACGGCACCAGCAGCGCCACCGAGAGTATGCAACTGGCGAAGAACAGCACGGCGAACAGGCCACGGTGTTCTTCCGCGGTTTCCAGCGCGCCGCGATAACTGTCGCGGATACTCGCAAAGCGTTTTTCGAAAGCGGCCTGGAAACGCCCAAGCGGCCCCTTCGGCACTTCGCCGTGCACATGCTTCTTCAGCCAGTACAGCGACAGCGTGGGCACCAGCGTCCGCGACAGCACGTACGAGGCCAGCATGGCGAACACGACGGCCTCGGCCAGCGGTGCGAACAGATACTTGGCGACACCGCCGAGAAAGAAGATCGGCACGAACACGATGCAGATCGACAGTGTCGAGACCAGCGCCGGCACCGCGATCTGGTGCGCGCCTTCCATGATCGCCTCGTAGACTTCCTTGCCTTCCTCCAGGTGCGAGTTGATGTTCTCGATGGTCACCGTGGCGTCGTCGACCAGGATGCCCACCGCCAGCGCCAGGCCGCCCAGGGTCATGATGTTGATCGTTTCGCCCAGCGCGGACAGCGCGATGATCGAGGCCAGGATCGACAGCGGGATCGAGATGGCGATGATCAGCGTGGAACGCCATGAGCCCAGGAACAGCAGGATCATCAGCCCGGTGAGTGCCGCCGCGATCACGCCTTCGCGGATCACTCCCGTGATCGCTGCCCGCACGAACAGCGACTGGTCCGAGATCGCATTGATCTGCAGGTTCTTCGGTATCGCCGCGCGGACCCGCGGCAGCATGGCGCGCAGGCTGTCGACGATGTCCAGCGTGGAGGCATTGCCGATCTTCAGGATCGACATCAGCACCGCGCGTTGGCCGTCCACGCGCACCACGTTGGTCTGCGGCGGCGAGCCGTCGTGTACATGCGCCACATCGCGGATGTAGGTGGTGATGCCGTTGACGGTGCGGATGGGCGCGTTGTTGAGCTCGGAAATCTGCTGCGGGCTGCCGTTCAGGCGCACGCTGTATTCGATGTCGCCGATTTTTTCGGTGCCGGCGGGAAGGATCAGGTTCTGAGCGCCGATCGCGGTGACCACGTCGCTCGGCGACAACCCATGTGCCAGCAAGGCCTGCGGGTTCAGGTCGACCTCGATCTGGCGCTGCTTGCCGCCGTAGGGGTAGGGCGTGGCCGCACCGCGTACGGCGGTGATGAAGGGGCGTACGGTCTGGTTGGCATCGTCGAAGATGGTGGTCTCGGACAGGTTCTTCGACGACAGCGCGAACTGCAGGATCGGCACGCTCGACGCGTTGTAGACGATCACCAGCGGCGGCGTCGTGCCCGGTGGCATCGACTTGACCACGGTCTGCGAAATCGAGGTGATCTGCGCCACCGCCATGTCGATGTTGACGTTCGGCTGGAAGAACACCTTGACCAGGCCGACGCCGTTCAACGACTGCGTCTCGGTGTGCTCGACGTCGTTCACGGTGGTGGTGATCGCCCGCTCGAAGCCCGTCACAATGCGGTTGTTCATGTCGTCGGCGGGCAGGCCGGTGTACTGCCACACCACCGAGACGACGGGGATATCGATGTTCGGGAAGATATCGGTGGGTGTATGCAGGATCGCGAGCGGCCCGAGTATCAGCAGCAGCAGCGCCAGGACGATGAACGTCAGCGGTCGCTCGAGGGCGATTTTTACGATCCACATGATCCGTTGACTTCCGTCGACCAAGGCTGCAGACAGGCAAGCCCATCGCCATGGCCAAGCGCTGAGATTGGCGGGTGAGAACCATAGATAAACTGTCTAGACAATTTATGGTTGACACGCCGGAGCAACAAAAAGGACAACCGCTCCATGCCGAAAGTCATGCATGGTGACCCGGCCATCGTCCAGAAGCCCATCGATTTATCAATCTCGATCCGCAGCGATCCGTGATCGTCGTTGAGCTTGAAGGTGCGGAAACGCTGTCCGGGCCACAGGGCATCAGCCATGAAGTCCGCCATGCCCGACCCGGAATCTCCAGTGGCTTGCGAGTGCGATCAGGCAGACGCCGCTTGCGCCGGCTTGGCAGGTTGAGTTTCAACCCGCCAGTCGCGGGTTTGCCGGATTCTTCCGGCGGTAGGGCTTCGTCGAGCAGCAGCCCAACCCACCACGCAGCGGGCATCGCGATCAGGGCGCGTCATCGAGGACAGGTGAGAGGCGACTGTCGACCCAAGTCTGGTGTTGCCCATGCATCTTGATGGGCTTCTGCAAGCGGACGGTCCGGTTGAGGGAAGCCAAAGGCTCCAAGACCGACAGCCGGCGGAACTTGTCCACCGGCTGTCGACGTGGCCGCCTAGCGGCCGGGAGCGGCGAGGCGAGCCTGACGCTGGCCCCACAGCTTGGCCAGGAAGTCCCAGGCCATCAGCACCGCGCCGGCGGCGAACACGATGTCGCCGGGCATGCGCATCCATTGCCAGAACGTGGTGGTGTCGTAGAACGCTAGGCTGCGCGCATAGGCATAGCCGTGGGTGTAGACCGCTTCCAGCTGCGGCCAGCCCACCGGATAGAAGTTCATCACGATCCACATCACCACGCCGATGTTGTAGAGCCAGAATGCCCACACGCCGCAGCGGTCGCTCCACGGACGCTCGCCGTTGAAGTAGCGCAGCACCATGTAGAGCAGGCCGATGGCGAGCAGGCCGAAGGCGCCGAACATCGAGGTGTGCGCGTGGTTGAGCGTGAGGAAGGTACCATGCTCGTAATAATTCACCAGCGGCGCGTTGAGCGTACCGCCGCCGAACACGCCGGCGCCCACGAAGTTCCAGAATGCTGCGCCCAGGATGTACAGGTAGGCGAGCTTGTACGGGAAGTCCTGCTTGGCCTTGACGTGCTGGTGCTGGTCGATCGCCTCCAGCGCCAGCAGCACCAGCGGCAGCACCTCGATGAAGGAGAACATGCTGCCCACGCCCACCCACAGACCGGGCTCGCCGGCCCAGTACAGGTGGTGGCCGGTGCCGAGCACGCCGCCGATCACGATCAGGATCCATTCGAACAGCACCGCGCGCTCGGCCATCTGCCGCGACACCAGCCCCAGCGCCATCAGGAAGTAGCCGGTGACCGAGGCGGCGAACAGCTCGAAGGCCAGTTCCACCCACAGGTGCACCACCCACCAGCGCCAGAAGTCGGTGATCGAGAACGAAGGATTGGGCGTACCCAGCGGGATCATGCCGAACACGTAGAACAAGGCCACGGTCAGCGTGCTGATCCACACCAGGTGCTCGATGCGGAACAGGCCGTACAGCGAACCGCTCTGCCGGAACAGCGTCCGCAGCGTGGGCAGGAACGCACGCAGCAGCACCAGGCACCACACGGCGAGGCCGACGAAGAACAGGATCTGCCAGAAGCGGCCCATCTCCAGGTAGGACAACCCCTGGTTGCCGAGCCAGAACCAGTGCTGGTCGACGATGCCGGCGATGCCGAGGTAGTTGCCGATCAGTGCGCCGGCCACGATGACCACCAGCACCCAGAAGATCAGGTTCACCAGGAAGCGCTGCCCGCGCGGCTCGCCGCGGCCGATGATGGGGGCGAGGAACAGGCCACCCGCGATCCAGCTCACGCCGATCCACACGATCGGCGCCTGCAGGTGCACGCTGCGCAGGAAGGCGAACGGCAGCCACTTGTCCACGTCGATGCCGTAGAAGCCCGACCGGTCGGTGTAGTAGTGCGCCATGATCGAACCGACCAGGATCTGCACCAGCAGCACGCCGGCCACTACCAGGAAGTACTTCCACAAGGCCTTCTGGCTGGGCGTGGGCGTGCGGAACTTCTCCAGCACGGGTTCGAAGGTCTCGTTCGGCGCCTTGGGCTCGATCCACAGGCGGAAGATCACCAGGATCGCGCCGATGGCGAAGAACACCATGGTGAACGAGGCCCAGGTCCAGGTGAATGTGGCAGGCGTGGGGCTGTTGCCCACCAGCGGCTCGGACGGCCAGTTGCTGGTCCACGAGTAGTCCTTGCCGGGACGGCGCGCAACGGTGGTCAGCGAGGAGTAGAGCAGGAAGCTGGCGGTCTGCCGCGCGCTCTCCGGGTTCAGCGCGCGGGTGCCGGTATAGCCCTTGGTGAAGTCGTCCCGGCGCAGCGATTCGCCGATACGCTCGCGCAGCGCGACGACGGCCTTGGCCACCGCATCGGGCAACGCCACCTGCGACCGGCTGAGGTCGATGCCCTGCAGCTCCGTGCGCATCGTGGCGGTGATGCCGGACTGCTGCCCGGCGTCGATGGCGTCGAACGGCTGGCCGTAGCGCGCCAGCGCCAGATTGTTCTGCACTTCCTTCGCCAGTTGCACGAGGTATTCGGCGGTGTAGTCCTCGCCGAAGGACGAACCCATCCCGTACAGGCTGCCGTAGTCCATCAGGTCGGCCTTCTGGAAGCCGGACTTGCCGGCGACGATGTCGGCGTAGGTCATCACCGGCGTGCCGTCGGTCGTCGCCATCAGCTGCGGGATCGGGGCGGCCTGCTGGTAGGTGGTGCGGGTGGCCGCCAGCATGCCGGCCGAACAGGCAATGGTGACGGCGACGAGAATCCAGATCAGTACTCGGCTGACGCGATCCTGCGGACCGCTGCGGTCCACAGGCCATATGCTTGTGTTCATGCGTCTCTCTCTGATGTGTCGATGCGGGGAAAGCGGGACGCATGCTAGACATCGACACGTGCCACCTCCTGATCTACATCAGCCAATCCTTCATTGGCGGAGCAGGCCGCGACGCGACGCGGCTGCCGCGGCTGCGGCATTTCGACTCATGGGCATGGTCGGTGGGGCAGGCGTGTCGGCGCCCGGCGTGGCGCGGCAGAACGCACACGCACCGCGCTTCCGGTGGGCAGGCGGGTTTGACGTGTGTCAAAGCCTTCCCATCGGCGCCTGCGCACACTGCGCCCATGAACCATGCCATCCAGATTCCCGAATTCGATCCCGCACTGATCGCGCGCTACGACGTGGCCGGGCCGCGCTACACCAGCTACCCCACGGCGCCGCAGTTCCATGGCGATTTCGACGAACGAGCATTGCGCGCGGCGATCCGGGCATCCAACGAGGATCCGATCCCGCGCCCGCTGTCGATCTACGTGCACGTGCCGTTCTGCGTCAGTCCGTGCTTCTACTGCGGCTGCAACCGCATCATCACCCGCGACGTGGGCAAGGCCGACCGCTACCTGGAGCGGCTGTACCGCGAGATCGAGCTAGTGGCGCGGCTGTTCGACCGCGACCGCCAGGTGACCCAGCTGCATTTCGGCGGCGGCACGCCGAACTTCCTCGACGTGCCGCGCATGCAGGAGCTGATGGGCGTGCTCGCGCGCCACTTCAGCTTCAGCCAGGGTCATGGCCGCGAGTTCGGCATCGAGATCGACCCGCGCTTCGCCGACGCCGACTACATACGTGGTCTCGGCGAGCTGGGCTTCAACCGTATCTCGGTGGGCATCCAGGATTTCGATCCCGCGGTGCAGGCGGCGGTGAACCGCATCCAGAGCGTGGCGCAGACCCGCGAGGTGCTGGAGGCGGCGCGCGCCAGCGGCTTCCGCTCGACCAGCGTGGACCTGATCTACGGCTTGCCACGGCAGACCGTGGCGGGCTTCGAGCGCACGCTGGACGAGGTGATTGCGCTGGCATCGGACCGCGTGGCGGTCTACGCCTATGCGCACCTGCCGGAGATGTTCAAGGCGCAGCGGCAGATCAAGGCCGGGGAACTGCCCGACCCGGCCACGCGCCTCGCCCTGATCGGCTGCGCGCTGGCACGCCTCAACGAGGCGGGCTACGTCTACGTGGGCATGGACCACTTCGCGCGCGGCGACGACGAACTGGTGTCGGCACAGCGCGCTGGCACGCTGCAGCGCAATTTCCAGGGCTATTCCACCCATGGCGAGTGCGACATCGTGGGCCTGGGCGTCAGCGCGATCGGGCGCATCGGCGACAGCTACAGCCAGAGCGCACGCGACCTCACCGGCTATTACGCCGCGCTGGACAACGGCCACCTGCCGATCGCGCGCGGGCTGTCGCTGAACATGGACGACCTGATCCGTCGCGAGGTGATCGGCCAGCTGATGTGCTACGGCGAACTGGACATGCTCGAGTTCAGCACGCAGCACGGCATCGTGTTCGCGGAATACTTCTCAGCGGAGCTGGAGCGCCTGCGCGCACTGGCTGGCGATGGCCTGGTGACGCTCGACGAGCGGATGATCCGGGTCGCCCCGCGCGGCCGGCTGCTGCTGCGCATCGTGGCGATGTGCTTCGACGTCTATCTCGGCAAGGCGGCGGCGCCGCGGTTCTCGCGCGCGATATGAGCGCCGGGCCGATGCACGGGCCTGCCACGGAAGGCCGCCTCTCCCATGCTGTCGGCCGCCAGCGTGCCCCGGCGGGTTTCGTCCCCGACGTGGCCTCGGATTTCTGCCGCAGCTGCGCCCTGTCCAGCGTGTGTGCCATGGTGGGCTACGGCAAACCCGAGCTGTCGCCCCTGCACGGCCTGATGGAGCACCTGGGTCCGTATCGTGCCGGCGAGACCATATTCCGCCAGGGCGATCCGTTCGAGGCCGTGTTCGCGGTACGCGCAGGTACCGTGAAGACCCGCCAGCTGGATCATCAAGGCCGCGAGCGCGTGCTCGGCTTCTTCCTGCCAGGTGAAGTGATCGGTCTCGACGCCATCTATCCCGATCGCTTTCCCTGCGATGCCGTGGCGCTGGAGGATGCGCAATTCTGCCGCTTCTCGTTCTCCGCGATGAGTGCGCTGGCCACTCGCCAGCCGGCGGTGCAGCGGCACCTGTTCCGGCTGATCAGCCGGCAGCTTGGCATGAGCAGGTTGCTGGCTGGGGACTACAGCGCAGGCGAACGCATGGCGGCCTTCCTCGTCGATCTCGGCGAACGCTATGCGGCACGCGGATTCCCGGGCACACATTTCCAGCTCAGCATGTCGCGCAGCGACATCGCCAACCATCTCAGCCTTGCCGCCGAAACGGTGAGCCGCATTCTGAGCCGCTTCCGCGCGAAGGGCCTGATAGGGATCAGGGGAAGGGTGTTGCATCTGCACGACACGCAGCGGCTGCGCGACCTGGGTCGGAAACTGCTGGCGGCCTGAGCAGTCGCTGCGTCTACCGCCGCCCATGTGACGGGCGTGCCGCACTGCAGGGTGCGCGTGGCAATCCCGCTTTCTTGCCACCGGGACTCGCGATTATTCCCCGAGCCACTCCGCTTGCGCGCACCACTCGGTGCGCATGCGAATCTCCGGTTTCTTGTCGTCAATCACCGGCCGAATTGCCCCCGCATGTGGTGACTTGACGCACCTCGTGCCTTGCGGATGCGGAACTGATTGCGATCAAGCGCAGCCCCGGATGAGCCATGCAGCATGGCCTCGAAAACCGAGGAGCCATGTCATGAAATATGTAGTGTGTGTCGCCGCCATGACCGCCATGGCGTTTCTTGCCGCATGCACCGAAGGGGCACGCGACAGAGGCGTATCGCCGGCCGGGGCAGGTGCCGTGTATGCAGCGCCTGCGCCGACGGTTCCCGCATCCATCGACTTCGGCCCCCCGCAGGGCGAGCCGATCCACGCGGTGCTGGCCAGCCCGCCGCACGTGCCGCCGCCGATCCAGCGCAACTATCCCGCCAGGGTCATCGTTGACCTGGAAGTGATCGAGAAGGAGATGCCGATCGCCGATGGTGCGACCTACACGTTCTGGACCTTCGGCGGCACCGTGCCGGGCAGCTTCATTCGCGTGCGCCAGGGCGACACGGTGGAGTTCCACCTGAAGAACGCACCCGGCAACAAGATGCCGCACAACATCGACCTGCACAGCGTCATCGGCCCGGGCGGCGGTGCGGCGGCCAGCTTTACCGCGCCCGGCCATGAGTCGACATTCACTTTCAAGGCGCTGCACGCGGGCCTGTACGTATACCACTGCGCCACCACGCCCGTGGGCATGCATATTGCCGACGGCATGTACGGGCTGATCCTGGTGGAGCCGCCGCAGGGCCTGCCGAAGGTGGATCACGAGTACTACGTGATGCAGGGCGACTTCTACACCACGGGCGACTATCACGCGAAAGGCCACCAGTCTTTCGACATGCAGAAGGCGATCGCCGAGCAGCCCACCTATGTGCTGTTCAACGGCAGCGAAGGTGCGCTCACGGGCGCCAACGCGCTCACCGCGAAGACCGGCGAGACCGTGCGGCTGTTCATGGGCAACGGCGGCCCGAGTCTGTTGTCGAGCTTCCACGTGATCGGCGAGGTCTTCGACCGGGTATGGCTGGATGGCTTTGCCCATCCGCAGGAGGACATGCAGACCGTACCGGTGCCGCCGGGAAGCGCGGTCACGGTGCAGTTCCGCACCACGGTGCCTGGCACCTACGCCCTGGTGGATCACGCGATATTCCGGGCGTTCAACAAGGGCGCTCTGGGTGCCCTCAAGGTGGATGGTCCGGAGAACAAGGCCGTCTACTCGGGGAAACTGGCCGATGCCGAGTACACGGGCGACCACGACGCGGCCAATCCGCAAGTGGCAGCTCCGGCGGTGAATCCGCCTGCGGCCGCCCCATTGACCAGGGAAGGGCAGATCGCCGCGGGCAAACAGCTGTTCGACGGTATCTGCGCCGCCTGTCATCAGGCGAACGGCCAGGGCCTGCCTGGCGTGTTTCCGCCGCTGGCCAAATCGGACTTCCTGGCGGCCGATCCCAGGCGCGCGATGAGCATCGTCACCCACGGCCTCAGCGGCAAGATCCAAGTGGGCGGGCACGAGTACGACTCGATGATGCCGCCGCTGAGCCAGCTTACCGATGACGACGTGGCCAACGTCCTCACCTACGTGATCAACAGCTGGGGCAACCCCGGTGGCCAGTTCAATGCGAAGGAAGTGGCCAAGGCCCGCGCCGGATCGGCACCCGTGGTCGTGGCGGAACACTGAGCATGCGCGCGCGCCTGGCACTGGCATGGCTGGGTCTGGTGCTGGCCCTCCCGGCGGCGGCGGCGAACTACGCCGCCCTGCCGGGAGGCCGTTTCGCCAGCGTGCTTCCGGCCGACGGCAAGTCGGCGCCGGCGCAGCTCGCGCCATTCCGCCTGCGTACCGAGCCGGTGACCAATGCCGAATTCCTCGCCTTCGTGAAGGCCCATCCCGAATGGCGTCGCGACCGCGTCGCCAGCATCCTTGCCGACGCGCGTTATCTCAGCCACTGGGCCGGCCCCGTCGCGCTGGGCGAAGGAGCGAAGCCACGCCAGCCCGTGACCCGGGTGAGCTGGTTCGCCGCCCAGGCCTATTGCGGGAGCGAGGGAGCGCGCCTGCCCACCTGGTATGAATGGGAATACGCGGCGGCCGCCGACGCCACCCGGCGCGACGCGCGCAGCGATCCTGCGTGGCGTGAGAACCTGCTGGCCTGGTATGCGCGTCCGTCCAACGCGCCGCTGCCCGATATCGGCGGTGCGCCGAACGCCTTCGGCATACGCGACATCACCCAGCCGGTGTGGGAGTGGGTGGACGACTTCAACGCATTGCTGGTCGCCAGCGACAGCCGTGACCCGGACGATTCCGACGTCCTGAAGTTCTGCGGCGCGGGCGCCATCAGCCTGCAGCAGAAGGAGAACTACGCAGTGCTGATGCGCGTCGCCATGCTCTCCGCGCTCAAGGCTTCGGACACCACCAACAACCTGGGTTTCCGTTGCGCGAAACCCTGAGCGACAAGCCGCGACATGACGGCCCGGAGTTCACGCGGTCCATGGATGGGCCGCACGCGCGGAATCGCAAAGCGATTCCGCGGCGGAGCCCAAGCCGGCCAATGGCCGGCCTGGGCGAGTCGGTGGAGGGCAGGAGAGCCCCCACCGACATCCAGCAAAGTGCCGTGCTTTTTGCGAGGCCCACCATGAAACGATTGCTCCTGCTTCTCGTCCTGATGCTCACGCTCGGTGTCGCACATGCCACCCAGCCGTTGCCCGGCGACTCCATCTACAACCTCAAGCTGCAGCTCACCGACCAGAACGGCCACCGGCAGCCGCTTTCCGAACGACGCGGCCGACCGCAGCTGGTGACGATGTTCTACGCCTCCTGCCAGATGGTCTGCCCGATGATCATCGACAGCATGCGCGCTACCCGCAACGCACTGGATCCGGTCGAGCGCGCGAAGATCGACCTGCTCGCGGTGAGCTTCGATCCGGCCCGCGACAGCGTGGCGGCGCTGCGCAACTACGCGGAGAAGCGCAAGCTCGATGCACCCGCCTGGACGCTGGCACGCACCGGGCCGGCCGAGGTGCGCCAGCTCTCCGGCGTACTCGGCCTGCAATATCGCCAGCTGCCCGACGGCGAGTTCAACCATTCCAGCGAGCTGATCCTGCTCGATGCCGATGGCCGCATCGTGGCGCGCACTAGCCACATCGGCCGGCTCGATCCGGTGTTTGTCGAAGCGATCAGGCATCAACTCGGCGGAGCGTAATCAGCAGCCATGCGGCATCGGCGCAGGCAGCGGCATCGCGCAGCGAGCATGCCCATGCGCTGCATGCCTGCACGGTTGCGGCAAATCCTTTCAAGTACCGTGAAGCCGGGCAGGCACGTCTGGCGGGCGGTGCGCCGTGCGCGGCGGTTGCGTCGCGCATCCGGTCCAACACTCCCTTTCCCCATGTTCGGAGCCTTTCCATGCGCCACACCCTGATCGCCCTTGCTGCCGCCACCGTGCTGGGCAGCCTGAGTTTTGGCAGCCATGCCGACGCCCTCAGCGACATCTTCACCCAGGGCCACGTCGACGGCGAGCTGCGCCTCTACGACTTCAACCGCATGTATTCGAGCGACACCAAGCCCGACGCCAGCGCGCTGTCCGGCGCCGTCTTGCTCAACCTGCGCACGGCGGATTTCGGCGGCGGCTTCAGCCTCGGAGCCTCGTTGCTGAGCGCCAACGCGTTCGGCACGCTTCCGTCCAACCCCGCCAGGGTCGATACCACGCTGATGGGCGCGGACAACACCGTCAGCGCACTGGGCCAGGCCTACGTGCAATACCGCGATGACAGCTTGCTGCTGCGCGCCGGCCAGCAGTACCTCGACACGCCGTGGATGGGCAGCAGCGATTCGCGCGTGCTGCCGGCCTCGTACCAGGCCTTGCTGGCCGGTTTCGCTCCGGCCAAGGGTTGGGAGATCTATGCGCTGCGCAGCTACGGCTGGAAGAGCCGCACGTCGGACGACTACAGCTTCGACAACCTCTATTACCCGACCGCCTGGCGCAACGACACGATGTACGGCGGCATCGGCGGCCTGCCGGCCACGACCCGGGGCACGCCGGGCACCTGGGCGCTGGGCACCACCTATGCGGCGGGCGGTTTCAAGGGCCAGGCCTGGTACTACGACTTCATCGACTTCGTGCACATGGGCTATGCCGAAGGCAGCTACACGTTCCGGACGGGAACCGGTTTCGATCCGTTCGTCGCCGCGCAATACGTGGGCGAGCATGCCGGCGCGGGCAGCATTCTGGTGGCGAACCAGGCGCAACTGTTCGGTGTGGCGGGCAGCAAGGTGGACAGCCAGGCCCTGGGCGCCGATGTCGGCGTCAACATTCCGCACGGCAAGTTCGACGTGTCCTGGAACAGGCTCCAGCAACAGGAAGGTGCAGTCGGCGACGGTGCCCTGATCTCGCCGTACACGGCAGGCTGGGGCAGCGACCCGCTGTACACCACATCGATGATCCGTGGCCTGGTGGAGCAGGGGCCAGGCCATGCCTGGAAGGCCAGGTTCAGCTATGGCTTCTTCGACGACCACCTGCAACTGACCACCGCCTATGCCCAGTACACCACGTTATTGCGCGGCAACAGCCACGATGTGTATTTCGACGTCAGCTACAACTTCGACGGCTATCTCAAGGGCCTGTCGCTGCGCAACCGCTGGGAACGTTCCACCGGCGGCATCGGACTGAACCCGGACAACCAGTCCTTCGTCTATGACCGCGTGATGATCGCGTACAGGTTCTGACACGGTCGCAACGGCCATCGTGCCGGCGCTTGACTTGCGTCAGCGCCGGCGCGGCATGGCCGATGCTGCAATGCCTGCATGATTCCCGACGAACTCGACCTGCGCCACCTGGACGCGCCCGAGCCCATGCTGCGCGCGCTCGATGCCGCAAACCGGCTGGCGCCGGGCGAGGCGGTGGCCATCGTGGCACCGAGGCTGCCACGGCCCCTGTTGATGGAGCTGGCCCATCTCGGCTTCGACGCGGAACCGGAAGCGCCGCGGGCCGACGGCAGCGTGCGCGTGGTGATCCGACGCCCCTGCAATGCCGAAACTGCGGCTTGAACGGGCGCCCGCGGCCGCGCTGCCGCTGCGCTTCCTGCTCGCCATGCCGTGCTGGGGCATGGCGGGCGGATTGCTGCTGCTGATCGACGGCGACGCGGCTCTGCATTCGCGCTGGCATCCGGCCACGTTGGCGCTGGTGCACGTGTGGACGCTGGGCGTACTGGGCAATGCGATGTTCGGCAGCCTGCTGCAGCTCCTGCCGGTGGCGGTGGGGGCCGAGCTGCGCTGGCGCCGCGGCGCGCCATGGCTGCATGGGGTGTTCAACCTCGGCGTGCTGTTCCTGGTGGCCGGCCTGCATGGCAACGCGCGCGGCTTGCTGTTCACCGCGGGCCTGCTGTTGCCGTCGGCCTTCCTGTGGCTGGCCGCGATGACGCTGCCCGGCCTGTTCACGGCCGTGGGCGAACGCCTGTTGCGCGTGGGCATCGGTGCCGCGCTGGCCTATGGCGTGGCAACCGCGCTGGCGGGCGGCGGACTGGCTCTGCTGCTCGCCGGCCGGCAGCCGTGGCCGCTGGCCGCGGTGGACATGCATGCGGCTTTCGGCGTGCTGGGCTGGATGGCGCTGCTGCTGGCCGCGGTGGGGCGGCTCACCATGCCGATGTTCCAGGCCACCGGCAGCATGCCCGCACATGCGCAGGCGATCTGGCTGGCCGGCGTGGGGCTGGCGTTGCCGCTGGCTGCGGCATGGCATCTCGCGCACGGTGCGGGCGTCGCGCTGCCATCGGTGGTGGCCATGGGCGGCGCCGCATTCGCGCTGGCCGCGCTGTGGTTGCAGTGGCCGGTACCGGTGGCGCGCCGCAATGCGCTGTACCAGCACTGGCAGCTGGGCCTACTGGCGTTGCTGTCGGCCGCCATGGCGTTGCTCGCCGGTCGCGGCCTGCTCGCCGGCGCACTGGCGCTGGGCGTTGGCCTGCCGCTGCTGTTAGGCGCGATGGCGATGGAGATCGTGCCCTTCGTCGCCTGGATCGGCCTGCGCCACCGGGTACCGCGTGGCGTACAGATCCCCGGCGTACAGCGCCTGTTGCCGGATGCGGCGAAGCGGCGTGCGCTGCTGGCCCAGGCCATGGCCGCGCCATGGCTGATGTTTGCGGTGCTATGGCCGCAGCCGTGGCTGGCCCAGCTGGCGGGACTGGCGCAACTGGGTGCATGGGCCGTGCACGGCCATGCCTTGTGGAGCGCACTGCGCAACGCGCGGGGCTTCGCCCGCGGCGCGGAAAAACCTGTCTGAGGACGCATCGATGAGTCACGATTTGCCACTGGTGTATTCCTGTTCAGGCTGCTCCAGCGCGGCGCAGATGGCCAACTATCTCGCGTTGCGGCTGGACCGCGCCGGCGCCGCGGAGATGTCCTGCATCGCCGGCGTGGGGGGCGGCGTGACCGGCCTGGTGCGCACCGCGCAGGGCGGCCGGCGCATCCTCGCGCTGGACGGCTGCGTGCTGAAATGCGCCGCAGCCTGCCTCGCCAACGCGGGCGTGGTGGCCGACACCCACCTGGTGCTTTCCGACCATGGCGTGAAGAAGCGCAAGCACGCCGACTTCGATCCCGTCGAAGCGCGGCGCATCTATCAAGGCCACGTGCTTCCCGCCGCGCTGGCCCTGCATGCAGGAGGCATCGACGATGCGTGCTGAGCGTTTCGCACTGGCGCGCACCCGCGCCACCATCGATGCGGTGGACGACGGCATGTTGCTGCTGCTTGCGGCGCGCCGGCGTCTGGTGCGGTTGGCGGCGCGGCTCAAGCCAAGCGCCGGTCTGGTGGCTAGCGATCCCGCGCGTGAATCCGCCGTGCGCCAGCGTGGACAGCGGCTGGCACGACGACTCGACGTGCCTGCAGGCACCGCGGCGCATCTGTTCGACCTGATGATTGCCGATGCGCGGGCACAACAAGGCCTGTCGGATGACGCGGATCAAGGCGGGCAGGACAGGAGTCCCGTCATGCTCGACGGCATGAATCCGCCGAACGATCTTTCCCGTGCCGCACCGATGCTGCGCCTGCTGCCGCCGCCACGCCGGATCGCACCGCTGTTGCGTGTGCTGCCCGCGCGCTGGCAGCACGCCCTGCTGGAACGCGCGATGGCGCGTGTGCTCGCCGCTCCGATCGCCGACGGCGCGCTGGATTTCATGGCCGGCCGCCGGCTCGGCATCGAGGTGAGCGACCTCGGCCTGTGCTGGGTGCTGAGCCTGCGCGACGGGCGCCTGGTGGTGGTCGACGACCGGCCCGAAGCCAGCGTGCGCGGCAGCGCCACCGACCTGCTGCTGCTCGCCAGCCGGCTGGAAGACGCCGATACCCTGTTCTTCCAGCGCAACCTGGTGCTCACCGGCGACACCGAACTCGGCCTCACCGCACGCAACCTGCTCGACCGCCTGCCGTGGGAGTCGGTGCCGCTGGGCCTGCGCATCGCGCTGAACCGCGGCGCGCGTTTCGCACGCGCCGCGCGCGAAGCGCACCGGCAGCGCTGACGCAGCTCTCCCACTCTTTCCCTTCCGCCGCGGACCGCCATGCACGATCTCGCCGACCTGCCCGTGCCCGTGTGGCGCGACGATCTCGAAGCCGAGTACGCCGCGCTGGCCGCGCGCCTCGAACCGCTGGTGCCGTGCCTGGAGATCCCGCTGCACCTGCCGTGGATCGATGCCATCAACAAGCTGAAGAAGCAGCGCGGCGCGGTGATCATGGCGCACAGCTACCAGTCGCCGGAGATCTTCCACGGCGTGGCCGACGTCACCGGCGACTCGCTGGGCCTGGCGCAGGCCGCGCGCGATTGCGACGCCGGCCTGATCGTGGTGTGCGGCGTGCACTTCATGGCCGAGAGCGCCAAGATCCTCGCGCCGGACAAGACCGTGCTGATCCCGGATTTGGAGGCCGGCTGCTCGCTGGCCTCGTCGATCACCGCCGCCGACGTGCGCGCGCTCAAGGCGCGGCATCCCGGCGTGCCGGTGGTGAGCTACGCGAACACCTCGGCCGCGGTGAAGGCCGAGTCCGACGCCATCTGCACCTCGGCCAACGCGGTGCAGGTGGTGGAGGCCATGGGCACGCCGAAGGTGATCTTCCTGCCCGACGAGTTCCTCGGTCGCTACGTGGCCGGCCAGACCGACGTGGAGTTGGTCCTGTGGCACGGCCGCTGCGAGGTGCACGAGAGGTTCACCGCGCAGCAGGCGCGCCACGCGCGCGAGCAGTTCGACGCCAGGCTGGTGGCGCACCCCGAGTGTCCGCCCGAGGTGCTGGCCGAGGCCGACTTCGTGGGATCCACGACGGCCATGGGCAAATGGCTGGCGCGCAAGCAGCCGGCGCGGGTGGCGCTGATCACCGAGTGCTCGATGGCCGACAATCTCCGCGCACAGTTTCCGCGCACGCAGTTCATCAGGCCCTGCAACCTATGCCCGCACATGCAGCGCATCACGCTGCAGAACATCTACGCCGCGCTGCGCGACCTCAGGCACGCCATCGAGATCCCCGCCGACACCATCGCGGGTGCGCGCCGCGCGCTGGATCGCATGCTGGCGGTGGGCCGGTGCGAAGCCGCGTAAGGCGTGGCCGCCTGCCCATCGTGGTGATCGGCAGCGGCGTGGCCGGCATGGCCACGGCGCTGGCCGCCGCGCCCGCACCGGTACGCCTGCTTTGCCGTGCCAAGGATGGCAGCGGCAGTGCCAGCGCGTTGGCCCAGGGCGGCATCGCGGCCGCCTTGGATGAGGGTGATGGTGTCGAGGCGCATGTGCGCGACACGCTGGAGGCAGGCGCCCGCCACAACGACGTGGCCGCGGTGCGCTGGCTGTGCAAGGCGGCGCCGGCCACGGTGGCGTGGCTCGAAGCGCAGGGCGTGGCTTTCGACCACGGGCCCGATGGTTGCCTGCAATTCGGCCGCGAGGGTGGCCACGGCGCCTTCCGCATCGTGCACGCGGGCGGCGACGCCACGGGTGCGGCGCTGGTGCACGCGCTGCGCGCGAAGGTGCAGGCTGCGCCCCACGTGCAGTGGCGCCGCGGCGTGGACGCGGAGGCGCTGCTGCTGCGCGACGGCTGCGTGGCCGGCGTGCGCGTGCGCGACGCACGGGGCCGGCAGGAAGTGATCGAGGCCGCCGCGGTGGTGCTCGCCACCGGCGGCATAGGTGCCCTGTACGCGCACACCAGCAATCCGCCGGGTGCGGACGGTGCGGGCCTGGCGCTGGCGATGGCCGCGGGAGCGGCCACACGCGACCTGGAGTTCGTGCAGTTCCACCCTACCGCGCTCGCGGTGGATGGCCACAGCCTGCCGCTGCTCACCGAAGCGCTGCGCGGTGCCGGCGCAGGTCTCGTCGATGCTGCAGGCGAACCCTTGATGCGAGGCCTGCACTCACTCGGCGACCTCGCTCCGCGCGACGTGGTGGCGCGACGCGTGTGGCAGGCACGACAACAGGGCGGCGGAGCCTGGCTGGATGCCATGTCCATCCAGGGCGACTGGAGTATCCGCTTTCCCACGGTGCTGAAGGCTTGCCTGGCCCACGGACTGGATCCGCGACGCGAGCCGCTGCCGATCACCCCGGTGGCACATTTCCACATGGGCGGCGTGGCCACCGGCCTCGATGGCTGCAGCTCGCTGTCCGGCCTGTACGCAGTGGGCGAGGTGGCTTGCAACGGTGTGCATGGCGCCAACCGGCTGGCCAGCAATTCGCTGCTGGAGGCGGTGGCCGGCGGACGCCGGCTCGGCGCCGCACTGTCTGTGGCGACGCCCGTGGCCATGCAGGGCACGCATCGCTGGAGCGAGCGCGGCGCATCGTTGCCGCGGGAATACCTGCCCGCGCTGCGCGAACTGCTGTGGCGTGCGGCCGGACCGGTGCGCGAAGGCATGGCGCTGCGCGATGCATGGCGGGTGTGCACGGCAGCGGCCGCCGCCGGCTGGCAGATGCGCCTGGCCAAGGCACTGTTGCGCGCGATGCGCCGGCGCCGGCGCAGCCTGGGTGCGCACTGCCGCGAGGACCGGGGCTGCCCCATGTAGGGCAATACCCCAGACGCGCCGGCTTTCGCCGTTGCTTTGCGCAACCTTCTGCGCAGGACGCGCGGTTTTGCAGGCGGCCGTGGCAGCGGCGAGACCCGCGGCCGGGTATCCCATGCAGCGGATTCCGTACGCCGGCGTTGCGCTGACGTGGGTCAAGAAGCGCGGCCGCTGCGCCCCGCACACTGCCGAATCCCTGAACTGCGAGCGATCCATGACACGGCCCACCTCTTTCGATTTCCAGGCCTTGCTGGCTTGCAGCCGCGGCGAACTGTTCGGCGACGGCAATGCACGGCTGCCGGCGCCGCCGATGCTGATGTTCGACCGCATCACGAAGATTGCCGGGACGGGCGGTGCCTATGGCAAGGGCGAGATCCACGCCGAGCTCGATATCCATCCGCGGCTGTGGTTCTTCGACTGTCACTTCGAGGGCGATCCGGTGATGCCGGGCTGCTTGGGCCTGGACGCGATGTGGCAGCTCTCCGGTTTCTTCCTGCCCTGGCTGGGCGAGCCAGGCCGCGGCCGCGCGCTGGGCGTGGGCCAGGTGAAGTTCAGCGGCCAGGTGCTGCCCAGTGCGAAGCGGGTGCGCTACGAGATCGACATCCGCCGGGTGATGCGCGGCAAGCTGGCGCTGGTGATCGCCGACGGCAAGACCTTCGTCGACGACCGCCTGATCTACGTGGCCAGCGACATGCGCGTGGGCCTGTTCCAGTCCACGGAGGGTTTCTGACATGCGCCGCGTGGTGGTGACCGGCATGGGCATCGTGTCCTGCCTCGGCGACGTGGCGGACACGGTGACGCGCGCACTGCAGGAATTGAAGAGCGGTATCCGCGCGATCCCCGACTACGCCGCGCGCGGCCTGCGCAGCCAGGTGGCGGGTGAGCCGCAGGTGGATCTGGAGGCCGCGATCGACCGCAAGCTGCGCCGCTTCATGGGCGACGCGGCGGCCTACGCCTACCTCGCGATGCGCTCGGCCATCGCCGACGCCGGGCTGGCGCTGGAACAGGTGCGCCACCCGCGCACCGGCGTGGTGGCCGGTTCCGGCGGCGGCTCGGCGCAATGGCAGATCGAGACGGCCGACCTGCTGCGCGGCAAGGGCGTGCGCAAGGTGGGGCCGTTCATGGTGCCGCGTACGATGTGTTCCACCGTATCGGCCACGCTGGCCACCGCGTTCGGCATCCTCGGGCTGAGCTATTCCATCGCCGCCGCCTGCGCCACCTCGGCGCACTGCATCGGTGCGGCGGCCGAGCTGATCCGCCACGGCGCGCAGGACGTGGTGTTCGCCGGCGGCGGCGAGGAGGCGCACTGGGGCATGACCGCGCAGTTCGACGCGATGGGCGCGCTCTCCAGCAGCCGGAACGACACGCCGCAGGTCGCCTCGCGCCCCTACGACGCCGACCGCGACGGCTTCGTGATCGCCGGTGGTGGCGGCATGCTGGTGCTGGAGGACTACGAGCACGCGAAGGCGCGCGGCGCGCGCATCCACGCGGAACTCGTCGGCTACGGCGTCACCTCCGACGGCGCCGACATGGTGGCGCCTTCCGGCGAAGGCGCGGTGCGCTGCATGCGGATGGCGCTGGCCAACCTCGCACGCCCGGTCGACTACCTCAACACCCACGGCACCGCCACGCCGCTGGGCGATATCGTGGAGTTGCAGGCCGTGCGCGAGGTGTTCGGGCAGGCGATGCCGCCGCTCTCCTCGACCAAGGCGCTCACCGGCCACTCGCTGGGCGCGGCCAGCGTGCACGAGGCGATCTACAGCCTGCTGATGATGCGGGACGACTTCGTGGCCGGCTCGGCCAACATCGACGCGCTGGATCCGCGCGCCGAAGGCTTTCCCATACTGCGTGAGAGCCGCGAGGCGCGGCTGGCCACCGTGATGTCCAACAGCTTCGGCTTCGGCGGCACCAACGCCAGCCTGGTGTTCGCCAGGGTGTGAGTCGCCGCGGAATGGTTCCGGCTGCCCCGTGTGGAGCGGCCGGAACATCGCTCAGCCCGCCGCCTGCATCCCCGGTTCGCCATGCCAGTAGCCGTTGCGCGCGGCGATGCGCGGCGGTGGCTGCGGCGAACGGCGGGCGAGGTGGTAGTGGGCGACGATCTCGGCCATGCCCTCGGCCTGCGGATAGAGGCGCAGCACGTCCACGCCCAGCTCGCGCAGTCGCGGCAGTTCCGGCCCGAGGTCGGTGATCTCGTCGCCCTGGATCTGGATACCGTTGATGCGCAGGAAGGGTTTGCCCTCGCGGGTGGCCAGCGGCAGGCCGTCGGGGTAGTCGATGCAGCGGAAGCCGCACTGGTCCTTGGGCACGTCCAGCGCACGCGCGGTGAAGCAGCGCGCCGAGTACGACAGCGGCAGGCGGCCGTAGGCGATCACTTCCAGTTCCGGCATCGACAGGCCTGCGGCCAGCACCGCGTCGCGCAGCTCGCGGATCAGCACGTGGCCCTGTTCCACGCCGGGTACCCAGCGCACCAAGCCATCGTCCATCAGCAGCTGCAGCGCCGCGTGGTTGTACACGTTGAGCGTGGGGCCGGCCACGAAGGGCACGCCGCGTTCGCGGCACAGCTGCACGGCGGAGAGATCGTTGGCCTCGATCCAGCCCCGGCCTTCGGCGACGAGGCGCTTCAGCACGCCCAGCTCGGATTCGGCCTCGATCAGGGCGAGCGAGGAGAGCACCACCTGCTTGCCGCTTGCGGCCAGTTCCGCAGCCAGCGCGATCCAGTCGCCAGTGGATAGTTCGCGGCGCTTGCTGCACACCGTTTCGCCGAGGTAGACGATGTCGACCGGCCAGTCCGCCGCCGCGCGGTAGAAGGCATACGTGCGTTCGCGCGGCCAGAAGTATTGCAGCGGGCCCAGGCTGAGTTTCATCGGGTGGTTCATGTCAGTGCCAGTGACGGTGGTAGGGGCCGAGCGTGGTCTGGTGGCCTTCGGCGTGCTTCGTCAGCGCCTGCTGCCACGCCGGCTGCGCCGACCAGTCCCCGGGCGAGCTGCGGTAGCGGTCCAGTGCGTCGCGCCAGGTGCGAGTGACCGAGGCCACGTAGGCCATGCCACGCTGGCGGCCTTCGATCTTCAGCGCCGCCACGCCGGCCCGGGCCAGGCGCGGCAGGAGTTCCAGCGTGTTGAGGCTGGTGGGCTCTTCCAGCGCGTGGAAGGTTTCGCCGCCTACCTCGAAGCGGCCCTTGCACACGGTGGGATAGCCGGCGGGTTCGGCGGGTTCGAACCGGTCGATCAGCACCTCGTTGAGGCGCACGCTGCGGTGGCCGTCGTCGTGCTCGTCCCAGCGCACGAACTTCGCCGGCGAGCACACACCGTGGCGGTTCGGCGAGGCGCCGGTGACGTAGCTCGAAAGCTGGCAGCGTCCCTCGACCATGATGCACAGGCTGCCGAAGGCGAACACCTCCAGCGGCACCGGGCTGGTCTCGCACAGGCGTTCCACCTGCTGCACCGAGAGCACGCGCGGCAGCACCGCGCGGCTGATGCCGAAGCGCTCGTGCATGTAGCGCAGCGCGGGCGCGGTGGTGGCCGAGCCCTGCACGCTGAGATGCCGTGCCAGCGCGGGATGCGTGCGCGCTGCGTAGTCCAGCACCGCCAGTTCGGCCGCGATGATCGCGTCGCAGCCCAGCGCCGCGGCCTTGTCCACCGCCGCATGCCATTGCGGCAGCCGCGCGCTGTCCGGGTAGGTGTTCAGCGCGAGATAGACCTTGCGGCCGCGCGCATGCGCATGGGCGATGCCCTGCGCCAGCTCCGCGTCGGAAAAGTTGAGGCCGGGGAACGCGCGCGCATTGGTCTCGTTGCGCAAGCCGGCGTAAACCGCATCGGCGCCGGCGTCGACTGCCGCCTGCAGGGCCGGCAGGTTGCCGGCGGGACAGACCAGTTGCATGGGCGGCGCTCCGCGCGAGGAAGGTGCGCGCATCGTGGCTGCGACAAGCGGCCGCGCCCTTGACGCGGGTCAGTTTATCGTGGATCAAGCGGGCGGCCCGGATCGATCGCTAGCATCGATCCGACTGCGGCATCCGCTGCGGACTGGAGTGCGTCGCATGCGTCCGATGAAGCTTTCCCTTCCCTTGTGCGGCGTCCTCGCCGTGCTGGCGCTGGCGCCCGGCGCGGCCTTCGCGCAGCACGACCACGCCGCGCACGCACACGCCGCGGCGCCGGTGCCACCGCCCGCGCAGCGCTGGGCCGCCGACGCCACGCTGGGCACGGACATGGGACAGATCCACACCGTGCTGGAGCAGTTGCGCCATTACGAGATGGGCCACATGGACGCCACGCTGGCGCTGGACCGCGTAAGCGCGATCGAGGAGTCGGCCGCCGACATCTTCGCCAAGTGCAGGCTCGCACCCGAGCAGGACGCCGTGCTGCACGGCATGCTGGTGCCGCTGCTCGCCGCCGTGCGGAAGTTCAAGGCCGATCCCGCGGACATGGGCCAGCTCGCGGCGATGCGCGAAGCGGTGGCGGGATATCCGCGCTATTTCGAAGCGCCGGGCTGGACGGCGGAAACCGGGCACATGCACTGAATCGCTGATCCGGATCAAGCGTTCCGCCGTCGCCGCGGCGCACGCTGCCACCATCGAAACGGGCGACGCGCATGAACGACTACATCCAGGCCTGGCAATGCATAGGCTGCGGCAGAATCGAGGCACCGCAACCCTGCATCGGCGTGTGCAAGGACCGCAAGGTGTTCATGGTGGGCAAGGACGAGCACGAGCACGCGCTGGCTGCGAACACCGCACTGCAGGCGCAGCTGGAACGCGCACATGCCATGCTGCTGCGCTTCGGCCAGGCCGAACCCAAGCCCGGGCAGTGGGAAAGCTCATGGCACGCCCTGCAGGCGCAGGTGCGCGAGGCGCTGGCGACGCTTGCGGATCCGGGTGGCTGGAAACCGTAGGAGCGCACCCTGTGCGCGAATGCTTTTGTTCCGATCGGCACCAGAGCATTCGCGCACAGGGTGCGCTCCTACGCCTCACGGTACCGATGGCGGGATCGCCAGGGCCTCATCGCTGGCGAGCAGCCGGCGATGGATCGCGTCGAGATGCTCCAGCAGTTCGGCGCGGGCCGACTCGGCATAGGGGTTCTCGCGCTGGATCGCGGCAAACAGGTGGCCGGCGTCGCCGCGCACCGCGGCGAGCATGTTGGCGAGGCCGAGGAAGGAGGGCGGCGCCATCGAAAGGTCGTCGCCCACGCCCATCTCCACCAGCGCGCGGGCGATGAAGAAGGCCAGTGCATGGGTCTTCGCCATCGCGCGGTCGTGCGCGGCGGCGTCCTGCGCGATCACCGTGCAGCCCAGCGCTTCGAACAGCGCCCGCGTGCGCCAGGCAGCTTGAGGATGGCGCGCGCTGGCGCACAGCACCGTGCGCAGCGGCTCGCCGCGGGCGAGGCTAAGCGGGCCGAACAGCGGGTGGGTGCCGGCGTGCGGGATCGCCGCGCCGAGGTGCTCGTCCAGCAGCGCACAGGGATGTTCTTTCACGCTGCCCACGTCGATCACGGTGTGCCGCGCTTCCAGCAAGGGGCGCAGTTCGCGCAGCGCCGGTTCCAGCTGCGGCACCGGCATCGCCAGCACCGCCCACTCGGCACCGGCGAGTGCGGCAGCCGGTGTGGCGCAGGCCAGGGCAGCGGGCACCTCGGCCTGCGGGTCGTGGATGCGCACGACATGGCCAGCGCGTTGCAACAGGTCGGCAAAGGCGTGGCCGAAACGGCCATAGCCGAACAGGGCGAAGATCATTGAAGATTCCGGCGGTCGGGCAGAGAGTCTGCCGCCGATTCTCGCAGCGAGCGCCACAGGGTATCCACCCGCGCCTCCACCGCGGCGTCGGGCGCGATCGGCATGCCCCAGGCGCGGCTGGTCTCGCCCGGCCACTTGTTGGTGGCGTCGATGCCGAGCTTGGAGCCGAGGCCCGCCACGGGGCTGGCGAAGTCGAGATAGTCGATCGGCGTGTTCTCCACCAGCAGAGTGTCGCGCGCGGGGTCGACGCGGGTGGCGATGGCCCAGATCACCTGCTTCCAGTCGCGCGCGTCGATATCGGCGTCCACCACGATCACGAACTTGGTGTAGGTGAACTGGCGCAGATACGACCACACGCCCATCATCACGCGCCGCGCATGGCCGGCGTACTGCTTGCGGATCGCCACCACGGCGATGCGGTAGGAGCAGGCCTCGGGCGGCAGGTGGAAGTCGGCGATCTCGGGAAACACCTTCTGCAGGATAGGCACGAACACCTCGTTCAGCGCCATCGCCAGTACCGAGGGCTCGTCGTGCGGCGCACGGCCCATGTAGCTGCCCTGATAGATCGCACCGCGGCGCAGGTGCATGCGCTCGATGGTGAGCACGGGGAAACGGTCCTGCGCGTTGTAGTAGCCGGTGTGGTCGCCGAACGGACCTTCCAGCGCGGTGTCGTCGGGATGGATGAAGCCTTCCAGCAGAATCTCCGCGCCGGCCGGCGCGTCCAGCCCGGTGAGCTCGCTGCGCCACAGCCGCGTGCGCTCGCCGCGCAGCAGGCCGGCGAATTCGTATTCGGAAAGCGTGTCGGGCACCGGCGCCACCGCGGCGAGCAGGGTGGCCGGGTCGGTGCCGATCGCCACCAGCACGGGGAAGGGCTCGCGCGGGCGATCCGTGCGCCAGTCGGCATGGTCCAGCGCACCGCCGCGATGCGGTAGCCAGCGCATGATCACGCGGTTCGGCGCTATCACCTGCTGGCGGTAGATCGCCACGTTCTGCCGGCGCTTGCGGCTGCCGCGGGTGACCACCAGGCCCAGCGTGACCAGCCGCCCGGCATCGCCCGGCCAGCAATGCTGGATGGGCAGGCGGGCGAGGTCGATGTCGCCGCACTCCACGGTTTCGTCCAGGAACGCGGCTCCGTCGACGTGGCGCGGCGCCACGTGGGCCAGCTGGGCCAGCTCCGGCCAGGTGGCCAGCGCCTGGCGCAGGTTGGCGGGCCAGCGTGGCTCCTTGATCGCGGCCAGCAACTGGCCCAGTTCGCGCAGGCTCGCCAGCGACCGCCCGGCCAGCGCCAGCTCGATGCGGCGGCGATGGCCGAACAGGTTGCCGAGGAAGGCATGGTTCGAACCGAGCGGCTGCTCGATCAGCAGGGCGGGTCCGCCTTCGTGCAGGGCGCGGTGGCACAGCGCCGTGGTTTCCAGATGGGGATCGACTGGCACCGGCACGCGCAGCAGTTGCTGCTGGCGTTCGAGCCGGTCGAGGAAGGAACGCAGGTCATGGTGGCTCATGGCACTAGGCTCGCCGCGTGCGGACATGCGCGCCTTGACGCCGGTCAGCCCGGATCAGTCCCGCAACGGCTGCCAGCGGCCGCTGGCGAGGCAACGCTGCAGCGCCTCGCGCGCGGGGACGAGCTCGATGTGGTGGTCGGCCAGCCACGCCGGGTCGAACAAGGTCTCCGCGTAACGCACGCCCGGATCGCACAGCAGGCTCACGATGCTGCCGCGCTCGCCGCGCGCGTGCATGGCCGCGGCCAGTTGCAGGCAGGCCACCAGGTTGGTGCCGGAGGAACCGCCGTAGCGGCGGCCGAGCAGATCTTCGAGCAGCCACGCGGCAGCGATCGACGCACTGTCGGGCACCTCGATCACCTGATCGACCACGTCGAACAGGAAACCCGGCTCCACGCGTGGGCGGCCGATGCCCTCGATCAGGGTCGGGTGGCGGGCAACGGCGGCGTGATTGCGGGTGCGCCAGCCTTCGGCAAAGCCGCAGCCCCCGGGCTCGGCCACGCACAGGCGGGTGTCCAGTCGCCGGTAACGCAGGTAGCGGCCGATGGTCGCCGAGGTGCCGCCGGTGCCGGCACCGCAGACGATCCAGGCCGGTACCGGCTGCGGTTCGCGCGCCATCTGCTGCAGGATCGATTCGGCGATGTTGTTGTTGCCGCGCCAGTCGGTGGCGCGTTCGGCGAGGCCGAACTGGTCGAGATGGCAGGCGCCGCGTGCGGCGTGTTCGGCAGCACGCGCATGCACCTGGGCCGGGTCCCCGACGAGGTCGCAGCGGCCGCCCAGCGCCTGCACGTCGCGGATCTTGCGCGGCGCGGTGCAGGCCGGCATCACCGCGGTGAAGGACAGGCCGAGCAGGCGTGCGAACCAGGCTTCGGAAATCGCGGTGCTGCCCGAAGAGGCGTCGACCACGGCCTGGCCTTCGCGCAGGCGGCCGTTGCACAGCGCGTAGAGGTAGAGCGAGCGGGCGAGGCGGTGCTTCAGGCTGCCGCTGGGGTGCGTCGACTCGTCCTTGAAGTAGAAGTCGATGCCGTCGAAACCCGGGAAGTTGAGCTTGAGCAGGTGGGTGTCGGCCGAGCGCGCGGCTTCCTGTGCCAGCATTTCCAGTGCGTCGTGCACCCAGCGGCGGGAGCTTTCGCGTAGCGGCGGAACCGCCGGCAAGATGCTTTCCATGGGGGCTCCGGCATGGTTCTGGCCGGCGTGTTTGCGCCGGCTGGGACGTTCGGGATGGCAGTCGCCCAGGCTGGCTTATTTGCCCAGGCTCAGCGTGCCGTTCATCAGCGCGGCATGGCCGGGGAAGGTACAGAAGTAGGCGTACTGCTCGCCGGCCTTGAGCCTGGCCACGTCGATCGTCGCGGTGTCGGACTGGCCGCCGCCGATCAGTCTGGTGTGGGCGATGATGCGCGTGTCGCCCGGCTTCTCGTAGCTGTTGGCGGCGCCGGCCGAGGCGCCGTCGGCGAGCACGCCGGCCTTGTCGGCGGCATGCGACAACACCCAGTTGTGGCCCATCGCGGCCACCGGCAACTTGCCGGTGTGCTTCAGCGTGACCTTGAAGCTCTTGCAGGCCTTGGGCACGGTGATGGACTTGACGTTGTACTGCATCGCATCGCTGGCCTCGACGGTGGCGGTGCACTCGGCGGCAAGCAACGGGCTGCAGGCAAAGCCGAGCAGGACGAGGGCAATCAGTCTGCGCATGGGTATCGCTCCTTGGGAAAAGTGGCCGGAGCGATTCTGCGAGCGTCGTTGCCGGGCAGCGCTGATCTGCGTCATGCGAATGCGGGATCAATCCGGGCGATCGTGCGGCACGGTGACGCGCCCGGCATTCGAACACCCTTCGCAGAGCTGCGAAGTCTGCGCATGCAGGCAAGCGCCGAATCACCTTGGCCGCCCGTCGCTGTTGCGCGGGTTGCTTACGACAAGTCGGGGCTTCATTCGTAGGCCCGGTGACGTGGTCATGACCTGGATCAGTGCAAGCGGCGTGGCTGCGGCTCGACAGTACGACAAGGAATCATTCTCACATCTGACCAGGGCAGGGCATGGACACGCAGGCAACCGGGAAGGCATTGCGCACCGGACAGGTTCCGGGGCATCCGCTTGCCGGCCCCGCAGGCGTGACGATGCGCAACAGGCCGCGCTGGCTGCGCTTTCTCGCGGTGGCGGGTCCGGGCATGGTGGTGATGCTGGCGGATACCGATGCGGGCAGCCTCATCACCGCGGCGCAGAGTGGTGCGGAATCGGGCTATCGCCTGCTGTTGCTGCAGGTGGTGATGGTGCCGATCCTGTTCATCGTGCAGGAGCTCACGGTGCGCCTGGGCATCTTCACGGGCCACGGGCACGGCTACGCGATCCGCCGGCACTTCGGGTGGTTCTGGGCCTGGGTGTCGGTGTCGACCCTGCTGCTTGCCTGCGCGGGTGCGCTGGTCACCGAACTGAGCGGCATCGCCGGCGTAGGCGCGCTGCTGGGCATTCCGACCTGGCTCAGCATGCTCATCGTGGTGGGCGGGCTCACCGCGATGGTGTGCAGCGGCTCCTACCTCACGGTGGAGCGCATCGCGCTGGCCATCGGCTTGTTCGAATGCGTGTTCCTCGTGGTGGCGTGGCTGGCGAAACCCGATCTGTCGGCGATGCTGACGCAGGCCGTGCAGGTACCGTTCGCCGACGGCCGCTACCTGTATCTGGTGGCCGCCAACATGGGCGCGGTCATCATGCCGTGGATGGTGTTCTACCAGCAGTCGTCGGTGGCAGAGAAGGGGCTGACCGCCGCCGACCTGAATGCCGCACGCTGGGATACCGCGATCGGTTCGGTGCTGACCCAGGCGGTGATGGCGGCGGTGCTGGTCGCCGCGGCGGCCACCATCGGACGTACGGAACCCGGCCGGTCGCTGGACACCGTGCAGCAGATCGTGGAGGCGCTGACGCCCTTCCTCGGCCGCTGGGCGGGCACGCTGATGTTCGCGCTGGGCATGATCGGCGCCTCGCTGGTGGCCGCCATCGTGGTGACGCTGACCGCGGCGCGTGCGCTGGGCGAGGTGATGGGTTTCGAGCACTCGCTGCGCCACCGGCCGCAGGAGGCGCCATGGTTCTACGGCGCCTATACCTTGATCCTGGTGCTGGGCGGCGTACTGGTCGCCTCGGGTACCGACCTGGTGGAGCTGAGCGTCGGCGTGCAGGTGATGAACGCACTGTTGCTGCCGATAGTGCTGGGCTTCCTGTTCCTGCTGGCCAGACGCGTACTGCCCGAGCCATATTGCCTCAGGGGCCCTTATGCGATCGTGGCAGGCACCATCATCGCGCTGACCGCCGGACTTGGCCTGTATGCCGGCATCGCCGGGTTGCTTGCGTAGCCAGGCACACGGCGGACCACCCGCAGGATGCCGCCGCGAGCCGCCAGCCAGTTCCGCAGGCGCATCAGCAGGACCTATACCGGCGGCGGGCGCTGGCTTCGCCGGATGTCTTTCAGGTAGGTATGCAGGCCTGCGCGGGAAATGCCGACGTGCAGCTGTATCGTACGCAGGCTGTGGCTCCGCCCCGCCAGGCAACTGCCAAGTGGATGTCAGGATCGAACCTGTTTCAGCTTCAGTGCCTCCAGCACCAGCGAGAAGGCGGGCGAAGGTTGGCGACGACTCGGGTAGTAGAGGTAGTAGCCGGGAAACGGCGGACACCAGTCCTCCAGCAGGCGGACCAGGCGACCTTGCTGCAGGTATGGCGAGACCTCGTCTTCGGGCAGGAAGGCTATGCCCATCCCATCCAGGGCGGCCTCGACGATGGGGGGCGAGGTGTTGAACGTGAGCTGCCCCTCGACGTGCACGTTCAGCGGGCGACCGCGACGTTCGAATTCCCACACGTACAGGCCGCCATAGGTCGGCAGCCGGAGATTGATGCAGCGGTGCGAGACCAGGTCTTCCGGCTTTGCCGGCGCCTGGCGCGAGGCGAGGTAATCCGGCGAGGCCACGGCCGCCATGCGCAGTGGCGGCCCGATCGGCACGGCGATCATGTCCTGGTCGATGCTCTCGCCCAGGCGCACGCCGGCATCGAAGCGGTCGGCGACGATGTCCCGGAAGCCATAGTTGACGTCGAACTCGATTTCGATGTCTGGGTATGCGTGGAGCAGGGGCGTGAGTTTCGGCAGCAATATCGTCCGCAGCACGAGGTCGCCGCAGGTGATGCGCACGGTTCCGGCAGGCTTGTCCCGCAACACGGTGAGGGCTTCCAGCTCGGCCTCGATGTCGTCGAAACGATGGCCAATGGCTTTCAACAGCCGTTCGCCCGCTTCGGTCGGCGACACGCTGCGTGTCGTGCGCGTGAGCAGACGGATGGCGAGCCGGTCTTCCAGTGCCCGCATGGTCTGGCTCAGGGCCGACTGGGTCACGCCCAGTTGCGCCGCGGCACGAGTGAAGCTGCCTTCGCGGGCGATGGTGACGAAGGCGAGCAGGTCGTTGAGGTTGCGTCTTGCCATGGCGCACTGTGGCACAGGTTATTTATTAGCCACACTTATATAGTCTTTAAGCATCCATTAGCTAGTCGCGAGGCCCGCTGCACGGGAAACTTTCGTGCATTCGACGAAAACCATTCCAGGTTCAGGAGTCCACGCCATGCAGATGCGCATCGACCGCAACGGTTCACGCCCCTCGGTGAAGGGGCCGGCCAGCTACTTCACCGGTGACGTCCGGGTCGATCCGTTCTTTGACCCTGCCGGCCCTGGCCGTACATCCGCCGCCCTGGTGACCTTCGAGCCGAGGGCGCGTTCGGCGTGGCATACGCACCCGTTGGGCCAACACCTGATCGTGGTCTCCGGATGCGGCTGGACGCAGTGCGAGGGCGGGCCGAAAAAGGAGATCCGCGCCGGCGATGTCGTGTTTTGCGACTGCGGCCAGAAACACTGGCACGGCGCCACCGACACGACGGCGATGAGCCATATCGCCGTGCAGGAATGGCTCGACGGATCGCCAGTCACCTGGCTTGAGCAGGTATCCGATGCCGATTACCTCGGCCCGGTCGAACCCGACCAATGACGGCCGGGGAGCGGGCGCCATGCCACACGTGATCGTCAAAGCCTGGCCGGGAAAGACCGAGCAGCAGAAGCAGGCGCTGACCGACCGCATCACCGTGGACGTCGTGGATGTCCTCGGCTACGGCGAGGAGTCGGTCTCGGTCGCGTTCGAGGAAGTGAATCCGCGCGACTGGGCGGCAAAGGTTTACCAGCAGGATATCCAGCAGGGGCAGGGCAAGCTCTACAAGAAGCCCGGCTACACGATGTGAAGACCCAGGAGATCGAACGATGCTAGCAACCGTCCTGCATGGCCCGCGCGATGTGCGTTACGAGCACGTCGAAGAGCCGAAAATCCTCAAGCCCACCGACGCCATCATCAAGCTGTCGGCCACATGCATCTGCGGGTCGGATCTGTGGCCTTACCGCGGGCTTCAGCCTATGGGTAGCCCCGCCCACATGGGCCACGAATACTGCGGCGTGGTCGTCGAAGTGGGCAGCGAAGTCAAAACCGTCAAACCGGGACAGTTCGTCGTCGGTTCGTTCTGCCTTTCCGACAACACCTGTCCGCATTGCCGGTACGGCTTTCAATCGTCCTGCGTGCAACGTGAATTCATGAGCGGCGCCCAGGCGCCCTATGCGCGGGTACCCTTGGCCGATGGCACGCTGGTGCCGACGGCTACCGTACCTTCCGATGATCTGATCCCGGGCCTATTGGCTGTTTCGGACGTACTGGGCACGGGCTGGTATGCCGCCGACGCCGCACGGGTCCAGCCGGGTTCGACCGTGGTGGTGGTCGGGGATGGTGCGGTCGGCCTCATGGGTGTACTTGCGTCCAGGCAGATGGGCGCCGGGCGAATCATCGCCATGAGCCGCCACAAGCAGCGGCAGGAGCTCGCGCTCGAATACGGTGCAACGGACATCGTGACCGAGCGTGGCGACGCCGGCGTGGCACAGATCCGGAATTTGACGAATAACATCGGCGCGGATTCGGTCCTCGAATGCGTAGGGACGCAGGAATCCATGCAACAGGCGATTCGGAGCGCACGCCCCGGCGCGATGATCGGCTATGTCGGCGTCCCGCACGGCGTCGAACTGGACGGGCAGTCGCTGTTCTTCTCGCAGACCGGGATGCTGGGTGGTCCCGCACCGGTGCGTCGTTTCCTTCCACACCTGATGGATCTGGTACTGAGCCGCACCATCAATCCGGGCAAGGTCTTCGATCTCGACCTGCCGCTGGCCGACGTGGCCGAGGGCTATCGCGCCATGGACGAGCGGCGCGCCATCAAGACCCTCTTGCGGGTCTAGTCCCGTGAAGCGAACGGATTGAATTCCAGGAGTCGCCCCATGAAAGAAGTACCCACCAACGCACGCAAGTCCTTCGGGGACATCGCTCCCCATCTGGCGGAGGTCACCGACAAGGTGCTGTTCGGGGATGTCTGGGAGCAGGCGGCCCTGTCGCCGCGCGACCGCAGCCTGGTGACGATCACCAGCCTCGTCTCGCTCTACCGCGTCAACGAGATGCCGTTCCACTTCAAGAAGGCCCTGGAGAACGGGGTGACGCGCGAAGAGATCATCGGCACGATCACGCATCTTGCCTTCTATGCTGGTTGGCCGCCCGCCATGACGGCGCTGCAGATCGCGCGCAAGGTTTTCGACGAGGCGGGCGACCCATGACGTCCTGGCCGGCGGAAACGCTCCGGCGGATCGCCGAAGCCGACGACCTCCACATGGCGCCGCTCCGGGACGACGGAGTCACTTTCGGCACGCCGACCTGGATCTGGTCGGTCGCGCTGGACGGCAATCTCTATGCGCGCGCCTACCACGGCCAGCGCTCCCGCTGGTACCAGGCGGCCCTTCGGCAAAAAGCCGGTCGCATCATCGCGGCCGGGTTGATCAGGGAGGCCAGCTTCGCGCCGGTCGAAGGTGCCGTCAACGACCGGATCGATGACGCCTACCGTGCCAAATATCACGGAAATCCCTATCTGGACTCGATGATCGGTGATCGCGCGCGTTCGGCGACGATCAAGGTCACGCCACGCGATCCATAATCCTTTGGAGGAACAACAGATGCAGACACGCACACTCGGAAAGAGCGGCCTCGAGGTTTCGGCGCTTGGCCTCGGCTGCATGGGTATCAGCTTCAGCTACGCCACCCAGCTCACCAGGGAGGAGGGCATTGCCCTGATCCGCGCAGCCGTGGAACGCGGCGTCACCTTCTTTGATACCGCTGAAGTCTACGGCCCGTTCACCAATGAAGAGGTTGTCGGCGAGGCCTTGCGGCCGTTCCGGGACCAGGTCGTCATCGCCACCAAGTTCGGCTTCGACATCGATTTCGACACACGCGAGAATCGCGGTGTAAGTAGCCGCCCGGAACGCATTCGACAGGCCGTCGAAGGTTCGCTGAAGCGTCTTGGCATGGACACCATCGACCTGCTTTACCAGCACCGCGTGGATCCCAACGTGCCGATCGAGGATGTGGCCGGCACCGTCAAGGAGCTGATCGCCGAAGGCAAGGTGAAGCAGTTCGGCATGTCGGAGCCCGGTGTCCAGACGCTGCGCCGAGCCCATGCCGTGCAGCCCGTCGCGGCGCTGCAGAACGAATATTCGCTCTGGTGGCGTGCACCGGAAACCAACGGCATCCTGCAGGCCTGCGACGAATTGGGCATCGGCTTCGTGCCCTACAGTCCACTGGGCAAGGGGTTCCTGACCGGCGCGATGGGCAAGGACACTCGGCTGGCGGATAACGATTTCCGGAGCAGCGTGCCCCGGTTCTCTCCCGAAGCCATGGAAAAGAACCAGGCTTTCGTCGATCTCCTGAAGCGCGTGGCCAGCGCGAAGGGGGCGACACCGGCGCAGATTGCACTCGCATGGCTCCTCGCACAGCGGCCTTACATCGTGCCGATCCCGGGCACGACCAAGCTGCATCGCCTGGAGGAGAACCTTGGTGCGGCCCGGATCGAGCTGACGCGCGACGATTTGAACGAGATCGCCGAGGCCGCCTCGCAGCTCCAGGCCGAGGGCGAGCGCTATGCGCCGCAGCAGTTGGCCATGGTGGGTCGAGAAGCACCACAGCTTACATCTGGGACCTAATCCGGATTGCCGGACCGCTGCACTGACAGCCAGCGGTGACGGTATGACGCTCCGGGTCACAGCCCGGAGCGTCCCATCACGGCGCCTCCTCATCCAAGGTTTGCCCCGGCGAGGGTATGAGGGTCAGCGCGACGTCATCCCGGGCTCAGGGCCGGAATACTGACTGGCACGAGCCTTGCGGACATGCTCCCTCAAATGGCCCGTGAGCCTTAGCGTGCGACATCCAGGGCGAACTGTTTTCGACTTGGGCCGGTGGCGGACATGAACAAAGGTGGTTAGACGTGGCATCGGGGGTAGGACTACGCAAATGTCCGCTTTACCCATCGCAAGTCCCGCTTGCCACATATCAGACGTCCGTCATCGCGGGCGCGACTACACTCGAACCTGATGAACATGCTATCTCGCCTACCTTCGACGGGTGTCCACGCCGACTACGGCGCGACGTTCCCTCAGAAAAGCATGGCCGCGTTGTGGGCATTGTGGGCGGTGTTCTGGCTGCTCATGATCGGCGTTGCCATCGAGGATCAGCTCCGTGATCCGCTCACCCGGTGGTGGGAGCCCATCCTGACGGAGGGCAGTTCGGCGCTGGTCTCGACCGGATGGATGTGGTTTGCCGTCCAGGTTCGCGGACGCTATGCGCGGTATCTGGACAAGCCCTTGATCTGGTTCGCCAGCTATCTGCGGTGGTTGCCGTTGATCTTCATCACGTGGATTGCGGTGGTCTACGCGATACGACACGGCGTCTACGCTGCCGTGGGCCGTACCTACGAGCACCCGGGCTGGGGCTTCGTCGTTGTATATGAGAGCCTCAAGATTACGTACAACACAGGACTGTGGCTCGGGGTGCTGTTTGGCATCGATTCCTATGGGCAGTGGCAACTCCAGTGGCGCCGCTTGTTGCAAACGCAAAAAGCGCTGGCCGAGGCGCAGCTTGCACAGCTTCAGGGGCAGCTGCGGCCGCATTTCCTGTTCAATGCACTCAACACCGTCTCGGCCCTGATGCATACGGACGTGGCGCGAGCGGACCGATTGGTCGCGGCGCTCGGCGATCTGCTGCGTATCAGTCTTCGCTCCAATGAGCATGAGATGACGCCGCTCGCTGAGGAACTGCGCACGCTCGAGCTGTACGCGGGCATCATGCATGAGCGGTTCCGGGATCGCGTGGCGCTGGACTGGCAGATCGATCGGACGGTCCTCGACATCCCCGTTCCGGCACTGCTGTTGCAGCCCTTGCTCGAGAACGTGTTCAAACACGGTGTCGAGCGTACGGTGACGCCAGTGCGCATCCATGTCGGCGCCCGCCGCGAAAACGGCTCCCTGGAAATCGTCGTCAGCAACTCCGGCTCCATACTGGCGCCGGAGCATCGTGACGGAGTGGGATTCCGCAATTGCCGGGAGCGGCTGGGCATCATCTACGGCAATGCAGCGTCCCTGCTCGTCTCCAACGAGGGCGACGGCGTTGCCGCGCGTGTCTCCATACCACTGGCGGACAGCCTTCCATGATCCGTGCCGTGATCGCCGATGACGAGGCGCCGGCGCGCGAGAAACTCGAATGCTGGGTAGCCGAGCAACCGGGCATGGCCGTGGTGGGATCAGCCGAGGACGGATTGTCCGCAGCGCAGTGCATCGAACGGCTGCGCCCGGATGTGGCCTTTCTCGATGTCCAGATGCCGACGTTGTCGGGACTCCAGGTCGCGGCGCAGCTCGAGCCATCGAGCGCGCCGCTGATCGTGTTCGTGACCGCATTTGACGAGCATGCGGTGAACGCGTTCGACCTCAATGCGATCGACTACCTGCTCAAGCCTTACGACCGGGATCGTTTCGCGCGCACCGTGCAGCGTGTCAGGGAAAGGCTGCGCATCCACGAGTCCGGCGCTGCAGCGGTAGCGATCGGGCGAACACAGGCGACTTCCTGCGAGCGCCTGCTCGTGCCGGATGGCGAACGGCTGCAGCTGATCGATGCAGCCTCCGTCGAATGGCTCGAAGCCGACGACAACTACGTCCACGTGCACACGGCTGCGCGCAGCTATCTGTTGCGCAGGACATTGCAGGATCTGCTGTCCCAGTTGGGCGAGCAACGCTTCGTGCGGGTCCACAAGTCGACAGCGGTGAACCTCGGCTCCATCGGATCGCTCACTCCGCTCTTCAAGGGCGACCACGAAATCCATCTGCGCAACGGCCGCATTCTCCGGCTCAGCCGCCGATATCGCGATGCGCTGTTCGCCCGCATGGGCCGATAGCGTCCGCTTCGCCACCCCGACGTCTCCGTTCACCCCCAACCTGCTGCCAGCCGATCGCAGGCGGATCAGGCTCCTACTTGCCGCCTGATACGCGCATGGCCAGTCCTGTCTGCGGCCATGCGAAGCGTGCGGGTTATCTACACCCCGTCCTGCAGCGGCGGAAGTGAACTGAGGAGGAAAGGAATGTTCGGCTACTACTTCGACCTCGCCTTGCGTAGCCTCCGGCGCAACAAGGTGCTCACCGCGCTGATGGTGCTGGCGATCGCGCTGGGCATCGGTGCCAGCATGACCACGCTGACCGTACTGCACGTGCTGTCCGGTGATCCGTTGCCAGGGCGCAGCAGCACGTTGTACGCACCACAGCTTGACCCACGCGACATGGGTGACTACCAAGCGCATGGCGAACCGCCGGATCGAGTCAGCTGGATCGACGGCATGAACCTGTTGCAGGCGAAACGGGCGGATCGCCAGGCGCTGATGACGGGCGGTTCGGTGGCCATCCAGCCGGCGCAGTCCGCGCTCGATCCGTTTTACGAGGCGGCGCGCTACACCACGGCCGATTTCTTTCCCATGTTCGGCGTGCCGTTCCAGTATGGCCATGCCTGGGGCGCATCCGAGGATGCGGCCAGCGCGGCCGTGGTGGTAATCAGCAGCAGGCTCAACGACAAGCTGTTCGGCGGCCGCGACAGCAGTGGGCGCATGCTGCGCGTGGAGGGGCATGCCTTGCGCATCATCGGCGTGCTGGGCGACTGGCGGCCGAATCCGCATTTCTACGATCTCAACGTGAAGAACTATGGCGGGAGCGAAGGCGTCTATCTGCCGTTGTCCACGTCGCAGGATTTGCATCTGGCGCATCTTGGAGGCGCCGACTGTTGGGGCAATGGTGGTGCCGACGCCACGCCCACGGCACCTTGCGTGTGGTTGCAGTTTTGGGTGCAACTGGACACGCCGGCCCAGGCCGCCGCGTACCGGCAGTTCCTGGTCCATTACTCGCAAGAGCAAAAGTCGCTGGGCCGCTTCCAGCGTCCGCCCAACGTACGCCTGCGCAACCTGATGCAGTGGCTGGATTACGAGCAGGTCGTGCCCGGCGACGTGCAGCTGCAGACCTGGCTGGCGCTGGGTTTCCTGCTCGTGTGTCTGGTCAATACGGTGGGCTTGATGCTGGCCAAGTTTCTGCGCCGCTCCGCCGAGCTGGGAGTACGCCGCGCGTTGGGCGCATCGCGGCGTGCATTGTTCATGCAGTTGCTGGTGGAGTCAGGCGTGATCGGGCTGGCCGGTGGCCTGGGCGGCCTGTTGCTGGCGTATCTGGGTCTGTGGCTGGTGCGCCGGCAGCCGGCGGACTACGCGCCGCTGGCGCATCTGGATGGCGCGATGCTGCTGGTGACATTCCTGCTGGCGGTGGGCGCCAGCCTGCTGGCCGGTGGACTGCCGGCCTGGCGTGCCTGCCGTGTCGCCCCCGGCCTGCAACTGAAGAGCAACTGAGATGGATATCCGACCGATTCTCTCCACCCTGAACCGGCACAAGATCACCGCATGGCTGCTGATCCTGCAGATTGCGCTGACCTGCGCCATCGTGTGCAACGCGGTGTTCCTGATCCATCAACGCCTGCAACAGATGGACATTGCCAGCGGCGTCGCCGAACACGAGTTGGTGCAGATCAAGTTTGCTTACATCGGCGACCGACCGGATGCCTACACGCAGGCGCAAACCGATCTGGCGACATTGCGGCAGATCCCCGGGGCGCAGGCGGTGGCCCTGGCAAACCAGCTGCCGCTCAGTGGTTACGACATGTCCAGCAGCGGCCTCAAGCTGCACCCCCACCAGCGGCAAAACACGCTCGAGGCAGCGAGCTACTACGGGCAGAACCTGCTGGCTACGCTGGGTGTACGGCTGATTTCGGGGCGCGATTTTCAGCCCGATGAGCTGCTCGACCTGAAAGCCGTCATGCCTGCGCTGCACAGCGGCGACATGAAAAACCTGCCGCACACCATGATCGTCACCCAGGCGGTCGCCGCGCGCCTGTGGCCTGACCAGAATGCGCTGGGCAAGACGATCTATGTTGGCAACGACATACCGTTGCAGGTGGTCGGCGTGAGCGCGCCGCTGGCACGACCGGACAATCTGCAGATGGGGGCCCAGTACAGCGTCGTGCTTCCTATACGCCTGACCGCGACGGAGGGAGGGAGCTACGTGATCCGCACCACACCGGAGGATCGCGAGCAGGTGCTGAAATCCGCACTGGTTGCGCTCAAGCGCCTCGACCCCAATCGCATCGTGCTGGAGCAGCGCACCTACGACGAACTACGCCATGGGTTCTTCGAGAACGACCGCGCCATGGCAGGCATGCTGCTGGGTGTCATCGTGGCGCTGCTCATCGTCACCGCGCTGGGTATCGCGGGATTATCCAGCTTCTGGGTCGGACAGCGCCGCCGCACCATCGGCGTGCGCCGCGCGCTGGGCGCCACGCGCGCCAACATCCTGCATTACTTCCAGACCGAGAACTTCCTGCTGGCGACCACCGGTATTGCGCTGGGCATGGCGCTCGCCTATGGCATCAACCTGTTCCTGATGATGCACTACGAATTGCCGCGGCTGCCGGGCATCTACTTGCCGGTCGGCGCGCTGGCTCTGTGGGCCATCGGCCAGCTCGCCGTGCTCGGCCCCGCGCTTCGTGCCGCCGCGGTGCCGCCGGTGGTGGCGACGAGGGGCGCTTGAACCTGGAGGCGGATTCAGTGGCGAGGCACTGGTGCTGGAGAGGGATGATCAGGGCAAGTCATCGAGGCTAGGGGAGTGGCATCTGCGATGCTCGCATCGCGTACTAGCGATGTGGTTTCTTCCGCACTTTGCCGCGTGGCGGGTCGATGTAGCAGTCCAGTTCCTGGCGAAGTTCGTTGATCTCGCTAAGCCGTTCCATCACGCCGTCGCTTTGCTCGGTCACCGCTGCCACGATCAGGCTGAACAGGCTCGACATCGCACAGTAGCTGTGCCACACCTCGCTGGCCGGGATCAGCAGCGCATGCGGGGTGAGTTCGCGCGCCCAGTAGCATTCGATGTCGGCGATCAGTACCAGCGGGATGCCGCGCCGCGCCACATGTTCGGCGACTTCGCGGAACTGCCTGAAGTAGCGGCGCTGGTCGATCAGCACCACGCAACTGTTCCTGTCCGAGTCCAGCAGCATGTCGACGCAGGCGCTGTCGGCGCCGTCGTTGAAGGCGACGCGCGGGCGCACCTGCTGCAGCAGCTTGGCGAGACCGAGGCCGAGGAAACTGCTGTGCTGGAAGCTCGCCACCGAGACGCGGTCGGCCGCGACCAGCTGGCGGATCACCGACTTCCATTCCTTCGTGCGGGCAACCTCGTGCACGCCGGCCAGCGCGCGCGTTTCCGCCAGCAAGTGCATGGCGATCGCGTCGCCGTCCTGGGGCAGTTCCGGCGGCTTGTAGAAATGCCGCCAGGTGCCGTCGCCGCGGAACTCCTCCTTCATCTCGCCCAGGCCTTCGTAGCCCAGCGTGCGCAGGAAGCGTCCCACCGTCATCGGGCTCACGCCCACGCGCTTGCCCAGCGACGCCGCCGTCTCGAACGGCAGGTCGCGGATGTTGTGCATCAGGTAATTGGCGATCTTCCGCTCGGAGGCGGTGAAGCCGTCCCAGTGATCCTTGAGCTTCTGCTTCAGGTCCTTGGTCATCAGGAGGGCCTCGTCATGAGATCGTAGCGGTCAGGCCCGGATTATCCCGTTTTTCCGCGTGTCCCACGCGCAGGCCCACCGCGAGCAGTAGGGCCGCGGCGACGCCTGCGATGCCGCCGATCAGCAGGAAGAAGCCGCCGTGCGGCAGCAGGCTCCACAGCGTGCCCAGCGCGCCGGCCAGCAAATTGCCGAAGAAGCCGGCGAAGAACCACAAGGCAATGCAGGTGGCGCCGAAACCTTCCGGCGCCAGGCGGCCGAACAGGCCCAGGCCCACCGGCAGGATATACAACTCGCCCAGCGTCATCAGCACGAACCAGCCCGCCAGCCACAGCCAGTTCGCATGCACGCCACGCGCCTCGCTCCACGCAGTCACCGCAGCCAGCAGTACGTACGACAACCCGACCACGGCCGCGCCGAAGGCCATCCGCTGCAGCGACGGCGTATCGACGCCGCGCTTCGCCAGGCGTGCCCAGCGCGCCACCAGCAGCGGCGTGGCGACGAACACCATCAGCGGATCCAGCGCCTGGAACCAGGCCATCGGGATGCTCCAGCCGGCGGTCACCTGCCGGTCCACGCCCACCTCCGCCCACAGCGCGATGGTGTTGCCGACCTGTTCGTAGGCGCCGCGGAACAGCACCACGATGGCGGCGATGCCGCCGAGAAAGGCGAGGCGGCGCCACACAGCACGATCCAGCGGCGTGCGCGGAGCGTGCGACGCGGCGGCGCGCGTGGGTTCCGGCGGCAGGTGGCGGCTGCCGGCCAGGTAGATCACCAGCGAGGCCAGCATGCCCACGCCGGCGGCGGTAAAGCCCCAGTGCCAGCCATAGGCCTCGCCCAGGAAGCCGCACACCAGCGGCGCCAGGAAGGCGCCCAGGTTCACGCCCACGTAGTAGATGTTGTAGGCACTCTTGCTGCGCGGGTCGCCCTCGCGGTACAGGCCCTTGATCTGGCTGGCCAGGCTGGGCAGGAACAGGCCGTTGCCCAGCGCGATGGTGGCCAGCGCGGGATAGAACAGTGCCGGAAAGGCCATCATGAAATGGCCCAGTGCCATGGTGGCGGCGCCGATCACCACGGCCTTGCGCTTGCCCAGCCAGCGGTCCGCTGCCATGCCGCCGAACACCGGCGTGAAGTAGACGAAGGCGGCGTAGGTGCCGTAGACCAGCGACGCGTATTCCTGCCCGAAGTCCAGCCGCATGGTCATGTAGTAGACCAGCAGCGCGCGCATGCCGAAGAAGGAGAACATCTCCCACATTTCGGTAAGGAACAGCACGCTCAGGCCAAGCGGGTGGCCTAGAAAGCGGCGTTCGCGCGCAGGTGGCGGGGCCGCGGTCATGGACGTCGATCCTCCGGGAAACTCATGCGGGCAAGGCGCATGGTCCGCCCCAGATCCCGTCGGGACACCAGATGTGCCCGTCGCGGTAGCTTACCCCGGGCTCGCGGTCGGACCGGATGAACATCGGGCCGTCCAGGTCCACCACCGAGCACAGCGAGCCGAGCACGAAGGCCGGCCCCATCGACAGCGACGAGCCGCCCATGTTGCCCACCATCAGGCGGAAGCCGCGTTGCTGCGCCTCGCGCGCCATCGCCAGCCCGGCAGTGAGGCCGCCGCACTTGTCCAGCTTGATGTTGATCACCTGCACGCGGCCCCCGAGGCCGGGCAGGTCGGCGCGGTCCTGCACGCTCTCGTCGGCGGCCAGCGGGACCGGGTAGTGCAGCCCGTCGAACCACGCTTCGCGGCCGACCGGGAAGGGTTGTTCGACCACCGCCACGCCGCTCTCCACGAAGGTCGGCAGCATCTGCGCCAGCGACTCGCGGGTGAGCCCCTGGTTGGCGTCCACCATCAGCCACACGCCGAGACAGGCCGCGCGCACCGCGCGCACGCGCTCGGCGTTGAGGTGGTCGTCCTTGAGCTTGAGCTTGAGCGCGCGCGCGCCCTGGTAGCTGCGCGCCGCTTCGGCCACCTCGTCCGGGTCGTCGGCGCTCAACGTATAGGTGGTCAGCAGCGACTCGGGCCGCGACAGTCCGGTGAGCTGCCAGACGGAGGTGTTGCCGCGTTTTGCTTCGAGGTCCCACAGCGCACAGTCCAGCGCATTGCGTGCGCCGCCGGCGGGCAACAGTTCAAGCAATTGTTCGCGGGTAATGCCGCGTTCGATGCGCCCGCGCAGGCGTTCGACCTGCTGCAACATCGAGGCCGGCGTGTCGTCGCGGTAGTAGACGCCCAGCCCTTCGCCCTGGCCGGTGAACTCGCCGTCGTGCAGGCTTACCACCACGGCGTCGCAGGCGGTGAAGGTGTAGCCGGTGATATGGAAGGGCTGCTTGAGCGGAAGCTTTTCGATGTGCGCACTCAGCGTGAGCGGCGGGTGGAGGTCGCTGGTCATCATCGCTCCCGGTCAGAAATGCGTGTTGAAGCTGACCAGCCCGAACACCAGGATGAACCAGCCGAGATAGAGCGCGGCGAGCGCAAGCAGGGTCTCGCCCAGCCGTACGCGCAGGCTGCGGCCGCCCGGCCGCCAGCTGTTCACCGCATGCAGCACGATCGCCAGCACGCCAAGCAGCGCGACGATGCCGGAGATGTAAAGCAGGGTCATCCACGGTGCGGCGCCGCCCTGCAGCAGCAGGGACAGGTGCGTGCCGACGGAACCCAGCAGCACGAACCAGCCAGCCAGATCGAGGAACAGCGCCAGCGCACCCAGCCGCGAATACAGGCGCGTGCGACGCAGGCCGGGCGGCAGTTCCAGCGTGGCGCGGTAGTGGCGGCGCAGCCAGCGCCCCAGACCCCAGCCGGCCAGCGCCAGCAGCACGATCAGCAGCGACAGGCCGGCAAGCGGCAGCACGGTGCCCTTGCCGTGTGCGGCGGGCACGCGCTGGAACAGCATGACGGCCGGAATGTACGTGGTGGTCCAGTAGCGGATGTGGCCATCCGCACCGGCGACGAAACGCAGCCGGTCGCGGCCGTTCACTTCGCGGTACTGCAGCGGCGCGACCTCGCGCCAGTGCAGCGGCTGGCCGGCAGTGTCGACCAGCATCGGCGACACGGTGAGCGTGCCATCCGGCGCCGCGGCAACCTGGAATTGCGAGAGCAGGTTGAACAGCTTCATCGCGCTGTCGTTGCGGCGCGTGCTCTGGTACCAGCCGGCCACCCTGGCGGCATCGGCTTTCGCGCTCGCCGGTGCCGGCGCCTGCACGGGCAGCGGGGACGGGAAGTAGCGGTCGAGGAAGGCGTGGAAGATCGAGCGGCGTAGCGTCAACGTGCCGCCGGCGTCGGGATTGCCCGCACTGTTGAAGGACAGGAACAGGCCCACGTTCTTGTCCAGCAGCAGGTGCAGGTCACTGTGGAACACCACGGTGTCGCCCGCATGGCCGATGATGCGCAGGCCGTTGCGGTCCTCCTGGTAGAAGCCCAGGTCGAAGCCGGGCATGCCCGGTGCCGGCGCGTACTGCGGGCTGTGCATCAGCTGCGCGGTGGCCGGTTTGAGGATCCCGGTATTGCCGTAGCGGCCGTCCTGCAGCTGGGCGATCATGAACTTCGCCATGTCCGTCGCCGTGGTGCTCATCGCGCCGGCGGGTGCCGGATCGACCAGCTCGAACGGTTGCGGCTTGCGGTCCGAGGCGCGCAGGTAGCCCTTGGACATCAGCGGCGCCAGCGCCGGCGGCAGCGGTTGCCCGAAGCTGGAATGATCCATTCCCAGCGGCTCGAGGATGTGCTGCTCGATGTATTGCGCATACGGCTGGCCGGATACGCGTTGCACGATGTAGCCGGCCAGCCCGCAACCGTAGTTGGAATAGGCCACCAGCTGGCCTGGCGGAAAGATGCGCACGGGCAAGTGCGCTTTCAGGTAGCGTCCGAGGTCCAGCTGGTCGGGCGTGGCCGGCATCAGTCCGCGGGTCACGTCCTCGAAACCCGGCGTGTGCGTCATCAGCTCGCGCAGGGTGACCGGCTTGCCCTGATAGGGCGGAATCCGGAAGTCGAGGTAGGCGTTGACGTCGCGGTCCAGGTCCAGCTTGCCCTGTTCGACCAGTTGCATCACCGCGGTCCATGCGAACAGCTTGGAAGTGGAGCCGGGCCGGAACAGCGTGTTGTCGGCCGTCACCGGGGTGCGCGTGGCCAGGTCGGCGTAGCCGTAGCCGCGGGCGAACAGCAGCTGGCCGTCCTTGACCACCGCCACCACGCCGCCGGCGATATCGTTGCGACGCAGCGCGTACGGCATCAGGCCGTCGAAGAACGAGCCGAGATCCTGCGCCGTCAGCGCCGGCGCGATGTCCGCCGGCTGGGCCCCGCTTGCATCTGCGGGCACGCTGGCGGTAGGTGCCGGAGCCGCCTGCTGTGCGATCGCCGTGCCCAGGCTGACGCTGGCGACGAAGGCGGCCAGACCCCTCAATACTCGGTTCATGCGGGAATCCCCGTGGCGTGCGGAAGGAAGGGCCGGCTCAGAAATCCACGCTGGCGGATACGCCGACCGTGCGCGGCGTCTGTACCGTGGCGTTGTACGGGCTGCCCATCGGGTTCAGCGTCTCCGGCCATACCGAGGTGATGCCGTGCCTGTTGGCCAGGTTCTTGGCGTAGACCTTGAACATCCAGTCGCCGAAGTTCACGCCCGCATACAGGTCGATGTTGTTGTACGAAGGCAGGTAGATGCGCGGTGCGGGAACCTGGTTGAACTCCGCGGCGCGCCGGCCGACATAGCTGAAGTTGCCGCCCACGAAGCCGGACCAGCCGCCTAGCGGGAAGTTGTAGTCCGCCCCCACGCTGGCGTTCCATTTCGGCACGTAGGGCAGGGGATTGCCCTTGAGGCCGTAGACGCTGCCGGCCGGGTTGTCCTCGGCGAGCCGGGCATCGGTGTAGGAGGCGTTCGCCCACAGCGTGAGGCCGCTCACCGGGTGATAGTTGAGGTTTGCTTCGAAGCCCTCGCTGACTGCCTTGCCGCCGTTGCCCAGGAAGCTGATGCCGTCCACGGTCGAGGTGAGCTGCACCTTGGACCAGTCGATGTAGAAGGCGTCCATGTCCAGGCTCATGCGACCGTCGAGCATCATCGTCTTCAGGCCCAGCTCGTAGTTCACCAGCTTGTCCGGGTCGAAGGTCAGCGGCGCCCCCATGCCGGGCGACACGCCGACATTGGCGCCGCCCGGACGGAAGCCGGAAGCCACCCGCAGATAGCCCATCGTGTTGTCGCTGAACTTGAAGCTGGGATTGAACAGGTAGGTGATCGGCTGGTCGCTGCTGCGCAAGGTGAAATCGGTGTCGCCGATCAGCAGGCCGGTGCTGGTCTGCGTATAGGTGGTGCGGTCGTCGCTGTAGCGCGCGCCGACCAGCACGCTGAAGCGGTCGGTGGCGTGCCAGGTCAGGTCGCCGTAGCCGGCCCACTCGGTGAACAACGCCGGGCCCACCGACACGTGCGCGACCGTGGGCAGCGCGATCGGCTGGCCGGTGCTGGCGTCGAAAGTGGCCATGTCCTGCTGGTCCACGGTGCGTTCGTGGGTGAAGAACAGGCCGGTGCGCCACTCCCAGGTCTGGTCTTCCGGCGACTGCAGGCGCAGTTCCTGCGTGACCTTGTTCAGCGCGATCGGCTGCACTTCCGAATAACCGCCGTCGGACAGGCCGAACAGCGGGTTGAGCAGCGGACCGTACAGCGCGGTGTTGTCGACGTTCTCGTTGAGCCGCAGCGTGCCGTAGCTGGTGGTGGAGACCAGCTTGGCCCAGCCCAGGTCGGCGCTGGCGGTGAGGTCGTAGAGGCGGTACTTCACCTTGAACAGGCCGGTGCCGGCGGCGCGCGCCTGCTTGTTCCAGCCGTAGAGCGGCTGCATGGTGGCCGGATCGATGTCGATGCCGCCGTTGGCCAGGCCGTCGCTGCTCAGGTTTTGCGCCAGCGCGGAGAAGCGCACCGAAACCTTGTCGCTGGGCGTCCACAGCAGTTGCGCGCGGCCGCCGCGGACCTGGGCCTCGTTCACCTCGGTCTGGCCGGTGGAGACGTTGTCGATGTAGCCGGGATCGGTACGGGCATAGGCATTGACGCGCAGGCCCAGGGTGTCCTTCACCAGCGGGATGTTCACCGTCGCATGCGAGCCGGAGCCGCTGCCGCCGCCAGCCACGCTGTGGGTGTCGACATCGACATGGGCGCTGGCTGCGGTGGTGTCGGGAGGGGTGGTGACGAACTTGATCAGGCCGCCCAGGGTGTTCGATCCGTACAGCGTGCCCTGCGGCCCGCGCAGCACCTCGATGCGCTCCAGGTCGCTGGGGTCGATATCAGGCGTGAGCATGCTGCCGGCCGCGTAGATCGTGCTGGAGCCGTACGGCGAGTCGTCGATATAGGTACCCACCGTGGCGTTGGGCTGGTGGCTGCCCGAGGTGATGCCGCGCAGGACCAGCTGGGTCCAGCCCTCGCCCGAGGAGATCGCGTTGAGGCCGGGCACCTGGCTGACATAGTCGCTGAAACTGCTGGCGCTCTGCCGGTCGAGCTGGCTCTGCGTCAGCACCGACACCGCCATCGGCACGCTCTGCAGCGGTTCGCTGCGCTTGTCGGCGGTCACGATGATGGTGGGCAGGCGTGTGGTCTTTCCGTCCGTGTCCTGGTTGTCGGCGGCACGATGGCGGCTCTTGCCGGCAGCAGGTGTTGTTGCGGCCTGCCCGGTGTTGTTGTCCTGCGCCCGCAGAAGCGCGGGACCGGCCAATGCCATGGCGACGGCCAGGCAGATGCAGCGGCGTGCATACGGCGAGCGGTACATGTCCACGTCAACTCCCCCAAGAGATACGGATGGCCCGTGGATGCACTGATATCAGTATAACAAAACTGTGTCAATGAATTTTATATACCATTCTCCATGCGACCTGGCCTGCCGTGGACAGACGGGAGTGGACAGATGGGTAATGACGATCCAGTGGCAAGACGCGGCATCGCGATGTGACTGGACGTCTGGATGGCCGGCAGGCGCCACCATTCCCTGCCGTTCCCGGGGGCTGTATCCCGTCTTCCAGACCAGTCACCTTCGCACGGCAAGAACATCGCCGATGCGCTTGCCGCATGGGAGAGGCTTCCGGGTAGCACTCGGGCAGATCACCGGTCATGCCCTGTTGGCTGGATGCCAGAGGGCATCAGCCGCCGCGGATTTCTTTCAGGTAGTTGTACAGGCTGGCGCGGGAAATCCCCATGCGCTGGGCCACGACTGACGGCGCATTGCGGATGCTCAGCAGACCGGCCGCCTCCAGCTCGCTGACGAGTTGTCGCCGCGCCTCCGGCCCCATCAGGCGGGTGGCCATGCCACGCTTCGCCTCGAACTCGCCAACGGTGCGTTCCAGCGCCTGGCGCCAGTTGTCGTGGAAGAACGGTGCATGCGGCTCCAGTGACCCCGGCAGGAATGCCAGCGAAGCTACCTGTTCACCAATGCGCTCCAGTGCCGAGACGTCGAAATTGATGCACATCATGGCTACCGGCCGCGCCTCGTCGTCGCGAAGCGTGGCGGTGATGGAGCGCAGGTTGTGCCCATCGCGATTGACCTTGCGATAGGGACCGATGACGTCCTGTTCCAGCACGGCCTCGTCGAACCGGTCCCCGGCAGAGGAATCGCCCACGCGGCGCCTGGAGAAGGCGTTGGCGATGTAGGCGATCTGGTTGCGGGCCAGGTCGTGGATCACCACCTCGACGTGCGGCTTGAAGAGGGCGGCCACCGCCTCGGCAATGGGGAAATAGCGGGCCAGTGCAGTGCGGGAGGGCTTTCGGGTCTTGGCCATGGTTTCTGGTTTGGGGGGAGGGCAGCGCCTTGTTTCTACGCGATGTTGTATATATTGTCCACAGTAGACTATTTATCCAAATCCAATTGACGGATGTACCCCAGCATGACCAAACACCCGATCCGGCGCCGTTCCACGGTGGGTTGGTCTGTTCCCTTGCGTGCCGGCCTGGCGGCTCTGACGGTGCTTGCCCCGGTGACAGGCGGTGCCGCGGCGCAGGTCGGCACAGGGCCGACGGCGGCGCCCTTGCCTCCGGCGCCGCCCATCCCGTCGGACCGGCCATTCGTGGGCACCATGGAACTGGCCGTCGATGCCAGCGACACCGATCACCAGGTGTTTGCCGTGCACGAGACGATCCCGGTGCAGGCACCCGGCGATACGGTCCTGCTCTATCCGGAATGGGAGGCCGGCAGCCACGCCCCGACCGCCACGGTGACGGAATTGGCCGGTCTGATGGTGTGGGTTGATGGCAAACCGGTGGACTGGACGCGTGATCCGGTGAACATGCACGCCTTCCATGTCGAGGTACCAAAGGGTGGCCGTTCGATCACGCTGGACTTCCAGTTCCTCGCGCCATCCTCTTCACACCTATTGCGACCGGACATGGTCATCGTGCCGTGGCAGCGCGTGCTGCTCTATCCGGCCGGCTGGTATGTGCGCGACATTCCCGTGGCCGCGACGCTCGCGCTTCCGCACGGGCTCACGTCGTACACATCGCTCGCTTTCCAGGCCGGCGGCGATGACAAGCTGGATTTCCAACCGGTCGCACTGGACCGGCTGGTCGACGCCCCCGTCTATGCCGGCAGATACACGCGCCGGATCGCACTCGACAAGGGTGCGGCCAAGCCGGTGTTCCTGGACCTGCTGGCCGACGAGAGGGCGAACCTCGTCGTCACCGATGCACAAGTGGCGCGCTTGAAAGCGCTGATCGCCGGGGGTCTCAAAACATTCGGCGCGGCACCGTACCGCCACTACGACGCGATCGTCACCTTGAGCGATGCGCTTTCGCCCGATGGCGGCGGTGGCGGCATCGAACACCTGGAGGAGGGTGAAGACAATCTTCCTGCCGCTTACTTCACCGATGCCCCGGCGCAACTGAACAACCTCGATCTGATTGCGCACGAATACGTCCATGTGTGGAACGGCCTCTGGCGCACGCCGGCCGACCTGTGGTCGCCCACCTTCAATTGGCCGGCCAGGGGATCGTTGCTCTGGGTGTATGAAGGGCAGACCGAATTCTGGGGGCGCATACTGGCCGCGCGTGCCGGCTTGCGTACTCGCCAGCAGACACTGGACAAGCTGGCGTTGGACGCGGACCTCGTCGCCAACCGCACCCGCCGCCGCTGGAAGGATCTGCAAGACAGCACCAATGACGCGGTCTACATGGCCAAGCACCATGTCGGGTGGCGTAGCTGGCAGGGCAGGGAAGACTATTATCCCGAAGGGGTGCTGCTGTGGCTGGACGTCGACGCGCGGCTGCGCGAGTTGAGCCATGGCAGGCGCAGCCTCGACGATTTCGCGCGCCTCTTTTTCGCCAAGAACGACTCACAAACTACGCACACCTATACCTTCCACGATGTTTGCGCGGCGCTGGACAAGATCGCACCGGGTGATTGGGCGGCGTTCCTCGACCGGCACCTGCATACCCGCGATACGAACGAGGCGCTCGCCGGCCTCGCCCGTGCCGGCTGGAAACTCGTGCATACGGATATACCTACTGAAACCTTTCGCCAGAGCGAAGCGGAAGCCGGCGTCACCGACCTCGACGATTCGATCGGCTTCGAGGTCGATCCGGATGGACGCGTCCAATCCGTGCAATGGAACGGACCGGCTTTCCAGGCCGGCCTGTCGCCTGGTGCACGCTTGACAAGGGTAAACGGGCAAGCCTTTTCGACGCATGTCATGCTCGATGCAGTCCGGGCTTCCGTATCGACGCCACTGAGCATCCACGTCGACATGGACGGCAGCACGCGCACGGTAGTGCTTGGCTACCGGGGCGGACTACGCTACCCGCATCTCGAACGCATCGCCGGTACACCGGACCGGCTTTCGGAACTGCTGGCCGGGCGATGAGAATGACACGGTATTTCATCGGGATCCTGGATACCCCCAACGGGCGACGGTTGCCCTGCCATCAGATGTGGAGAACAACATGTCCAACTCAACGGCCATAGTCACCGGTGCGAGCCAGGGCATCGGTCGCGCCACGGCGGTGCGCCTGGCGAAGGATGTCGGTTCGCTGGTACTGGTGGCGAGGAATCGCGATCACTTGCTGGAAACGGCGGGGATGGTTGAGGCGCAAGGCGCGAAAGCCCTGGTGCTGGATCTCGACCTCTCGGAAAAGGCCGCCGCGAAAGCCGTCGTCGAGCAGACACTCTCCGCATTCGGCCGCGTCGATGCGCTGCTCAACATCGCCGGCGCCGTGCCGCAGATAGACCTGTTCGAGATGACGGACGAGCAGTGGGACGACGGCATGGCGTTGAAACTGCACGGCGCACGGCGCCTGACCATCGAAGCGTGGCCTGCGCTGAAGCAAGCCAATGGGTCGGTGGTGTTCACCTCGGGCAATTCGGCGATCTTTCCCAAGGCGCCGTATGCCGCCGTCGGCACCATCAACGCGGCGATCGCTGCGCTGGCGAAGGCGTTTTCCGATCGCGGCATCGCCGACGGCGTGCAGGTCAACAGCGTGTTGCCGGGCCCGGTGATGACGGGTCGCCGTCGCTCGTATCTGGAGCACTGGGCACCACTGCACGGCATGAGCGTCGCCGAAGCGACCGAGCATTTCCCGCGCGAAGCCGGCATCGCCCGTTACGGTAAACCGGAGGAGATCGCCGAACTGATGGCATTCCTGGTGTCGCCCGGCGCGCGCTGGATGACTGGAGCCATGCTTCGCATGGACGGCGGCGAGGTCAAATCGGTTTAGCGGGCAGGCAGGAATTCGGCCCATAGCCGCTCGCACTAGCCAAGGGGATAAGCAGTTGACCCTGTGTGCGATGGGTGCGATTGGGGTTGGTTGTCGTGGGTATCAGATCGCCCATGAGTCAGTCTAACTCTGTGTCCGCAACCCAAGGCGCATTGCAAGCGCCGAGGCCCATGTGACTTGCGGCACTACTGGCTTATCCTGCTGCCGATGCAACCTATCGATGCTGCCGAGCGTCATGGGCTGGATAAACGGGTGACCAGTGCGCGCAATCCTCCGACGAGTGGTTTTTATTCTCGCAAGTGCGACCTTGACCCTCGTTGTGATCGTGGGCGGATTGAACCTTGCGTTCCACTTCAATTTCCATCGCGCTGCGCCAGATGCCAATTATCCGACGCCGGCATCGCCACTTGAGGCACAGCAGCAAGATGTCGACTATTTCGCCAAAGTGATAGCGCGCGATCGTGCTTTTTCACCTGCCGCACGCGAAATGGCGGAAGCACGCATCGCCGCTCTCCAAGCCCTGCCAGATGCGCTGCCGTCACCCAAGTTGCACGTAGCGCTAATGCAAGTGATGGCACTGGCCGACAATGGTCATTCTCGAATGGATGCAACGGCCGATCAGGGCACGCTGATCGTTCCGCTAAGGGTGACGCGCTTCGCGGAAGGCTTCTACGTAACCCGGGCGGCGGCTGCCTATCGCGAAATGCTCGGCGGCCGCGTGACAAGCATCGACGGGCATCCGATCGATCAGGTATTGCTTCAGCTGGATACGCTTCGCGGCGGCGTGGAGGGTTTTCGTCGGGAGAACGATGCGACATATATCATCGTGCAGGACTTGCTGTACGGTTTGGGCATCGCTACCGACTCGAAGGCTTCGACCTGGACTGTCGTTCTGCCCGACGGTCGAACCGTGACGCGTCGGCTGGATGCTTATTCGATGCACAAGGGCGACGGCATACCTTCGAGCGGACGCTGGTTGTCGCCCGAACCGAGCAAGGGCGTCGAGCAAGACTGGAGCGCTTACCATCCGCAATCCGCCGAGCTGCCGGAAACCTGGCGGGATTTCGATAATCCTTTCCGGATATTCCCTGCCGCGGGCAGCTGTGCCCAGGTTGTGCGATTGCAGAGTATCGGGGACGTCGGCAGCCGCCGGATTGCACCGTTTCTCGCCGCGGCGGAAGCGACGCTTCGCGCAAACCCGCCTTGCGCCGTGATACTCGACCTGCGCGGCGATGGCGGTGGCGATTACACCAACACCTGGCACTTCGCACATGTGCTGCCGGGCTTGCTTGCGCCAGGCGGTCGTATCTTCGTACTCACCAATTCGCAGACTTTTTCCGCCGCCATCACGACTGCCGCATTCGTCAAAGACGCCGGCGGCGACCGGGTCACGATCATTGGCGAACCGGTCGGCGACCGCTTGTCCTTTTTCTCCGAGGGCAACAAAGCCTGCTTGCCCAATCTAAAGGTATGCGCCTACCCGCAGACGGCGAAGCACGACTACCAACACTCCTGCGACAACTGGCGCGAATGCTTTTGGCTCAACTGGTTCTATCCGGTCAGGGTGAAGAGTCTGCAGCCGGATATCGTCGTACCGCTCAAGTTTGAAGATTGGAACAGGGGCCACGACGCAGCCTACGAGGCTGCGTGCCAGCTAGCTATGCACCCGGCCCGCAAAATCGACCAGAACCCTCGTGTGGGGCACTAGGGTAGGGCGATTAGGGACTGTTATCGGGAGTAGGGCCAGCGTCTGCTTTCGACTGCGGAGTCATCCGGCGCCTTGATCTGGCTGCCACAAAGCCGCCGGTCGGAACTTTGCCCACGCTCGGCATGCGCAGTTTGGGTTCGGGCTGGCAGAGAAGCTACGTGCGATTTGCACCGGTGGGACCATCCACTTGCAAATCGCCTATGCGCACTTTACAGTGAACCATATGGTTCACTATCAAACACGCCTCGATACAACGTTCGCCGCGCTCTCCGACGTCACCCGACGCGGCGTGCTGGAGCAGCTCGGGGATTCAGACGCCTCCGTCACCGACCTTGCCCAAAGGTTTCGCATGACCCTCACGGGCATGAAGAAGCACGTCAGCGTCCTGGAGCAGGCAGGGCTCGTGACCACGGAGAAGGTCGGGCGCGTACGAACCTGCAAGCTCGGACCGCGCCGGCTGGAAGAAGAGGCCGCCTGGATCGAGCGGCACCACCAACTCTGGAGCGCGCGTTTCGATGCGCTGGACGAGCTTGTCGAACACTTGAAACGCAGGGAGAAGACAGATGTCCCACGCAAAAGAAGGTAGTGCCACTGCCATGAACCACACCGTCGTGGAACGCAAGTCCGACCGTGAACTCGTCGTGACTCGAACGTTCGATGCCCCGGTGCACCTCGTCTTCGAGGCGTGGAGCAAACCCGAACTGTTCAAACTCTGGTGGGTCCCGAAGTCGGTGGGCATGTCGCTGCTCTCATGCGACATGGATATTCGCACCGGGGGTATGTATCGCCTCGTGTTCAGCCATCCGGACTTCGATCAACCGATGGCGTTCTTCGGCACGTACAAGGAAGTAACGCCGAACAAACGCCTCATATGGACGAACGAGGACAGCGACCAGGGGGCGGTGACCACCGTGACGTTCGAAGAACGTGCCGGCAAGACGCTGGTCACCCTGCACGAACTCTACCCCACGGAAGCGGCCCGCGACGAAGCCCTCGCCGGTTCGGCGGAAGGCCTGCCCGAACAGTTCGCGCAGCTGGACGAGTTGCTCGCAGGCAGATCGTAACCACACCGCGGCCGCCGGCGTATCGATGAAACACACGATCACACCGCGCTGGCCACTTCGGCGCCACGTGAGGACGATATGCTCAGACGCGATTTCCTGAAGACCGCCATGGCGACCGCAGTGCTGACTGCGGTCCTTCCCGTTCAAGCCAGGAAGACTCCCACCATGTCGAACGAGCATTTTGCCAACGTCAATGGCCAGCATCTCTTTTACAGCGTGCATGGCGACGGCAAGCCGCTCATTCTTCTACACGGTGGCATCAACCCGGACAGCTTCGGGAGCAATCTGGCCGAACTGGCCAAGGGCCGGCAGGTGATCGCCCCCCATCTCCAGGCACATGGACGCACACCGGACACTGACAGGCCACTGCGCAGTGAAACGATGGGTGACGACATTGCTGCCCTGATCGGCCATCTGAAACTCGGCAAAGCCGACGTCATGGGCTACTCGCTGGGCGCCAGCGTCGCGCTGCAGACCGCCATCCGCCATCCGGACGTGGTCGGCCGGCTTGTGCTCGTGTCCGCGGCGATGAGGCAGGACGGCTTTTATCCGGAGGGGGTGGCGGCCTTCAAACAGCTGGAGGCCAACGCTGCCACGCTCGGCCCTGCCGTCAAGGCATCGCCGTTAGGGAAGACCTATCCCGATGTCGATTGGACCAACCTCTTCAGGAAGGTCGGTGACCTGACCAAACGCCCCTTCGACTGGAGCGCCGACGTCGCCAAGCTTCAGGCACGCACATTGCTGGTCTTTGCCGACGCTGACGCCATCCGGCCCGAACACATGGTCGAGTTCTGGAAGGCGTTGGGAGGCGGCCAGCGCGATGCCGGGATCGATGGCTCCCTGCGACCCGCAAACGAGCTCGCCATCTTGCCGAACACCACCCACTACACGCTCCCCGTCGAGCCGATGCTGCCGGAGGTCGTCGAACGCTTCCTTGGGGCTGCATTGAAGGCAGCAGGTTAGGGCCTGCGAAGCGCTCGCGGAGTTATCAGAGCGCGGTAGAGTTGCGTGTGTCCTTCGATGTTTTGAACCATCGGACATGCCACTGCAGACATGTGATGATCCATGGGTGAGGATGGTTGCGATGTGCAGGGACTAGCTCGGCGGCAGGCACCATCCACCCAGTTGCCGGCTTCGAACAATTCTTCTCGGCGGATTTGGGATCGGCTTTGTAGTTCGGCAATGTCAGCTATTGGAAGCGGACGCCGGGGAAGGATAAGTCGGTGTTATCCGGGGTAGGGTTACTGGCTGCGAGAATATCGCCCGAGCATTTCTTGGTCACGTTCGTCGCCTCATCCATCCTGCGGCTGTATCGGCGTCCTTGTACTTCGTGCCAAGCCGTGTGCCCGAAGCGACGGCTGATTCGTCGAATTATTTCGGCGTGAGATGGAACAGGCCGCCAGTTTCAGCGTCTTCCAGCATCCAGAGCGAGCCGTCCGGTGCCTCTTCGATATCGCGGATGCGTTTGCCCATACTCCAGCGCTGGACCGCGGTGGCGCCGCCCTTGCCGTCAAACGTGACGCGAACGATGGCCTCGCTGACAAGGCCGCTGAGCAAGGCACTGCCATTCCAATGCGGGAACAGGCTGCCTTTGTAGAACATGAGATTGCCCGGCGCGATCACCGGCGTCCAATAGATCACTGGCTTGGCGAGATCGGGCCGCGTATCCGGGCTGGGAATGGGTACGCCGTCATAGTTGATGCCATACGAGACCAGCGGCCAGCCGTAATTCTTGCCGCGCTGGATCAGGTTCAGTTCGTCGCCGCCGCGCGGGCCATGCTCGAGTTCCCACAGTCGACCATCGGGAGCAAAGGCGAGGCCATAAGGTGTGCGGTGGCCGGTGGTCCAGGTTTCGGCCGGCGTCAGGTTGGGTCCGGGGAACGTATAGGTGCTGACTACCGGCGCCGTCTTGGCTTTCTCAGTGTCGGCTGCCGGATCAATCAGCGGAATGGTGCGCGCACCGACCTTGCCTGCCCACGGATTGCCCGGCGCGGGTTTGCCGTCCAGCGTCAGCCGCAGGATCTTGCCTACCGGTTGGTTGGGATCCTGCGCGGGAGTGAAGCGTTGGCGGTCGCCCAGCGTGAGGAAGAGGTACTTGCCGTCCGGCGAGAAGGCGATCTGGCCGCCGGGCTGGCCACCCTTGCCCGTGGGCATCTGGCGCCACAACACCTGGAAGCCGTCCAGCCGGGGCTGCTTGCCATCCAGCACGAGCCGGCCCCGGCCCAGCGCCACGCCGCCGCCATAGTCGCCCGGTGCGACATAGGTGAGATACACGTTGTGGTCAATGGCGTAATGAGGCGAAAGGAAGACGCCCAGCATGCCGTCCTGACCTTCAACATAACTGGGCGGGACGCCCCCGATTTCGGTTTTGGCGCCCTGCGGGGTAACCAAGTCGACGCGGCCGACCTTCTCGGTCACGAGCATACGGCCATCGGGCAGGAACGCGATGCGCCAAGGCAAATCGAAGCTCGCCACTTTCGTGATGGTGAAGGGAAGGTTGGGATCGGATTTCTGTTCGCCTGCATTGGTCTGCGCATGGGCGGCGCTTGTCAGCAGCGCCACGAGAAAGATCCCGCTTGTCAGCTTCATCATGTGCGTGTCTCCTTGCATCCGAGTGACCCGGAACATCCTACCGCTCTGAATGCCGTCGCGGTGCCATCGCGCCGGAAACTTTGCGAGCCCTGCGCAGCACATCTCAACGCAGCCGATGTGCCGATCCATCGAGCACCTCGCACGAGAGTTCGCGTGGTGGCGGGTGACTCGCGAGGAATGAGCTCCCCAAGGTGCCGCCGAGAGGCGGGATGATTAGATGGGCTATCGGGAGTAGGCGAGGGCTGCTCTACCCAAGGCGGAGCATCGCCTGCTGCCGCCGGCGCAACGCTGGGTGGCGCGGCACAGCTCACCACTGGATACCCTGCACGCTGTACTGTCGCGGCGCCTGCGGAGGAACTGCCTATTGGCGTGCTCGCCGCGTTGCGGCTTTTCGTGATGTCGCGATATTCATCGCGGACCTATGGACGTCCGTTTCATGGCGTGCCGCGTCACACGGTGCGCTGTCGAAGCGGGCACGCGCGTCATGGATATCGGAGTAGCGGTGGTCAGCCCAATCGATGAGGGCCGCCATCGGTTCCAGCAGGGATTGGCCCAGCGCCGAGAGACCATATTCAACGCTTGGCGGCTTGGTTGGAAAGACATGGCGAGTGATCAGTCCGTCGCGTTCCAAATCGCGCAGGGTCTGAGTGAGCATGCGCTTGGAGATACCACGAACAGCTCGGTGAAGCTCGCTGAAGCGCTGCGGTCGCGTCGCGAGGGTCATGATCATGAGGATGCTCCACTTGTCGCCGATACGGTCGAGCACGTCGCGCACGGGGCAGTGGGCAGATCCCTCTGACTGGGCATCGTCCGATTGGTATCGGCTGAAACGCTCGACCGCGCTTATTGCGGAGCTCATGCGGGTTCCCGTGATCTCACCTGGTTACAAAAAACTGCCTCCTTACGGAGCAGTCACATGGTCTATATATTAGACATAGTCTAAATTGTAGACCATAAAGTGCCGGGAGAAAACGCATGTTTCTGGTTATGGGAATCACAGGAAAAGTCGGCGGCGCAACGGCGAGACATCTGCTGGACCACGGCCAGCCGGTCCGCGCGCTGGTCCGCGACCGGGCCAAGGCCGCAAGCTGGGCGAAGCATGGTGTCGAACTGGTCGATGGCGACTGGAATGATGCGGCCGCTATCGAGCGGGCGCTCGACGGCGTCAACGGCGCATTCGTGATGTTGCCGGCTGTCTGGGCTCCGTCACCGGATTTCAGGGAAGCCAGGGGCGTCATCGCGAACTATGTCGAGGCATTGACCAAGGCCCCGCCGCCGCGGGTGATCGCGCTCTCGTCGATGGGGGCGAACCGGACCAGCGGGTTGGGGATGATCACCGCTCTGTCGTTGCTGGAGCAAGGCTTTCGCGACTTGGCGTCGCCGCTCGCTTTCGTGCGCGCCGGCGGGTTCTTCGAGAACTTCCTTTACGGCCTGCACGTCGCCCAGGGCGGCACACTTCCCGTCTACTACAACCCGACCGGCCGGAAATCGACGATGGTCGCGACGAACGACATCGGCGCCGAGGTAGCGACGCTGCTGACCGGGCCGGCGTGGTCGGGGCATCGCATCATCGAACTTGGTTCGATGTTCAGCGCGGACGAAGTCGCGGCGCAACTGGGCGATGTCATGCACTGCGACGTCAAGGCCTTCGCCATCCCGCGGGCCGAGTGGTCGGCAGCGTTCGAACAGTTCGGCGTCCCTAAAGGCCAAACCGGACCGGCTGAAGCGATGTTCGAGGCTGTCAACGCGGGCTGGATGGATCTCGGCGCCGCGGGCACTGAGCACGTCGCCGGCACGACGCCTCCCCGTGATGTGTTCGCAGCGGCGCGGCAGGCCGTCACGGCGTGAACCGCGCCGTGACCATCAGGATGGATCGCGGGCAAACATGAAGATCCTGGTTTTGGGGCAACCGGCGCAACCGGTCGGCCAATCGCCGGTGGCGCCCACAACGGAAAAGGTTGGACTTATGTCAAAGATTTCCTGGCGCCAAATCTCGGCCTGGGCACTTGCCGCTTTCTTCGTCGCGGGATCACTCAGCAACATCTTCGCCCCTCCGTCGATCTACAGGGAATATCTGCAGTGGGGATACCCGCACTGGTTCCATTTCGTCACCGGATCACTGGAACTCGCGACCGCCGTTCTGCTGGCACGGGAACGAACGAGGCTGCGGGGGGCGGCGCTCGGCTGCACCGTGATGTTGGCGGCGCTCGCAACCGTCACTCTCCATGGCGAATACGGACATGGCATCGCGCCGCTTGTTGCGGCGACACTATCGATAGTCGTCGGCTGGATCGCGTGGCGGAAACAGCTTCCCAGTTAGCGTCGATGCTGCCGTTGTAACTGAGATCGCTAGGCACCAAGACAATCTATGGAGTGGTCGAAGCTGTCTCGCTACAGAGACGCAGAACGTGGACGCCAGGGTGGGCGATTTGCCCATATTATCAGTGGTAGGAGATGGCGGATCTCTATCCATAGGTAAAGACGTGGTTAGCTGCTTGCAGCAACCGCCAAGCCAGACACAACGCCGAGGGAAGCGTCTCCCTGCACCAGCTCTACATTTGGGAAAATGTGTTGCACGCAAGCCCGCAGTTGTGAGGAACGGGAGCTGCCGCCGGTCAGGAACAGGCTGGCGGGTTCTCCTGGGAGTTCCGAACGGGCTTGTTCGAGTAGCGCCCCCAAGGGCTTGATGAAACCCTCGGATGCCTGATGGAAGGCCTCGTGATCGACCGAGACGGCCAGGTCGCGGTGCACGAAATCGAGCACCGCATCGCTGCGATCGGCCTGGCCTAGTTCGATCTTGGCGCGTTCGGCGAGGCGGTTCAGGCGGGTGGTGGCGCCGAACTGCTGCAGGGCGCGCAGGCGGGAGCCGAATGGTTCATCCACCAGGCGGTAGTTCTGCCGGCGGAACTCGCGCTGCTTGGGGAGGATGTGTACGCTGGCCGCTTCCACAAAGTGGTGCATCGGCACCTTGGCGGTTCCCCGGCCAAACAGTGGCATGAAGCTGTGCAGGTTGATGCCGACGTCCAGGTCGGTGCCGCCCATGGGCAGGCCCCAGTTGCGACGCACGTGCGGTGCTCGCCCACCGCCAAGTTCGGCGAAGGCAAGATCGCTGGTGCCTCCGCCGATGTCCACGATCAATGCGCTCTGCCGTTGCGCGAGGCCGAGGTGGTAATGCATCGCGGCAGCGGCGGGCTCCTCCAGGAAAGACACTTCGTCGAAGCCGGCCATGGCGGCGGCCTCGCGCAGCAGGTCGAGCGCCTGCTCACCGCCGGCCGGCCCCATCGAGCTGCGGAATTCCACCGGCCGTCCGATGACCGCGCCACGCACCGGTGTGCCGAGCTGGCGCGTAGCGGTCAGGCGGATATGTTCCAGGATGTGCGCCGCGATGTGGACGATGACGCGACGCACGGGCGGATCCAGCCGGTAGCCGAGCATCGACTTCGGCGACTCGATGAGATGGCCGGCACCTTCCTCCAGGTAAGCCTCCACCGCTTCCTCGCCGAACAGCGCGTGCTGGAAGTCGGCGATGGAGACCGCGGTGCTGCGTGCCTGTTCTTCCATCCATTGCCGTCGCACCACGCGGATGGCGTCGCGCTGCCATTGCTCCTCGGAACCCTTGGCCTGTTGCGAGCGCAGACGGCGCACGATGGATTCCACTTGCGCGGCAAGCGCGGGCGTCAGCTGAAAGTCGTCGGGGCTGGGCACTTGCTCAGGAAAGAACACGGCCGTGCGGAACTGGTGGGCTTCGCCGAAGCGGATCAGCTCCAGGCCACCATCGACGACGGCCGCCGCTGCCGAGTAACTTGTTCCAAAATCAATTCCAATACGCATGAGGCAGTGGGTCGCAAGGGTTATCGGCTGGTGCTTGCGCCAGGCCGTTGGTTGAACACGTCGTTCCCGAACACTGGCACCGACGCCGGTTGCGCATAGCTCAGGTAGGGCAGGCTGAACCACTGCTCCACGCTGCGCAGCGTCGAATAGTGATTGTACGGGTGGTCGGAAATAGTGCCCGGCTTGACGAAGGGCGACAGCACTACCGCACCGATGCGTCCGCCCCCCGGTCCATATTGCCCCGGCTGCGAGCCACGAGGCAGCGGCTGCTCGCCGCAGCACGCCGTGCCATCGGTGCCTTCGTCGAAGGTGATGATGAGCACGCCGTCCTTGCGGAACGCCGGCGAGGCGGTGATGCGCGGCACCCAGGTGCGCAGGAAGGCATCCGCCGAAACCAATCCACCCGGTTCGCCGTTCCTGCACGGCGCGTCGTGGCCGTCGTGGCACAGGTCGGGGGTGATGAAGGCGTAGTTCGGTGTGGTCGCCACGTTCTCCAGGTCTTTCGCCATGTCGTTGAGCGGTACCACGTGGGCGCCGCAATAGGCCGGGTCGTCGATGATCGAGTGGAAGTAGACGAACGGATCGTGCTTATCGGCGTAGCGATCCTTCAGCGATTCGCCGTTGCTATGATCGCGGCTGCCGATGGCCGCATGCCCGCACTGCGCCGTCTCGCGCGACGGGTCGCTGCCCATGCCTTCCATGTAGCCTTTCCACGAGAACCTGGCGGCGCGCAACTGGTCAGCCACGGTCTTCACCTGCGACGGATAGACACAACCGCTGCCGGCCAACTGGCCGTTTGCATCAAGCTTGCCGGTGGTTGCCTTGAACTCGACATACTGACTGCAGTCTTCCTGTGTGGCGGGGTTGGGAGCCTGTCCGCTGATCAGCGAGATGTAGTTGTCCAGACTGTAATGGCCGGTGCCGTAGTACTGCGTGAGCAGCGCGCCCTGCCTGGTCAGTTCGTGGGCGAGATAGGGGGCGAGCGACTGCGCGCCGAAAGTCACGTCGAACGGTTCGTTCTCCAGAACGATCACGAATACGTGGCGCACAGGTACCGCGACGTGGGCGGCAGTCGGTGCCGCGCACGACAATCTGCTCGCCACCGAAAGCATGATGCCAAGAGCGAGCAGGAAACATTTCTTCATGGGCTTCTCCAATGGGAATGTCAGGGAAAAGAAGGGATGCAACGAATCGGAAGGAGGCGGGCAACGCCCGCGGCGATCATTGTCGAGACGCCCGCGTTGATGATCGCGCCAAGCATGTCCGCCGGCCAATGGATGCCGACGTAAATGCGGGCCCAGGCCAGCATCGCGGCCAGCCCCAGCACGGCGACGCTCGCCCGGCGATGCTTCCGCATCCCCAGCGTGATCGCCATGACCATGGCAAGGGCGACATGTGTGCTCGGCATGGAATTGTTCGCCGCGTGTGTCACCCAGGCTGGGCCGAAGCCGGCCGCGAACGGTCGTGGGTGAAAGGCCAGCAGGCCCACGAGCGCCTCAGTCAGTAACGCCATACCGCAGGCCACGATCAACCGGATCAAGCCAAGGCGATCCCGTTGCCGCCACAACAGCCACCCCGTCAGGCTGGCGGCGACGACCAGGGGCCACTCGGCAAGCGCGGTCGCTATGGCGACAAGCAGGTGCGGCGATGAGGCCGTGGCGTGCATGCGCTGGAACAGCGCCACGTTCCACGGCTCCCAGAACACGCTCGGGAGGGAGGGCGCATTCATGACGGGTTCGTCCGGCCAGGCATACATCCAGCCAGCCCTGCACGTGCCTGGTCGATCAGCATCGTTCGATCTTTCCCATGGTCGAACTACACGGCAGTTGGCGGGGTGGGCTCGCTGCTCCGGCGACGCGCAACCCTGGCAAAAAATGGAATCGCCAGCAGTTGAGTCACCACGCAGAAGGCGATCGTCCAGGACAACGAACGCTCGTAGAGAAAGCCGATCGCCGTACTGCCGAGAAACCAGAAGATGCCGTAGCCAGCCGTGAACAACCCAAACGCCGACGCCCGGCGCTGCAAGGGCGCCATCGGCGTCACCGCGGCGGGAATGATCGATTCGTGCACGCCGATGCCCATGCCCCAGACCGCAGCGCCGGCCAACGCGACCCAAAAGCCGCCAAGGAAGACCAAGGGCGCGAACGAAGCGGCAACCAACGTCAGCGCGATCAAGACGCGGAAGCCGAAACGGTCGAACAGGCGCCCGAACAGCAGCGAGGAACTTCCGCTGACGGCCATGGCCACCGCGTAAAAAACCGGAATCCAGTGGACAGGGACGGTGCTGGCGTTGGCGAAGTGATAGGCGATCAGCGGGTAGTCGGCAAAACCGATAGCCACCAGCGATGCGCCCGCAAGATAGATCCAGAAGACTCGGGGGAATCGCGCGTTTGGTGCGGTATCGTGCCCGTCTTGCTCCAGATCCTGTGGCTTGGGGTAGAGCAGGCGCGCGGTCAGCACGAAGCCCAGGTTGACCAGTGCCGGTACCAATAGCACGGCGAAGGCGAGGTGGTAGCTGTCGCGGTAGGCGAGTACGGCGGCCACGGCCAGGGGGCCGAACATGGCGCCGAACTGGTCGCAGGCCTCGTGGATGCCAAAGGTCCAGCCGTAGCCACCGATGTTCTTCGCGGCATGCGAAAGCATCACGTCGCGTGGCGGATTGCGGATCGCGCGACCCACGCGTTCGGCGATGATGCACGCCGCCGCGGTCTGCCAGCTGCCGGTAAGTGCCAGTGCAGGCACCGCCGCCATCTGCAGCACGTAGCCGAAGATGGTGATCGGCCAGAACTTGCCCGTCGAATCCGCCAACCGCCCGGAGAAGAAGCGCAGTCCGTAGCCGAGCAGTTCGCCGAAGCCGGTCACTGCGCCCACCGCCAAGGCGGATGCCTGCAACCAGGCAAGATACGGCCCTAGCACGCTGCGTGCGCCCTCGTAGGTGAAGTCGGCGAAGAAGCTGAGGATGCCGATCAGCAATACGAAGCGCATGGCAATGCGGCTGGCAGGCGTGGCGTTCCCAGCCTTCGTGCCGCCGCCGCTCATGCGGTGAACCCGCCGTGATATTCCACGACATGACGCGTGTAGGGCACACGCAAGTCTTCCGCCGCGATCATGCCGAGGAGTTTGTCCGCTTCCTCGTCGCTGACATTGAACTCGACAATGATCGGGCGGCTGGTCGCCAGCTCTTCGACGTGGCATGAACCTGCGTCACCGAGGTACCCGAAACCAGCGATTGCCTGGATAGCCACGCCTGCGTGTATGCCCAAGCGGCGGGCGAGCAGCAACAACCATTCGTAAAGAAATACCGAGTGGTATTCCTCGAGCGCGCGAGTGTAGAAACGCAGATGAACACAATTCATGAGTGCCTCCGGATGTTGCGCGAGAGGCATCGAAAGCGGGCTTCATAAGCCTTCACCCGAACGGTCTGCGTACCCACGGAATGTCTCCTTGGAAGTTCAAGGAAACACGGTGGTACACGGGGCCATCGTCGCGATGCCGGCGCCTGCGCACACCCCGGTCTCCAGGGTTGGCAGGCATCATCAGCCGTGGGCGGCGGTTTACCCTGAGAGGTTCAGGGCCGGAGGAATGCCATCTCCGTGGAGTGGCTACATGGTAAGGCAAACGGCGCGGCCACAACCCGATCTGGCAGCGACCGTTGCGGACACGCCATCGGATGGTGCTTGGAGGCATCTGGGTCGAGGTCTGGAGGCGCCGCCACGAGCGGTGTACATTGGAGTGAAGGAGGTGGCATTCCTCCGCCCCGGCAACCGGGGAAACCGTCACGGTGACCGATGATGCCTGCCCACCGGAGCGCCTTGCGCTCCGCCAGCAGGAGTCGAGCATGAACGACGCCGTCGCCGTCCGTGTGCCACCCTTTGCCAGCATCCTCCACCCGGATTCCGCGGAAGCCGCGTGGCCGGATGAGGCTCCGTCTTGCATCCACGACCTGGGCCTGGACCAGGTGATCGCGACGATCGCCGCGACCTGTCCCGACGACGAACTGGCGCCGATTTTCCACCTCCCGCTGCGGGACCTGGACTCGATCGCCTATCGACAGGAGGTGATGCGGGATCTCGGGACCGGGGCGCTGCGGCAAGCCGTCTCGGCGTTTCGCCAGCGCATGCGCACGATGCGCGAACGCCTGGCCCGGACCGGAAAACTCCATTGCAAGCCAGAGAAGGAGCGCTGGTTCCTGGATGCCGTTCTCGACTACTGCGACGCCGTCGAGCGCCTGGCCCAGTTGCTCGGCAACGGCAAGCCGGCCTCGCGCGGCCTGCGTGCGCTGGATGCGTTCCTTGCCGCCTACATCGCATCGCCCGCGTTCGTCCGGCTTGCGACCTCGGCGAAGTCACTGGTCGTCGAACTCTCGAACATCCGTTACGCGCTGCTCATCAAGGGCAGTCGCGTGACGGTGCGCCCGTACGGAGGCGAAGCCGACTACAGCCGGGCGGTGGAGGCGACCTTCGAGAAGTTCCATCGCGAAGACTCGAAGGATTACCGGGTCGGGTTCCGCCGGCTGGGCGGCCTCAACCACGTCGAGGCGCAGATCCTGGAGCGCGTGGCGTTGCTGCATCCGGAATCCTTCCAGCGGCTGGAAGCCTTCTGTGCCGAGCATGCACAGTTCGAGGATGCCACGATCACGCGCTTCGACCGTGAGGTGCCGTTCTACCTAGCCTACCTGGCATACATGGACAAGCATCGGCAGCGCGGCCTGGATTTCTGCTACCCGGAGCTGTCCGCGACCGAGAAGGAACTCGAGGCTCACGATGCCTGCGACCTGGCCTTGGCCGACAGACTCGTCGACGCGCGTCAATCGATCGTTCGCAACGGCTTCTTCCTGCATGGTGAAGAGCGCCTGCTGGTGGTGTCCGGTCCCAACCAGGGCGGCAAGACCACCTTCGCGCGCATGTTCGGACAGCTGCACTATCTCGCCAGCCTGGGGTGTCCCGTACCGGGCACCCGGGTGCGGCTGTTCCTGTGCGACCGCATCCTGACCCACTTCGAGAAGCAGGAGGACATCGCCAGCCTGCGCGGCAAGCTCAAGGACGACCTGGTGCGTATCCACGGCATCCTGGAGGCCGCCACGCCTGACAGCATCGTCATCCTGAACGAGATTTTCTCCTCGACGACGCTGGAAGACGCGTCGTATCTGAGCAAACGGATCATGGCCACCCTGTCGGCCAGGGACTTGCTGGCCGTGTGTGTCACCTTCCTGGCCGAACTGGCCGTGTTCGACGGGAAAACGGTGAGCATGGTCGGCACGGTCGACCCGCAGGACCCGACGATACGCACCTACCGGGTGGAGCGGCGCCCGGCCGACGGGCTGGCCTATGCGCAGGCGATCGCACGCAAATATCGGGTCACGGGCGAGTGGCTGCGGCGGAGGATCGCCGCATGAAGGCCCTGCTGATGCACCCGGATCGCGATTTCGACCTGCAACAGTCGTTGCCGGAACATGAGCACGACCTGCGGCAGGATCTCGCACTGGATGTGCTGTTGCGGGCGATGGCCGGCGAGGACGCCTTCCTGTTCGAGGTGGTGCGTCGGGCCTTGCTGTCAGGCCCGAGCAACGACATCGACACCATCGTCTACCGGCAGGAGGTCGTGCGCGACGCGCTGGCCCACACGGATGTGCTGCGCCAGTGCTACGAGCTTGCCGTCGAGGCCACCGAGGTCAAGCGCAAGAGCCATTGGAGCTTCGTCGGCAATTACCCCACATCGACCCTGTATGGCGCCGTCCATGTGCTCGGCGCGCTCGTGGACGTGCTGGAGAAGCTCCGGGAATTGGTCGTCGCCCACGGTCGATCCTTCGAGTCCAGGGGCATGAAGGCGCTGTGCAGTATGCTGCGGTCGGGATTCGACGCCGACTACCTGGCGCGCGTGCGCGCACGCCTTGTCGAGTTGAAGCTCGATCATGGGATGCTGCTCAGCGCACGCCTGAGCCAGGGTAACGAAGGCGCGGACTACGCCTTGCACGAAATGACCGACAGCAAGCCGTACTGGCTCGATCACTTGTGGAACCGGCGTGAATCCGGCTACTCGTTCCGCATTGCCGATCGCGACCAGGCGGGCGCCCAGGCCCTGTCGGAGCTGCGCAACCGCGGGATTAACGAGGTGGCCAATGCGCTGGCCCAGTCGATGGACCACATCCTCGGCTTCTTCGGGATGCTGCGGACTGAACTCGCCTTCCATGTCGGCTGTATCAATCTGCACGCGAAACTGGCGGCGCTCGGCGTGCCGTGCTGCTTTCCCCAGCCACGGGCGGCCGGCACGCGATGCCTGCAGTTCGAGGGCCTCTGCGATGCCAGCCTGGCGCTTGGCATGGCACGCGGTGTGGTGGGCAACACCCTGGACGCGAACGGCAGGCAGCTGGCGATCGTCACCGGTGCCAACCAGGGCGGCAAATCCAGCTTCCTGCGCAGCGTGGGGCTTGCCCAGCTGATGATGCAGAGCGGCCTGTTCGTGGCCGCCGAATCCTTTGCCGGCGAACTCTGTACCGGGCTGTTCACCCACTACAAGCGCGAGGAGGACGTGAGCTTGCACAGCGGCAAGTTCGACGAAGAGCTGCGCCGGCTGAGCACGCTGATCGAGCACATCCGCCCTGGCGCCTTGATCCTGTTCAACGAGTCGTTCGCCTCGACCAACGAACTGGAGGGATCGGAGATTGCCCGACAGGTCGTTGGCGCCTTGCTGGAACGGGGCATCAAGGTGTTCTTCGTGACCCACCTGTACGCGTTTGCGCGCGGGCTGTTCGACCATCCGCCGGAAGGTGCAGTCTTCCTGCGCGCGGAGCGCCTGGAAGACGGGCGCCGCAGCTTCCGCATCATCGCCGGCGCACCGCAGGAGACCAGTTACGGCATCGATCTCTACCGGGAGGTCTTCGGCAACGACGCGGCACAAGGCGGCAACCTGCCGGTTGCCGCCCAGGCGGGCACGGGGTGAGGGCTCAGCGCACGAAGGCGGCTCTCCCGGCGAAGCGCGCACGTTCACCCAGTTCGTGCTCGATGCGCAGCAAGCGGTTGAACTTCGCGGTGCGCTCGCCACGGCAGCCCGAACCGGTCTTGATGTGGCCACAGCCCAGCGCCACTACAAGGTCTGCAATGAAGGTGTCCTCGGTTTCGCCGGAACGGTGCGACACGTAGCGGCCGTAACCGGCGGCCTTCGCTTCGGCGGCGCAGTCCAGCGTCTCGGTTACCGTGCCGATCTGGTTCGGCTTGATCAGGATGGAGTTGGCCACACCCTCCTCGATGCCGCGGCGGAGCAGATCCGGGTTGGTGCAGAAGATGTCGTCGCCGACCAGTTCCACGCGGTCGCCGAGCTGGCGGGTGATTTCGCTCCAGCCGTCCCAATCGTGTTCGGAAAGCGGGTCTTCCAGCAGCACGATCGGGTAGCGCTGAAGCCAGTCGTCCCACAGCGCGATCATCGCCGCGCTGTCGCGTTCGGACTGGTTGGACTTGAAGAAGCGGTAGCGCCCGTGGTGCCACATCTCGCTGGCGGCAGGGTCGAGCGCGAGCGCCACGTCGTCGCCGGGCCGGTAGCCGGCGTCCTCGATCGCCTTCAGGATCAGCTCGATCGCCTGCTCGTTGCTGTGCAGGTTGGGGGCGAAGCCGCCTTCGTCGCCCACGCCGGTGGACAGCCCGTGCGCGTGCAGCAGCGATTTCAGCACGTGGAACACTTCCTCGCCCATGCGGATCGCCTCGGCGAAGCTGGACGCGTGGTGCGGCACGATCTTGAATTCCTGGAAGTCCACCGTGTTGTCCGCGTGGCGGCCGCCGTTGATCACATTGAGGCAGGGCACCGGCAGCAGCGTGGCCTCGTCGCCGCCCAGGTAACGGTACAGCGGCAGTTTGTGCGCGGCTGCCGCGGCGCGTGCGTAGGCGATCGACACGGCGAGCAGGGCATTGGCGCCCAGGCGCGATTTGTCCGGCGTGCCGTCCAGCTCGCGCAGCTGATCGTCGAGCGCGCGCTGGTCGGCTGGTGCGCTGCCGACCAGCGCTTCGGCGATCTCGCCGCGTACGTGGCCAACGGCCAGTTGCACACCCTTGCCGCCGTAGCGGCGCGGGTTGTCGTCGCGCAGCTCCGCCGCTTCGTGCATACCGGTGGAGGCGCCCGACGGGGTCAGGGCACAACCTTCGGAACCATCCTCCAGCCGAAGCCATGCCTCGACGGTGGGATTGCCTCGCGAGTCGAGGACTTCGATTGCATCCAGGTGGGTGATACGCATGGGGATGGCTCCGTGGCTGTGGGGTCAGTGGGTGGGCAGGTCGGCAGGCAAGTCAAACAAGGCCCGCAGGTCGCGCGCGTCCAGCGCGCCGGACGCGCTGGCGGCATCGAGCAACAGGCCGGCCAGGTCGCTCTTCTCCGTTTTCATCGCTTCGATCTTGTCCTCGATGGTGTCTTCACACAGCAGCTTGTAGACGAAGACCGGCTGCTCGCGGCCCAGGCGGTGCGCTCGATCGACCGCCTGCTGCTCCACCGCCGGGTTCCACCACGGGTCGTAGTGGATCACCGCATCCGCGGCGGTGAGGTTGAGCCCCACGCCGCCGGCCTTCAGGCTGGCCAGCAGGATCGGTGTCTCGCGCTGCTGGAAACGTCGCACGGGTTCGGCACGGTCAGTGGTGTCGCCGGTGAGCAGGACGTGCCCGAAGCCGGCCTCCTGCAAGGCCTTGGAGAGCAGGGCCAGCATCGAGGTGAACTGGCTGAACACCAGCACCTGGCGCTCCTCCCCGCGCAGCGCCTGGACCAGTTCCAGCAGCGCGTCCAGCTTGGCCGAGGGCGGCGGCTCGGCGAGGTCGAGCAGGCGCGGATCGCAGCAGGCCTGGCGCAGGCGCAGCAGGGCCGACAGCACTACCACGTGCGACTGCTCAGCGCCGTAGCTGGCCAGCGCCTCGCGTACCCGCTCGTTCATCGCCAACCGCAGCGATTCGTAGACGCGCCGCTGCGCGTCGCCCATCGACACGCGCAGCACTGTTTCGGTCTTGGGCGGCAGCTCAGGCGCGACCTCGGCCTTGCGCCGGCGCAGCAGGAAGGGTGCGATGCGCTGGCGCAGGATTCCGCCGCGCACGTCGTCGCCGCGGCGTTCGATCGGCAGGCGGAAGCTGCGGTTGAAACTGCGATAGTCGCCGAGGTAGCCGGGCAGCACCGCGTCGAAGTGCGCCCACAGTTCGCCCAGGTGGTTTTCCAGCGGCGTGCCGGTGACGGCCAGCCGGTGCGGTGCACGCAGCCGGCGCACCGCGCGCGCGGTGCGGGTCAATGGATTCTTGATCCATTGCGCCTCGTCCAGCACCAGCATGGCGCAGTCGAGCTTTTCCAGCGCGTCGATGTCGTTGGCCACCAGCGCATAGCTGGTGACGATCACGTGCGCGCCGGGCAACTCCGGCAGCCGCGTCGCGCGTGCCGGACCGGTGAAGTTGACGCGGCGCAGGGAGGGTGCGAAACGGGCGATCTCGTCCAGCCAGTTGAACACCAGGCTGGTCGGGGCAACGATCAGCGCCGGCCGGTCGAGCCGGCCTGCCTCATCTTCCATCAGTAGATGGGCGATGATCTGCACGGTCTTGCCCAGGCCCATGTCATCGGCGAGCACGCCGCCAAGATCGTACCGGCGCAGCGCCTGCAGCCACTGCAGGCCATCGCGCTGGTAGCTGCGCAGTTGCCCTCGGAAACCGGCCGGCAGCTCCGGTGCCGGCGCGGCCAGTGCTTCGCGCAGCGCGGCGAGCATGCCGGCGATATCCGCGGCCTGCGGCCCCTCCGTCGGTATGCCTTGATGGCGCAATGCGTCGCTCAGCGCCATCGCCTGTGAACGTGACAAGTCCAGTCTGGCAGCATCTGCACGCCGCCCTGGACGGTGGAGGCATTCCAGCAGCGGCGTCATCCACTCGCGCAACCATGCCAGTCGCAGCGGCAGCCAGTGCGCATGGCCGAGCGGTGCCAACCAATGCGCGTCGGGTGGCTCATCCGCCACCGGCACCAGCGCGAACTCGCGGCGAGCCAGGCCGCCGAGCACGATCGGCAGCACGTCGATCTCCTCGCCGCCATCGAGCGTGGCAGCGAGCTCGAATTGCGTCCATGCGGCCCCTTCGCCGGGCGCCAGCATGGCGCGAAAACGCGGCTCGTGCGGCAGCACGGTGAACGGCAACTCCGGATCGTATTCGAGATGGATGCCGGCATTGCCCAACTTTTGCAGGCGTTCTTCCAGCGCGGTGAAAGTCTCTGCGCCACCTTGGTACAGCTCGCGACAACCCAGCGCATTGGCGGATGGCGGCGGAGTCAACTGGCGCCATGCCTCCGGCACCAATGTGCCGAGGCTTGTCAGGTCCAGTGCGGCCAGTGCCTGCTCGGCTCGCAACTCCATCTCCACGTCGCGCTGGATCGCGATGAGGCTGTCGTGCTCCACGCGCATCCAGTCGGCGCGCCACGGCTCGTCGGCCAGCGGCAGACGGTGTCCGTCGTAGTCGGCCCAGGCCTGCAGATGAAACACGTAGTCGCCGCGCAGGGCATGGCGCGAGGCACCGAGCACGACCACTGGCCGCAGCGGCGCATGCAATTCGCGCAGCGGCGGCGGTAGCGGCGGTGCAGGCAGGGCGGCCAGCGATGGATGCGGCGGCCACGCGGTGCGCAGCGCGCCGAGTTCACGCGGATCGACCGGGGGCATGTGCCTGGTCATCGCCCAAGTGGACGCGGCCAGTTCCAGACGGCCGATCTTGCCGCCGTGTTCGTCGAGATAGTAGAGCGTATCCAGTTCGATTGGTTGCAATTCCCGACCGTCGTCCCATGCCAGTTCCAGCACGGCGTGGCCGCGTGCATCAAAGCTCCAGCGCCACGGTGCCGGTCGGGGCGGCCCGGCTGCGAGTGGCTGCAGACTGCGTGCGTGATGGCAAAGCCCGGCTTCCAGCCATTCGGCCAGCAGTGCCGCACCGTTATGGCCTTGCAACAAGTAGCCTGCATCGGCCTTGCCCGGGGGGCGCTGGCCGAGCGCGAGCAGCGCCTGCCACATCAGTGCCTGGCGGGAGAGGTGCGGCTGGGCCCGGGCCTGATCCGTGGGAATCCAGCGTTGCGGCTGCGCCAGGCCGTCGACGGCGGGCACGAGCACGAGTCGCGCGACCAACCGCACGCTGTCCTGCTCGGTCATCGTCTGTAACAGGCAGACCAGCTGCCGCGGCGCGGCAGCTTCAGGATGAGCCATGGGCGTTGCCGCTTCTTCGTACATGCCGAGGCTCTGCCGCCAGCGCTCGAGGGGAGACATCGCACGTGGCCAGTCCAGCAACTGCTGCAGGCGCAGCAACAGTGCGGCGGCATGCGCGCATAGCGGCTGTGCGCAGCTGCATTCGGAGGCCACCCGCAGTTGCCCGAACAGTGGATAGACGAAGACGGTTACCCGCAGCAGCCGGCCTTCATGCGTCACGGCGCATTGCAGTGCGTCGCCACGGCTGCCGTCGAGGTGGTACCACGCCAGCGGCTTGCGCCAATGCTGCGCAGTACGTGCCATGCGTTCGGCCTCCTTGAGCACGGCGCGGCTGAAATGCACAGCCAGCGGCAGTTGCTGGATGGCATCCATCAACACGCGGCGCGCTTTGTCGGCGGGCGTCGCCGCGACGGGTTCCGCCTGTCGATCCCGTTTCGCCATGGCCGTATCCGCGTCAGTCCTGGCGCGTGCTGGCGTAGGCTTCGATTGAGCGCCGGATTTCATCGTGGGCAGCGTCGACATTGCGCCAACCCTCCATGCGGACCCATTTCCCTTGCTCCAGGTCCTTGTAGTGTTCGAAGAAATGCTGGATGCGGGCGCGGGTGGTTTCCGGCACATCCGTGATGTCCCGGATGTGCTGGTAGGCGGGGAATACCTGGTCGCCGGGAACCGCGATCAGCTTGGCGTCTTCGCCATTCTCGTCCGACATCATCATCAACCCGACCGGGCGGCAGGCGATCACCGACCCGGGAATCAGCGGGATCGGCATGACGATAAGCACGTCCAGCGGGTCGCCGTCGCCGCACAGCGTCTGCGGCATGTAGCCGTAGTTGCACGGATAGCGCATCGGCGTGGAAAGCACGCGATCCACGAAGATGGCGCCGGACACCTTGTCGACCTCGTACTTCACCGGGTCGGCATCCATCGGGATTTCCACGATGGCGTTGACGTCGTGGGGCACGTTCCGGCCGGGGGATACATTGGAAAAAGCCATGCGTGTTCCTTCAGGGGTTCGAGAGATGCTGGGTTTCGTTGATCGCCACGACGGTGAAGCGGTCGTCGGCGTAGCTCAACGTGCTGATGCCGCACGGCGACGGGGCGAACAGCCAGTAGGCAGAGAGCGGCAGCCCGAGCGCGTGGCAGAGCAGGGCGCGGATCACGCTGTCGTGGGTGACCATGGCGATGCTGCCGTGCGGATGCTTGTGCAGGATGGCGGTAAGCGCGTCCGTGGCGCGCGCGACCAGATCCTGCAGTGACTCCCCGCCGGGGATGCGGAACACATGCGGCGCCACCTTCCACAACGCCGCCTCGTGCGGCCAGCGTTTGCACACCTCGTCGACGCCCAGACCGGTCCAGGCGCCGTAGTTGATGTCGTTGATCTCCGGGTGGGGGATCGAAGCCGTGTGGAACGGGGCGCAGATCGCGTCCGCCGTCCGCACGCAGCGACTGAGCGGGCTGCAATAGACCGCGCCCAGCGCCTGGCGGCCGGTCAGGTATGCGGCGGTGGATTCCGCCTGCCGCAGGCCACGCGGGGTCAGCGGCAGGTCGAGCCTTCCGCGGAACGTGGGTGGGTCGATGCCTTGCACTTCGCCATGGCGGATCAGCAGCAGCCGGGTCATGACGCGGCCCCTTCGACAGGATCTGCGCTGAACACGATCGGGACGGGGCAGTCCTGGCCGAGATCGCGGAGCAGATCAGCGATGGGCGACTTCGACGCGCTGTCCGTTCCCGGCAGCACGACCCGGTCGATGCCATGGCTGGCGATGACCTGCTCGACGACATCGTGGGCTGCCTCGTCCAGGCAGCTGCCATCGACTTCCACGCCCAGGCGGCGTCCCAGTCGGGCGAAGGCGATGAGATCGTCGGTCAGGGAGGTACGTGTGGACGGGGTGGCGCCGGTGGGGGCAACGGCCAAGACAAACAGCCGTGCCGGCACTTGCCGGGCGAGCGCCAGGGCGTGTTCGACAGCGCCATCCGTGCCTGGCGAGCCATCGTAGAGCACCAGGATGTGCCCGGTGCCGTGTTCCTCTTTTGCGGGAAATTCCGGGTGAGCGCCGTGCATGACCAAGCTCCCAGTGGGCCTATCAAGCGCGCACCCGGAGACGGACTTTTCGGAGGAAAGCCACGCCTACCAAAAGCTTCGTCACCGAAGCGCGTCGTTGGTAGGCATCATTAGCCTTGCGGCGGTTGGGTCATGCAGGGAGGAATGCCATCTCCCGCGATCAACATTACCCCAGGCCCTGCCGCGCATCAAGCCGAGGCGCATTGGCCATATGGACTGCCAGACCGGCAATGGCGACTTCGGGGTGCGTCAGGAAACGTTGTAGTGGTTCGTCGACAGGAGGCATGCCATCTCCCTGTTCCGACGGTCACGCAGGACATGGTGGGAAAGCAACGCGGACGGCTTCACGGCCATTGCACGGTCCGGCCGATACACAAGACGGCAGGCGTCCGGGCGGGTATTCCAACCCCGCCCGGACGCGTGCTAAGTTGCGACGCAGGGTGATGGAGTTCACCTTTGACCGCCCACAGGGCTGATGACTCCTACAGGTATCGATCGCGACCCTTCCGGGAGCCGCCCATGACCTGTATTGCCTTGTGTCTTCCCATCCTGATCGCCGCCATGCTCGCGGCGCGGCAGCGCGCCAGCGGCATCTTGCGCCACGTCGCGGTGCGACCGCGGCGGGCCGGTTCGACAAGCGCCCCGAATCGCCGCCTGTCGCGCTGACGCGCCGCCATGCTGCGCGACATTCTCGACCAGATAGCGCAGGTGGTCACGGTGGCAGCGCTTTCGCCGCTGCTGCAAGGCTTCATCCTCCGCGGCGAGGAGCGGGTACAGCGTGCGCGCGGACCGTCGTTGCTGCAGCCATACCGTGACCTGCGCAAGCTGTTCCGCAAGCAGCTGGTGGTGCCGGAGACCGCCAGCTGGATCTTCTGGACGGCGCCTATCGTCGCGTTCACCGCGATGCTGACGGTGCCGTTGCTGATCCCGGTGCTGACCAATTTCCCGCTGCCGCTGTCGGACATGGGCGACATCCTGGGTGGCGGTCTGGTGCTCACGGTAGGCACCTTCTTCGTCAATCTGGCGGCGCTCGACTCGGGCAGCGCCTACGGCGGCGTAGGCGCCAGCCGCACGGTGATGATCACCATCCTCGCCGAGCCGACGCTGATCCTGGTGTTCGTCGGCATCACCCTGATGGCGCACTCGATGCTGCCGTTCGTGGCCAACCACCTGCTGGTGGCCGAACCGGCGATCTACTGGGGGCCCACGCACCTGTTCCTGGTGGCCGCGTTCTTCGTGCTGCTGCTGGCCGAGACCGATCGCCTGCCGATCCATTCGAGCACCCATATCGAGGTGTACATGATCGAGGAGGCCCGCGTGCTGGAGTATTCCGGACCGTTGCTGGGCCTGCTGAAGTGGTCGGGGATGATGAAGCAATTCATCCTCTACACGATCTTCTGCCACGTGCTGGTACTGCCGTGGGGCCTGTCGAAGCTGGGCTCGGCCCTGGGCCTCGCCGGAGCCGTGCTGGCCATCCTGGTCAAGTTCGGCATCGTCGGCTGCGCGGTGATCGCGGTGGAGACGGCGCAGGCGCGATTGCGCTTCTACCGCTACCAGGAGCCGCTGGCCGCCGCCTTCCTGCTGGCCGTGCTGGCCATCGTCGCGAACCAGATCCGGTGAACGCCATGCTCGCAGCCCACCTCGATCCGCTGGCCGCCTCGCTGTTCAGCCTGCTGGCGATCGCCAGCCTGCTGCTGGCATTCGTGATGCTCGGCTCGCGCTGGCTCAAGGACTACATGCTGGCGTTCGCCGCGCAGTCGTGGCTGATCGGCCTGCTGTCGGCCCTGATCGGCTACTACGGCGGCTATCGCGAGTTGTACTGGGTGGCCCTGCTGACCGTGCTGTTCCGCGGCATCGTGCTGCCGTGGCTGATCCTGCGCATCTTGCGTCGGCTGCGCACCGCGCGCGAGCTGCACGTGATCCTCAGCACTTCGACCAGCCTGGTGATCGGCGCGGCGGCGGTGATCTTCGCGCTGGTGGTGGGCATGCGCATCGCCGCGGATCTCGGTATCGCCTCCACCGTGGTGGTGCTGGCGCTGACGGTGATGTTCTCGATGAAGCTGATCGGCTTCCTGATGCTGACCCTGCGGCACGAGGCGATCAGCCAGATCCTCGGCATCCTGGTGCTGGAGAACGGCATCTTCCTCGGCACGCAGATCCTGGTGCCCGGCATGCCGCTGATGATCGAACTGGTGCTGCTGTTCGACCTGCTGGTGGCGGTGGCGTGCTTCGGCGTGCTGGTGAGCTACCTGCTGGCCCATATCGGCAGTACCAGCAGCCACGAATTGCGTAGGCTGACCGGATGAGCCTGGGGTTGCGCGTCCTCATCCTGTTGCTGGCGCCGCTGCTGGTGGTGGTGCTGGGACTGGCCGTGCGCCGCCCGCGCTTCAGCGAGTACCTCAACCTCGCCGCCAGCGTGGCGACGCTGCTGATCGCGGCGCCGCTACCGTTCGCCGCCGGGCTGCCGGCGACCCTGTTGGGCGGCTACCTGATCGTCGATCCGCTCGGCGCGTGGGTGGCGATGTGCGTGGCGGTGGTGTACCTGCTGTCCTCGATCTACGCCATCGGCTACATGCGCCGCGATGTGCACCGGCAGACGCAGCTGCCGCTGTTCTACGCGCTGCTGGCCGGCTTTGCGCTGACCATGCTGGCCGCGCCGCTGGTCAACAGCATCGGCGTGTACTGGATCGCGATCGAGCTGACCACCCTGGTCAGCACCTTCCTGGTTGGTTTCGAGCGCAATGCCGAGAGCATGGAGGCCGCCTGGAAGTACATCATCGTGGTGTCGTCGGGCATCAGCCTGGCGCTGTTGGGCACCACCCTGCTGTATTGGGGCGGCACCTTCGTCTATGGCGAAACCTACCGGCTGACCTGGGCATCGCTGGTGCAAGCCGCGCCGCACATGCCGCCGGTGCTGCTGAAGCTCGGCTTCCTGCTCACCCTGATCGGCTACGGCACCAAGGTGGGCCTGGCGCCGATGCACACCTGGCTGCCGGACGCGCACAGCGAAGGCCCGGCGCCGGTGTCGGCGATGCTGTCCGGCGCGCTGCTCAACACGGCGATGCTCGGCATCGTGCGTTTCCTCGCGGCGACGGATGCCGCCGGACAGGGCGCATTGCCGCACACCGCCCTGGTCGTGCTGGGCGTGCTGTCGCTGCTGGTGGGCGCGCTGTTCATCGTGCGGCAGACACAGATCAAGCGGCTGATGGCGTATTCGAGCGTGGAGCACATGGGTGTGCTGGCACTGGGCTTCGGCTTCGGCGGCCCGCTCGGCGTCGCCGGGGCGCTGTACCACATGATCAACCATTCGCTGGCCAAGCCGCTGCTGTTCTTCGGCGCGGGCAATGCGATGCATCGCTACGGCAGCAAGCGTATCGCCGACATGCGCGGGGTCTGGCGGGTGTTCCCGGTATCCGGCGCGCTCTGGCTGTGCGGCGCGGTGGCGATCACCGGCGCGCCGCCGTTCGGCCTGTTCCTCAGCGAGTTCACGGTACTACGCGCCGGCTGGGCGACGCCGTACCTGTGGGCGGCCATCGTCATGCTGGTGTTGCTGATCGTGATCTTCGTGGGGTTCCTGAACCATTTCCGCGTGATGTATCTGGCTGCACCTGCCCGTGCGCCGGCGAATCACCTGGCCGACGAATCCGTGCGCTGGCATGCGGCATGGCGCGTGCTGCCGATGGCCTTGCCGCTGGTGCCGCTGTTGTTGCTCGGATTGTGGTGGCCCGCCTCGTGGACGGCGCTGTTCCGCATCATTGCCAGTGCGCTGGGAGCCGGCCCGTGAGCGAGCGCGTCGAGTACCTCCATGTCACACCGGACGCGCTGGTCGGGCGCCTGCAGTCCCTGCTCGCCGACGGCGGACGCATGCAGATGGCGTACGCTTGGCATCCCCGACCCGGCACGACGGAAGTGCGCTATCTGGCGGCGCCGGGGCCACATCGACTGGAAGTCTGGCAGTGTCCCGTCATCGAGGCACGCTTGCCGAGCCTCGCGCTGCATGCGCCGCTGCTGGGTTGGTACGAGCGCGAAATGCAGGATCTGTACGGCCTCTGCTTCGACGGACACCCCGAGCCGTACCCGCTGGTGATCGACGGCGCCGCGCGCGATGCAGCCGATGGGACGCCCAACCCGGCGTTGCGCGCGCCACTGGTGCTGCCGGAGGTGGGCGACCCGCAGGTGCAGTTGCTCGGGTTCGGGCCGGTGCGCGCCGACGTGGTGGAGTCGGCGCAGTTCCTGTTCTTCTACCTGGGCGAGGCGATCATGCATTACCGGCCACGCCTGTTCTTCAAGCATCGCGGCATGGAAACGCGCTTCGAAGGCGACGATCCGCTGGCCGGGTGCGTGCTGGCCGAACGCGTGTCGGGCGTGGGCAGCGTGGCGCACGCCCTGGCGTATTGCCAGGCGGTGGAGGATGCCGCCGACTGCGAAGTTCCAGCGCGAGCCAGGCAGTTGCGCGTGCTGCTGGCCGAACTGGAGCGCCTCTACAACCATCTGCATTATTTCGGCGCGCTGGCCGATGCCACCACGCTGAAGGCAGGGCAGGCCGAAGGGCGCCTGCTGGAGGAAAGGCTCAAACAACTGGCCGGCCGCCTGAGTGGCCAGCGTTTCATGCGCAATGTGCTGGTGCCCGGCGGGCTGCGCCGCGACCTCGACCTGCCTGCCGACCTGGCGGGCACGCTTGGCCGCCTGCGCGGCGAAGTCGAGTCGTACCTGCGCCAGCTCGAACGCACCACCAGTTATCTGGACCGCCTCATTACCACCGGCGTGCTGACCCGCGCGGTCGCCTTCGACCAGGGCGCCACCGGGCCGGTGGAGCGCGCGTCGGGCCTCGACCGCGACCTGCGACGCGACCATCCGTACGCGGCCTATGCTGGGCTCCCCGTCGCCGTGCCGCTGGCGGAAGAGGGCGATGCCTGGGCGCGGGCGCGGGTGCGGACCGCCGAGGTGCGCGTCAGTTTCGACCTGATCGAGTTGCTGCTTCCGCAGTTGCAGCCCGGCGAGGTGCGGGCAACGTGTGCCGTGCGGCCGTCGCGTTGCGGCTTGGGCTGGGCGGAGTCGCCACGCGGCTCGCTGTACTACGCCGTACATATCGATGCCGATGGGCGCCTGGCACGGGTGAAGATCAAGTCGCCCTCGTTTTCCAACTGGCGCGCGTTCCCGTTCACTGTCAACGGCAGCAATATGATGGATTACGCGATCAACGAGGCCAGCTTCGGCCTCACCATTGCCGGTTGCGACCGCTAGGAGACTGTCATGGCCTTGTGGACGCTTCGAGGTCTGCTCCAGGGTGCCGCCAGCACGGACTGGCCGCTGCATGCCGACGGCGACCATGGCCAGCACGGCACGTTCGGCATGCCACGGATCGCCGCCGAACCCTGTCACGACGATTGCCGGCGCTGCGAGCAGGCGTGCCCCACGCGGGCGATCGGGCTCGATGACCGCGGCCACCTGGCTGCGCTCGACTACGGACGCTGCATCGCCTGCCAGTTGTGCGTGGAAGCGTGCCCGTCGGGCACCTTGCAGACCAGCGACGCGTGGGCGTTCGGCGTGCGCGATCGCGACGATCTGCGTTGGGAGCTCGAACCCTCCGCGCCGGCCGCGAAGCGGCTCGCGTCGCGCATCGAGAAGAGCTTCCGCGGCAGCCTGCATGTCCGCCACGTCGATGCCGGTTCATGCAACGGTTGCGAGTCGGAGCTGCAGGCGCTCAACAACCCGTTCTACAACCTGCACCGGCTGGGTATCTTCTTCACCGCATCGCCGCGCGCGGCGGACCTGTTGCTGGTCACCGGCACCGTGACGGCGGCGATGCACGAGCCCCTGCTCGCGACGTGGCAGGCGATGCCCGAGCCGCGGCGCGTGCTCGCGTGCGGCACCTGCGCGGTGAGCGGCGGTGTCTGCGGCGACACCTACGCCAGCGGCAAGGGACTGGACGGCGTGTTGCCGGTGGATGTCTGGTTGCCGGGTTGCGCGCCGAATCCGGCCGCCATCATCGAGGCCCTGCTGCTTTTGCTCGAGCGCAAGCCGCAGCGGGTGCATGGAGGTCGTATCCATGAGCCCTGACCGCTGGATCCTGCTGGCCCCGATACTGTGGTTGCTGGCGATCGTGCTGGGCTGCGCGGGGCGCGGCCGTGCGCTTGCGCGCGCCGCGCTGGCGGCAGGTGCGGCCGTTGTGGTCCTGGTCGCGCTGTGGCAATTGCCCGGCGGCATGCCGTGGCCGATCGCGACCTGGCCCGGCGTGATCGGTAGCCGTTTCCAGCTCGCGCCGGACGCGTTGTGGCTGCTGCTGTTCGGCGCCATCGCCGCGTTCTTTGCGACGGCTTTGGGCACGCCCTCGCGGAACTGGCGCAGCTGGGTGGCGGGTGCCGGCCTGAGCATGCTCGGCGCACTGGGCTGTTTCGGCTTGCAGGACGTGACGGGCTTCCTGGTGGCCTGGGAGGTGATGAGCCTCGGCGGCGCCGTGCTGCTGATCGGCGAGCGGCTCGGCACGATGCGCAACGGACGCCATCTGTTGTTCATGCTGGCCCTGCTGGAGGTCGGTGCGGTGGCGCTGCTGGCGGCCATGCTGATGCTCGCCCATGCGGCGGGCAGTCTCGATTTCGCCGCGTTCGACAATGTGTTGTCGCCACATGCGCACGGCCATGCCTTGTGGATCGGCGTGCTGTTGCTGATCGGCTTCGGCGCCAAACTCGGTTTGCTGCCGTTCTACGAGTGGTATCCCGGCGCCTACGGGCAGGGCAGTGGCGCCAGTGGCGCGCTACTCTCCGGCATCGTGCTGAACGCGGCATTCTTCGCGCTGGAGCGCGCCTTCACGCTGTGGCTGCCAGGCGGCGGCCTGCTGGCGATCGTCACGGTGATCGCGGGCGTATCGAGCGCGATCCTGGCCGTGCTCTATGCGTTCCAGGAAGACGACTGGCGGCGCCTGCTCGCCTTCTCCTCGGCCGAGAACGCCGCCATTGCGATCACCCTGCTGGGCGCCGTCCAGGTGTTCCGCGGCGAAGGCCTGCTGGCGCTGGCTTCGCTGGGGTTCGTGGTGGCATTGCTGCACCTGGCCGGGCATGCCCTGGCGAAGGGCGCGCTGATGCTGGCGGCGGACGGCGCTTTCCACGCGACGGGAAGCTATGCGGTGAGCCAGCACGGTCTGCTGCGTCGGAGCCCGTGGCTCTACGGCCTTGGCGTTGTGTTCGCCGGCATGAGCCTGGCGGCGATGCCGCCGCAGGCGGGCTTCGTCAGCGAGTGGTATACGTTCCAGACGCTGTTCCAGGGTTTCCATCTGGACGGCCTGGCCGGGCGCCTGACCCTGGCGCTGGCCGGCGCCGGCATGGCGCTGACGGCGGCCATCGCGTTCGCCACCTTCGTCAAGCTGGTCGGCCTGGGAACGCTGGGCCGGCCATCGTCGAACGATGCGGCGCCGGGCGTCGAGCGCAGTCATGCCTGGTCGTGCGGCCTGCTCGGGCTGCTCGTACTGGCGCTGGCGGTCGGCATGCCGTGGTGGTTGCAGGGGCTGGACGGCGCCATGGCGAGCCATTTCGCCGGACAGGGCAGCGCCGCGTTGCACAACGGTCCGATCCTGGTGCCGCTGACGGATACGTTCGCCTTCATTTCGCCGACCCTGCTGGTGGTCGTCTGCCCATTGCTGGCGCTGCTGCCGCTGGCCCTGCTGCTGCGGGCGCGCTGGCGCCTGCACGGGCGTCGCGCCCCGGTGTGGTACGGGGGCTGCGCGCCGCCGCCGCGGGGAACGACCACCGCGCTGACCTTCTCCAACGCGATGCGCACGTTCTACAGCTTCGTCTATCGTCCCGCGAGCGAGGTCCGGCACGAGCACAGCGGCAGCCCCTATTTCGTGCGGCAGGTACATCACCGTGCCGACGTGTCGCCGCTGTTCGAGGCCGCGGTGTTCCGTGGCCCGACGCGCTGCGTGCAATGGCTTGCGCAGAAACTCGGAGCCCTGCAGTCGGGCAACATGAACATCTACCTCGGCCTGGTCGGCCTGCTGCTGGTGCTGATCCTCGCCGTGGCGCTGATCTGATCCGGGCCTATGCTGACGAGCAACCATTGCCACTACATCCGCAGCCTGCTGGCCCACGTCGAACACGAGGTACAGGATGGCATCGCGATGCTGGAAGGCGACGATCCCGCCGCGCTGTTCCCGCGCTATGCGGACTATCCCGACGCCGCGCGCATCGCCGTGCTGCGGACGCATCTGGCGCGCCTGCGCTCGCTCATGCGCCGCTTCATGGATGCGCAGTCGATCGCGCAGCAAGCCTCGTTGCCGGCCGTCGACGCGTCCTGGGGGTTTCAGACGCGCATGAGCATGGCCCGCAACGCGGTGTTCGAGCTGCGTCCACGCTATGTACGCGGCTACGGCGAACTGGACGCGCAGGGCGAACAGGATTGTCGGGCATTGGCGGCCGAACTCGGCCTGCTGCTTGACGACATCACCCACGAGCTGCGGCGCCAGCCCCTGGCCATACCGGAAAGCCGCCGCGACGACGCCTTGTTGGTGGCGTTGACCGAGGCGATCGAGCGGCACCAGTTGCTGGAACTGCGCGGTACCGTCCGCAACCTGCTGGAAGGGCAGGAGAGCGACCGGGTCGAAGTGGCGCTGCTGGGGCGGGTCAGCAGCGGCAAGTCGTCGCTCGTCAACGCCCTGCTCGAACAGCCGCTGCTGCCGGTGGGCGCGGTGCCGGTCACGGCGGTGGTCACGCGCGTCCGGCATGGCGATGCCTTGCGCATCCGCGCCATCGATCTAGAAGGCCATGTCGAGGAGATCACCGCGGCGGTCCTGCCGCAGTACATCGCCGAAAGCGGTAATGCCGGCAACCGGCGCCGTTTACGCGAGGTCACCATCGAAGCGCCGGCGGACATCCTGCATGGCGGCATCGTGCTTACCGATACGCCGGGACTGGGTTCGCTGCATGCGACGGCGTCCGCACACGCGTTGACCTACCTGCCACGCTGCGATCTCGGCATCATCACGATCGACGCCTCGGCCACCCTATCCATGCAGGATGCGGACCTCGCCCGAGCCCTGCAGCAGGCGCACGCATCTCTGCTGGTGCTGCTGACCAAGGCCGATACCGTGGCGGCCGACGCGCTGGAGCAACAGCGGGACTATGTCCAACGTTCCCTTTCCGAGGCGCTGGGTGAGCCGATTCGCGTGGCCGACGTCAGCGTGGCACCTGCGCATTCCGGGGCAATGCGGCACTGGCGCGATACCGTGCTGCGACCGGTGCTGGCGCAGTGTGCCGCCCGGAGCGGGGAGCGCGCCGCGCAACGCCTGGACCAACTGGCGCGCCGCGTTTGCGTGACGCTGGAACAGGCATTGCACGAAAGCCCAGCCGCGACGGAGACAACGGCGCGACAAGGTAGCGGGGCGGCCCTCGCCGCGCTGTCGGATGCCGAAACTGCATTGCGCAACCTGTGCAGCGAGCTGGGGCAGCACGGGGCTGCAGTGGTGCTCAACGACGCGCTACCGCTGGCCATGGCGGATGCATCGGATATCGCCGGACAGGTTGTCGCCCTGGCCAGCCAACTGGCCGATCAGGTCGTGCGCGATATGGTGGCGCGCCTGCAGGCCGTCAACCGCCAGGCGGATGACGGCCAATGGCCGGCGAGCCTGCGCGGCGCCCCACCGTTCGTGCTTGCCGCATTGCCGGACGCTTCGCCACAGCGCTATACCGTACGCGGTCCCCCGCCGTGGCGCCGGTATCGGCTGCGGCAACGCTTGCGCCAGGACATGCAGTTTCCTTTACAGCAGACGTTTCTCGCCTATGCACAGGAACTCAAGGAATGGCTGACCCGGACCTGCGAGTCCTTGCGCCAATCCGTTGGTGGGGTGGTTCTCGCCACCGATGGCGCGCGTACTGACCAGACTGCGATCCGTGAGGACCTGGCACGCCTCCATATCCTGCTGGACGAAGGTCCGTCAGCAGTATCGGCAGGAGAGCCTCCTTAGTGGCATTCGTGCCTTTCACGCGATGACTGCAAAGGATACGAGGCGGTTCATCGTGGATAGGTTGTGTCACAAGGCAGAGTCGGTGGCGTGGACGATGCCAAACTCGGCGGGAAATTTCGCCCAGAACAGCGGGGCGCCATCCTGTTGAACGATCTTGAGCATGACTCCGGTTTCATCGTCACCAAGGATGAATTCCACGAGCACGGTGTTCTCGCCGGCAAGCTCGAAGAAATGCTGTTCGTGCAACACTCCATGACGCCCGTAACCAGCGATCGCCTTGAACACGGACCCACCGTGGATGCCTTGCTTCTTGGCCTGTTCGATCAGCCATTCGTAAAGGAGCATGCCGCGGTGCTTCTGGTTTTCGTGCATGTAGAAACGCAGCGAGCAACCTTTCATGGAACCTCCCCGATAGGCCTGCCGGCAATGGCAGGAAGATCGCTTCCGGTGGCGTGCGCATGCCACCGCTAGGCGGTGAAGGGCAGGCCGTTCCGAGGGGAGGACACAAGACACCGCCCGCGGGAACAACCCGATCGGTAGGCATCATCAGCCTTGCGGCGGTTCGAGGAGAATGCCATCTCCTGCGCCAGACGTTAATCGTGTGGCCACGTGAAAATCAAGCGGTCCGTTCGGCCGCCTTCGGAGCGGTGGAGCGCGCGCTAGAATATGGCTGCATGGGCGATGGAGTCCGCCTGCGACCGCCCTGGGGCTGATGACTCCTGCAATGCCTCGACAAGCATCTTGGTCGAGGCCGGATTGCATGGACCCATGCCTGCGTTTTTCTGTCCCAGATGCCTCGTCGATCTCGGCCTTTCGGTACACCATTGCCCGTGGCAACAGGCCGAGATCATCGCCCGGCGTGCCTCTCCAGAAGAGGCGGCGCGGGCGTTCCGTTGGATCATCGACGATTACGCGAATCACGCCGTAGCCGCCGAATGCATCGCTTGCGCGGGTACGGATGCCATCGAACCGTTGTGCCGCTACCTGGCGGAGGGGCCGCAGGCGAATCCACAAGGGCGGCTGTTTGCGGCTGCCATGCTCGCACGCCTTTCATCGCCGGCCGCACTCGCCGGCCTGCGTGATGTGCTGCATGGCAGCCGGCTTCACGGGCTTCCGGCGAGCCAGCACGAGGCCGAGTATCAGGTAAAAAACATGGTGCTTGAACGACTGGCGGAACGCGATTATCCCGAGCGATCCATCGACATTGCATTCGGCGTGCAATCGGAACGGTTACCGGCCGCGGTTGCGGCAGCCGGCCGGCATGGCTCGGCATTGCTTGCCCCCGACTTCGTGGCAATGCTGCGCGACGATGTGCTTGAACGTGTGGCGCGTGACGCGCTGGCCGATCTGGGCGACGCAGGCGCCTCCGCCATCCTGGTGGCTGGGTGGGATCTGCTCGACGAGGAACCGATCAATGTGCGAAGCCGGCTCGCATTGGTCCGGGCATTTCTGGTCCTGGAGCGATTGCACGTCCGGTTGCCGCTCGCGATGGAACGTCGTACCGCACATGCCCATCCCGCTGTCAGTGCCGCCGCGACATTGCTCATGGACGTGCCGGATCCATCGGGAGTCGAGCGCCTGCTACACGGCGCTCTGAGCGAATACCTTCCACTGTCCCAGGCATGCCGCGCACGGCTGCAGTGTGGAGGAGCAGGAGTTGTCGAGCTGGCGCACATCCTCATCCGACAAAATGTCGAGCGAGACATTTATGGCAACACCCATGCGTTGTCGAAAGAGGCAGTTACCTGGTTGACGCAGTTTGGGCATTGAGGAGGACAGCGGATATTCCCCTGCAGGCAAGCTGCTCGACGCCAGCAATCAACCGATGTCAATGCTTCGAACGAGTGGGAGTCACACCATTCTCGGCACCTGCTCCCAGTCGGGGTGGGCGCCGAAGCAGAGCGATTAGGCCAAGTTATCGGAGAGGTGGCTTCGATTTCAGCCGATGGTCGAGCGCTGGTCGACGAAAGCATCCGCCGGTGGTTGAACCAGCACAGCCGTGCAAAGGTGTCCAGTTCCACTGCCGTCCTCGCGCTGGGCTGGCCCTGGATTGGTGGCTGGCGAGAAGGTTGTCACTGGCCCCGAGGCCAGTGTCTGAGACAGCACGTGTGCGGCAGCACGGATTTCCGGCATTGCCGTGCACTCCCACAGGTTGCCGCGTAGCAGCGAGCCGATCGCATAGAGGCCCGGCTGTACTTCGCCGTGTGCATTGAGCAGACGACCATCGGGCCGGGCCGTCACGCCGAGCTGCAATGGGTCGGCCACGGCAAGGCCGTCCTGCAGAAGATGTGACAGTAGCGTGTGCTCGGCATAGGCGGCTGCGGTGTCCAGCCCGGTGGCTTGCACCACCAGGTCGGCCTGCAGGGTGGATTGGAGCTGGCTGGTGCGGGCACGCACGGTGACGTCGAGCGGCCCGCGGCCACCCACGGCCAACACGCGCGCCGCGTGTACCTGCAACCGTCCTTCATCGAGCAGCTGTTGCAGGGTCTCTGCCGTCTGCGGCGCAGTGCGGTGGCGCGCCGCTTCCCATAGCCAGCGCAGGTGGCGCAAGAACTGCTTGCGTTGTGCCAGTGTCAGGTGCTGCCACAGTCGTGCATTGATCGGGCGCATGCCGTCGATCACGCTGCGCCAGTCGGTCTGCGGCGATGCGTGCCAGGCGGTCCGCACGCATTTCAGCATTGACGCCGTCCCCGAACAGGCCAGCAGCACATCATTGAGACCCTGCTGCAGCGGGTAAGGCGCCGCCGGCAGCGATGGATGCATGAACGGCAACAGGCCATGCCGCGAGACGGCGACCAGTTCTGCACGTGGCCAACGATGCGCCGCCGACAGCAGCGTGTCGGCGGCGGTAAGGCCGGTACCGATTACCAGCAACCGATGCGGCGCCTCCACACGTTGAGGCAGGCGCCACGGATCGAGTTCGTAGGCTCCACTAACCAATGCGTCGGAGTTGACTGCACGCAGCGGGCGTGGTGCCAGCGCACCGAGCGCCAGCACCACGATATCGGCTTCCACGCCGGTTCCGTCGGCTAGGCATACGCGGTAGCCGCCCTGGCTGGATTCGATGTGCAATGCTTCCTGCGTGTAGATTGTGAAGTGCCGGCCCTGCCGATGTGCCGTCTCGATGCGATTCTGCAACTGATACTCGATGAAGTCGCCGAAGAGATGGCGTGGCAGGAAATCCGCGCCTTGCACGTCACCCAGCCGGCGCTCGGCGTACTGCACGAATTCCTCGCCCTGGTCGGGATACAGTCCCATACCTGCAGCGCGCACGTTGAGCAGATGCCACTCGTCGTTGGTGGCATAGGCTACGCCGCGGCCAGTCGCGGAAGGACCGGTGATCCAATGGATACCCGCATGGCTGACGTGCCGGAGCAGGGCGCCGAACACCGCTGCTCCCGCCGCGCCGCCGCCGATGATCGCGATCTCAGTCATGCAACACTCCTTCCGCGGGGCGGACGCTACGTGACGGATACGTGGCCGAATCCGCGTGAGGGACGACCGTGGCAGGGGATGGTCAGACGAGCGCGAGTTCCCGCTGCACTTGGTGCTCGACGCTGGTCCAGTCACCGCTGCCCTGCTGGTGGAAGCTGCGATAGGCGTCGAGCGCTCCACCGTAGATGTGCAGACTCAGTGCCGGCTGCTGCGAGGAGAGGTTGCGGCAGCAATGCGCATAGTCGGCACCGGAGAAGGCCGCATGGTCACCGATGCCGAGCATCGCCTGGTCGCGTGGGACCAGGCGCGGCGCGGGTTGCAGTGAGAGCGAGAAGGCCTCGACCTCCAGCGCGCCATCAAGCACCAGTTCGAGCCCCCACAAGCCGGCATGGTCGTGGATTGGCGTCGCGTGGCCCGGCGGCCACAGGATCAGCAGCGCCTCGTAGTTGCGGGACTCATGGTTCGAGAGGGGGATGCGCCGATAGGCTGCCACGCCATCGCCTGCCACGTCGCGTGCGTGCGGACACCCTGGCCAGCCTGTTGCCGCCGCGAGTGTTTCGGCCAGCGATTGCACATCCACGATGGCATGACGGTCGATGTAATCATTGATGAGAGCCGACACGCGGTTCGACCAATCGGTGAGCGTCGGCGTTTCGTCGGCTTGGTTACGCAAGAGTGCGTCGTGCATGGAGGCCCTCGTTCGTATGTCGGCGTACTCGGATTCGAGGAGAGCATGGCAGCGGTTAAAAAGCCGCTAGCGACGCGTCTGCTTTTCTTCGTGAAAGCATGGCCGCATAGGAAAAGCCTATGCCAATGCAGCGGACGGCGCGTTGCCCGATGCATAAGGCATCCTTGCCGATTCACGAAGCGAAGGCGGGAGCGCCCGGACCAGCTTATGCGCAACCAGAAAATTGGAGCACGGAGTAGTTGATGGCTAGGCGACACGGGTGCTTTCCCTCCCATGAGGGGATGAGAAAGCACCCGTTGGAGCGAGGACGTCGTTTCAATTTCCGGTGTGGCCATAAAGGTGATGCGAGAGCCTGGCTGCGTATCGCGTTACGACTGGAGTGCCGCCTTCAGTGCGGCCGCCTGCTTGGGATACCAGGGGCCGTTGGCCGTGAGCACATCGCTGGCGAGCCTCTTGGCCTCGGCGTCCTTGTGCAGCGCCTTGAGCGCACGCACCTGCTGCAGTGTCACGGCAAGACGATTGGCGCCGTAGGCCTTGTCTGCCGCCTTGTTCAAATAGGGCAGCGCATCGGCCGGATTGCCGGCGTCCAGCAGGCTGCGGCCATAGCGGTAGGCGTAGACGTAATCATTGGGGTAGGCGGCGATCAATTCGCGCTGCACGGCATCCAGTTCGTCTTTGCGACCGGCACGCGCCAGATAGACGCGCAGGTTGTCGGCCTGGTTGCGGTCGCTGGCGAGGTTGTTGCCAAGATGCTGGCGAGTGAGCGCGATAGCACGACCGAGCACGGCTTTCTCGGCGGCGCTGTCGCCCAGCACCTTGTCCACGTCGGCGCTGGTGAGCACAGCGCTGCGCTGGTCGGCACACGCAGGCGTGGGGATCAACACCCGGGTATTAACGTAATTGTCCAGCGAGGCGCGTTGCGGCGCCAGCAGCGCCTTGCGCTTGGCCTCGGAAAGCTTGGCGCTGGCGTCGAGCAAATCGTCCAATACGTAGGGGCGCTGACAGCCGATGTTCTGCGCCAGCACTTTCTGCGCGTTGCGTATCACGGCCGGATCGTCGTTGGCGGCAGCCGCTTTCAGCAAGACTAGTTGGTCGAGCGCCAACGTGACGCGCGCTTGCTTGCGCGCGTTTTGCTGTGTGGCGGCAGGCAGGCTGGCGAACCAGCTCAAGCCTGCCGTGCCATCGTTGCGTGCCTGGTAGGCTTCCAGCGCGTTGGCCACGTCATTGATCGAACCCTGCGTGGCGCGCTTTTCGAAGTCCTGCAGCGTGTCGCCATGCGCAAGGATGGCGTTGATGCGCGCGTAGAACTTGTCGCGCGGCTGCTCCGCCGCGATGCGGCCCAGCTCGTTGCCGTTGGCGTCCAGCACCACGTAGCTGGGCAGGAAGCTGATATTGAGTTTCTTCATCCAGAGCTGCGCGTCGGGCGAATCGGCGTCGGATTCCACCACGATGGCCTTGCGCTTCACTGCGTTCCACTCGGGGCCGGTAAGCACGTGGCTGGCCATGTAGTAACAGGAATAGCACCACACGGCGGAGAAATCGACCAGTACCGGGCGATGCTGCCGTGCGGCTTGTTTGAGTGCGTCGGCGATGGTGGTGGGTGGCTCCCCGTCGGCCGCACGGGCCAGCACGGGCGTCAGCAATATGAGGGTGAACGCCAGCATGGCGCGGCGGAACGAGGCTGGAATGCACATGGAGATCACCTTGCCGGGGGATGCCTCAGAAATCATAGGTGGCGCTCAATCGCGCGTAGCGCGGCTGCTGGCGGACTACCGCCGAACCATACAGCGGGTCAGGCGTGTTCGGGGAAATCTGGTAGTACGGGTAGGCGTTGAGTATGGCCTGCGAGTTGAACAGGTTGAACACGTTCAGCGACAGGCCGAGCCTGTGGCCGGCGAAGGCGGGGCGGTACGTGACGCCCACGTCCACCTGCTTGTTCCACGGCAGGCGGTGCGTTCCCGGCGGCGAGGGCTGACCGCCGCACCAGTGGTAATAGCTGCCGTAGCCGTCCGGGTCGGTCTGGTTCGGGCCGTAGAAGCCGAGGCAGTTGCGCGGGTTGCCCGAGACCAGCGACACGTTGCCCGAGACCAGCCATTCCGGCGTGAACTGGTAGTAGCCGAACAGCTTGATCTGGTGCGTGTGGTCGTTGCTCTGCGCGCCGTTGCTGTAGGACATCAGCTCCGGGAAATCCCAGTCGATGCTGGTGGACGCCGCCGTCTGCTGGATATCCGAACGCAATTGCCCCTCGGTATCGCCGTAGCTGCGCGAGAACACGTAGTCGATCTTGCCGTACCAGTGGCCATCGAACGGGTGCTCCAGGAAGGTTTCCAGCGCGTAGTACTGGCGCTTGAGCGGCGGGAAGCCCATTTCCGCGTTGGACAGCGTGACGCTGCGGTAGGCGCCGCCGGTATCCACCACGGTGAAGGTGTTGGCGCGGCCTGGGTTGATCAGGTAGCAGCTGTTGGTGGCGTCGACGTCGTAGCCCAGTGCGGCGGCCTTGGTCTCGATGGTGGATACGTCGCAATAGTCGTCGATGCCGTTGCGCAGCACACGTCGGGTCAGTTTTGCGCCGTAGGTCCACGAAGCATCGAGGGCCTTGTCGAAGCCGAGGATGAATTCGTCCTGGTACTCCGCCTTGATGTTCTGCGCCGTCACCGTCTTGGGATCGGGCAGCACGCCGTAGGTATTGTTGGGCGACACCGGGTTGGAAAACGCGGTGAGGTTGGTCGGCGTACCGTCGGCGGCGATGCCGCCGTAGGTGAAATATTGCTGGGTCGCTACATAGGCGCCCGCCGCGTTCAGTGCCGGGTTGAGCGGCAGCCCGAGGTAGTAGCGGCCGGCGTTGCCATACACCTTGAAGCTGGCGTCCCCGTTCACGTCCCAGCTGAAACCCAGGCGTGGCGCCCACTGCGCGCTGTGCTGGCGGATGTAGGGCTGGCCGTCTGCGTTGTAGTCGGTGAACTGGTCGTTGCGCAGGCCCAGCGAGAGCAGCAAGCGGTCGTTGAGCTGCCACTTGTCCTCGACGTACTGCGCGCGCTGCGCCGAACGCACGCTGGCGATGGAGCTGTCGACATACTTGATGGCGTAGTAACCCGAGGCGCCGTTTGGGTAACTGGCCGGCGCGCCCACGCCGAGGTTGGGAATCAGCGCCACCGTGGGCGTGGTGGTGTAGGCGTAGTCCCAGTAATAGCCCGGCCCGGAAGTCTGGCTGCCCTGGTCGATGGCACGCGAGTTCTGGTTGTCGATGCCTGCCGAAAGCGTATGCGTGCCCAACTGCCAGCTCAGGTCGATGCGCAGGTTGTTGGTGGTGTCGTGGCGGTTCGGGTTGTACAGCGAGGAGGTGATCTGGCTGTTGCCGATGGGCGATGCGCCGTTGAGGTAGGCCGGGTTCTGGTTCTGCGCATTGGCGACGTAGGTGAGGTCGCCGTCATAGTTGCCCGGCACGTCGTAGTTCGCCAGGTTCATCTCGCCGTACAGCGCCGAGAAGGTGAGGTTGTCGGTGACGTAGCTGGTGAACTTGGCGGTGTACAGGTTGCCGCCGGTTTTGGTGTTGTCCGCGTCGTTGATGAAGTTGCCGCGCGTCAGTGTGTTGTAGTCGTAGCCATAGATGGTGCCGGACGTTTCGTCCTTGTTGGACGCGGCGGTCACTTCCAGGATGTTGCTGTCGGTGATGTTCCAGTCCAGCTTGGCGTACCACTTGGGCTGGTTGTAGCGATAGTTCACGTAGGGCGAGGCGCTGGTTACGTTGTTCAGCGTGTTGCCTTCCTGCTTCGATGCCTCGACGGCGAGGAACAGGAACAGCTTGTCCTGGATCAGCGGGCCGCCGAGGTAGGCGTCGTAGGTGGTCGTCCATTGCCTATCCCTGCTGTTCGGGTCGTACAGCTTGCCGGCGATGGGCGAGGCGGGCAGCCCATTGGTGTAGTAGGTGTTGGTGCCGTTGGCCTGGGCGAACTCCGGCTCCCACAGCACCTGCGCACCGAAATGCCACTCGTTGGTGCCGCGCTTGCCCACCATGTTGATCACGCCGCCGTCCGATCGCCCGTACTGTGCGCTGTAGCCGCCGGTGTAGATCTCCTGCTGCTCGATGGCGCCGTAGGGCAGCGTGAGGCCACCCAACCCGCGCTGCGGTTCGGTGGTGTTGAAGCCGTTGATGTAGTACGCGTTCTCGCTGGCCGCCGAACCACCGAAGCTCGCCAGCGACTGGCCGGTGGGACCGGTGTAGCCGCCGCTGTTGTCGGCCACGCCGGGTGCCAGCAGGGCGATCGCCTCGGCCGAACGGGCCAGCGGCAGGCGAGCCAGTTCCTGGGAGGTAATGACGGTGCGCGAGTCCACGGTAGTCACGTCGATGGCAGGCGTGGCGTTGGCGGTGACGTTGACCGCGCCCAGGTTCCTGGCCACCTCGAACGATACCTCGGTGCCCGCCCCCACACGCAGGGAGATGGCATTGCGCGTGTCCACCACGTTGCCGCCGCGCAGCAGCGACACGGCATAGGTACCCAGCGGCAGCTCCGAGGCGTTGTAATGGCCGTGGCTGTCCACCGCCACGGTACGGCTGATGCCGGTACTGCTCTTGATCAGCACGCTGTCGCCACGGGCGTCGGCTACCTGGCCGAAGATGCTGCCGGTGGTGGACTGGGCCAGAACGGGCACGGCATGCAGCGCGAGCAAGGTGGCGACGGCAAGGGCGCCGATACGTGGACGGGGAAGGCGGGAACGATTCAAGGGAGGGATTTCTCTCGATAGGGACATGACGTGGGTGTGCCGCCCGGCGCTTCCATGCGCAGGGTGCAAGCCGGGATTGATGGCGATGCGTAACCCCATGCCAGGAGCAGGGGAGGGGAACTACTCCTGGCGGCTTGCCGGTCCGCCTCGCGTCACGACGCGGGGTGCCGGGCTCGATGTCGATGTAATCGCATCCCTGAATCGGTTTAAAGGCTTGCCGGCATGACGATTCGGCTCGTCCATATAACGATTGGTTATAAATATGGCACCGCTTTGCTTGGCTATCCCACCACCATCATGGACGAGGAAATCAAATCGAAGGCGAGGCGGCAGTACGGCCTTGCCGGCGCATGGCTTCGATCTGAGTGCGCCAATCAGGCGGCACCGCGCGCGGGCTGCAGTGCGGCCGGCTACTGCGATCCTTCGAGGTCAGGCGCGCATTCTTGTGCATGGTCGTTCCCCACGCGGAACGAAACTGACTGTTTGGCGACATCAGCTTCTCCTTCCGGTCAGAGGGGAACAACCTCTTGAAACCTCACATCTAGATGTTGTTGTAGCTCGGCGCTGTCATCCCAGGTTCGGCTCGGCATCCGGTTAGGCGAGCCAACTCCAGTCGCCCTTGGGCAGGCAGCCATCGGAATCGTGGGACGCGACTCATCCATCGGCCTGCCGGAAGATCTCGAGGTAGAGCACCGCATTGACGCCGCCGGGATGAGCGAGCGACGAAAAGATGATGCGGCTGCAGGACGATTAGGTGGGGTTGTCGAGGAAACGGGAGAGCAGTTTCCGCCCGAACTGCGGCCCTCTTAATGGGGCCGCTCGGGTGCCGACTTGCTGCAAGTCCACTTCGGCCAGATCCACAAGGCCTGCGTTGTTCGCGCGGGAAATCAACTCGGCTGAATCCGATTGGTGGTGTCGCTGCATCTAAGAGTAGCTAACAAAACCTATCAACGCATCTGGCACAGATGATGGCGCAGGCAAGGGTGAGCAACGCAAGGTGCGTATCGAGACGACGCTCGAAGCGGACACGGAGCTTGCCAAAAGCCGCCAGCCAGGCGTGAGTGCGCTCGACCACCCAGCGATGCTTACCAAGACGTTCGGTGCTCTCGATCCCGCGTCGGGCGATCCGCGCCACGATGCCCCGCTTGCGCAGATGCTGGCGGCAGCGTTTGAAGTCATATCCCTTGTCGGCATGGAGTTTGTCCGGGCGTCGCCGTGGTCGGCCACGACGCCCCGGAATCGCGGGCAACGCATCCACCAGCGCCTCGAAGACGATGGAGTCATGCCGGTTGGCACCGGTGACGCACAAGGCCAAGGGAAGCCCCCGGCGATCCACGATCAGGTGCCGTTTGCTGCCCTTTTTGCCGCGGTCAGTCGGGTTCGGGCCAGTCTGTTCGCCCCCCGGGGGCTGGGCACGCTGGCCCCGTCGATGCTTGCACGCGTCCAGTCGATCTGATCGTGCTCATGCAGCTTCGTCAGCAACGCCCTGTGCAGCCGTTGCCACAGACCGCTGGCCTGCCAATCACGCAGGCGACGCCAACAGGTCATGCCGCTGCCGAAACCCAGTTCCTGCGGCAGATCTTCCCAGGGAATCCCTGTTTGCAGCACGAAAAGGATGCCGTTGAGCGCCGCATGGTCATCGACGCGGGGACGTCCTCCCTGAGGCGATACGGTCGCCTGCGGAAACAGCGGCTCCAACGTCTTCCAGAACGTCTTGCTGATTTTCTTTCTTGCCATGCCCTGCACGATGCATCATCGCGATGCCTGAGGGCAAGGTTTTGTTAGCGGCTCTAAGGGATCAACACCGCCATGTCGGCCGGTGACCCAGAGAACATCCCCCATGATCAACCGCACCTCCATCGTCAGGGCCATGATCCGCGCGCTCAGGTTCGCTCCTTTGTGTGTCTCCGTTGCGCTGTTTTGCGTCGCCACTCCATCCATGGCCGCTACGCCTATGCACGCTCAACTGCCCGATACGCCGGTGGGCCGGCTCGCCGGCGCGCTGGTCCGGCATATCGATAGCGACAATCCTGCGCAGATCCGGCAGTGGGCTCCCAGCATCCTTGCTGCGTCCATCGCAGCGGACGACAAGGCGGATTTCATCGCCGGACTGGTTTCGGCCGTGCGCGACGAGGGCGGTGTGGACGTGTTCGATGTGCGCACCGATCCACACCAGCCAGGGATGCTCGAAGTCGCCGTCAAGGGACGCCGCAACGCGCAGGCCGCGCTGTTCTGGCTGGCTGCCGACCCGGCGCATCCGGACCGGCTCGTGCAGGCGATGGTGGTCCCGATGGACAATCCGCTTTATACCGACTGGCCCAAGGGGCCGGTGTCGCATGCGGAACTGCGGAAGCTGATCCACGCCGCGCTCGACCGGCTGGTGAGCACGTCCGATTTCTCCGGCTGTGTGACCGTTTCCGATGGTGGCGAGACCGTGTTCGACGAATGCCGCGGCGTGGCCGATCGCAGTTTCAACGTGCCGGTCGATCACCAGACCAAGTTCCACGTCGGTTCGGTCGGCAAGATGTTCACCGCGGTCGCCATCGCGCAGCTGGTCGAGGCCGGCAAGCTGTCGTGGAACGACACGCTGGCGAAGCTGGTGCCGGAATATCCCGACCGGGCGACGGCGAAGAAGATCACCGTGTGGGAGCTGCTGCACCACACATCGGGCCTGGGCGATTTCATGGTGCCGGCGTATTTCGAGCACTCCCAACGCTACGTCAATCCGGTGGATTACCTTGGGCTGATCGCCCGCCAGCCCAAGGTGGGCGAGCCAGGCAAGGGGTTGAGCTACAGCAACGCTGGCTACGTTCTGCTCGGCCGCATCATCGAGAACGTCTCCGGCGAAAGCTACTTCGACTATATCCAGCACCACGTCTTCGAACCCGCGAAGATGACATCCAGCGGCTTCGACAGCGAGGACGAGATCGTGCCCGGACTGGCGGTCGGCTACTACCACGATGACGGAGTGTTCTCCCGTACGTGGAAAGCAAACTGGGTGCAAGGCGTCTACAAGGGCAGCCCCGCAGGTGGCGGTTATTCCACCAATGCCGATCTGCTGCGGTTCGCCGCGGCCTTGCACGGAGGCAAGCTGCTCAAGTCCGCGACGCTGGCGAAGATGTTTGACGGCGAAGTGCCGGCCGGCCCCGGCGCCATTGGAGCCGGCATCGACGAACGGCTCTCGCACGGCCGCCACATCCGCGGCCATCAGGGGGGCATCGAAGGCACCACGGCAAACCTGGAGATGGTCTGGGAAACCGGCGCAGCCGTGGCCCTGACCAGCAACGAAGGGCCATCGCAACACTGGTTGCTGGCCGAGCAGATTGCCGACCTGCTGGCCGCCGAGGATGCGAAAAACTGAGTTCCGCAAAGCGCACTGTTCCCTCATCCGCCCCTGCAAGCTTTCGACCCGATACACCCTCTGGAGCAAGACCATGGAATTCCTTTTCATTCCCCTCGTAGTGATGTCGGCCCCTGTACTCATCGTCCTGATCCTGCTGCGCTATCGCTATCTGCAGACACAGGCGCGTTACCGCACCTTGATGCAACTGGCCGACAAGGGTGTGGAGCTGCCGCCGCAACTGTTGGTGGAACCGCAGGTGGCCTATTGCGAACGGCGCCGTGCGCTGGTGCTGATCGGCGGCGGCCTGGGCCTGATGGCGATGTTCCTGGCCTTGCCCGGCCAGCTCGACAGCGGGCTCGGCGTCGACCGCCTGTGGGGCATCGGGCTGCTGCCGCTGATGACCGGGCTGGGCTATCTCGCCAGTTGGTGGCTGAACCAGCGAGGGGAAGTGCGTGGCTGATAGCGCCGCCGAGGCGCGCATCGATCAGGCACTGGTCACACGCATACGGTTGGATGGCGACCGCTGTGCATTCGAGCAACTGGTACGACGGAACCAGGGCATGGTGCGTGCACAATTACGTCGGCTGCTGCACGGCGATGAAGCCATGGCGGACGATCTGGCACAGGAAGCCTTCATACTGGCATGGCGGAAGTTGGATCAGTTTCGCGGCGAAGCGCGGTTTTCCAGTTGGCTATATCGCATTGCCTACACCTGCTTCCTGCAGGCGCACCGAATCCCCTCGAAGCACGACAGTGTCGACGGCGAGATGATCGAGCAACTGCAGGCGCCGACGCACGCCATTGACCTGCAGCTCGATCTGGAGCGTGCCATGCAGCGATTGTCCGCGGCCGAGCAGGCGGTGCTGCTGCATTGCGTGCAGCTGGGTCTCAGCCACGAGGAAGCCGCCTATGTGTTGGCGATGCCGCTCGGCACGGTGAAGACCCATGCAGCGCGCGGCAAGGCAAAATTGAAAACGTGGCTGGCGGACTGGCGCGATGCCAGGACGGAGAAAGCATCATGAACGAATCGCACGACGATACGATTGAAGCGCTGCTGCGCCAGCAATTCGAGGGACCGGTCGCCGACGACGGATTCAGCGAGCGGTTGATGCAGCAATTGCCGCCGCGCCGCTGTCGCACCGCATGGCCGATGTGGCTGGGCGTGCTGATAGGGGTGGCGGCGTGCTGGATCTGTCTGGCCAATGTGCCGCTGCTGGATGCCGGCTGGCGTGACTGGCTGGCCGGAGAGCTATCGATGCCCGTCATCAGCATGTGGCTGACGATGGCATTCATGTCGTTGCTGGCGTTGGGATGGGGATTGGCGGATAGCAGGGATCGCTGAAGAAACCTCCGCGCCCGAACGCATGGCAGTAGCCCGAAACATGGGCATCGCCCACGCAAGGCCACGCCTAACCACGTCTGCGCCCGGAGATGAGCGAAACGACGAACAGGATGAGGAAGATGACGAACAGGATCTTGGCGATCATCGCGGCAAGGCCTGCAACGCCAAGGAATCCGAAGAAGCCGGCGATGATTGCAATGATCAGGAACACGACGGCGTACCAAAGCATGGCGATTTCCTCGATGGTGTAGGGTCGATCTGTTTGTCCCGCGTGACGGGCATCCCATGGCTGGGCACCGCGCGCACCCGACGGCCAACATCCTCACCGGCTACGTGCGAGTGCTGGGTAGGCTCGCAGCGGCCAATCCGCCCCGGCTTAGCGCTATCCATTGATCAACACGGATACGCCCATGGGATGGCGCTTCTCGTGTTCCAAAGACCTGGGCTCGGACGTCTCCAACGCGGAGCGTCCGAACCCCGGACTCTTACAGATCCAGATCCAGGTCGAAATCCTTGATCTGTTTTTTCGCCTCGTCGCGGGCGATGCCGTAGCGCTCCTGCAGTTTGCCTGCCAAGTACTCGCTACTCCCGTCGTCGACCATGAGGTCATCGTCCGTCAGCTTGCCCCAGCGCGCCTTGAGCTTGCCATGGAGCTGTTTCCATTGGCCCTTGATCTTGTCTTCATTCATGGTTGGTTCTCCGGTATGTGTTGATTCGTTCTTTGCCGCGGCAGCAATGCCTGGACCGGGTGTCAATCCTTCGCTTTCAGCCCGGACGCATCAACGTCCCTGACGCCCTTCACACTCTTGGCTGCGGCGACCGCTTTCCTGACGTCCGTCTGGGTTGCGAGTACCCCGGTCAGCGTTACCACGCCGTTTACGGTCTTCACGGTCACGTCCATGCTTTTCACGCCCTTGGTAGTTCCGAGTTCGCTCTTCACCTTGGTCGTGATCCATGCGTCGCTGACCGCTTGGCTAGCATCGGCCGAGTGATCGCTGCTGGACGACATTTGCGGTGCCGCGAGCGCGGCGCCGGCAATCCCCAGCGCCGCGGCAAGGGCGAGTACTGACATCGTGCGGAATGCTTTCATGCGGGATTGTCTCCAAGTTCGGTCGGCGGCTCCGCCTTAGCGGCGGTTCGCTGGCTTGCGGACTTCATGCTGCTTGTCCTCACCGGGACGGCGCGGCGCGTCGGAATGGCGTCCGTCATCCCGATCCTCGCGGCCCGGTGACTTCCGCTCCGGGCGATGTTGCGGCGACGGCTCCGGTTGCTTGTCGGGATGGCCGCTCTGCTTGGGTGTACGTGTGGTTTGCATGGGGAACTCCTCTTTCGAAGGGCCGGTTGTGGGCCGGAACCAACCCTATGGCCCGCGTGCGCTTTGTGATAGAGAAGTTGCTACCAGCGCGTCTGGTAGGTTTCTACCGGTTGCAATGTGCACTGTCCGCTCCCGAAATGGTCACCTCCCAGAGACATGCAGGATCGCCGATGAGCGCCAAAGCATCGAAAATACCGAGGGACCGCAGCGAACTTCAGCAAATCGTCGCGAACCTGGTCCAGGGCGTTCTGGTTGCCGAACTGGACGGCTCGATCGCATGGGCGAACGACGCCGCGCTGGAGATGCATGGCTGCGCAGAGCTCGCCCAGTTGGGCGCCGGCAGCGTTGGCTACCGCAAGCACTTCGCGTTGCGCTATCTCAACAACCATCAGCTCACGGCCAAGCAATACCCGCTGGACCGGCTTGTCGCCGGAGAACACTTCGACGACATGAGGGTGGAAGTGAACCATCGGTCGCGGGACGAATTCCGCCGCGTGCTGGAGCTGCGCGGATTCCCGGTCGTCAGCACGCTGAAGATCATCGAATCGCTGGTGCTCATCATCAAGGATGTGACCGAACTCGAAAGTGCCGCCGATCGTTTCGAACGCGCGTTCGCGGCCAATCCGGCACCCGCAGTGATCCTGCGGCTTGCGGACTCGCGCTATGTGAGGGTGAACCGCGGCTTCCTTGAAATGACCGGCTTCACGCAGGAAGAGGTGGTCGACCGCCCCTTCCATGAGCTGGACGTACTCCGCGAAGCCGAGCACCGGGAGGCAGCGCTCGAAGCCATGCGCGAACACCGCTCCATCCCACAACAGGAGGCGCTGGCACGGGTGAACGATGGCACCGACAAATTCGTGATCGTCGCAGCCCAGCCGATCGAGATGGACGAAGAAGCTTGCATGCTGTTCACCTTCGCCGACCTCGATGCGCGCAAACGGGCCGAGATGTCACTACGCCGCAGCGAGGAGCAATTCGCCAAGGCGTTCCGGTTGGCGCCTGTGCCGATGCTGATCTGCGCGCGATCGGGCTGGCGTATCTTGGCGGCGAATGACGCCTTTGGCGATACGACCGGATATCACCACCCCGATATCCAGGATCAAACCATACGCGAAATCGGGCTCTGGAAAAGCGCCAAGATCCTTGATGATCTGCGCATCAGCCTTGATGCTGGGCAGGAGACACGCAACCTAGAAGTTCCGCTGGTAGCACGCGACGGCTCTGCCATCGATTGCCTGCTTTCTGCCGAGCCGGTGACGATTCAAGACGAAGCTTGTGTGCTGTGCGTGGTACAGGACGTCACCGAACGCAAACGCGCGGAAGCCGATGTGATCCTTGCCATCGAAACCGTGATGAAGGACACCACGTGGTTCAGTCACACGGTAATGGAAAAGCTTGCGCAGATACGCCAGCCAGGGAGTGCCGGCGGTGAACTGGCAGCGCTGACACCGCGTGAGCTGGAAATCCTCAAACTCATCTGCAAAGGCCACGGCGATGCCGAAATCGCGAGCGCGCTGAAGCTTTCACGCAACACCATCCGCAATCACGTTGCGAACCTGTATAGCAAGATCGACGTCAAACGGCGCAGTGCCGCGGTGGTCTGGGGACGCGAGCGCGGCGTAGCCAGCTACTGATCAAGGTAGGGCGACTACGACTAGAGGCAATCGTCGATGATTAGGCGGGGTTATCGAGGGTAGGGAAAATGTTTGCATCCCAAAGTGAGATATTGGAGTGCCACCAGCACCCGATTTTGCCCCGTCCTTTACAGGTCGAGTCAAGCTGGTTGGTTCATCGCTGGCTGGTTGATCGGTCGCGTCTGCGTGCCCCAAGTTTCCATCGGCAGTTTCCACAGCGGCGGCATATGTGAGAATGGCGGCACGGTATGGACAAGCCTGGCCAGCGCGAGGCGGCTGTCGGTACCGATCTTGCTGAAGATGGCTTTCAGATGCGCCTTGACCGTATCCAGGCTGATGTCCAGGGCGGCGGCGATAGCCTCATTCGAGTTGCCTTGCGCCAACCATACCGCAACTTCTACCTGACGCTGTGTCAGTCCGGGGAAGGCATAGCGAAGACGATCGGCCGAAGGAAGCTTGTCGATGGTGCGCTGCTGCGCCTGGCGATAAGTACGAAGCACATGCGCGCGGTAGGCCTGGAGTCGATCGCGCTCGATATCGCTGTAGGCACTGCGACCAACGATGCGATGTGCACTCAGCTCCAGCAGATATTCGTCGTGCAGCATCACGATACCCATGATGCGGCGGGCGCCCGATGGCAGGAACACTTCTTGCGCCATCGGAAGCGCCATGAATTCCTCGTCAGTAAAGACGTCCGACTCACGTACCGCGCGTTCGCCGAAGAAAGCCGGGGACTTCTGCCAGAAAGGATGGCTGGCCGCGTGCCTGGCATAGGCCTCGAAGGCAGCCTTGCGCAGCTCCGGATCGCTTTCCACCGACAGCAATGCACGTAGCTCTCCGCTGCTGAGGTGAACCTCCGTCCAAGTCACCACGTCGGCATCGGTCAACCGCGTCACGCCCTCAAAAAGAAGGCCGGGCAACGTCAACAGATCGGGCTCGGCCTCATATAGGCGGACGACTTCCTGCAGCAGGAGAGGCTCGGCGAACATGACTACTCTTCCGGGTAATGGGAACTTCCGGCTGCCAATTTTATATTTACTTGTTTTCATCCGTTCGAAGTCGACCGGTTCGCATGCGCGGTGCCGTGATCAGCACCGCAGAAACCGGATCCAATAGGGAAACCAGGGGATTGAAACGATGAATCGCTCGTACCGGGTGGTCTGGAATGTCGCTTTGGGGGTCTGGCAGGCCGTATCGGAACTGGCGATGTCGCGCGCCAAGAGAGCCGGTATGGGAGGCGGGCACAAACTCCGGCGCTGTACGGCAGCGATAGCCCTGTCACTGAGTCTCGTTGCGCCGTTAGCGCACGCGGCCAACGTGCTTCTTGTGGGGAAGGGGGGTACTGGGGGCGGCGATGGTGGCACGGGCACCATACGCGGCGGCAACGGAGGGGCAGACTTTTTCCTTCCAGGCTCAGGCGGTGCCGGCGGTATTCCCGATCCAACGCAGACGATCACCAGTCCAGCCAATGGCAGCAGCCTTCTGGCAGCCTACGATTATGTCGGCATTGGCGGTGGCGCGGGTGGCGGGGACGGTGGCAACCTGGGCGGCATCAATGGAGGCAACGGCGGTGCGGGGGTGCTCAACCTCGACGGGACAGCACTGAACGTTACCAGCACACTGCTGATCGGAGGGGCTGGCGGCGGCGGCGGCTCGGGGGGAGCCGGTGGTACCCGCGGAGGTAACGGTGGCACGGGCGGCGATGGAACGCTCACGGCTACCGGCGGTGCAGTCCTCACCGTCGGCACCCAAGTATACATTGGCGGCCTCGGTGGCACGGGCGGCAACTGCGGCTGCTCCGGCAACGGAGGGGCCGGCGGTGCAGGCGTACTCAACCTGGGCGATGCCAGCACGCTCATCCTGACCGGCGCCAACCTCACCATCAATGGCAACGGTACGCTCAATATCGGCAACGCCACAGCCAACGGCACGACCGCCGGCACGATCACCGGGTTGGCTGGCAGCATCACAAACGCCGGCACGATCAATTTCAACCAGTCCGACGCAGCCTACACATTCTCCACGTCCATTGCCGGTACTGGCCGGGTTGTGCAGAACGGCAGCGGCACGACTTTCCTGACCGGGTCGAATTCGTATTCTGGCGGCACGACCATCAACGCTGGGCTCATCGATTTCGCCAACGGCGGCAACCTGGGCACGGGCAACGTCACCTTGAATGGTGGTGGTCTACAGTGGGCCTCCGGAAACACGACCGATATTTCCAGTCGCTTGAATGCGCTGGGCGCGGGCGGCGGCACGCTCGACACCAACGGCAATAACGTGACGCTGGCAGGCGGCCTCAGCGGCACGGGTGGCCTGACGAAGACGGGCCTAGGCACGCTGACGCTGACCGGCGCCAGTACATACTCGGGCGGCACGAACCTCAATAGCGGCGGGCTCGTTGTCGGAAACAACGCAGCACTGGGCACAGGCACCTTGAACATCGGTGGCCAGGTAGTGCTCGATTCGACGACGAACGTGGTGCTTGGCAACACGATCAATCTTGGCGCGGGCACCGCGCTTACCATCGGCGGCGGCAGCGCCCTGGAACTGAGTGGCGTGGTCTCCGGCGCTGGCAATCTCGTGAAGTCAGGTGCGGCGGTGACGACGTTGTCCGGCGTAGACACATACACGGGCGCCACAACTATCAATGGCGGCACCCTGGCGCTGTCCGGGGCAGGTCGCCTGGCCGCCGCCACCAGCGTGGCGCTGGCCGGCGCCGGCGCGACGCTCGATCTGTCGGCTGGGAGCAGCCAGTCGGTGGCACATCTGTCAGGTGTGTCGGGTAGCCGGGTGACGCTTGGCGCCAACACGCTGACGCTAACCGACAACACATCGCAAACTTTCGGTGGCAGCCTGGCGGGTAGTGGCGGCCTCGTTAAACAAGGTTCCGGCACACTCATACTCAACGGCACGAGCAGTGCATTCACCGGCACCACGACCATATCGGGCGGCACGCTGGCCGTTGGCGATGCAGACAACGTCAGCGCGGTGCTGGGCGGCAACGTGCGGGTCGATACACAGGGCACGCTGCGTGGCCACGGCGCCATCGATGGCGACGTCGTGAGCGATGGCACTGTATGGCCGGGCGGTTCGGTGGGCGTGCTGACCATCAACGGCAACTACACTCAGAACGCCAGCGCCACCCTGCAAATCGACGTGACGCCCACGGAAGCCTCGCAGCTACTAGTGCACGGCAGCGCTACGCTCGATGGAACGCTTAGCCTTATCTATGCACCAGGTACCTATACAGCTACGACTTACACGTTGGTGCAGGCCGACGCGCTGACGGGCAAGTTCGCCAGCACGACGTCCAGTGGTGCAGTGCCGACGATGCTATCTTCGACGGTGACGTACACCCCGACGCAGGCGAACCTGGTACTCACCTCCCCGACACCGCCGAACTCGACCACCGTGGTCACGCCGCAAGACGGCGGGTTCTACTCCAACGTCATGCAAGCCGCCAATTTGATCGGTCAGCAATCGATGACCACTGTGCTCGATGCCACCTTGCGTCCGGCCGATGTGTCATGCGGCAACGGCGGCTCGGCGCAGGCGAACACTGTGACACCATCGTGCAGCAACGGCCTGTGGGCTCAGTACAGCGGCAGCAGCAACGAACTCATCGGCAACAACGGCCTCAACAGCACAGCCTTTGGTCTGCAGGCCGGCGCCGACATGGCGACGGGTGAGTTTATACACGTGGGTGTGGAAGCGGGCCTCGATCGAATCAACAGTAGCAGCCGCAGTGGCAGCTACGGTCACGTCGACAACATGCATGGAGGCATCTATGTGTTCGCCGATGCCGGTCCGCTGGTGATATCTGGCATGGTCGACAAAGCGCGCGGCATCTATCGCCTGTATCGCCAGACCGGTATCGGCCACGCCTCGGCCAGCCCGGATGGCGACACTACGGCTGCTGCGCTGCAGGTCGCATGGTCGATCTCGGCGGCGCAATGGCAGGTGACGCCGATGGTGGGCGCACTGTATCAGCATCAGCGTCTGGAGGGCTTCCACGAAACGGTGAATGGCACCAGCCCTCTCGCGTCGGCGTTCGCACTACAAGGCATGGACAGCGCGTACACCACCATGCAGCCGTATGCGACCGTGTCGTTTACGCGTCCGTTCGTGGCAAGCGGCATCAGCTATGTGCCGCAGTTCGTGCTGGGCTACCGCTACGATGCGCGCAACAACAATGGCGCGGTCGTCGACACGCTCAGCCAGGACGGCACTTCGTTTGCGCCAAGGAGTGATGCGATGGGTCGTGGCATGACTACAATGGGTGCACGTATCACTGCGCAAGCAGGCGCTTCGTGGAGCCTATATCTAGACTACCAGGGACAGTTCGCCAGCCACCTCAACGACAACGCATTGAGTCTGGGTTTTTCCAAGGCATTCTGAACAAGCGTGCGGCGGTGAAGCCGGCCATCAGGCTGAGGGGGGCGACAAATCAGGTTTCCGCTCCCTTAATTATTGATGCCGCCGTCAGTAGGTCGGCAACCTGTGCCAAATCATGAACCAGTTACCCAATTGCTTAGGAAGCCGCCTCGTTGACCTAGAATCTCACAATATGGCGATGGCTGACGATTAGCCCGTGTTATCGCGGGTAGGGCGAGGCGGACTTCGAAGGTGGGTACGCTCGATCGGTCGCCTTCTGAACCTTAGAAACGCGGTGGAACCCAAGCTGCCAGGACTATCCGCGATCGCCCCGGTTTGGTACTACCCCGTCGACGTCCCCCGCTTTGAGTAGCGCGTCGGTTTAGAGTCCGGAGTTACTGCCTGCGCGGGAATGACAGCGTGGGAGGTTTTCGAGGTTTGCCTGCCAAGCTGCCGGTCGTTACGGATTGCAGTGGCTTACCAAGTGACAGCTCACCGATATCCCTGCGCCTGCAACGAGAACAGATGTGCGTAGTGGCCGTCCTCGGCCATCAACTGCCCATGATTGCCGCGCTCGATGATGCGGCCGTCCTGGATCACGATGATCTGGTCGGCCATGCGCACGGTGGAGAAGCGGTGCGATATGAGGATGGCGATGCGGCCGCCGGAGAGCTCGCGGAAGTGTTCGAATATGGTGGCCTCAGCCTGCGCGTCCATCGCGGCGGTGGGTTCATCCAGCACCAGGATGTCGGCGCGTGAGCGCATGAAGGCGCGGGCCAGGGCAATCTTCTGCCATTGCCCGCCGGACAGCTCGCGCCCGTCGTTGAACCATTTGCCCAGTGGCGTCTCGAAGCCTGCCGGCAGGTTGTCGATGAAGTCGCTGGCCATGCCCTTGTCGCTGGCTTCGCGCCAGCGCGCTTCGTCATTGAAATGGGTGACATCGCCGGCACCGACGTTCTCACCCACGCGCATCTGATAGCGGGCGAAATCTTGGAAGATCACCCCGATACGCTGCAGCAGGACGGATTCATCCCACTCGCGCAGATCGGTGCCATCGAGCAGGATGCGGCCACTGTCAGGCGAGTACAGGCGCGTGAGCAGCTTGATCAGGGTGGTCTTGCCCGAACCGTTCTGGCCTACCAGGGCCAATGATTCGCCGGGACGGATATGCAGGTCGATGTCGCGCAGTGCCGGTTCGCCGGCGCCGGGGTAGGTGAAACTGACCCGCTCGAAGCGGATGCCGTCCTCGGGTGTGGCGCCATGCCGCACGGTGCCGGTGGCTGCGGGCACGGGCGTTTCCAGATACTCGTACAGCGTGGACAGATAGAGGTTGTCTTCGTACATGCCGCCGATCGCCGACAGCATCGCGGATACCGCCGACTGGCCCTGACGGAACAGCGACAGATACATCGTCATCTGGCCCAGGGTGATGCGCGCCATCACGGTGCTGGCGGCGATCCATGCATAGGCGCCGTATAGCGCCAACGTGCCGAGCAGGCCCAGGCCGAAGCCCCAACTGTCGCGACGCACGGCCAGATCGCGATCGGCGCGATACAACATGTGGAAGATGTCGCGATAACGCTGCAGGAACAAGGGGCCAAGGCCAAACAGCTTCACTTCCTTGGCGTGGTCCTCGCGGGCCAGCACGGTTTCCAGATACAGCTGCATGCGTGTTTCCGGAGAGCGCCAGCGGAACAGCCGGAACGCATCACCGGAGAATTTCGTCTCGGCGAAGAATGACGGCAAGCCGGCCAGCAGCAACACCGCTACCGCCCACGGCGAGAACTGAAACAGCAGGCTGCCGTAGCTAAGCAGTGAGATCGCGTTCTGGCCCAGGCCGAATGTTCGGGTGATTAGTGACAGCGGCCGACTCGACGCCTCGCGTCGCGCGCGGGTGAGCTTGTCGTAGAACTCCGAATCCTCGAAGTGCGCCAGTTCGAGCGTCAGCGCCTTTTCCAGGATCAACACATTGACGCGTTGGCCCAGTTGCGCACGCAGCAGCGACTGGCACAACGACAGGCCGCGTTGCGCACCGGCCATCGCCGCCACTAGCACGCCCTCCAGCACCACCCATTCGAATACCGATCGCAGTGGGGCTGTCCCGTGCGCTGCCCACAACTTGCTGGCACCGAGCACGGCGTCAACGATGTGCGCGCCAACGTAGGCAATGCCAGCCGGTAGCAGGCCGGCAATAAGAGTGAGCAGGGCCAGCGCGATGGTCAGCGTGCGGCTGGTGCTCCAGACCAGTTCCAGCGCACGCCCGCTGTACCGGAACACGCCCAGAAAACTTCGGGCGAGTTCTTTCGGTGGAGCGGCAGGGGCTGCGTGAGGCGGCACAGGGGAGGTGTCGTGAAGCGTGTGGCGGGGCGCGAAGCTTTCGAGATGGGGGCCGTGTCGCCTCAGGCAAGCTTGTGCGTGCGATTGAACGCACGGTGGGGTCACTGCCTGGGAACCTGCTGAAGAGTTTGCAGTCGGGTTTGTCTTGCGATTGGCCCGTGTTATCGGGGGTACGAAACCAGCGCGGGTGTCAGGAAAAGCTGCCGCGCTTGAAACCTCGCTCGCCAAAGCCAGCGCCCGCACGAGAGCGAAGCGCACGTCCCGGTCGGTTGGATCGTCGAAGGCTGCCAAGGCTAAGAAACCAACAAAGTGAGTCAGCAGCTTGCTGACCACAATGTCCGGTGAACCCCGATAGTGCAGAGAACCGAGGGTTTGGCTGCACTAAAGCGCTGGATCCAGCGCAATTAACCCCTGGGGAATGCATTTATCTGTTGGACCTGCAGACCGACACTCCAGGCCAGCTTCTTGAATTTTACATAATATACATTATGCGCAATAAAGGATGCCCGCGAGCAGGAAACCGACTCCGCTGCCGTCCTGCCTCCAGGCTCCCTGCCTGTGCTCGTCATGTGGCGCAAAAAATTTCACCGTTGCCGCTCCTTTCCTCAGGGAATATCTTCAGCGACTTGTGCTCATCGATATGTTTGCTGGAGCCGGCCTGTCGCCCAGAGTCGACCATGATCGAAGACACCAGGTTCGAACTGTCGTGTTACTTGTCAGAACGATGCATGAGGAGTGTGCGGGTCCACCATGATTGCCTTGTCGTTCGCCCGAGTGTCCTTGCGGCTTGTCATGCCGGTGGCTGCATCGTTGCTGCTGGCAGCCTGCGCAGTCGGTCCGGACTTCAAGGCGCCTGCGCCGCCCGCCGTCAATGGTTACACGCCCCATCCGGTTTCGACGACAGCGGCCACACCGGATGTGGCCGGCGGCTCTGCCCAGCATTTCGAGCCGGGCGCGGATATTCCCGGCGACTGGTGGACGCTGTTCCATTCCGAATCGCTCGATGCCCTGATCAAGCAGGCGCTGGCGCACAACCATGACCTGAAGGCCGCGCAGGCCGCCTTGCGCGTGGCGCACGAGAACATGCTGGCCCAGCGCGGCGCGTTCCTGCCCAGCGTATCGGCGGACCTGTCGGCCAGCCGCCAGCGCCAGGCCGGTTCGCTGGCGCCGGTGCCCAATTCCAACGCCTTCCTGTACAACCTGTACACGCCGCAGCTCTCGATTTCCTATACGCCCGATGTGTTCGGTGCGAACCGGCGCTCGGTCGAGTCGCTCAAGGCGCAGGAGCAGGCCGCGCGCTTCCAGATGATCGCGACCTGGAACACGCTGGCCTCGAACGTGGCGGTGGCAGCGATCCAGCTGGCGTCGCTGCAGGCCCAGGTCGACACCACGCGACAACTGGTCGACGCGAACACGAAAATGCTCGACATCCTGCACTACCAGTACGACAAGGGCTATGCGAGCCGGGTCGACCTAGCCGCCCAGGAGTCGCAACTGGCGCAAACCCAGGCCACGCTGCCGCCGCTGGAGAAGCAACTGGTGCAGCAGCGCGACCAGCTGGCGGTGCTGGCGGGCCGTTTCCCGTCGCAGGCAACAGGAGACCAGATCACGCTGGACAACCTGCACCTGCCCGAGTCCCTGCCGCTCTCCCTGCCCTCGGCCCTGGTAGCGCAGCGGCCGGATGTGCGCCAGGCGCAAGCCGACCTGCACGCCGCCAGCGCCGAGATCGGCGTCGCCACCGCGGCACGACTGCCGAACATCACGCTGACGGCCGACACCGGCAGCACGGCGCTCGAATTCTCCAGGCTGTTCACCGGCGGCACCGGCTTCTGGGACGTGGCGGCAGGCATCACCGCGCCGATCTTCGAGGGCGGCACGCTGCTGCATCAGCAGCGCGCGGCGAAGGCGGCGTATGTCGAAGCTTCCGAGCAGTACCGCAGCACCGTGCTCGCCGCGTTCCAGAACGTGGCCGACACGCTGGCCGCTCTGGACCAGGACGCGAAGGCGCTGCAAGCCACGGCGAAAACCGAGCGGGCCGCCAGGCTGACGCTCGATCTTGCGCTGCGCCAGCTCAAGGACGGCTATGCCGGCAACCTGCAGCTGTTGAACGCCGAACAGTCCTGGCAGCAGGCAAAAATCGCCCTCGTGCAAGCCCAGGCCAACCGATTCGCCGACACGGCCGCGCTGTACCAGGCGCTGGGTGGCGGCTGGTGGCACCACTCCGATTTGAGCAAGCAGTGACGATGAACAAGCCTGCACCGCCCTTCCCCGCCTCCATGCGCCATGGCGCCGCGCTCGCGGTCCTGCTCGCGACCGTCGCGCTTGGCGCCTGCTCGTCCGATACGGGCGCGCCGGAATCCGCAGCCACGACGCCGCACAATGTGACCCTGACCCAGGCGCAGCAACAGAGCATCCAGCTCTACACGGTCGAACCCTCGTCCTATCAGACCGTGACCGACACCACCGGCGTGGTGGACTACGACCAGAACCGTTCCACCGCGGTGCTGGCGCCATTCTCCGGCCCGGTGACGAAGGTACTGGTCAGCCTGGGCGAATCCGTGAAGCAGGGGCAGCCACTGGCGACCGTGGTTTCGCCCGACTTCGCTGCCGCCGTCGACGGCTATCGCAAGGCACTGGCCGCTGCGCGCGCGGCAGCCCAGGTGGCCGCCAACGACAAGGACCTGTACGCCCACCACGCGATCTCGCAGCGCGAGAATGCGCAGGCGCAGTCCGACGCGATCGGCGCCGCATCCGACAGCAACGCGGCACGGCAGGCGCTGCTGTCCCTGCCCGTCGATCCGCAGGTGGTGAAGGCCATCGAGCAAGGCCGCCCGGTGGCGAACGTGCAAGGCGTGATCCGCGCACCGGTCGCCGGCACCGTGGTGCAGCGTTCGATCACGCCCGGCCAGCTGCTGCAGGCCGGCAGCACGGCCTGCTTCACCGTAGCCGACCTGTCGCAGGTGTGGGTGCTGGCCCAGGTATTCGACAGCGACCTTGCCACGGTGCAGATCGGCGACAGCGCCGTGGTGGAAACCGGCGCTGGCACGAAGACCCTGCCCGGCAAAGTGACCAACGTGTCGCCAGAAGTCGACCCCGATACCCGTTCGGTGACCGCGCGCGTGGTGGTGGACAACTCCGGCGACCTGCTGAAGAAGCAGATGTATGTGCGCGTGCGGATCAGCTCCGCCAAATCGGAACGGGGCCTGCTGGTGCCGGTGGCGGCGGTCCTGCGTGACGACGAAAACCTGCCCTTCGTGTATGTGCAGGAAGCGGACGGCAGCTACGCGCAACGCCCGGTGACACTGGGTGTGCGCACAGGCGACCGCTACCTGATCGCCAGCGGCCTGCAGGCCGGCGACAAGGTGGTGACCGAGGGCGGCATCTTCGTGCGATTCATCCAGACCCAATGAGCGAGCTGACTCCGCCGCCCGGAGCGCGTCCGGCCTCCATCATCAACCGCATCGTGGCGTTCGCGCTGGAGCAGCGGCTGCTCGTCGTGCTGCTGTCGTGCGCGCTCACGGTCGCCGGCATCTGGGCCTACAACTCGCTGCCGATGGATGCGTACCCCGATCTGTCGCCACCGATGGCGGAAATCATCACCCAGTGGCCCGGCCACTCGGCGGAGGAAGTCGAGCGCCTGATCACGATACCCGTGGAGCTCGGGATGAACGCGATCCCGGGCCTGGTGACCAAGCGTTCGATCTCGCTGTACGGGCTGTCGGACGTCACCCTGACCTACGCCAACGGCGTCGACGATTATTTCGCGCAGCAGCAGGTGTACAACCGCCTGCCCGGCATCACGCTGCCCAGCGGCGTCGCACCCTCGCTCTCGCCGATGTCACCACCGTCCGGCCTGGTCTACCGCTACGTGCTGCAGAGTTCCGACCGTTCGCCGATGGAGCTGAAGACGCTGGAGGACTGGGTGATCGCGCCGCAATACCGGTCGGTGCCGGGCGTCGCCGACGATTCCGCGTTCGGCGGCGGCAACATGCAGTACCAGGTGCTGCTCGATCCGGTGAAGATTGCGGCGCTCGGCCTGAGCGTGACGCAGATCGAGGCCTCGCTGGGTGCGAACAACAGCAACGCCGGCGGCGGCTTCTATCAGCAGGGCGGCCAGTTCTTCTACGTGCGCGGGCTGGGCCGGCTGGTGACCTTGCAGGACATCGGCAACGTGGTGCTGGCGGTGCACAACGGCACGCCGATCCTGGTGAAGGATGTCGGCACGGTGAAGATCGGCATCGCGCCACGCCTGGGCGAGTTCGGCTACATGGACCAGGACGATGCGGTCGAGGGCGTGATCCTGACGCTGACCGGCTCGAAGACGCAGAACGTGCTGCAGCGCGTCGAGGCCAAGACCAGGGAGCTCAATGACGAGGTCCTGCCGAAAGACGTCAAGATCCACCCGTTCTACGACCTCACCGACCTGATCCAGCAGACCAAGGAAGTGGTGCGGCACAACCTGCTGGTCGGGATGCTGCTGGTGATCGCGGTGCTGGTGTTCTTCCTGTACGACCTGCGCGCCGGCCTGATCGTCGCGGTCACCATTCCGCTGGCACTGATGTTCGCGTTCTGCGGGCTGCACCTGCAGGGCGCCTCGGCGAACCTGCTCTCGATCGGCGCGGTGGACTTCGGCATCCTGGTGGATGCGGCGGTGGTGATGGTGGAGAACATCTATCGCCAACTCGCCCTTCGCCAGGACGGACCGCTGGACATCATCGCCGTCATCCGCGACGCGGCGGCCGAGGTCGATCGCCCGCTGTTCTACGCGGTGGGGGTCATCGTGGCCGGCTTCCTGCCGATCTACGTGCTGAGCGGGCCATCCGGGACGCTGTTCAAGCCGATGGCCGACACCATGATCTTCGCGATCGTCGGCTCGCTGATCGTCACGCTGACCCTGTTGCCGGTGCTGTGCGCGTGGTTCATGCGCAAGGGCGTGCGCGAGCGCCGCAACGCGATCTTCGAGGCCATCAAGACGCGCTATGCGAGATGGCTGGATGCGTGCCTGGCGCATCCGTGGCGGATCACGATTGCCACGGCCGTGCTGCTCGGCCTGTCGCTGCTGCTGGTGCCTTTCATGGGTGCGGAATTCATGCCGCAACTGGATGAAGGCGCCTTGTGGGTACGCGCGACGATGCCCTACACGATCTCGTTCGACGAGGCCGCGAAAATTTCCCCCCAGATCCGCGAGGTCCTGCGTTCGTTCCCGGTCGTCACCACGGTGGCCTCGGAGCTGGCGCGTCCCGACGACGGCACTGATTCCACCGGCTTCTTCAACGACGAGTTCTTCGTGGGCCTGAAGCCGTACTCGGAATGGCATGGCGCCTATCGTGACAAACAGGCACTGATCGCCGCGATCGACGCGAAGCTGCAGAAATTCCCCGGCATCCAGTTCAACTACACCCAGCCCGCCGAGGATGCGGTGGACGAGGCCGAGACGGGCCTGAAGAGCGCGCTGGCGGTGAAGGTGTACGGGTCGGACCTGCGCACGCTGCAGGAGAAAGGCAAACAGATCAAGGCGGCGATGGAGAAGGTGCGCGGCATCACCGACGTGACGCTGGTGCACGAGCTGGGCCAGCCCAACCTCGCGATCAAGATCGACCGCGCCAAGACCGCGCGCTACGGCATCAACGTCGACGACATCAACAACCTGATCAATGCCGCGGTCGGCGGCGACGTCGCGACCGAGGTGGTACAGGGCGAGAAGCAGTTCGACCTGGTGGTGCGCCTGTTGCCACAGTACCGCAACAACCCGCAGCAGATCGGCGACATCCCGGTCGCCACGCCGGGCGGCCAGGAAATCCCGTTGAAGGAATTCGCCAGCATCACGGTCGAGAACGGCGCGTCCTTCATTTACCGCGAAAACGATTCGCGCTACATCGGCGTGCAGTTCTCGGTGCAGGGCCGCGACCTCGCCGGTGCAGTGGAAGACGCGATGGCGCAAGTCACGAAGCAGGTGAAACTGCCACAGGGCTATCATCTCGACTGGGGCGGCGAATACAAGGAATACACGGCCTCGCACCGGCAGCTCAACATCGTGCTGCCGCTCACGCTGGCCGTCATCTTCCTGCTGCTGTTCGCGCTGTACGGCAACTTCAAGTTCCCGCTGATCACCGTGCTCGGTGTGCTGCTGTCGGCGCCGGTCGGCGGCATCGTCACGCTCTGGCTCACGCACACGCCGTTTTCCGTTTCATCCGGCATCGGCTTCCTGGCGCTGTTCGGCGTGTCGGTGCAGACCGCCGTGGTCTACATCTCCTATGTCAACGAGTTGCGGTTGAGCGGCACGCCGATCGACGAGGCCATCCGCGAGGGTGCGATCCTGCGCCTGCGCCCGATCATGATGACCGCGCTCGTGGCCGCGCTGGGCCTGCTGCCGGCTGCCGTCGCGGTCGGCGTCGGCACCGATACGCAGAAGCCGTTTGCGCTGGTGATCGTCAGCGGCCTGTTCACGCGACTGGCGATCAGCATCTTCCTGATGCCTGCGCTGTACAGTCTCGTCGCGCGCAAGGACGACCGCCTGCAGGTATGAGTTGACGCGCCTGGTGCAACAGGCGCGTGAGCGCGCTGACGCGGGCCATCCCCTGCTCCGCCCACCGCGTGCCGCACGCCGCACTTCACTGCGGCGAGAGCGAGCCCATCTCCGGGTTATCCGGATTGCATCACACTTTGATGCATCCACTCCCTGCCCGGGTGCCCGATGGCACCATACTCCGGCAAGGCGATTGTCCAGTCCGGGCATCGCTCCAAGGTGCGCCCGGCGCATGCATGCCACCCGAGTGTCCGATGCGCCATGAGCCGCGAGATCAGGCTCTCCGCGCGACATGACACTGCTCGAACCTTCAGGCACATCGCTGCCGCTTGCGAGTTGAACCAGGGTGGATCAGTGCGTGCTTTCGGCATGCAGGCCGGTGCGTTCCCGATCCGTCCAGTCATGGGGAGGTCGTAGCCATGAAAGCATGCCGCCTGACAAAGTCCCTGCTCTGCACGTTGCTCGTCGCCGCTTCCGCCGGCGCCTGCGGCATTACCTTTGCGTCCGGGGCAAGTCCCACCGCCCAGCAGGGCGCGACAGCGATGCAGGCCCTGAGCAATGCTCCGGGCGACACGGGGCAGTTTCGTTCCCAGTCTGCTGCGGCAGCAACCAGCGGCGTGATTCCCCGTTACGACCACGTCGTGGTCGTCGTCATGGAAAACGCCAGCATCAACAGCATCGTGGGCGACACCGCCGATGCGCCGTATATCAATTCGCTCCTTTCCAGCGGCGTGTACTTCACCCAGTCCTACGCGGAGACCCATCCGAGCCAGCCGAATTACCTGGCCTTGTTTTCCGGATCCACCCAGGGCATCACGGATGACAGCTGCCCGCATACTTTCAACACGGACAACCTTGGCCACCAGCTGATTGCCGCCGGCTACAGCTTTGCCAGCTACTCGGAGACCATGCCGTCGATCGGGTACACCGGCTGCGCATACGGGTCGTCCGGATATGCCCGCCGGCACGACCCGTGGGTGAACTTCAGCAACGTTCCGCCATCGACGAACCTGCCCTTCACCTCGTTCCCGGGCGACTTCACCCAGTTGCCGACATTGTCGTTCGTGATTCCCAACCTGTGCGACGACATGCACGATTGCCCCGTATCGACCGGCGACAGCTGGATGAGCGCACACCTCAGCAGTTACATCGACTGGGCCAGGACCCACAACAGCCTGCTGATCCTGACCTGGGACGAAGACGACGACCTCAGCCTGGCCAACCGGATCATCACGCTGTTCGCCGGCGCGAACATCAAGCCGGGCAGCTATGGAGAGAAGATCAATCACTACAGCGTGCTGCGAACGCTGGAAGACATGTATGGCCTGGCCGCACTCGGCGATGCTTCCACCGCCACGCCGATCACCGATGTCTGGAACTCGGCCGTGCTCGACTTCGGCATGGCCACATCACCGACATCGGTCGGCGTCAGCCAGGGAGCGCAAGCCAGCGACACAGTCACCGTCTCCAGCCTCAACGGCTTCAGTTCGCCGGTCAAGCTGTCCGTCTCCGGTCTTCCGGGCGGCGTGACAGCGACGCTTTCGCCCATCTCGCTGACGCCCGCGAACAACGGAAGCGCCACCTCCGTGCTGACGCTGTCCGCGTCGCCCACGGCCAGCATCGGCAGCGCGACGGTTGTCGTCACCGGCAATGCCGGCTCGCTCAGCCACAACAGCTCCGTCAACCTCACCGTCAATGCGCCCATTGGCGTGGCGTACTGGATCAAGAACATCAACTCGGGCCTGGTCATCGACGATACGGAAAGCTCGACCACCAGCAATACGCGACTGATCCAGTTTCCGGAAACCGGGCACAACAACCAGAAATGGACGCTTGTGCCGAATACCGACGGCTCACGGACCATCAAGAACGCGCTGAGTGGACTGTGCATGGCTGCCGAGAATGCCTCGACATCCGCCCGTGCAGCCGTGGTCCAGGCGACTTGCGCGAGTGGTGCCGGACAGGAGTGGCAGCTCCAACCTCAAGGCAGCGGCTACGAACTGGTCAACCGGAACAGCGGCCAGTGCCTCGATGTGCCCGACTCCTCCACCCTGGAACGCACCAAGCTCATCCAGTACCCCTGCCATGGCACCGCCAATCAGCAGTGGACGCTGCTGCAGGCGAACTGATGGCATGAGCCATGAAGTGCAGTCGGTCTGCCGGATCGATTGCACGCCATCGGAGAAGCAGCGGCCACACACCGCCACGCACCGACGGAATGTATCCAGCTTCGCATCCACGACGACGGTGCCGGGGATTGGCCGGCCGGTTCAGCCAGCGGTTATTCGTCAGAAACCTGAATCGTCGCCCACTACCCACCAAGTGCCCGAATGGCAACATGCGGCGTGATCGATGCCGCGTTGTCGGGCTTCATCGAACACCGGCAAGCCGCATCCGGCCCTGGCTATCGTGCGCCCGGGCCGTTCGCCATCGTCGTCGTGTGCATGCACCCTTCTCCCTGCGTCAACACGGCAAGGCCGTGGCGGCCGACCCAGGCGGGTTGCAGCTCACCATCCCTACACGGATGGAGCTGTACGACTTACCTGATTGCCGGCGCCCGGACACGGAGCGTGACTGTCGTGACAGAGGGCGGGCAGCTTCACGGCGTGATTGCCTGCCTCGCAGGCGCCCATCGTTGATTCACGCATGAAGGCTGGCAACGGTACGGCCCCGTCGGGCTGATCGCCCGCGGCGAGATTCACGGCCCATGCCCGGCATCGGGAAACTTTGCCATGTGCGGAATCGTTGCTGTCGTTGCCCAGCGGGATGTCGCTCCGCTGCTGATCGTTGGTCTCAAGGCATTGGAGTACCGCGGCTATGATTCTTCCGGCGTGGCCGTGCTCGATCATGGATCGATCAAGCGCGTGCGCGCCAAGGGCAAGGTGCGCGAGATGGAGGCACGCTACCTGGCCGACCCGTTTTCGGGCGGCACCGGTATCGCGCATACCCGTTGGGCCACACATGGCGCTCCGAACGAAGCGAATGCGCATCCACATGTCGCCGGCCGCGTCGCCATCGTGCACAACGGCATCATCGAGAACCACGTCAGCCTGCGCAATTCGATGAAGGCGCGCGGCCACACGTTCCAGTCCGACACCGACACCGAAGTGATGGCGGCGCTGATCGACGGGCGCATCGGCCAGGGCATGACGCTGCGCGAGGCGGTATTGACCACCGTGCGGGAACTGGAAGGAGCCTACGCCATCGCGGTGATCAGTCGCGACGAACCCGGCCGCGTGGTTGGTGCGCGGTGCGGCGCGCCGTTGCTGGTCGGCGTGGGCATCGGCGAGAACTTCCTCGGCTCCGATGCACAGGCGTTGATCCAGGTCACCAACCGGATGCTCTACCTCGACGAAGGCGACGTGGTCGAGATAACCCGCGACCACGTGCAGGTCTGCGACCTTGACGGCCGTCCGGTCGAGCGCACCGTGCACGAAAGTGAACTTTCCACCGACGAGGTCGAGCGTGGCGAATACCGCCACTACATGCAGAAGGAAATCTTCGATCAACCGAGCGCAGTGACCAACACGCTGGAGGCACGCGTTGGGCCACGTGGCGTGTTGCCGAACATCTTCGGCAGCGACAGCGACACGCTGCTGCGGCGCACGCGCGGCCTGCACGTCATCGCCTGCGGTACCAGCTACCACGCCGGCCTGGTCGCGAAATACTGGATCGAGGAATACGCGCGCCTGCCGGTCAGCGTCGAAGTGGCCAGCGAGTACCGCTATCGCGAAGTGGTGGTGCCTGCCGACACGCTGCTGGTGGCCATTTCGCAGTCCGGCGAAACCGCCGATACGCTCGCCGCGCTGCGCGAATCGCGCCGCCGCGGCTATCTCGGCACGCTGGCGATCTGCAACGTGCCCGAGTCATCGCTGGTACGCGAAGCCGACCTGAAGCTGATGACGCGCGCCGGTCCGGAAATCGGGGTGGCCTCGACCAAGGCATTCACCACCCAGCTCGCCGGCCTGGCGCTGCTGGCGCTCGAACTGGCCAACCGCCATGGGCTCGATCCGGAGCGCCTCGACATGCTGTGCGCCGAGCTGCGGCGCATGCCACTCGCCATCAGGGATGCATTGAAGCTGGAACCGGCGATCATCGACCTGGCGGCCGGGTTCGTCCGCCATGAGCATGCCCTGTTCCTGGGGCGCGGTGCGCATTACCCGGTGGCGCTGGAAGGCTCGCTCAAGCTCAAGGAAATTTCCTACATCCACGCCGAGGCGTATCCGGCCGGCGAACTCAAGCATGGGCCGCTGGCACTTGTCGACGAGGACATGCCGGTAGTGGCGGTGGCACCCAGCGGTCCGCTGCTGGACAAGCTCAAGTCCAACCTGCAGGAAGTGCGCGCCCGCGGCGGGCGCCTGATCGTGTTCGCCGACGGCGGCACCGGCATGGACGACATGACCGGACACGGCGCGATGCTCCGGGTCGCCTCGGGCTGCAGCTTCATCGCGCCGGCGGTGTTCACGGTGCCGCTGCAACTGCTCGCTTACCACGTCGCCGTGCTGCGTGGCACCGACGTGGATCAGCCGCGCAATCTCGCCAAGTCCGTGACCGTGGAGTGAGCCGACGCAGCGTCACCGGGCTTCCCGGGACACACATGGCTGTTCTCGATGCACCAGGATGCACGCGCGCTCCGGATCGGCACGCATGACAGCATCGCAAGTCCAGATGACATCTGTTCGATGATCCCCGTGATCAGGACAAGCCGGCGTGAAATTTCACATTCGTGTCGCAACACCATTACAGACGTCCATCCGCCATCGGTGAATGACTTGCGGCAATGGGTGGATCATTTGGCTGCTGTTCACTGACAGGCAATCCGGACGTGCAATGATCGATACCTCATCCGGTCAGGCAATGACCGATCGTCTCCGGCTTGCGCCAGATGCGCAAACACTTTGCATAACGCCGGGAGTGGAATAATTAAGCAGGCGTGCAGCCTGTTTGTTGTCCACTGTTCAAGCCTCTCTGCGAGGCCTGCAATTTGCATTTCGAAACAGGGCCACGAAACTCACCTCGACGTGAGTTTTCCTGAAATGTGACAGGAGGCCAAGACCGCCATTTCTAGCATCCTTGGATCGACGCTGACTCGGGATCGGGAGTATGACGGCGCTGTGTTTGAGCGGATACTGATTGTCTGCATGGGTAATGTCTGCCGCAGCCCTACGGCCGAATACCTGTTTCGACAGCGCACGAGATCGCGCCACGTTGCATTCAGCAGCGCCGGACTTTGTGCGCCTGCCGGAAGGCCCATGGATGCGACCTCCCTGCAGTTGCTGGCCGAAAGCGGTATCGACGGGACGATGCACCGCGCCCGTCAGCTGACGCCCCTGATGCTGCGCGAAGCCGATCTGGTTCTGGGCATGGAAAAGAGTCACGTCGCGGCAATGATTCAACTCGTGCCCGAAATTCGCGGCAAGGTCTATCTGCTCGACAAATGGCTGGATGGGAATGACATCCCGGACCCCTATCGCCAGCAACGAACTGCATTTGATTACGTTTACGAAATGATTGCGAGGGATGTCGACAGCTGGAAACCCTACCTGTAATTGAATTCTTCAAGTCATGAGATGGTAACCCTATGGCCGGCACTCTAAATCCTGTGCAACGCGATAATGAAATCGATCTGGGCGAATTGCTGGGCACGCTTCGTGATCACAAGTGGCTTATCGCCCGCATCACCGGATTTTTTGTCGTACTCGGCATCATCTATGCAATAGTGGCCACACCGATCTATCAGGCCACTTCGACGGCGCAGGTGGAACAGAAAGTTCCGGACCTGCCCGGCCTGAGTGCGCTTACCCAGACACTGGGAGCGGAGGATCCCGAAGCGACCACCCAGTCCGCGTTGATCACTTCGCGCATGGTGGTCGGCGCCGTGGTCGACAAGCTCAAGCTCACGGTCCAGAGCAGCCCCGAGCGCCTTCCCCTGTTCGGCAACTTCATCGCCCGCCTCTTTGCCTCGCACGATCCCGGCAAGGTGGCTGCGCCATGGTTCGGAATGAACGGCTACGACTGGGGCGGTGCGAAGCTGGACATCTTCCAGCTGGATGTGCCCGACAGACTCCTGGACAGGCCACTGACCCTGATTGCCGGTACGAACGGGGAATACGTCCTGCAGGATGAGAAGGGCAACCTTCTGGTCGCCGGCAAGGCGGGACAATCCGCCAGTGGCCAGGGCGTAACCATCCAGGTCGAGACTCTGGCCGCCAATCAAGGCACCCACTTCCGTGTCTTCCGCCATCGCCGGCTCACCGTGACCAACCAGCTTCGCAAAGCCATCAAGGTCAACGAGGAAGGCAAGGATTCGGGCATCCTCGACATGACTTATGACAACACCAATCCGGTGCTGGCGGCGAATGTGCTGGGACAGGTCGGCGAGCTCTACGTGCGCCAGGATGTGGACCGCAATTCCGCGGAGGCGGCGAACAGCCTGCAGTTCGTCCGCGAGCAGCTACCCAAGGTGCGCAGCCAGCTGGAAAAGGCCACCGCGGCGCTCAACGCCTTCCAGCTCAAGGCACGTTCAGTTGATATCAGCATGCAGACCCAAAGCCTGCTGAATCAGGAAGTGGCCATCCAGACCAATCTCCAGCAGTTGCAACTGCAGCAGGCGGACATGCAGCGCCAGTACACGCCGGCGCACCCGGCCTACAAGGCCTTGATGCAGCAGATAGGCCAGCTGCAGGCGCAAAAGAGCGCGATCGACAAGAAGGTTGGCAACCTGCCGAATACCCAGCAGGAGCTGCTGAAGCTGACCCGCGACGTGCAGGTAAGCAACGACACCTACACCGGCCTGCTCAACCAGGCCCAGCAGCTGGACATCGCCCGCGCGGGTACGGTGGGCAATGTACGGATCATCGACAACTCGGCGGTGGACATCACGCAGCCGATATGGCCGAAAAAGGTCATCGTGGTGCTCGGCAGCGCGTTCCTCGGCGGCTTCGTGGCCCTGCTGTGCGTCTTCATACGGCAGGCGCTCAATCGCGGCATCGAAGACCCCGCCATCATCGAGAACCTCGGCCTGCCCGTGTACGCCTCCATCCCGGTCAGCCTGCGGGAGCAGGCGTTGCACGACAAGCGCGGCCGCAGTTACGGCAGCGGTGGCCAACGCCTGCTGGTCATGGATTCACCAGCGGACATGGCCACCGAGGCCTTGCGCAGCCTGCGTACCAGCCTGCACTTCGCCCGCCTGGAGGCGAAAAACAATGTGCTCATGATCACCGGCTCCAGCCCGGATGTCGGCAAGACGTTTGTCTCCGCCAATCTCGCCACGCTGGTTGCCCAGGGCAACCAGCGGGTACTGCTGATCGACGGCGACATGCGCATGGGCTCGCTGCACCGGATCGTGGGCGGTCACGCCGAAGCCGGCCTTTCCGAACTGATTTCGGGCCAGGCCGACCTGGAGGCGACGGCGCGCCCGATCGGTACGTCGCAGAATCTGTATTTCATCGGTCGCGGCAAGCTGCCGCCGAACCCCTCCGAGCTGCTGATGAACGCCCGCTTCTCCACGCTGCTCGACCACGTGAAGAAGATGTTCGACCTGGTCATCATCGACACCCCGCCCATCCTGGCGGTGACCGATGCCGCCATCATCGGCCATCACGCCGGCACCGCCCTGCTGGTGGTGCGCTTCGGCCTCAACCAGGCGCGCGAAGTCGCCCTGGCCAGACAGCGCTTCGAGCAGAACAACATCCATCTCAGAGGCGCCATCTTCAACGCCGTGGAGAAACGCAGCAGCGGCTACTACTCCTATGCCTATTACGGCGTCGGCAACGCAACCGGGTGAAAGGCTGCAACCCGAGGCAACGACGAAACGATTCCGAGAGCAGCATGCCGCACGCAGCGCACGCGGCAGCCGCGATCGCATGAAAACAGGCAGGGACCCGTGCAGGACCAGGATCAGTTTCCATGACCATCATGTCGAAGAACTTCGCACTCATCGGCGCCGCCGGTTACATCGCGCCGCGCCACATGCAGGCCATCAAGGCCACCGGAAACCGCTTGCTGGCTGCCTTTGATCCGAACGATTCGGTCGGCGTCATCGACAGCCACTTTCCCGACGCCGATTTCTTCACCGAGTTCGAGCGCTTCGACCGGCATGTCGACCTGCGCCGGCGCGCCGGCAACGGCGGCCAGATCGACTATGTTTCCATCTGCTCACCGAACTACCTGCACGACTCGCACATGCGCTTCGCCCTGCGCTCCGGGGCTCATGCGATCTGCGAGAAACCACTGGTGCTCAATCCATGGAACATCGACGGTCTGCTGGAGATCGAGCGCGAGACCGGCAAGCACGTCAATACCATTCTGCAGCTGCGCCTGCACCCGGCGATCATTGCCCTGCGCGAACGTGTACGACGCGAGCAGCGCAGCACCAAGCACGAAGTGGAGCTTGCCTATGTCACCTCGCGTGGCCACTGGTACCTGCAGAGCTGGAAAGGTGATTCGAAGAAGTCCGGCGGTATTGCCACCAACATCGGCGTGCACTTCTTCGACATGCTGCATTACATCTTCGGCGAGTTGCAGACCAACCTGGTGCATCAGCGCAATGACACGAAAGCGGCCGGCTATCTGGAATACGAAAACGCCCGTGTGCGCTGGTTCCTGTCGGTGGACATCGAGGACGTGCCTACCCTGTTGCGCGAAAGCGGGCAGCGCACTTATCGATCGATCACGGTGGACGGCGAGGAGATCGAGTTCTCCGGCGGCTTTGCCGACCTGCACAACCGCAGTTACGAGGAAATCCTCGCAGGCCGCGGCTTCGGCCTGGAGGAAAACCGTACCGCGATCGAAACCGTGGCCACGATCCGCACCGGCAGCATTGTGCCCGCCGTGGACGTCGCCCGCCCTCCCCTGAAACGACAAGCCTGAAGAGCGCACAGCATGGACCACTACCAGCACCCTTCCGCCATCGTCGACGAGGGAGCCCGGATCGGCGCGGGCTCGCGCATATGGCACTTCGTGCATGTCTGCGGCGGCGCCCGCATCGGCCAGGATGTCTCGCTTGGCCAGAATGTGTTTGTCGGCAACAAGGTGATCATCGGCGACCGCTGCAAGATCCAGAACAACGTGTCGGTGTACGACAACGTGACGCTGGAGGAAGGTGTCTTCTGCGGTCCAAGCATGGTGTTCACCAATGTCTACAACCCCCGCTCGCTGATCGAGCGCAAGGACGAGTACCGCGACACCGTGGTGAAGCGCGGCGCCACGCTGGGCGCGAACTGCACCGTCGTCTGCGGTATCACCATCGGCGAGTTCGCCTTCGTGGGTGCCGGTGCGGTCATCAACCGGGACGTGCCGGCCTATGCCCTGATGGTGGGCGTACCGGCCCGGCAAATCGGTTGGATGAGCGAATTCGGCGAACAGCTGGACCTGCCGCTGGAGGGGCATGGCGACGCCATCTGCACACACACCGCCGCGCGCTACGTATTGCGGGGCCATGTGTTGCACAAGGAGGAGCTGGCAAAGTGATGGACTTCGTCGACCTTGGAACCCAGCAGATCCGCATCAAGGACCGCCTCGATGCGGGGATCGCCCGCGTGCTGGCGCATGGCCGGTACATCCTGGGTCCGGAGGTGGCCGAACTGGAAGAGAAGCTTGCCGCCTTCGCGGGTGCCAGGCATTGCATCAGCTGCGCGAACGGAACGGATGCGCTGCAGATCGCGCAGATGGCGCTGGGCATCGGCATCGGCGATGAAGTCATCATGCCTGGCTTTACCTACATCGCCACTGCGGAGACGGTGGCGTTGCTGGGCGCCAGGCCGGTGTACGTGGATATCGATCCGCGCACCTACAACCTCGATCCGGCCGGACTCGAGGCGGCGATCACCCCGCGGACCCGCGCGATCATCCCGGTCTCGCTTTACGGGCAATGCGCGGACTTCGACACGATCAACGCGATCGCAGGCAGGCATGGCATTCCCGTGGTCGAGGATGGCGCACAAAGTTTCGGCGCGCTCTACAAAGGTCGTCGTTCGTGCAATCTGAGTACGGTCGCCTGCACCAGCTTCTTCCCGAGCAAGCCGCTGGGCTGCTATGGCGACGGTGGAGCGATATTCACCAACGACGATCAGCTTGCCCTGGCGATGCGGCAGATCGCGCGCCACGGCCAGGACCGCCGCTATCACCACATCCGCGTCGGCGTGAACAGCCGGCTGGATACGCTGCAGGCGGCCATCCTGCTGGCCAAGCTGGAAATATTCGAAGACGAAGTCGAACTGCGGCAGCAGGTCGCGGCCCGTTACGACGCGCTGCTCGCGCAAGCCGGCATTGCCACGCCGCCTCATATCGAGCCGCACAACACCAGCGTCTATGCCCAATACACCATCTGCGTGGACGATCGCGAATCATTGCAGGTGCGGTTGAAGGACGCGGGCATCCCCACCGTGGTGCATTACCCGATTCCGATCAACAGACAGCCGGCGGTGGCGGATGCCGGCGCGCGCCTTCCGGTGGGTGACGAGGTGGCCACGCAGGTACTTAGTCTGCCCATGCACCCGTACCTGACGGAGTCGCAGACCAGACTGATCGTGGAAAACCTCGTCACGGCATCCATGAAGCAGGTTCCGGCATGCTCGATCTCCTTGCCAGGTTGATAAGCGGTTCCGTCAATTGGGCGCAGCGCAGGAGCCACGCCCGTCGATTGCGGGAATACAGCGGCATATCACCGCGTGCCACGGTCGGCCTCGGGTCAAAGCTGATCGGTCCCAAGCAGCATTTCCTGATCGGCGAAATGAGCTACCTCAATCAGGCACACCTGTCATGCGGTCTGCATTCCAAGGTCGTCATCGGCCGCAGTTGCGCCATCGGCTACAACGTATCGATCAAGGCGATCACGCATTCACTGGACAAGCCGACCAACAATGCGTCGGGTCCGATCATTCACCTGGAGCGTGACATCGTCATCGGCGATGACTGCTGGATAGGCGACAACGTCTACATCCGGGAGGGCGTCACGCTGGGCAACAACGTGATCGTCGGTGCCAATTCCGTGGTCACGCGATCGATACCGGACAACCAGGTGATTGCCGGCGTCCCTGCGAGATTCATCAAGGAGCTATGACATGCATGTACTGCCCGCCCCATCATGGCATTCGCGCAAACCTGGCGATATCAACGGAGATTTCTTCAAGGGACAAGCGCCCGTGCTACGTCGACATGAATGCGGGGCCGGCGTGATCTGCTGTCCGCAGTCGCGGCCCGTGCCGGGTTGGCGCGCATGAAGAAGATCATATTCGGCAAGTGCTACGCCTTTTCCTGTGATGCGGCTCTGCAAGAGCTGCTGGCGGAAAGCCTGAGCCTTTACGTGGATGCCGATGGCCGGGAGCCCGAAGTAAACATCCATGTCGGCCACGCCATCACCAAGCGCAGGCCTTCGTCGATCAATCCCTCGGTACACGACACGTTCGAGCACGGGATGCTCACCTCGTTCCCCTCGATCGACGTCTACTGGGAACGCACCGGCAACGGCCGCCTGAACGTGGAAGTAGCGATCAAGCCGCGTCGCGGCATCCGGCGCCTGATCCACCGGCTGCTGTCGATGGAGTACCCGCGCGAGATCGAGGTGTTCGAGCAGGTTCTGCACGAATTCGTGCTGGTGCCGTCGGTCTATTTCTTCCAGGACGTGATGCCGATCCATGCAGCCTCCGTGATGATTGGCAGCCAGGCCTGCCTGCTCGCCGGCACCGGCGGCTCCGGCAAGTCCTCGGCCATGCTCGCGTTGAGGCGCAACCAGGACGCCGGCTTCGTCAGCGACGACATCGTGGTCATGTCCGCCAACGCGCGCGTCTACGGAAACATGGCCTGGCCGAAGATCTATGGCTACAACTGCATCGGCAATGCGATGAAGCGCGAGATCCTCGCGGGGCGCAGCTGGGTCGATCGCGCCCATTTCAGCATCAAGAACCGTCTGAACTCGGCCAACGTGCGGCGCAAAATGTCGCCCGACCGCCTCTATCCCCACGTGGAATCCACCTCGGCGGCGCTTTCGCGCCTGTATTACCTGGTGCGCGAGGACGTGCCCGATATCCGGGTGTCCGCGCTGGACCCGGGCCATGCCATCGACATGACGATCGCCGTCGTCAGTGCCGAATACAGCGTCTTCCACGACCACCTCTACTGGGAGAAATACAACGCGCTGGCCACCATGCGCACCGCCATGCTGACGATGGAGGAGGTGACCGCGAACTGGCGGCGGGTGCTTTCGGCAAGCCTCGCCAAGGTCGGCTGCTTCAAGATCAGCATTCCACTCAAGGTGGACCACGCCGTCTACGAAGACAGCGTGACCGACATCATCGTCTCGAGCTTGACCGTGAAGCCATGAGGATAGCCATCCTGACCAACGCCTATCCCTACCCGCCCGGTGAGCAGTTCATCGAGGACGAGATCGGCTACTGGACCGCGCACGCCGGCATCGACGTGACGCTGCTGCCGGCGCTGGCCGAGGGAACGCCGCGGCCCGTGCCCGCAGGTATCGCGATCGATCTCGGCATGGCGCGCTCCGCCAGGTCGGGACGACTGTGGTTCATGCTGCTGGCGCTGGGCTCCGCGATCTTCCGGCGCGAGCTGGGCTATCTGCGGCGGTCGCGGAAAATGAATCTGTCTACCGTCACGCGGGCCCTGCTGCATGTGTCCAAGGTGCTCGAACAGGCCGCGCAGCTGCGGCGACACGCCAGGACCCACGGGCGGATCGACGTGGCCTACTGCTACTGGAACGAGACGCAGGCCTGTGCCGCCGTGCTCGCCAGGAAAGCGGGTGCGGTGCGCAAGGTCGTCTCCCGCGTGCATGGCTTCGACCTGTACGAGGCGCGCCGCAGGCATGGATACATGCCGCTCAAGCGTCAATTCGTCGCCCACTACGACGCCATCTTCGCGCTGTCACGCGAGGCACGGGACTACCTGCGGCAGACCTACGACGCGACGTCCGAAAACATCCGCATCAGCCCGCTGGGTGTGCCGCTGGCCGGAACGCCTGCACGCCCGAGCCCGGCCGGATGCCGGCATATCCTGTCGGTTTCCTTTTGCCTTCCGGTGAAGCGGCTGGACAAGATCGTCGACGCCATGGAGCTGCTTGCACGCCGTCATCCGGACGTCAGCATGAGCTGGACGCACATCGGCGGCGGCCCGCTGCTGGAGGAGACCAGGGCGCTGGCGCAGGCGAAGCTGGCCGGCCTGGGAAACGTCATGTGCACGTTCACCGGCGAGCTGCCCAACGATGCCGTCAAGGCGTACTACCTCGGCGCCCCGGTGGACATGCTGGTCAACGCGAGCGAATCCGAAGGCGTCCCGGTTTCCATCATGGAGGCCATGAGCGCAGGCGTGCCGGCCATCGCCCCCGACGTGGGCGGTGTTTCCAGCCTGGTGTCCGACCGATGCGGCGCCTTGCTGAGCGCGTGTCCCGATGCCCGGGAAATCGCCGATGCGATGGATCGGGTCGCCTTTGCGGACGGGCGGGACAGCCTGCGCACGCAGGCACGGCAGGCGATCGAATCGGGGTTCGACGCCGCGAGGAATTACCGCGACTTCGTCGCAAGTGTCCTCACCATCGGCGCATCCGACGACATACGACCGGCCCGGCATCTTCTGCGGGCCGCATACCGGCTCCGGCAAGCGACGCGACGGTGACCGTGGCAGTGGCTCAACAAGACAGGTCGACGGGTGAACATACGAACCGTTCTGGCATTTGCCATCGGCCCCATCGCCACCGCCGGGCTTGGCCTGCTGACGGTGCCGGCGATCGCCTGGGTCTTTCCGCCCGCCGACGTGGGTCGCTTGAACATCGTCCAGATCGCGGTGTCGTTCGGCGTATTGCTGTTCAACCTGGGCCTCGACCGCGCCTATGTGCGGGAGTACCACGAGTGGAACGATCGTGGCGCGCTGCTGAAAGCCTGCTTCGCGCCGGGGCTGCTGCTGATGCTGCTGGTGATGCTGGCCACGATGCCGATCGACCAGCGCCTTGCCTGCTGGCTGTTCGGCGTCGGACACATCGCGTATTACTGGGCGCTCATGGCCTGCGTGGTCGTGAGCTTCATCTCCCGGTTTCTCTCGCTCATCCTGCGCATGCAGGATCGCGGCATGGCGTTCTCCGCAAGCCAGATCCTGCCCAAGATGATCCTCCTGCTGGCCGTCGGCGCACTTGCGCTGCCGGTCTTTTCCCGGACGTTCGGGGAATTGGAGGCGGCCTATCTGGCTTCCTTGCTGTCCGTTCTGCTGATCTACAGCTGGAACACACGACGCGAATGGAGTCCGGCCTTGCGGGCTCCCGTCTTGCGCACGCAAGTCCGCGGCTTGCTCGACTACGGCGTGCCCTTGATCTTTGCCGGCGTGGCCTATTGGGGGCTGGACGCCACCAGCACGCTGGCCTTGCGTTCGCTCTCCACTCTGCCGGAGCTGGCGATCTATTCGGTCTCGATGAGCTTCGCGGGCGTGGGCGTGGTCTTCCAGACGATCTTCACCGTGCTGTGGGCGCCGATGGTCTACAAATGGGTGGCCCATGGCGTGGACATGCGGCGGGTCGACCACGTCGCCCATCAGGCCCTGGCCGTGGTCTGCACCATCTGGGTCCTGAGCGGGGCCTTGTCGTGGCTGATCGACTTCGTGCTGCCCGCGCACTACTCCCAGGTGAAGTACCTGATGCTGTGCTGCATCGGCGAGCCGCTGCTCTATACCCTTTCCGAAGTGACTTGTGTCGGCATCGGGATCACCCGCCGGTCCATGTTGTCGCTGTGGTCGACCGTCGCGGGGCTGGTCGTCAATGTCGCCTTGAGCGTGTGGCTGGTGCCCGGTCATGGCGCCGCCGGTGCCGTGGTGGCCAACGCCATTGCGTTCCTCGTTTTTTTCGTGGCGCGGACCGAGGCTTCGGTCTACGTCTGGCGGCCTTTCCCGCGCGCGCGGCTGTATGCGTTCGTCACGATCGGCGTGGGCCTTTCCATCGCCACGCTGGTGTACGGCCCCCGCGCCCCCATCCATTTCAGCCTGGTCTGGCTGGCGCTGCTGCCGGTCATCGTCTGGTGCTTCCGCGACGAATGGAGCGGCATGTACCGCTCATTGCTCGATGCGCTCAAGTCGGAGCGCACCTATCCGCAGCCGGCCGAGGAAACCGAGGGCCTGCCATGAGCAGCAGGATCACGCTACCGCTCCATGCCACATCGCCGCATGGCTTTATCGCCGCGCCCGACGCCGCCACAGCGCGCGGATCGAGGCTGTGCCGATGACAAAGATCAACGTGTTCGTCTTCGCGGCGCATCACCTGTCCGGCAACATTGCGGCGCAGCGGTTCAAGGGCCTGCTGAAGTATCTGGACCCGGCGAAATACCGGATCTTCGTGTTCGCCCGCGAGCCTGCGTCCGGAGCGGCCGCGGCATCGTCGACGGCAGGCATCACCATCTTCCCGTTGCCGGGCCACTGCGTAGGCAGCGAGTCTTCCGCCACAGCGTCGCTGCTGACCCTTGCGACGGCCTTCCTGCGTCCGCTGCCGTTCCTGTTTGCCCGGGACGCCGGACGCGAGCGGCCGTGGCTGGTCCAGGCGCTGGCCGCGGCCGACCGGCTGTGTGCCGAAAAGCGGGCTGCGGGCGAGCGCTGCGTGGCCATCGGCACGTATTCGCCGATCGATGCCCTGGTCGCCGCCGCGAGCCTGGCCAGCCGGCACCGCATCGACTGCCTGCAGGATTTCCGCGACGGCCTCGTGTTCGAGCCGCTGGGCAAACCAGGCCGGTTGCGGACGTGGATGCGCAAGCTGATCGAGGCGCGCGTGGTGGCTGCCGCCGGCCTGATCACCTCGGTGAGCCCGCCTCTCGTCGCGGATTTCCAGCGGCGCTACCCGCGCAAGGCCACCGCGATCCTGCCCAATGGCTACGACCCGGCCGACTTCGCCGCACCCGGCAGGACCGCGGATGACGATCCGCGTGTCGCCGCCATTCTCGCCCGGGAGGTTCCGACGGGTACGCAACTGATCGGGCATTTCGGGCGCATTGGCGCCAGCGACGGCTCGGCATCGAGAAGCCTCGATTTCTTCGTCGATGCGCTGAACGAATTTCCCGCAAGCATGGCGGACAAGCACGTGATGTTCGTCGGCGAGCTGACGGAAGCCGAACGGGTGACGCTTGAACGGGCCAGGTTTTCCGTCAGTGCGCTCGGGTCGGTCGAGCGCCTGCTGGCACTGCAGCTCATGCAACGCTGCGACAAGTTGCTGCTGCTGACCGGCTCGCGTGCCAGTTGTGCCACCGGCAAGCTGTTCGAGTATCTCGCCGCGGGAGCGGATATCGTCTGCGTTTCCGGGGTGCGCAACGCAGCCACCGCCATTCTCGCCGAGACAGGCGCGGGGTGCAGCCTGCTGACCAGTGCGGGAGCGTCGGCTGGCGACGCCCTGCGGGTCGCGCTGTCGCCCCGCGCCGCCGATGCGCATCGCGACATCAGTCCCTACAGCAAGCTGTCGCAGGCCGGCATGCTCGACCGCTGGATCTCGGACATGGTGCAGCCATGAGCCACGATCACGGTCCAGCGCCGGCATCGACGGCGAACCTGCTCCTGCCGCCGCCGGCGCTGCAGGATGCTGGCAGGTACCGTTTCACCGTGGGCCACATGTTCCTGGGCGCGGCATCCCTGACGATGTTCCTGGCCGTGGTCATACCGAATTCGCTACCCATTCCCACTGCGGCGGCGATGGGCCTGGCATTCCTGCTGGCGCTGCCGGGACTGCACATCGGCGGTGGCTTCAGAAACCTGCTGATGATGTATGCCTGCACAGTGATCGTGACGATCGTCTACCTGATCGTGGGCGGCATGCACGATGCGCCGCTGGTCGCCCTTGTGCAGGTGGCGGCGATCTACATTCTATCGCCCCTGATGTGGACGATCATTGCCGAGGCCCTGTTGAGACGGCTCGGAGCCGACCGGCTGATCGACTGGTTCGTCCTGCTGAGCCTGCTGTGCGCCGCGAGCGTCGCCCTGTTCTTCTACCTGTACTTCAGGCATGGCGCGGCAGCCGTGGCCTTTTTCTTCCAGGGCGCCAACATCAATCAGAACGAGGGATTTTCCGGCGCCACCATGCATGTGTATGGCTCGCTGATCTTCCTGTGCGGCGGCTTTTTCAGTTCGCCCGAACTCATCAGGAACCGCTTGCTGCGGCTGGTCCTGCTGGCGGCACTGCTGGTCTGTGCGCTCACCTCCGGCCGTTCGGCGCTGATCCTCGCGGTGCCGATGGGCTGGCTGATGGGCATGATGCTGGCATCGCGCACGACCGAACGCCCACACCGGTCGTCGTTCACCCTTTTCATCCGCTACGGCTTGCCGGTGCTGGTTGCGACGGTGGCGGCGCTCTTCCTGCTGCAGGCCTATACGCAAATCAGTCTGGGCGCGGTGTTGAACGTCGTCACGGACAAGCTCGCCTCCGGCGGCGGCAGCGCACGCGTGCAGATGGGCCATTCGCTGCTTGCCGGCATTCTCGACAACGGCGGCCTTGGCTCCGGCCATGGCGTCGGCGTCGACTACGTCAGCGACCCCATCCATCCCTGGCGCTATGAACTGGTGTGGCTGGCCACGCTCTACCGGGTCGGGATACTCGGCACGGTGGTCTACGCCCTGCCGTTCCTGCTCTACATCCTCGGCGTGCTCCGCCTGGCATATGGCCGCCGGCTTCCGCCACAGCACAAATTCATGTTCTGTGGCCTGGTCTGCGCCCTGCTCGCCACCAACACGAACCCTTATATCGAAGCCTTCGCCTTCCAGTGGATGTACGTCATCCCCCTGGTGGCACTGTTCATCGATTATCCGGAATGCTTCAGGAAGGCACCGGAATGAAGCGGCTCAAGGTGCTGCTGTTTTCCAGATATTCGAGGCTGGGTCCAAGCACCCGGCTGCGCAGCCTGCAGTATCTGCCCCTGTTGCGGGACCGCGGCATCGATGTGGAGGTGCATGCGCTGTTTCCCGACGCCTATCTCGAGAAACTGTACGGGAACCGCCCTGCAGCCGCCCGATGCATCGCGTGGCAATACTACGCACGGCGGATCAGGCAAACCCTGCGCCGCGACACGCACGACCTCGCCTGGATCGAAGGCGAGCTTTTTCCCTACCTGCCCCACTGGCTCGAGTCGGTGCTGGCGCGCTCCGCCAAGCCGTACATCGTGGACTACGACGACGCGTTGTTCCACAAATACGACTTGTCGGCCAACCCGCTGGTGCGACGCCTGCTTGGCCGCAAGATCGACCAGGTCATGCGCGAGGCTGCCTGCGTGATCGTCGGCAACCGCTACCTGGCCACGCGCGCTTCGCAGGCAGGTGCAACGCGGATCGAGATCATTCCGACCGTCGTGGACGAGAAACGCTATGCGGTGGTGAACCACGCGGACGCCGCGCAACCGGTCATCGGCTGGGTCGGATCACCGGCCACAGAAGAATATCTGCTGGACAACCGTGACGTGCTGGAGCAGGTCTGCACCAGGCACCACGCCCGCCTGCTCCTGGTCGGGCCGCGAACCGAGGTCGCGGGCCAGTTCGGCAGCCTGGTACCGGAGATAGTGCCATGGTCCGAGGACAGCGAGGCCGCCACGATTGCCCGGATGGACATCGGCATCATGCCGTTGCGCGACGGTCCGTGGGAACGCGGCAAGTGCGGCTACAAGATCATCCAGTACATGGCGTGCGGCCTGCCGGTGGTCGCCTCGACGGTCGGTGCGAACATCGACATCGTGCGGCACGGCGAGAACGGGTTTCTGGCGGCGGGAACGACCGCTTGGCGGGATGATCTCGAGCGGCTGATCCTGAGCCGGTCACTGCGTACACGCATGGGCCTGGCGGGACGCACACGCGTCGAGAACGAATACAACGTGACCGTGCAAGTGTCGCGGCTTGCTGACGTGCTGCACGGCGTGGGGCAGCACTGATGTGCGGCGTGGCCGGGTTCTGGCAATGGCATGGAGGTGCACGGGACGCACTGCTGGGACAGGCGCAGGTCATGTCGGCCCGGCTGACCCATCGCGGCCCCGATGACAGCGGCTCGTGGTGCGACGAATCGGCCGGGATCGCCCTGGCGCAGCGACGCCTGTCCATCCTCGATCTCTCGCCAGCCGGCCATCAGCCGATGCCATCGGCCTGCGGGCGCTACGTCGTCGTGTTCAATGGCGAGATCTACAACCATCTCGACCTGCGCCAACGCCTCCACGCAGCAGGCGCGGCGCCGGCATGGCGCGGGCATTCGGACACCGAAACCCTGCTTGCCTGCTTCGTCGCCTGGGGTGTCGAGCAGACCCTGCGTGCCTGCGTGGGCATGTTTGCGTTCGCGTTGTGGGATCGCCAGCAACGCGCACTCACGCTCGCGCGCGACCGCATGGGCGAGAAGCCGCTGTACTACGCGTGGCAAGGCGATACCTTGCTGTTCGGCTCGGAGCTCAAGGCCATGCGGGCGCACCCGGCCTTCCGCGCCGACGTCGATCGCGACGCGCTGGCGCTGCTGTTGCGCCACGATTGCATCCCTGCCCCGCATGCCATTTATCGCGGCGTTTTCAAGCTTCGCCCCGGGCACCTGCTGTGCATCACTGCCGGTGCGCCGCGAAGCGCGCAAGCCGTGGCGTACTGGCGCTACAACGACGTCGTCAGTGCAGGTCTCGGCGATCCGCTCCACGGTTCGGACGCCGAAGCAACCGATGCGCTGGAGGAGCAGCTGGGCGCCAGCGTCGGGGCGCAGATGCTGGCCGACGTGCCACTGGGCGCGTTCCTCAGCGGCGGCATCGACAGCAGCACGATCGTGGCCCTGATGCAGGCGCGCAGCCGTCGCCCCGTCAAGACTTTCACCATGGGATTCGGCGAGGCCGGCTATGACGAGGCCGCACACGCCAAGGCAGTGGCCAGACACCTCGGCACCGAGCACACCGAACTTTACGTGCGCCCCGACGATGCCCTGGCTGTCATCCCGAAGCTCCCATCGATCTTCTGCGAACCCTTCAGCGACAGCTCGCAGATTCCCACCTTCCTGATCAGCCAGCTGACCCGCCGCGAGGTGACGGTGGCCTTGAGCGGCGACGGCGGCGACGAGCTTTTCGGTGGCTACAACCGTTATCTCGGCGCTCGCACGACCTGGGAACGGATGCGTCGCCTGCCATCGTTTGCGCGACTTGCCGGCGCCGGCATCCTGCGGTCCGTGTCGCCGGACACGTGGAACCGGTGGTTCGAACGCGCCAAGCCGCTGCTGCCGAAGCGCTGGCACCTGGCCACGCCCGGTGACAAGGCACAGAAGCTGGCCGGCGTGCTTCCGCTGTCGAGCGGCCATGCCTTCTTCCTCCATCTCGCCAGCCAGTGGAAGAACCCTGGAAGCATCGTGATCGGCGCGCACGAACCGACGACCCTGTTGACCGATCCCACGGCGTGGCCGGACACCAAAAGCCTGGCGCAATGGATGATGGCGATGGATGCGCAGAGCTACCTGCCCGACGATATCCTGGTAAAGGTCGACCGGGCCGCCATGGCCAACAGCCTGGAGACTCGCGTGCCCATGCTCGACCATCGCGTGGTCGAACTGGCGTGGCGCATACCCTTGCACCAGAAGATACGCGACGGCGAAGGCAAGTGGCTCCTGCGCCAGGTGCTGTATCGACATGTGCCCAGGGAGCTGATCGAACGCCCCAAGATGGGCTTCGGCATCCCGCTGGACAGCTGGCTGCGCGGTCCCCTGCGCGATTGGGCGGAAGCCCTGCTCGATGAGCGCCGCCTGCGGCAGGAAGGCTATTTCCACCCGATGCCGATCCGGCAGAAATGGAAGGAGCACTTGAGCGGCCGGCGCAACTGGCAGCACCTGTTGTGGACGGTGCTGATGTTCCAGGCATGGCTGGATGAAAACCGGCGAGCGTCAGCATGACGCTGCCGCACGCCAGCCGTACGACCGGCCTTCCCGCCTGCGCGCGGCACAGTGCGCCCGCGGCTCCGCACGAGGCATGTCCATGAAAGCTGTCCTGTTCGCCAATACGGACTGGTATCTCTACAACTTCCGCCGCTCGCTGGCGCTGTCCCTGCAACGGCAGGGGTACGACGTTCTGCTGATTTCCCCGGTGGGGCCCTATGGCGACAAGCTTCGGTCCCTCGGCCTGCGCTGGGAACCCTTGCCGATGGCACGGCGCAGCCTCAATCCGTTGCGGGAAACGGCGCTGCTGTGGCATCTCGTCCGCCTGCTGCGGTGCGAGCGGCCGGTGCTGGTGCACGGCTTCACCATCAAGTGCGCCGTGTATGGTTCGCTGGCGGCGCGGCTGGCAGGCGTGCACGCCCGGGTGAATGCCGTGGCCGGCATGGGTTACGTGTTCACCAGTCCGCAGGTGAAGGCACGATTGCTGCGACCAGTGGTGCGCGGCCTGCTGCACCTTGCGCTGGGCGGCAGGAACGCGCGGCTCATACTGCAGAATGCAGACGACGTTGCACTGTTCCGGCAGGCCGGGCTCGTCGATCCGGCACACATCCGCCTGATTCGCGGCTCGGGTGTGAACTGCGCGCAATTCGCCGCAAGAGCGCGCACGAAAGCGTCCGGCGATGGACGCATGCGCGTGCTCCTGGCAAGCCGGCTGCTCTGGGACAAGGGCCTCGACGAGTTCGTCGCTGCCCTGCGGCAGCTCCGCCTCCAGGGCTGCGCGGTCCACGCCTTGCTCGCCGGCACGCCGGACCCCGGCAACCCTGCCGCGGTCCCGGAAGCGGCGATACGCGGCTGGGTGGAGGAGAAGCTGGTCACCTGGCTCGGCCATGTCGACGACATGGCCGGCCTGCTCGGTTCGGTCGATGTCGTGGTGCTGCCAAGCCACCGGGAGGGATTGCCGAGGACGCTGGTCGAAGCCGCGGCCTGCGGACTTCCCTTGATCACCACGGACGTACCCGGCTGTCGCGAAGTGGTGACCGATGGCGTCGACGGCCTGCTGGTCCCCAAGGGAGACAGCGGGGCGCTGGCCCATGCCATCCGGCGCTTGCTCGAAGACCCGGAGCTCGCTCACCGGCTGGGTGAAGCGGCCCGCCTCAAGGCACGATCGCAGTTCGATGAACGCATCGTCATCCAGCGTACCCTGGAGGTCTATGCGGAATTGTGCGATCCGTCGGCGGTGCCTGCCGAGTCATCCCTGTAGACGTCCATTTTCCGTGTCATGCGTATCCTGTCACGACACGATCCGTGCGCCGTTCGGAGAACCGCATCCACTCGTCATGGAATCGACTGATGAGCTTTGCCGGAACTGCAACACCCGGTTCCACAGCCGTACACGACAGGAGACTGCGCCATGCGATCCCCGCCACAAGTGACGAATGTCCTGGATTTTCTGCCCACGCCGGAACATGCCGCCATCCGCGCAGGCAACAGCTCATACGATTGCACGAGCGGTATCCAGGCCGCCATCGACAGAGCCAAAAGCAGGGTGTTCGTGCCCGCCGGGGTCTACCCCGTAAAGCAGCTCAACCTCAGGTCGGGCATCGAGCTGTACGGCGACGGACAGGCCAGCGAACTGAGGGCATACGACAGTTCGCTGGCCTGCGAGTTCATGCTCGCCACTCATGTCCGCGACGGCGGCACTCCCGATGTCGCGGACAACATGCGGAACATCCATCTGCACGACCTCAAGCTCGACGGACGGGTGGCCGAGTTCGGCTACCAGCAGTACTTCTATCTGCTGGCCGTCAATGCCACGTCGGATCTGACGGTCGAGCGGGTGACCTTCCACGGCTTTCGCGGGGACGGCATGTATGTCGGGTCGGGAACGCTGCGAAGCACAGAGCGCCACAACCAGCGCGTCGTCGTGCGCGACTGCGTGTTCGACGGCGCGGTCAAGGACAACCGCAACGGCCTGTCCATCATCGACTGCGACCACCTGACGGTCGAGAACTGCCTCTTCCAGAACATCGGCAACGCGAAACTGTCGCACTCGGTGGGCGGCATCGATTTCGAGCCGGACCACAACTGGAGCGTGTATCGCGACGTGACCATCGCCCGCTGCAGGTTCATCGACATCGACACCGTGAACACGGCGGGCATCACGTTCTTCAACGGCCACCAGGCGGGCGACAACATCCACGACTGGGTCGTGTCGGATTGCCAGTTCACGAACTGCTACTGGGGCATCGACTCCGCGACGAAGGCCAAGACCACCACGGCCGTTGCCGACAACCTGTCCGTGCTCAATTGCCACTTCCTCAACTCGGTCCGCGTCGACGTGGCAGTCAATGGCTTGAGCGGCACACAGATCAGTGGCTGCACTTTCCAGCGCTCGCCGCCGGGTTCCGGCCCGGGTGGTGATGCGATAAGGCTGGGATCCTTCGCCTACAAGACCAGCGAAAACGCCATCAACACGGTGATCACGGGCAACACGTTCATCGGCATACGTCCGCAGATGGGCGCGATCGGCGTGCTCGGCGCCAACGGAGTGGTTTGCGCGGGCAATGTATTCGTCGACATCCACGGATCCTGCATCAACTTCGCCGAAGGCAATACTCCCGACAACTCCAGGGACATGGAGGCAGTGATCATTTCCGGCAACAGGATCAGGCGCAGCGCGCCCACTGCGCCGGGCACCAGCGCCATGTCTTTCCTCAGCACGAGCAACCAGATGCGCATCACCAAGGGTCACGTGGTGGTGAAGCGTTCTATCGAATACGCCAACGACATCGAAGATGGCATCAAGCACGTCGCAGCCGGCGCGATGGTCGAACTTGTGGGAATCGCCCAACCGCCAACATGACGACTGCAAGCGAACGTCGTCATTGCCTCGATGCAACCATGTTTCGAACTTCCGTGGGCTTGCGGAAGATTACCGTGCGCCAGTTCAGCGGCGATTGGAGCGTTCCGGTGAGCGGAATGCCTCGTTTTCGCTGCCCCCCGCCCCGCCCCTGCCCCCTCGCGGGGCGAGATCGGACGGGATGGATTGCCGGCCAGCGCCTGGCGAATTGATCTTTGCGTTGGCGCCGCGTTGCGGACTGAGCCCACCTTGCCGTCGCACCTCCTGGCGCTGCCGCGCGCGCATGACCGCTGCCATGTATACGCCCAGGATCAGACAAAACGCCGTGAGATTCGCCCCTGCCGAATGAGCCACACTGCTGACGATCGCTCCGACGGACGCGAGGCCGATGGCAAGGATGACAAGTGCAATCAGGGTGGCGCGAGGCCCAAAGCCCGCATCCAGCAGGATATGGTGGATATGGCCACGATCCGGATTGAACGGCGAGCGGCCTCCGCGCATGCGCCGATACATCACTGCAAGCGTGTCGAACACCGGCAGCGCCACGCACCAGAGCACATCGACCGGCGACAGGTGCGTCTGAGGCATCTGGCTCAGGCGGATGAGTGACCACGCCAGCAGGTAGCCGATCAGTGTGCTACCCGCATCACCGAGGAAGATCTTTCCGCCCATCAAGCCGAGGTTGACGGCCAGGTACGGCAGCGTCGCCGCGGCCAGCAGGGCCAACAGCGTGATGATCCCATGCAAGGGAGTGGGAAAGGCAAACAGGATGATGGCACCAATGCTGACCAGGGTCAGGCAGCCGGCAAGGCCATCGATGCCGTCCATCATGTTGAACGCATTCACCAGGCCGATGACGGCAGTCACCGTCATGGGTACGCCAAACCAGCCGAGCTCTACTTCATGGCCGAAGATGTATCCCAGCGTGTGAATGTAGACACCGGTGGTAGCGATCACTGTCAGGATCGCGATGGTCTGGATCAGCAGGCGGTCCCGCACGCTGAGACCGAAGCGATCATCCAGCGCGCCGAGCAGTGCCAGCACCGCAGCGGTTTCAAGCAAAGTCCCCTCGAATCCGTGGAAGGCACCGTAGCAGGCTACCCCTGCGAGCATTCCCACGAAAATCGCCAGGCCGCCCACCAGTGGTACGTCGCCAAGATGCTGCTTGCGCTGATCGGGATGATCCACCAGGCCCAGCACGATGGCGAACCGGCGCATGACGACGATGGCTACTGCGGATATGCATGCGGCAACCATGGCATCGAGGACAAACCGCAATTCCTGCATAGGACCATCGCCTCCTACCAATCTCGAGCGGGTCCCCAAGGTCCGAGCGAGCTTAATTTGTGAGTGGCTCAATCAGCAGGTGGCGAAACCACACTGCTTGTGTCTACGGCGCAACCTTGTTAGGTCGACCATTTCTCTTGCATGAATCAATTAGCAGCCAGGTGTACAGCACGACGGCGATTGCTGCGACATGAGACATCACGCAAACACCAGGCTTTTGAACCTATCACCTTTGGATGTCGATTCTTGTACAACCCCAATGTCTTATTCAGCCGTTAAGAGCCTATATGAGCATTGCCTGAATAATGTGTTCAAATAACGTTTCAAGCCACCTGTCTATTTCATGAATTAGTCGCTCAAATGGTGAATCCCATCACGTCAATAAAATGACTTCTCCAGGGCTCCGGGATGTGGCATGCAGAGTGCGTGTGTCGCACAGGGCGTCGCGACAGAATGCCCGAGTGACGCCAAGGGATGATCATGCGTGACCAGACCGATGCACCCTCTGAAGAAGAAGGTGCCATGGCATGCTCCTCTATGTGAAACGATGCGCGCGAGCCTGACTCCGCCCTGTTGCGCCGTTGCTTAGACTCCGACAACCGCAACAAGACATCGTGCGATCCCGAGCCTTGGTCACCAAGGCGTGAACTTCGGAGGTGACCAAGGCCGGGGTCCAGTCTGATATCAGCACGGACAGGACTTTTAGGGCCGCATCAGTGGCTCGCGCTGTAATTTGCAGCGGCTGCACTGGAAACCAGGGTGGCCGCGGGCAGCAATTGGCTCAGGAAGCGGTTCCAACGGGTGATGCCAGCCGCGCCGACGAACACCACGTCGCCCGGCTTCAACTTGAAGTCGTCCGCAAGTGCGAAGGCAGACGGTGAACGAGCATCGAGATGGAAGACCTTGGCCGGAGCGTTTTCGATGTCGTTCGCGCCACGGACGACATAGACCGCCTTGCCATTGGACGTGATCGGATTGAGGCCTCCAACACGGCCCAGCGCCTGGGTCAGTGTGATATAGGGAAGGGTCCTGAAGGTGACCGCCTGGGGACGCATCACCTCCCCCATCACGTACACTTCCTCGGAGTCGTTATAGGCAAGCAGCAGGCGGTCTCCCGACTTCAGGTAAATATCTTTCGCCAGGCCCCGATTGTCGTACAAAGAGGCAAGGTCCAGGTGGTAGTTGCGCCCGTCGCGATTCAGTACCAGACCCGACATGTTGGCCTGATCGGGATTGATGGTCGCCGTTCCAAGCGCCTGCGCCAAAGTCAACGGAACCGATGTGATCGACTGTGGGTCGGTCTTCATGAATGCGCCCTGGAACATCACATGCTGGCTGTTGTAGCCGACAATGCTGACATCCACCTGCGGCTTCGTCACGTACTTCGCGAGCTTCGATTGAATGGTCTGACGTACCTCTTCAATCGTCATTCCCCCAACCTTGATGCTGCCCACATAGGGATAGAACAGGGTCCCATCCGAACGCACCAGACGACCGTTGGCCGCAGTCTGCTGCTGCGTACCCGCCGGTGACGTCAGCTCCGGATGATCCCAGACCGTGATGTAAAGCGAGTCTCCCGGGCCAATGCGATAGGGCCCGGGCTGGTAGGACAACAGATCCTGCGGCACCGCTGCATTCAATGCTGGCGATTGATTCTCCGCCAACAATTGCGGTGTGATCGTCACCAGCTGGATCTGACTGTTGTCAGTTGGCGTGCCGCGGACCAGTCCTTTCTCGGACATTTTCTGTCCCGGTGCCCACACGCAGCCATTGATAAGCAGCGCGAACCCAAGAACGACAAAGGTGCAAGTCTTTTTCATGATCAACGGGACCTCGCAGATTCGATTTACCAGGCACACTCGCAACTGCCAACCAACGGCACGCATGGTTCTGTGGATTCGGACATTTCGGCCATACGATCATTGTCCCGGAAAGCAAAAATCCGCTTTTCAGGAGTGGCCAGCTGAACCTAATCGTTTAATAGCTGCGGCAAGAATCAACCGCCATAAGTGGGAAAGACGTGATGCCACATATTGCGTGAAAGGAACATCACAATAGAAAACCACATTTAGAGACCGTACACCTAATCACGCCATCGACTGCTAACTGCGCCGTGTCAAGCTGAACGTATTTTCAACTGCAAAATCTTTGTCCACAGAGATTCAAGATGCCAGACGGAATCTTTGGAGCGATTCGGTCTTCCAGCGCCGCACCGCAGGCTGCGCCGGATGTACTTGCGTGCCTCGGTACCGCCACGATTCGCTGACAATTTTTGTCCTTCGCTGACTCGCAGCGCCACCACGTGCTTGGCGCCGCGACATGCCAGCGCAGCTCCTGGCATCCCCGCGGGGATGGGCATGTCCGCCAGAAGGCGGTCGGTCACACCAGCCAGCCAGCGCCCAAGATCAAATTGCGATGCTTATCGCAAATCCATGCCTGAAATCGCGACGGGCAACGTCCAATCGTTCCAACACTCCCGTTTGGCACGATACTGGCTTCAACTGAGGGCCCTCAGCAGCCTGTTCAGCCAACCGCTACGGATGTGTAGAAACATGGAAAACAACGAGAACAAGCCGTTCTGGGGAAAAAATTCCCGGGGGTTCTGGCTCATTGTCTGCCTGATGATCAGTGCAGTGGCTGGCTGGTTGATGTTTCAGATGGGCATCCTCCATTGATCCTGGACTCCGGCCACAGAATCATTGCCGGTCGGACCATGCTTCGGTACCAAGCGCCCGAAGCCGTACATTGAAGCCATTGGCTCTGACGCGCCGGCTCGATGGCCGAAGCGCGCCACGCATTCAGAGCAGCCGCTGGCATGCGGCAAAGACGCCGCGATGATGTGCGTCAGGCTGAAGCGATCACAGTGTCATCCAACGACAATGCACATTAACTCGAGATGACTTCGCTTCACGGCGAAGGATCCTGCACAGCCCACGCACGATATACCTTGGCATAGTCGGCGCCGCGTTTGCCCAAGCGCAAGCGCGAGTCCCTGTCGAAACGCCGACGCGCGCTGCATGCGCATCGAGACGCCGGTCCAAAACATCTCGGGATGGCTGTATGCGGAATCTGGAAGACAGCAAGATCGCCATCATCGGCCTGGGCTACGTCGGCCTGCCGCTGGCGGTGGAGTTCGGCAAGCATTACGACACGCTCGGCTTCGACATCAACCAGGCTCGCATCGACGAGCTGCGCGCCGGCCACGACCAGACGCTGGAAGTGGATGCCGCCGAATTGGCCGCCGCCGCGCGCCTGCGTTGCTCGGCCGCACTCGACGACCTGCGCGCGTGCAACGTCTACATCGTCACCGTGCCCACGCCGATCGACCAGGCCAAGCGGCCCGACCTGACGCCGCTGGTGAAGGCCAGCCAGACCCTGGCCCAGGTGCTGAAGCCGGGCGACATCGTGGTGTACGAGTCCACCGTCTACCCCGGCTGCACCGAGGAAGTGTGCGTGCCGATCCTCGCCGAGGGCTCCGGGCTGGTCTTCAACCGGGACTTCTTCGCCGGCTACAGCCCCGAGCGGATCAACCCGGGCGACAAGCAGCACCGCGTCACCGGCATCCTCAAGGTCACCTCCGGCTCTACGCCGGAAGTGGCGGAGTTCGTCAATCGCCTGTACGGCTCGATCATCACCGCCGGCACGCACCGGGCCAGCTGCATCAAGGTGGCCGAGGCGGCCAAGGTGATAGAGAACACCCAGCGCGATCTCAACATCGCCCTGGTCAACGATCTCGCGATCCTGTTCAACAAGCTCGGCATCGACACGCTGGAAGTGCTGCAGGCGGCCGGCACCAAGTGGAACTTCCTGCCGTTCCGCCCCGGCCTGGTCGGCGGCCACTGCATCAGCGTCGATCCCTACTACCTCACCCACAAGGCGCAGGAGGTGGGGCACCACCCGGACGTGATCCTGGCCGGCCGGCGCACCAACGACGGCATGGGCCCGTACATCGCCGGCGAGGTGATCCGGCTGATGGTGCGCAAGGGCATCAACCCGGTGCACGCGCGCGTGCTGCTGCTGGGCCTGGCGTTCAAGGAGAACTGCCCGGACCTGCGCAACACGCGCGTGGTCGACATCGTGCAGGCGCTGCGCGGCTACAACGCCACGGTGGACGTGCACGATCCCTGGGTGAACCCCGCCGAGGCCGCGCACGAATACGGCCTCACGCCGCTGGCCGAGCCGCCAACGGGCGCCTACGATGCGGTGATCGTGGCGGTGGGCCACCGGCAGTTCGTGGCGCTCGGCGCCGCGGGCGTGCGCGCCTACGGCAAGCCGTCGTCCGTGATCTACGACGTCAAGTATGTGCTGCCGCGCGATGCGGTGGACGGCCGCCTTTGATCAGGATTTCATGCCATGAAAGTGTCGGCTGCTGGTGCCGTCAGTTTCAACGGTTCACATGTGATGCTGCCATGCCTGAATGCATTGACGGGGCCGTCGGCGCTCATGTGGGCACTCGCATATGCGCCAAGAGTTCCGGCTGGCGTTGCGGTGCCAACTCCGTGAGCAGGCACCGGAAGTATTGCGGCGTGCAGTCGACGGATTCGCGATCCCGTGAAGCTGGTACGCTTTCACCGACGTGAAGCGGGCTGGAACTGGAATGAACACCGGCACATTCACCATATCCATCGATTTCGAACTGTATTGGGGCGTGCGCGACACTCGCAGCCTTGATGCTTTCCGCGATCATCTGGATGGCGTCGGGCAGGCCATCCCCCGCATGCTCAACCTGTTCGAGCAACATCGCATTCACGCCACATGGGCGACCGTGGGCCTGATTTTTTGCCGTGATCGCGAAGCAGCACTGTCGGCGGCCCCATCCAAAAGACCCGGCTACAAGAACAGCGCACTGTGCCCATACCGTTATCTGGAACAGTCGGCAGACCTCGATGAGCGCTATCACTTCGCGCCCGAGCTGGTCGAACTGATTGCCGCGACGCCAGGACAGGAAGTGGCAAGCCACACGTTCTCGCACTACTACTGCCGCGAAGCCGGCCAGACGGCGGCGGCATTCCGTGCCGACCTCGCTGCAGCCGTTCGCATTGCAGCGACGCAAGGGATCACCCTGCGCAGCCTGGTGTTTCCGCGCAACCAGTGGAACCCCGATTATCTGGAGGTGCTGGTCGAACACGGCATCACCGCCTATCGCGGCAACGAGCGGGGTTGGCTCTATGCCGCCACCGATCACGACGGGCAGAACGCCGTGCGCCGCATCGGCCGCCTGCTCGACAGCTACGTCGATCTCAGCGGGCATCACACGTATACGCTGGAAAGCTGCGTCGGCAGGTTGCCGCTCAACTTTCCGGCCAGTCGCTTCCTGCGTCCCTACAACCCCCGGCTGGCCTGGCTGGAGGGCCTGCGGCTGCGCCGGATCACGCGAGCCATGCGCCATGCCTCCCGGAACCACGAGGTCTTCCACTTGTGGTGGCATCCCCACAATTTCGGCGTCGACACCGATCAGAACATCGATTTCCTGGAACGGGTGATCGAGGAGTTCGAATCCCTGCGACGTCAGGACGGCATGCGCTCGCTGGGCATGGCCGAACTTGCCGACGCAGTGGCCGCGTGATGAATCGGCGGATTCCACGCATCGTCATGCTGTGCGGTGACGGGCCTTCATCCCGATTCATGTACAACGCACTGGCGGCCGAGGTGGAAGTCCTCGCTGTCGTGATGGAACGCAAACCGTCGGCTCGGGCCATGATCCGGTATCGGGCGCGCCAACTGGGTTGGTTCACCGTCATCGGCCAGCTTGCCTTCATTGCATTCAACAAGCTCCTGGCACGACTCCAACGCCACCGCAGCGACGAGCTGATCCTTCATTACGGCCTGCAGTCCGCCTCGCCCCCGGCGGCCATCACCCACCGGGTGGACAGCGTCAACACGGCAGCGGTGCGTCGCCTGCTCAGAAAGCTCGCCCCGGACGCAGTGGTCGTGAACGGTACACGGATCATTTCGCACAAGGTGATCGACTGCATCCAGCGCCCCTTCATCAATACCCATGCCGGCATCACGCCGCGGTACCGTGGCGTGCACGGCGGTTACTGGGCCTTGGTCCACGACGATGCCGCGAACTGCGGCGTCACCGTCCACCTGGTTGACGCAGGTGTGGATACCGGCGGCGTGCTGTACCAGCAACGGATCTCCATCGACGACAGCGACGGCTTCAATACCTATCCGCTGCATCAGCTCGCCGCCGGGATCCCGCTGATGAAGCAGGCCTTGCGCGACGTGATCGACGACACCCTCGTCAGCCACGACGGCGTCAGCCCTTCCGGACTCTGGTATCACCCCACCCTCGGCCAGTATCTCAGGTACCGATTTTCCAAGTCGGTCAAATAGCGCCATGGGGCAACGCAACGGCAGCGAGGTCAATCCGGCCGATCTTGCACCCGCGTGGGACTGACCAAAGCCATCGATCGCATCGCCCGGCTCAGCGCCGGGCGCGGAAGAATTCGCGCAGCATCGTGGCCGACTCCTCGGCCAGCAGACCGCCCTGCACTTCCAGGCGGTGGTTGTGGCGCGGGTCGATCAGGGTATCGAACACGCTGCCAGCCGCACCGGTCTTGGGGTCGGTCGCGGCGTACACCACGCGGCCAATGCGGGCGTGGATCAAGGCCATCGCGCACATCGCGCAAGGCTCCAGGGTCACATACAAGGTGGCACCCACTACCCGGTGATTGGTGAGTTTTTCTCCCGCCGCGCGCAGCGCCATCACCTCGGCGTGCGCTGTGGGGTCGTGCAGGGTGATGTTGCGGTTCCAGCCCAGCCCCACGATCTCTCCGCCCAGCACCAGCACTGCACCCACCGGCACCTCGTTCTCGGCATCGCGGGCATGCGCAGCCAGCTGCAACGCGTGGCGCATGTGGGCCTCGTCCCCGGGGGAAAAGACGGGCGCCTGGGGCGTGGTGATATCGGTCATGGAAGGCTTCTGCCGTACAGGCGCTGCGTCGATTGTACCGTCTGCGTCCTGCCGAGCTGCTGCCATGGCTGCGGGATTTGCCACGCAATCTTGCGTGGTCGTCGGCACCGCCGAACAATCGGGTGCAGTGCCCGTGTCGACACAAGGAGTCCCAGGGAGATGGCCACCGGGTACACCCATGTACCCGCGGATTGGACAAGCCTACCTGCACACGCAACTTTGGCAGGCGACTGGCGCGGCAGATCAGGCGACACGCGGCAACCATGCTGCTGTGGTGGCTGCCCGTCCAGCCCTGCGTGGCCCGGAGCGCAGACGACGACGCATTGTCCATCGCTGCAGCCGAATCGGTTGGCCGCTGTGCGACCAGTCCGGATTTCCCGCACGCCATCGCCTCGGCTCCATGGCATGGGGCAAGAAACGCCGATGCCCGGGTACTTGCCGCGCTGGAACCACCAAGTGGCACCGTGGCTGCACCGACGCTGTGCGTGGCACTGGTCCAGGGGCCAGCCAGGAATGGTTACGCGTTGCTCGCCCGCTTGCCGGAGGGTCGGTTACCGGCCGTGGATGCCCCGTTCGATCCGGTGACCAACTATTACGTCGATGTCGATCCGGTCCCGTATGCGCTTGCCGAGAACGAGAACGCCTTCGCCGTGCGGTCACGGCGGAATTCAACTCGACCTCCACCAGCGCCAGTGCAACCACGCATTACCTCAGCCACCGGCAGAGCGGGCAACTGGCCCTGGTCCTCGCGACCAGGATCGGCCATTCGGAGATCGACAAGACTGGGGATGGCGCTGAGCAGGACAGCAGGATCGCGCATTTCGACATACCCCAGTACCAGGGAGCCTACGACCTGACTGTGGCCGGCCCGCGTCATCCGGCTTCAACGCAACACCACCTCTGGAACGGTTCGCGCTACATCGAAGGCCGCCCGACGGCTGACCGTCGAGCCGGATTGCCGACAGCCGCCCGGTTCACTCCCACTCGATCGTCGCCGGCGGCTTGCCGCTGATGTCATAAACCACGCGAGAAACACCGCGCAGCTCATTGATGATTCTATTGGAAACCTGACCAAGGAAGTCGTAAGGCAGGTGTGCCCAGTGCGCCGTCATGAAGTCGATGGTCTCCACCGCACGCAGCGCGATCACCCACTCGTAGGCGCGCGCGTCGCCCACCACGCCCACCGATTTCACCGGCAGGAACACGGCGAAGGCCTGGCTGGTCTTGTCGTACAGGTCGGCCTTGCGCAGTTCCTCGATGAAGATGGCGTCGGCGCGGGCCAGCAACTCGGCGTACTCCGGCTTCACTTCGCCGAGGATGCGCACGCCCAGGCCCGGGCCCGGGAACGGATGGCGATAGACCATCGCACGCGGCAGGCCGAGTTCCACGCCAATGCGGCGCACCTCGTCCTTGAACAGTTCGCGCAGCGGTTCGACCAGCTTGAGCTTCATGTGCTCGGGCAGGCCGCCCACGTTGTGGTGGCTCTTGATGACGTGGGCCTTGCCGGTCTTGCTGCCGGCCGACTCGATCACGTCGGGATAGATCGTGCCCTGCGCCAGCCACTTCACCTGGCCGTGGCCGGCGGCGGTGACCTTGGCGGATTCCTCGTCGAAGATCTCGACGAACAGCCGGCCGATGATCTTGCGCTTGGCCTCCGGGTCGGCCACGCCTTCCAGCGCCTTGAAATAGCGCTCGGCGGCGTTGACGCGGATCACCTTGACGCCCATGTGCTCGGCCATCGTGGCCATCACCTGGTCGCCCTCTTTCCAGCGCAGCAGGCCGGTGTCCACGAACACGCAGGTCAATTGCTCGCCGATCGCGCGATGCAGCAGCGCGGCGACCACCGAAGAATCCACGCCGCCGGAAAGGCCAAGCAGCACGTGGTCGCCGCCCACCTGTTCGCGCACCCGGGCGATCTGGTCTTCGATGATGTTGGCCGCCGTCCACAGCGTGGCGCAGCCGCAGATCCCGGTGACGAAACGCTTGAGCAGCGCACTGCCCTGCTTCGTGTGCGTCACTTCGGGATGGAACTGCACGCCGTACCAGCGCCTGGCCTCGTCCTCCATCACCGCGACCGGGATGCGGTCCGTGGCGCCGGTGATGGCAAAGCCCGGCGGCGCCTTGCTGACGTGGTCGCCATGGCTCATCCACACGTCGAGCCGGTGGCTGCCGGCGTGGTCGCTCAAGCCGTCGAACAGGCGGCTCTTCGCCACGATGTCCACTTCCGCGTGACCGAACTCGCGCTGGTCGGCCGCTTCCGTCGCGCCGCCCAGCTGCGCAGCCAGCGTCTGCATGCCGTAGCAGATGCCGAGGATCGGCAGGCCCGCATCGAACACTTCCTGCGGCGCCCTGGGCGCACCCGGCAGCGTGGTGGATTCAGGGCCACCCGAGAGGATGATGCCCTTGGCGCCGAACGCGGCGATCTCGGCCGGGTCGTGATCCCACGCCCAGATCTCGCAGTACACGCCGAGTTCGCGCACGCGGCGCGCGATCAGCTGCGTGTACTGCGCGCCGAAATCAAGGATGAGGATCTTGTCGGAATGGATGTTGGCGGTCATGTGTGGCTGGCCAAGAGCTGGAAATCTCTGTTGTCGTCATTCCGGCGCAGGCCGGAATCCAGTGGCCACGCGTTCCGGTTATCGCGAGTGCATTCCGGATGACACCTGGCGCAACCAGGCAAGCCACCTGCGACATCGCTACTGGATTCCGGCCTGCGCCGGAATGACGCGGGGGAGCGCAAGCGCTCCCGCATTCGTCAGGAATTCAGCCGGTAGTTCGGCGCTTCCTTGGTGATCTGGATGTCGTGCGGGTGCGCTTCGGTGACGCCGGCCGAAGTCACCTTCACGAACTGCGCCTTGTTGCGCACGTCGTCGATGGTGGCCGCACCGAGGTAACCCATCGAGGCACGCAGGCCGCCGATCAGCTGGTGGATGATGTTGCGCAGCGGACCGCGGTACGGCACGCGGCCTTCGATGCCCTCGGGCACCAGCTTGTCTGCGTCGGCTTCGTTGTCCTGGAAGTAGCGGTCCTTGGAGCCGAGTTGCATCGCGCCGATCGAACCCATGCCGCGATAGCTCTTGTACGAGCGACCCTGGAACAGCTCGACCTCGCCCGGCGATTCCTCGGTGCCGGCGAACATCGAGCCGAGCATCACGGTGGACGCGCCGGCTGCCAGTGCCTTGGGAATATCGCCGGAATAGCGGATGCCGCCGTCGGCGATCAGCGGGATGGAATCCTTCAGCGCGGTGGCAACCAGGTCGACGGCCGTGATCTGCGGCACACCTACGCCGGCCACCACGCGGGTGGTGCAGATGGAACCAGGGCCCACGCCCACCTTCACCGCATCGGCGCCGGCGTCGCGCAGCATCAGCGCGGCATCGCCGGTGACGATGTTGCCGGCCACCACCTGCACCTGCGGGAACCGCTTCTTCACCCAGGCCACGCGGTCGATTACGCCCTGCGAATGGCCGTGCGCGGTATCCACCACCAGCACGTCCACGCCGGCCTCGACCAGCGCTTCCACGCGGCGCTCGGTATCGCCGCCCACGCCCACGGCCGCGCCGACCAGCAACGCCTCGTTGCGATCCTTGACCGAGTTCGGGTTGTCGCGCGCCTTCTGGATGTCCTTCACGGTGATCAGGCCGCGCAACTGGAAGTCGTCGTTGACCACCAGCACCTTCTCGATGCGATGCTTGTGCAGCAGCTGCAGCACTTCGTCCTGGCTGGCGCCTTCCTTCACTGTCACCAGGCGCTCCTGGCGGGTCATGATGTTGCGCACCGGGTCGTTGGGCTTGCGCTCGAAGCGCATGTCGCGGCTGGTGACGATGCCGACCAGCTTCTCGCCTTCCACCACCGGCACGCCGGAGATGTTGTGCGCCCGGGTGAGCTTGAGCACCTCGCTGATCGAGGTGTCCGGGCTCACGCTGAACGGGTTGCGGATCACGCCCGCCTCGAACTTCTTCACCAGGCGCACTTCGGCCGCCTGCTGCTCGAACGTCATGTTCTTGTGGATGATGCCGATGCCGCCCTGCTGTGCCATGGTGATGGCGAGGCGCGCTTCGGTCACGGTATCCATCGCAGCGGAGACGATGGGAATGTTCAGGCGCAGGCCGCGGGTGAACCGGGTGGAGGTATCGACGTCGCGTGGCAGCACGACGGAATGGCCCGGAACGAGGTAGACGTCGTCGTAGGTGAGAGCCTCGGCGAGAATGCGCATGGTATGCCCCGCGGCAAAGAGAGGATTATACGCGGCAGTGCAGCATGTCGCCAGCGCGGCGGCTGAATGCCACCGCGAAAATCAGCTTGCGGCACTCGCCTCGGCCGCTTCCAGCGTGTTCTCCATCAGCGTGGCCACGGTCATCGGGCCCACGCCGCCGGGCACGGGCGTGATCCAGCTGGCGCGCTCGGCGGCCGGTTCGAATTCCACGTCGCCCACCAGGCGGCCATCGTCGAGCCGGTTGATGCCCACGTCGATCACCACCGCGCCGGGCTTGATCCATTCGCCCCTCACCAGGCCCGGACGACCCACCGCGACGATCACGATATCGGCCTGGCGCACGTGGCCTTCCAGATCACGGGTGAACTTGTGGCAGCAGGTGGTGGTGCAACCGGCGATCAGCAGCTCCAGCGCCAGCGGCCGGCCGACGTGGTTGGACACGCCCACCACCACCGCATGCTGGCCGCGCACCGGGCGGTCGGTGTGGCCGAGCAGGGTCATCACGCCCTTCGGCGTGCACGGGCGCAGGCCGAAGCGGCGCAGCGCGAGGCGCCCCACGTTCACCGCCTGGAAGCCGTCCACGTCCTTGGCCGGGTCGATGCGGTCGACCAGTGCGTCCTCGTCAATATGCTCCGGCAACGGTGACTGCACCAGGATGCCGTGCACCGCCGGATCGGCGTTGAGCCGGTCGATCAGCGCGAACAGCTCGTCCTGCGTGGTGCTCGCCGGCAGGTCGAAATCGAAGGAGCGAAACCCGACTTGGTGGCAGGCCTTGCGCTTGTTGCGCACGTATACCGACGAGGCGGCATCGTCGCCCACGAGCACCACCGCCAGCCCGGGCGCGGCGTGGCCCTGCGCCTTGCGTTCGGCCACGCGCCGGCCGATCCGCTCCAGCAGTTCCTGCGCGATGCGTTTGCCGTCGAGGATGCGTGCGCTCATGTTGGTGCCAGGCCGAAAGACGCGCCATTATCCAAGCTCCAACCGCAGTGCACAAACGCCAAGCCATGGTCGAAGCCATCACCCACGTCGCGCCTGCGCTTGCCGACGGCCGTCTGCTGTTGCAGCCGTGGCGCGATACGGATGCCATCGAGCTGCATGCCGCGGTACGCGAGTCGGTGGTCAGCGTGGGACGCTGGTTGCCGTGGTGCAACGAGGACTACGGGCTGGAACGAGCCGAGGCCTGGGCGACGCAGTGCCGCGACAACTGGCACACCGGCGAGCAGTTCGCATTTGCCGTGCGCGATGCGGCCAGCGGCGAATTGCTGGGCGGTTGCGGGCTCAACCAGCTCAATGCCATGCACCGCAGCGCCAACCTGGGCTACTGGGTACGCGCCTCGCGCCAGGGCCAGGGCCTCGCCGCTGCAGCCGCGAGGCTGGTGGCGCGCTTCGGCTTCGCCGAGCTGGGTCTGGTCCGGATCGAGATCGTCACCCTGCCCTACAACCACGCCAGCCGCCGCGTCGCCGCAAAGCTGGGCGCCGTGTTCGAAGGCATGGCACGGCAACGGCTGTGGGCTTGGGATCGCGCTCACGATGCCGCGGTATATGCGCTGATACCCGCCGACCTCGATCAGCCGGCTGCCGCGCAGAGCGCGGCGATGTCCTCGTAACCGGCGAAGCGCGCGGCCGCGCCGCAACCCGGGCAGGCCGGATCGCGCGGCAGGCGCGTCTCGCGAAAACGCATGCCCAGCGCATCAAACGACAGCAGCCGCCCGACCAGCGGCTCGCCGATGCCGAGGATCAGCTTCAGCGCCTCGGTGGCCTGCAGCAGGCCCACGATGCCGGGCAGCACGCCGAGCACGCCGGCCTCGCTGCAGTTCGGTGCCTCGGCGGCCGAGGGTGGCTCCGGGAACAGGCAGCGATAGCACGGCGCATCGTCGCGGCGCGGATCGAACACGCTGACCTGCCCGGTGAAGCGTTCCACCGCGCCGTAGACCATCGGCAGGCGCAGGCACCGCGTCGCCGCGGCAAGCAGGTAACGCGCGGGGAAGTTGTCGGCGCCGTCGATCACCAGATCGTGGCCGTCGAGCAGGCGCTCCACATTGTCGGCACACAGGCGTTCGTCGCGCGTCTCGATGCGCACGCGCGGATTCAGTGCGTTGATCGCAAGGCGTGCCGACTCGGTCTTGGCCATGCCTACGCGCGCGTCAGCGTGGATCACCTGGCGATGCAGGTTGGAGCGTTCCACGCGATCGTCGTCGATCAGGGTGAGCTGGCCCACGCCGGCCGCGGCGAGATACAGCGCCGCGGGTGCACCCAGGCCGCCGGCCCCGAGCAACGCGATCTTCGCCGCCGCCAGCTTCGCCTGCCCCGCCTCACCCAACTGCGGCAGGCGCAGCTGGCGCGCATAGCGTTCCGCGGCATCCGCGTCCAGCACGCCGGCGCTTACCGGCAACCCTTCGGTCTTCCAGCGCTCGAAACCGCCGGCCACCGAAGCGACTTCGCGGTAGCCCATGCGTCGCAGCGCTTCGGCCGCGAGCAGCGAACGCATGCCACTGCCGCACAGCGCGAGCAGCGGTCGCGCGCGATCCGGTTCGGCCTGTTCGATGCGCAATTCGAGGAAGCCACGCGACAGTCCCAGCGCTCCGGCCGGCATGCCGGCAACGCGCTCCCCCTCCTCGCGCACGTCGATCAGCAATGCGCCCCGTGCCTGGCGTGCCAGTGCTTCGCTAGGAGGGATTTCCGGGATGCTGGCACGCAGCGAATCCAGCCAGCTTTCGCGATTCAGGGAATCATTCATCGCGTCAGTTTAGACCCAGCAGCGCGAGTGCGGTCGACGTTCAGCGCTTGCGCTTTTTCATCTCGCGGATCATGCGCTGGCGCTTGCGCTGCTGCGCCTCGGTGAGCACGTTCTTCTTGCCGGCGTAGGGATTCTCGCCCTCGCGGAACACGATGCGGATCGGCGTGCCTTCGAGCTTGTAACGCTTGCGGAAGAAGTTCTCGAGGTAGCGCTGGTAGGCCGGCGCGATGTGCTTGGTGCGGCTACCGTGGAGCACGATGGTGGGCGGGTTGCTGCCACCGGGATGGGCGAAGCGCAGCTTGGGCGCATGCCCGCGTACCAGTGGCGGCTGGTAGTTCTGATAGGCCTTTTCCAGCGTGCGGGTGAGATCGGAGGAACCGAGTTCCTTGGTGGCGGCAGCATGCGCGCGCACCACCGCGCGCATCAGCTCGCGCAGGCCGGAGCCGTGCAGCGCGGAGATGAACACGCTCTTTGCCCAGTCCACGAATTGCAGCCGGCGCTCCAGCGCGCGCTGGCACTGCTCGCGCTGATAGGTGTCCAGGCCGTCCCACTTGTTGACCGCGATCACCAGCGCCCTGCCCTCGTCCAGCGCATGGCCGATCAGGGTGAGATCCTGGTCGGCGAGGTTCTCGCGCGCGTCGACCATCAGCACCACGACCTGTGCGGCGGCCATCGACTGCAGGGTCTTGATGACGCTGAACTTCTCCACCGCCTCCTCGACGCGCGCACGGCGCCGCACGCCGGCGGTGTCGATCAGGGTGTACTTGCGGCCGTCGCGTTCCAGCGGCACGCGGATCGGGTCGCGGGTGGTGCCGGCCACGTCGGAGACGATCAGCCGGTCTTCGCCGAGCAGGCGGTTGACCAGGGTGGACTTGCCCGCATTCGGCCGGCCGACGATGGCGACGCGGATGCTGTCGTTCTCGTCCGGCGCCAGCTCCTCATGAGCGTCTTCAGGCAGCAGCGGCAGCAGCGCGGCGAACAGCTGGTCGGTGCCGCGGTTGTGCGCGGCAGCCAGCGGCAGCGTGGTGGCGATGCCGAAGGCGGCGAACTCGGCCAGCGCGGCCTGTTCGTCCAGACCATCGGTCTTGTTGACCGCGGCGATGATCGGCTTGCCGCTGCGGCGCAGCTCGTCGAGGATGCTGCGGTCCTGTGGCAGCAGGCCATCGCGCGCATCGAGCACGAACACCAGCGCCTGCGCCTCGTCGATGGCGAGGCGCACCTGCTGCGCGGTGAGCGCATCGAGGCCCTCGTCCACGCCGGACAGGCCGCCGGTGTCGACCACCACGAACGGCCGTTCGCCGAGATGGCAGACACCGTAATGGCGGTCGCGGGTGACGCCCGGCAGGTCGGCCACCAGGGCGTCGCGGCTGCGCGTCAGCGCGTTGAACAGGGTCGATTTACCGACGTTGGGGCGACCGACCAGGGCGACGACGGGCAGCATGACGAGGCATGGTTCCTGCGCGATCAGTGCGCGGCGAGACGGTAGGCGCCGATGTGGCCCTTCACGTCTTCGACGTACACGGTGTCGCCCACCACCAGCGGCTGGGCCTGGATCGCCTTCTTCGACAGGCGCATGCGTGCGGCCAGCGCACCGTCGCCGGCCTGCAGCCAGTGCACGTAGCCATAGGCGTCGCCCACCACCACGTAGTTGCCCTGCACGGCGGGGCCGGTGAGCCAGCGATACTTCAGCTTGTCGTTCTTCCACATGTCCGCGCCGCCGCTGCGGTCGAACGCCCATACTTCGCCCTGGTCGTTGACGCCGTAGATGGCAGTACCACCGATGGCGAGCGAGGTGTAGGTGGAGAACGCGCGGCTCCACAGCGGGCGGCCGCTGGGTCCGTCGATCGCGGTGAGATTGCCGTGGTAGGCAGCGGCATACAGCGTGCTGCCGTCGAGCAGGATCGAACCGTCGGCATCATTGAGGCGCTCGATGTCGGTGCGCCCCTCGCCGCTGGCAAGCCGCTGCTCCCACAGCTTCTCGCCGTTGTCCTGGCGCAGCGCGACCAGCTTGCCGTCGTCACTACCGATGAACACCACGCCGTTCGCGGTCAGCGGCACGCCGTTGCCGCGCAGGCTGAGCAGCGGCACGTTGCCCTGGTCGTAGACCCAGCGGCGCTTGCCGGTGGCGGCGTCGAGGCCGTACACGCGGCCGTCCTGGGTGCGCGCGATCACCAGGTCGCCGCTGATCGCCGGCGCGGAGATCACTTCGGAATCCAGCTCGGACGACCACAGCTGACTGCCGTCCTTCGGATTCATGCCGTAGACGTAGCCGTCCAGCGTGCCAACCGCCAGCAGGTCGCCGACCACGGTCGGACCGCCGGCGTAGGAGCCCTCGGGGACCGCCTTCCCTTTCTTGCCGCCAAAGCCGAACCAGCCCTTCTTGACCTTGGTGGTCTTTTCCCACAACTGCTTGCCGCTGGCGGCGTCGAACGCCGCGATCCTGCCGTCGGTGCTCACGGCATACAGCACGCCATCCACCACCGTCGGGCGCAGGAGCACGCCGCTGATGCCTGGACCGTCACCGATGCGTGCAGTCCACACCTTGCTGACCTGCACCGTGGGTGTGAAATGTTTTTCCAGCGGGGTCGGTGGTTCGAGGTTCTTCTTCTTGAACGAGTTGCAGCCGGCCAGCAGGACCAGCGAACCCAAGGCAACCAGCCATACGCTCTTCTTCACCACAGCTTTCATGCACCCTGCTTTCCGGCCACGGCCAGATCGTCGATTTTCATCTGCAGGACGGCATGCTGCGGCGCGTCCTCACCCAATGCCGCCATCGCCGCCTGGTAGGCCTTGCGTGCGTCGTCGGCGCGTCCCAGCTTGACCAGCGCATCGCCACGGAGTTCCTGGTTCAGGCCGGTGTACTGGCCGGCCGGCATCGCCTCGAGCGTGGCCAGCGCGGCCTGGCCGTCGCCCTTGGCCAACTGCACGCGGGCGATGCGCAACTGCACCAGTCCCTTCAGCACCGGATCGGCGGCGTGGGCCTCGGCCCACTGCAGCGAGGCGATGGCCTTGTCCAGCTGCTTGTCCTGTACTTCCTGCTTTGCGCGATCGCTGACGGCGAACAGCGCGTACGGCGACTTGGCGTAGTCCTTCATCAGCTCATCGACGAAGGCGGTCGCCGCCGTCGGCTTGCCGCTGGCCAGTGCCACCTCGGCCTGCTGGTACAGGCCGGCAGCGGCGGCTTCGTTGTTCGCCTGGTGCTTGCGCCACTGCTGCAGGCCGAAGATGCCGACCAGGCCGATCGCGATGCCCACGGCGATGGAGAGGCCGTTCTCGCGCAGCCATTTCTGGACACGTTCGCTTTGTTCGTAATCGTCGTATGCGTCGAATGCCATGCTTCACCGTTGGTGGAAATCGTGCGCGTCGCGCACCGCGTGCAGGAGGGCGAAAAACAACCCACCGGCACCCTTCGCCCGGTCACGGGCGAAGAATGGGCAAGCATAACCGAAATGGATGGCCTGCAGGCGCGGCGAGCGCGCGTGGCGCGGCGATCAGAGGCTGGCCGCAGCGGCCTTGCCGTCCGCGATCTGCATGCGGAAATGTGCCACGTTGGCGTGACGGAAACCGTCGAGCGTCACCGGCTGGCCATCGATGCTCACCTGCGCACCGACGACGTTGCCGATGCGCACGTCCAGCGGCTGATCGCTGCGCCAGGTCTTGCTGGTGCCGGCAGGCAGCAGGCCATACTCCAGGCGCGTGCCGTCCTGCCCGATCACCTCGACCCAGCTGGCCGCGCTGAGATTCAGGCTGAGGCTATGACCACCGGCTCCCTCGTCCGCGGTGACCGCGGGTGCGGCAACCTTCGGTGGCTGCAGCGCGTCGTCGCCAAGGTTCGGAAACGGAGCCATCGAGGCCAACAGTGGCTGATCCTGGGCCGGCTGTGCCGCCGGCGCCTTCCCTGCCGTCGCCGTCGTCAATGCCACGCCCGGCTTGCCCGGTGCGGCGGCCTGCTGCGCATCCTGCTGCGCCACCGGCGAGGCATCCAGCGGGGTCAGGTGGCTGAGGTCGCGATCCAGCGTGCTGCGCACGCCGAACCAGATCGTCGGCACCGCGATGACCAGGGTCAACACCACGTAGGTGGCGGCAGTGGCGTAACGGTCGAACAGGAAACGCGAATGCGAAACACCGCCGGTGGCCACCAGCGGCGGTTCGACGTGGCGGATACGCACCAGCTCGGCCTGGATCGCCGCTTCGTCGATACCCAGATACTGGCTGTACTTGCCGATGTAGCTGGCCAGGTAGACCCGGGAGTCGATGCCGTCGTGCTCACCCTGCTCCAGCTTGCGCAGGACGCGCAAGGGCAGCTTCAGTGCGTGGGCGCAGGCGTCCAGTTCCATGCCGCGCGCCTCGCGCGCCGCCCGCAGGCGATTGCCGAAGGCGACGTCGGGACTGACATGGACGTGACTGGCGGCGGAGGTCTCTTCCGTGACGTCCGGCCGGCCGGCGAACAGATCGTGCGCGACCTCGTCGTGGCCGGGCTTGGAAGGCTGCATCGTGGTCATTGACTGCTGGCAGTGGTTTTCAGGGCGCGAGCCTGCTCCGAGTCCGGGAACTGGCTCTGCAAACGCCTGAGATAGGTCTGGGCTGCGTCCGTGTTGCCCAAGCGCGACTCGATATCGTAACCAAGCTTGAGAGCGGCCGGATTGGGTTTGCCCAGCGCATCAAAGCGCTGGATGAAGGCCCGAGCACGAAACGCATCCCCCTGCCGGTAGAGTACTTCGGCAAGATGGAAAAGTGCATCGCCGTTGCCGGGATTTCGCGCGATTGCGTCACGAAAACTCGCTTCCGCGCCGGCCGTATCGCCTATCTGCAGCTGGCAGATGCCGGCATTGGTGAGCGCCACGTCGGGGGTGGCATAGAACGGGTCGGCTACCGCCTTGCGGAAGTAGCCGATCGATTCCTGCACCTTGCCGGTACGGCACAGGAACTGCCCGAGGTTGTTGTTCGGGGCACCCTTGGTCGGCTCCAGCGCCACCGCCTTGCGGTAGTGGATCTCTGCCTCCGGGAGATTATTGATCCTTTCGTAGACCACCGCGATCACGGTGTGGGCCGGCGCGTAGTCCGGGTCGAACTTCAGCGCCAGCTGCAGCTTGGCCAGTGCATCCTGCAGGTCGCCGTCGGCGAAGTAGTGCTGGGCCAGCTCGGTGTGGATGCGCGCCGCGGCTTGGCGCTGGTCAGCCTTGCTGGTTTGCGGCAAGTGGCTGCTGTCCTGCCCGCTGTTGGGGTTGCCACCCACCGTCACGCAGCCAGCCAGCACCAGCGACAGGCCGAACCCCAGCAGCGGCTTACAGCGCATGCGTCACCTCTTGGTCCACACGTTGGCGGATCCCGGCACTGCGCCGGGTGCGGTCGTTCACCTGACCAGCCAGTTGGCCGCAGGCGGCGTCGATGTCGTCGCCGCGGGTGCGACGCAGCATGGTGAGGATGCCGGCGTTCAGCAACTGGGTCTGGAACGCACGGATGGTCTCGGCGTCCGAGCGCTCGAAGCGCGTGCCCGGGAAGGGATTGAACGGGATCAGGTTGACCTTGCAGGTCGGCAGCCTGCGCATGAAGCGGATCAGCTGCTTCGCGTGCTCGGGCTGGTCGTTCACGCCCTTCATCAGGGTGTATTCGAAGGTGATCGAGGTGCGCGGCTTGCGCGCGATCCAGCGCTGGCAGGCTGCGGTGAGTTCGGCCAGCGGGTAGCGCTTGTTGAGCGGCACCAGTTCGGTGCGCAGCTCGTCATTGGCCGCATGCAGCGATACCGCCAGCGACACGTCGATGACTTCCGACAACTTGTCGATCATCGGCACCATGCCGGCGGTGGACAGCGTGACGCGCTTGGAGGCGAGGCCGAAGCCCAGATCGTCGCGCATCAGGCTCATCGCGCGCACCACGTTGTCGAAATTCGCCAGCGGCTCGCCCATGCCCATCATCACCACGTTGGTGATGCGGCGGTTCTGGTGGGTGACGTTGCCCAGGTGCTTCGCCGCCACCCACATCTGGCCGATGATCTCGGCGGTGGCGAGGTTGCGGTTGAAGCCCTGCGCGCCGGTGGAGCAGAACTGGCAGTTCAGCGCGCAGCCGATCTGCGAGGACACGCACAGCGTGCCGCGAGTGGGCTCGGGGATGTACACCGCCTCCACCGCGTTGCGGCCGTCCATGCCCAGCAGCCACTTGTGCGTGCCGTCGGCAGCCGCCTTGTCCACCAGCGTCTGCGGCGGCCCGACGTGGCAGCTCGCCTCGAGCTTGGCGCGCAGCGCCTTGCCCACGTCGGTCATGTTCGCGAAATCGGACTCGAGGTGGTGGTAGATCCACTTCATCACCTGCTCGGCGCGATACGGCTTCTCGCCGAGCTGCGCGAAGAAGTCGCGCAACCCCTGGCGATCGAAGTCGAGCAGGTTGACCTTGCCGGCGGTGCCGGACTGGTCGGATGGAGTGGTGAGTACCTGGTTCATGTCCTTGTTTCAGAGTGCGACCATGGACGGCCGCCTTTTGATCCCCGCGTTCATGGACGAACGCACAAGTAACGGATTACCGGCTGTGGATCTCGGTAGCAGCGAAGAAGTACGCGATCTCGACGGCGGCCGTCCCGACCGCGTCGGAACCATGCACGGCGTTCGCGTCGATAGAGTCGGCGAAGTCGGCGCGGATCGTGCCCGGCGCGGCTTCCTTCGGGTTGGTGGCGCCCATCAGCTCGCGGTGCTTGAGCACGGCGTTCTCGCCCTGCAGCACCTGGATCATCACCGGGCCGGAGATCATGAATTCCACCAGCGCCTTGAAGAACGGACGCTCCTTGTGCACGGCGTAGAAGCCTTCGGCCTCGGCGCGCGACAGCTGCTTCTGCTTGGCGGCGATGACCTTGAGGCCGGCCTTCTCGAAACGGGCGTAGATCTCGCCGATCACGTTCTTGGCAACGGCATCGGGCTTGATGATGGAAAGGGTGCGCTCCAGCGCCATGGGTGTGCTCCGGGAAACAGGATGGTGAGATGGGTCGGCGTCGCGCCGCGAATCGGCCAAAACCGACTCGGAATGCGGGTTTAGCCTGCGAAGTTTGACAGATTCTACCTCATTCGCAAGTCGACGACGGACCGGCCAGCCCCATGGTTTGACGGCAGCGAAGCCGCCCGCGTATGCTCAAACGATCGTTTGAACGACATCCCTTGGCCACATGGGAAGAACCGATCCGTGAACCGCACCGGCTCCACCAAGGAACGCATACTCGGCGCCGCCGAGACCCTGTTCGCCCAGCGCGGCTTCGACGGCGCCTCGCTGCGCCAGCTGACCAGCGCTGCCGGGGTCAATCTCGCCGCGGTCAACTACCACTTCGGCTCCAAGGAGAAGCTGGTCGAACAGGTGTTCCGGCGCCGTCTGGACGCACTGAACGCCCAGCGCCTGGCCGCGCTGGCCAAGGTGGCCGGCCAGCCCGACACCCGGCTGGAGGATGTGCTCGATGCCTTCATCCGCCCTGCCCTGGAGCTCTCGCACGACGACAGCGGCTCGCTGTTCATGCGCGTGCTGGCGCGCGCCTTCGCCGAGCACGACGACAGCCTGCGCAAATTCCTGTCCGAGAACTACGGCCACGTGATGCGCCAGTTCACCGCCGAGTTCGCCCGGCTGCTGCCGCGGCTGAGCAAGGAGGAGCTGTACTGGCGCATCGACCTGGCGACCGGGGCGCTGACCCATGCGATGTCCGGCTTCGGCATCATCCAGCGCAAGAGCGACGTCAGCGAACGCGCCCACCGCGAGCAGACCGTGCAGCACCTGATCCGCTTCGCCGCCGCCGGCCTCAATGCCACCTGACTTCACCGTGCGGCCACGGTCGCGCGCCCATCTTGAACGGCTTTCGTTCGTACTCCCAAGCAGTCTCTGACTGGAGAATCCTGATGACCGCTCCATCCACTTCCACCCCGACACTGCGCATCCGCAAGGCTGCCGTGCTGGGCGCCGGCGTCATGGGCGCGCAGATCGCCGCGCACCTGACCAACGCCGGCGTCGAGACCGTGCTGTTCGACCTGCCCGCCAAGGACGGCCCGAAGAGCGGCATCGCGCTCAAGGCGATCGCCAACCTGGCCAAGCTGTCGCCCGCGCCGCTGGCCGACAAGGACCTCGCGAGCGCGATCATCCCGGCGAACTACGACGAGGACATGGGCCACCTCAAGGACGTCGACCTGGTGATCGAGGCGATCGCCGAGCGGATGGACTGGAAGCTGGACCTCTACAGGAAGATCGCCCCGCACGTCTCGCCCACCGCCGTGCTGGCATCGAACACCTCGGGTCTGTCGATCAACGGCCTCGCCGAGGCGCTGCCAGAGGAGATGCGCCACCGCTTCTGCGGCGTGCATTTCTTCAACCCGCCGCGCTACATGCACCTGGTCGAAGTGATCCCCACCCGCCTCACCGACCCGAAGGTGGTCGAGGGCCTGGAAACCTTCCTCGTCACCACCGTCGGCAAGGGCGTGGTGATCGCCAAGGACACGCCGAACTTCATCGGCAACCGCATCGGCGTGTTCTCGATGCTGGCCACCATGCACCACACCGAACAGTTCGGGCTGGGCTTCGACGTGGTCGATGCGCTCACCGGCCCGGCCGTGGGCCGCCCCAAGAGCGCCACCTACCGCACCGCCGACGTGGTGGGCCTGGACACCATGGCGCACGTCATCAAGACCATGGCCGACACCCTGCCCGACGACCCGTGGCACGCCTACTTCAAGGCGCCGGCGTGGCTCTCCGCGCTGATCGGGAAGGGCGCGCTTGGCCAGAAGAACGGCGCCGGCCTCTACCGCAAGGCCGGCAAGGACATCGTGGTGCTCGACGTCGCCAAGCAGGACTACCGCGCCTCCGAGCAAAAGGCTTCGGATGAAGTCGCCGCGATCCTCGCGATCAAGAACCCGGCCGAGAAGTTCGCCCAGCTGCGCGCCTCCGGCGACAAGCAGGCGCAGTTCCTGTGGGCCACCTTCCGCGACCTGTTCCACTACACCGCCTACCATCTTGCCGACATCGCGGATACGGCGCGCGACGTCGACTTCGCGATCCGCTGGGGCTACGGCTGGAAGCTCGGCCCGTTCGAGACCTGGCAGGCCGCCGGCTGGCAGCAGGTGGCGCAGTGGGTGCAGGAAGACATCGACGCCGGCAAGGCGATGAGCAAGGCACCGCTGCCCGCGTGGGTGCTGGACGGCCGCGCCGGCGTGCACGGCAAGGACGGCTCCTGGTCCGCAGCGTCCAGCAGCTACAAGCCGCGTTCCGCGCAGCCGGTCTACGCGCGCCAGTTGTTCCCCGATCCCATCCTGGACGAGCAGTTCGACCAGGGCAGCACGGTTTGGGAGAACGACGGCGTTCGCCTGTGGACGCTGGGCGACGACGGCGTGGGCATCATCTCGTTCAAGACCAAGATGCACACGGTCAACGACCAGGTGCTCGACGGCATCCAGCATGCCATCGGCATCGCCGAGGAAAAACTCAAGGCCGTGGTGATCTGGCAGAACGGCGAACCGTTCTCCGCCGGCGCCGACCTCAAGGGCGCGCTGGGCCTGCTGCAGGCCGGCAAGTTCGACGACTTCGAGAAGATGGTCGCCAACTTCCAGCGCACCAGCATGCGCATCAAGCACGCGCTGGTGCCGGTGGTCTCCGCCGTGCGCGGCCTCGCCCTGGGCGGCGGCTGCGAGTTCCAGATGCACTCCGCGCGCACCGTGGCCGCGCTGGAAAGCTACATCGGCCTGGTCGAAGCCGGCGTGGGCCTGCTGCCCGCCGGTGGCGGCCTGCACGAACTGGCCGTGCGCGCAGCCAAGGCCAACCCGGCCGATCCGTTCGAATCGCTGAAGAAGGTGTTCGAGACGGTGGCGATGGCCAAGGTCTCGCCCAGCGCCATCGAGGCGAAGAACATGGGCTTGCTGCGCGACAGCGACGTGGTGGTGTTCAACGCCTACGAGCTGCTCTACGTGGCGAAGAAGGTGGCGCTGTCGCTGGCCGACTCCGGCTACCGCCCGCCGCTGTACCAGCGCGCCATTCCGGTCGCCGGCGACGTGGGCACCGCCACCTTCAAGGCCTCGCTGGCCAACCTGCAGGCCGGCTACTTCGCCTCCGAGCACGACGTGGCCATCGCCACCCGCATCGCCGACACCTTGTGCGGCGGCAGCGTGGAACGCGGCTCGCTCGTGGACGAGGAATGGTTGCTGGAACTGGAGCGCAAGCACTTCGTGGAGCTTGCAAAGACCGAAAAGACCCAGGCCCGCATCGCACACACCATGACCACCGGCAAGCCGCTCAGGAACTGACCGAACTTCACAGGCACGTCATCCCGGCGCAGGCCGGGATCCAGTGGCGAAAACCGATCACTGCTACGACTGGATTCCGGCCTGCGCCGGAATGACGATCAAAAACTGAAAGCGTCGCCGCTGAAAGCGCGACGCCACGGAGCAAAATCATGACCAAGCAAGTGCAAGACGCCTACATCGTCGCCGCCACCCGCACCCCGGTCGGCAAGGCGCCGCGCGGCGTATTCCGCAACACCCGTCCTGACGACATGCTGGCCCACGTCATCAAGGCCGTGATGGCTCAGGCGCCGGGCATCGATCCGCACCGCATCGGCGACGCCATCATCGGCTGCGCCATGCCCGAGGCCGAGCAAGGCATGAACGTGGCGCGCATCGGCGTGCTGCTGGCCGGCCTGCCCGACACCGTGCCGGGCGTCACCATCAACCGCTTCTGCTCGTCCGGCCTGCAGGCCGTGGCGATGGCCGCCGACCGCATCCGCCTCGGCGAGGACGACCTGATGCTCGCCGGCGGCACCGAAAGCATGAGCATGGTGCCGATGATGGGCCACAAGATCGCGATGAACCCCGCGATCTTCAGCAACGAACACATCGGCATCGCCTACGGCATGGGCATCACCGCCGAGAACGTGGCCAAGCAGTGGAAGGTCAGCCGCGAGCAGCAGGACGCGTTCGCAGTGGAAAGCCACCGCCGTGCACTGGCCGCCCAGGCCGCCGGCGAGTTCAACGACGAGATCAGCCCGTTCGCACTGGACGACCACTACCCGAACCTCGCCACCCGCAGCATCGTCACCGACAGCCGCAGCATCGCCGCCGATGAAGGCCCGCGCGCCGGCACCACACTCGAGGTGTTGAGCAAACTCAAGACCGTGTTCCGCAACGGCCAGTTCGGCGGCACCGTCACCGCCGGCAACTCCTCGCAGATGTCCGACGGCGCCGGCGCCGTGCTGCTCGCCAGCGAAAAAGCGATCAAGGAATACAACCTGCAGCCGCTGGCCCGCTTCGTCGGCTTCTCCGTCGCCGGCGTCAAGCCCGAGATCATGGGCATCGGCCCGAAGGAAGCGATCCCCAAGGCGCTCAAGCAGACCGGCATCACCCAGGACCAGCTGGACTGGATCGAACTCAACGAAGCCTTCGCCGCGCAGGCGCTGGCCGTGATGGGCGACCTCAAGCTCGACCCCAGCAAGGTCAACCCGGTCGGCGGCGCCATCGCCCTCGGCCACCCGCTCGGCGCCACCGGCGCGGTGCGCATCGCCACGCTGGTGCACGGCCTGCGCCGCAGGAAGCAGAAGTACGGCATGGTGACGATGTGCATTGGCACCGGCATGGGTGCGGCGGGGATCTTCGAGGCGCTTTAAGTTTTACGTCATTGCCAGCCTGACCCGCCTCGACAGCGAGGCGGGTCAGGCTGGCATCCAGTGACTTCCGCCCGAAGCGCAGACGGCACCGCAACAATGCGGTGCCGTCTGCGCTTCCACCTTGGTCCGGCCTTATCCGTGACTGGCCTGCTGCGCCTCGAATGCCCGACGCAGCTCGGGGTCGGGCACGTCCATCTGCCACCTGGACTGCAACTGCGGACGCTCCCCCATGCGCCGACGCACCGGTGGCACGACGCATGAGGTCGACGCAGCCTCGGATGATGCCATGCACCGGCGCGGCCCGCGGCAGGATCGACGTGCGCCGTCGCAATGGATGCGACGTGACGTGCGCGGCCCACGCCACCCGGGTCAACCGGGAGGCAAGCTCACTGGTGCCGCAACTTGCTGGTGATCCGTTTCCAGAACGACGGCTTGGCCTGTTCCGCAGGCGCCTTCGGCGGCACGTAGCCCGGCTGCAGCGCCTGGCAATCCGCATAGAACGGTTGCGTGAGTTTTTCGGCCGATGACGGTGCGATCCAGAACCCCAGCCGCACTGGGCTGCCGGTGATCTCGATCCAGGCGGCCAGCGACCCGGCGTGCAGCATGGGCGCGAGTTGAGCGAACGGCATCTGCCGTTCGAATACCAGCGCATCGCCATCGGCCTGCGGGCGCTTGCCCAGCCGTGGTTCCCAGGCCTGTCCGCCCACCTCGAAATAGGCATACATCGCACGCGCAGCCAGGTTCGGGGCGCGTTCGCCGCCCACGGCGTAGCGGGCGCTCACGGTGATCTGGCCGGGTGCACATTGCAGGGTGACCTGGTTCTCATGGCCGCGCACGATCTGCGAGAGCAGCAGGGTGGGAGCGTCGCCGGGAGCCTTTTGGTAGGACGCCTCCAGCGGCAGGCGGCCGTTGTTCGCCACCTGCGCGGGCAGCAGTTGCTCCGTGTTCCACCAGGCAATGCCGTTCATCACCAGGTTGCTGACCTGGGCAACCTGCTCGGGCCGCACGTCCATCGCAGCGATGTAGCTGCGCAGCTCCGTGGGCGACGGTGCGCCGGGTGAGGCGGTGTCACGGTTCGGCAGCAGGTTTTCGTGCAGGCCGATGCGGTCGGTACCGCTGGGCGACCAGCGGTACACGCCGCCCAGCCAGGCGTAGGCGCAGGCATCCAGGCAGGTCGCCGGCAGCGCGGGCGCGGAACCCGTATGCCAGGTGCCCAGGTGCGTGTTGAAGCGCGCGGCGCGGAACAGCCTGCCGAGTTCCATGCCCGCGGCGGCATCGCCGGTGGACGAGTCGAGGTAGACGTCCGTGCCCGGCGGGGCCTTGTCCGACTGCAGCAGCCTGCGCAGCTGTTCCACCGCGGCGGCATTGATGGTGCCCGCCAGGTAAAGCTGCGGCGCCTTGGCCATGCGCAGCGTGATGCTGTCGCTGCGCAGGTGCACGGTGAGTGGGCCGTCGAAGCCAGGGGACGGTTTCGACTTCGCCATCGCCGGAACCGTCAGTGCGCAGCCCACCACAGCCAGCAACAGCGTCGCGCCGCGGGAAAGAAGGGAATCGGGCAAGATCACGCGCCTCGCGGGGAGCAAAGAGGCGAAGTGTCGCGCAATCGCGCTGGGTCTTGCATGAATGCGCGGAAGTGCGGGCGCTCAGCGCAGCTGGCTGTCCTTGCTGCCGCGGCGGTTGTAGAGGTTGGCGGCGCGTTCGGCGTCCTGCGCCTCCTGGCAGGCCACGCACAGGCGCACGCCGGGCACGGCCTGGCGGCGCGCCTCGGGAATCGGCGCGTCGCATTCCTCGCAGCGGGCGAGGCTGGGCCCACGCTTCAATTGGCTGCGGGCGCGCTGCACCGCATCGGCAACGGTGGCATCGATCTGGTCCTGCACGGCGCCGTCGCCGGCCCATCCGGTAGCCATGGGAACCTCCGCACGCTATGGCTGACACTGGAATATGCGGCCGCGCGAGCCGGAATTCCAGCGCGGACGACGCTTGACCCATATCAGCGCGCTCCAGACGCCGGCGGCTAGGATGAATCGCAGGCAGCAGGAACAACGACAGACGTCATGGGCATGTTTCAACCCGTGTGGTTGCAGGAGCTGATCGGTGAACCGGCCGGCAGCCGCCCAGCGGCGCCGGCCGAACCCGTCACGGGTATGCGTTTCGTGCCGGACCCGGTGCTGATCGCCTATGCCTCGCAGACCGGTGTGGCCGAGGATCTGGCCGCAGCCACCCACGAGCAATTGCGCGGCGCGGGTGTCGCATCGCAGGTCGTGGATTTCGAGGCGCTGGACAGGGCCATGCTGGAATCCGCCAGCCAGGTGCTGTTCCTCGTCAGCACCACGTATGACGGTGATCGGCCGGACATGGCAGAGACCTTCAGCCACATGGTGATGGTGCAATCCGCATCGCTCGCGCAACTGCACTACGGCCTGTTGGCGCTGGGCGATCGCGGCTACGAAGACTTCTGCGGCTTCGGCCGCACGCTCGACGCGTGGCTTCAGGCCAACGGCGCGCAGGCGTGGTTCCCACGCATCGAGGTGGACGACGAGGACGCCTGCGCACTGGAACACTGGCATGCGCAGGTCGCGGCGCTGGCCGCCCCCGTCACTGCGTGGCGTGCCGACGCGTTGTCAACGGAAAGAATCGCATGAATGCCCCGTTCCCTTCCGGCCCGTGCAAACGCCTGGATGTGGCGTGGCCATTCCTGCTGACGGCATTGGTTGCGTTGTTGATCGCCGGCTTCGTGGCCGCCGCGGTGGCCCATGCGCCGACCCGCCCGCTGGTGTGGATGGTGGCCTACCTAGTGCTGGTGGCCGGCGTGGCGCAAGGCGTGCTGGGATTGGGCCAGGCCCTGTTGCCGGCGCAACCGCCCGCGCCGCGCTGGCGCGCCGGCGAATGGCTGTTGTTCAACGCCGGCAATGCCGGGGTGATCGCCGGAACACTGCGGGTCTCGCCTGCGTTGGTCGCCGTCGGCAGTGCCTTGTTCGTGGCCGCGCTGGCGGCGTTCCTGTTCGGCGTGCGCTGCGCGGGAGGCGGTTGGCTGCTGCATGTGTTCCGCGCGGTATTGGCGATCACCTGCCTTGGCGCCTGTGTGGGACTGGTGCTGACACTCACTGGGACCGCACGCTGAGGCTCACGGCGGAAACAATCCGTTCACTGGCTGCCGGTTCCCCTGCACCACGCCGAGCCCCATGCTGTGCCCATCCATCCATGAGGGCATTCCCATGATCGAACGCAGGCCTTTCGACCGCCTCGGCAACGCCGACCACGGCTGGCTGAAGGCGAAGCACCACTTCTCGTTCGCCAGCTACCACGACCCGGCGAACATGGGCTGGGGCGCGCTGCGCGTGTGGAACGACGACACCATCGCGCCGCACACCGGCTTCCCGCCGCATCCGCATGCGGACATGGAAATCGTCACCTACGTGCGCGAGGGTGCGATCAGCCACCAGGACAGCCTCGGCAACAAGGGCCGCACCGTGGCGGGCGACGTGCAGGTGATGAGCGCGGGCAGCGGCATCACCCATGCCGAGTACAACATGGAAGACGAGACCACGCGCATCTTCCAGATCTGGATCATCCCCGATGCGCACGGCCAGCCGCCGTCGTGGGGCACGCGGCCGTTCCCTAGGGGCGAACGGGCCGGGCGTTTCGTGGCGCTGGCCAGCGGCATCCCCGGCGATGCCGACGCCCTGCCCCTGCGCACCGATGCGCGCGTGCTGGGCGCCACGCTGAAGGCCGGCGAGACGGCGGAATACGCCATGGCGCCGGGTCGCCACGGCTACCTGGTGCCGGCCCGCGGCTCGGTGGAATTGAACGGCGTGAAGCTGGAAGCCCGCGACGGCGCGGCGATCCGCGACGAGCGCAGCCTGCGCGTCACCGCGCTGGAAGATGTCGAGCTGGTGCTGGTGGACGTGGCCGCCTGAAGCTTCGCCCGGTTGCCGTGGCGGCGACCGGGTGACCACGGGGCGTTGTCGATTCCAACCTGCCCCGTTCGTCGCCTCCAGGAATCCCCGAACCTGGAGACGCACGATGCCGACACTCCCCGCCATTGCCAGCCGCGAAGCCTGGCTGACCGCCCGCAAGGAACTGCTCGCTGCCGAGAAGGCCGCCACCGGCATGCTGGACCGGCTGAACGCGCAACGCCGCGCCCTGCCGATGGTGCCGGTGGAAAAGCCCTACCTGTTCGACACGCCGGACGGCGAAGCCACCCTGCTCGGCTTGTTCGAAGGCCGGCGCCAGCTGATCGTCTACCACTTCATGTTCCACCGCGACCGCGGCGAGGGCTGCCACGGCTGCTCCTTCCTGGTGGACAACCTCGGCCACCTCGCCCACTTGCACGCGCGCGACACCACGCTCGCACTGGTCTCGCGCGCGCCGCTGGCGGAGCTGCTGCGCTTCCAGGTGCGCATGGGCTGGACGCTGCCGTGGTATTCGTCCTGGGGCAGCGACTTCAACTACGACTTCCACGTGAGCCAGGACGAGGCGGTGGCGCCGGTGGAATACAACTACCGCGACCAGGCCGAGATGCTCGCGCGCGGCGAGCAAGGCAACCTCGCGGGCGAACTACCTGGCGTCAGCGTGTTCCTGCGCGACGGCGAGCAGGTCTTCCACAGCTATTCCAGCTATGCCCGCGGGCTGGACATGCTGCTGACTACCTATCACTACCTCGACCTCACGCCGTTCGGCCGCGGCGAGGGCTGGGGCGGCATGCCCGACCTCGACGGCAAGGGCATGGGATGGCAGCGCCTGCACGACCGCTACGATGAAGCGCCTGCGCCTGTCGCAGCGACTGCTTCCTGTTGCGGGGACACGCCGTGAACGTTGCTGCTTCCGCAATCGCGCCGCACGACCGCCGCTGGCTGGCGCTCGCCGTGCTGTGCCTGGGCGTGCTGATGATCGTGCTGGATACCACGGTGGTGAACGTGGCGCTGCCATCGATCCGCGCCGACCTGCGCTTCACCGAGACCGACCTGGCCTGGGTGGTGAACGCCTACATGCTCACCTTCGGCGGCTTCCTGCTGCTGGGCGGCCGGCTGGGCGACCTGTACGGCCACCGGCGGCTGTTCCTGCTGGGCATCGCGCTGTTCACCTTGGCCTCGCTGGCCTGCGGGTTGTCCGCCACGCGCACGATGCTGGTGGTGGCGCGCGGCGTGCAGGGACTGGGCGGCGCCGTGGTCACCGCAGTGGCGCTGTCGCTGATCATGAACCTGTTCACCACGCCCGGTGACCGCGCCAAGGCGATGGGCGTGTACGGTTTCGTCTGTTCCGGCGGCGGCAGCCTCGGCGCCCTGCTCGGCGGCGCGCTGACTGGCGCGCTGAATTGGCACTGGGTGTTCCTGATCAACCTGCCGATTGGTGTGGCGGTGTTGCTGCTTTCGTTGCGCCTGCTGCCGACGCTGCGCGTGGCGCTGGCGCACCGGCATCTGGATGTGGCCGGAGCGGTAAGCGTCACCGCTGCGTTGCTGCTGGCGGTGTATGCAGTGGTAAACGGCAATGCGGCGGGCTGGCTGTCGGTGCGCACGCTGGGCCTGCTCGGCGTCGCCCTGGTCTTGCTGGCGACCTTCCTGTTCGTTGAGTCGAGGGTGCGCGCGCCGCTGATGCCGCTCACCCTGTTTCGCCTGCGCAACATCGCGGTGGCCAACGCCACCGGTGTGCTGTGGGCAGCGGCGATGTTCGCGTGGTTCTTTCTCTCCGCGCTGTACCTGCAGTGGGTGCTGGGCTATCCGCCGCTGCAGGTGGGGCTGGCCTTCCTGCCGGCCAACCTGATCATGGCGGCGTTCTCGCTGGGCCTGTCGGCGAAGATGGTGATGCGCTTCGGCATCCGCGTGCCGCTGGCCATCGGCCTGCTGCTGGCCGCGTCGGGGTTGACGCTGTTCGCACGGGCGCCGGTGGACGGACATTTCGCGACGGATGTGCTGCCCGGCATGCTGTTGCTCGGCCTCGGCGCCGGCATTGCGTTCAACCCGGTACTGCTGGCGGCGATGGGCGATGTGCCGCCGGAGGAGTCCGGGCTGGCCTCGGGCATCGTCAACACATCCTTCATGATGGGTGGTGCACTGGGTCTGGCAGTGCTGGCCAGTCTTGCTGCGGCACACAGCGATCGCCTGCTGGCGACGGGCAACTCGCAGGCCGTGGCGCTGGTGGGCGGCTACCAGTCCGCCTTCCTCGCCGGCGCCCTGTTTGCCACGCTGGCCGCCGTGCTGGGTGGCAGCCTGTTGCGTCCCCGGTCGCATGCGGCCACCTCGCACGAGTCGCTTCCATCCCCGGCCATGGAGGAGTCATGAACCACGTCGATGGCTCCATCACGCTCGTGCCAAAGGACAATCCGCTCACCTGACGGCGGTTTCAGACCGATGCTGCAAATTGACCCTTGCGCCGGCAGACAAGCACCTCCACTGAAGAAGCAATCTGCGCAGCGCCAGGAATCAACATGCCCGTCATGCAAGCCATCGAGATCACCCGTTTCGGTGAACCTGACGTACTGCAGCTTGTACAACGCCCGATACCGCAGCCACGTCCTGGCGAGGTTTTGATCAAGGTCTCGGCCTCGGGCGTGAACCGGCCGGATGTATTGCAACGACAGGGCCACTACGCGCCGCCGCCCAGCGCCTCCGACCTGCCGGGGCTGGAGGTGGCCGGCATCCTGGTCGAAGGCGACTTCGACGGTGACAACCCGTTCGGCCTGCGGCCGGGCGATGCCGTGTGCGCCCTGCTCGCCGGCGGCGGCTACGCCGAATATGCCGTGGCGCCGCTCGCGCAGTGCCTGCCGGTACCGAAGGGCTGTTCGATGGTCGAGGCGGCATCGTTGCCGGAAAACTTTTTCACCGTATGGAACAACGTGTTCGTGCGCGGCCGGCTGGGCCGTGGCGAAGGCGGCCTGCGGGAAAGCCTGCTGGTGCAGGGCGGCTCCAGCGGCATCGGCGTCACCGCGATCCAGCTGGCGCGCGCGTTCGGCCATCGCGTGTTTGCCACCGCCGGCAACACGGAGAAATGCGCCGCCTGCGAGAAGCTTGGCGCGGAGCAGGCCATCAACTACCGCACGCAAGACTTCGTGGCCGAAGTGAAGCAGGCTACCGACGGTCGGGGCGTGGACGTGATCCTCGACAACGTGGCGGGCGACTACGTCCCGCGCGAACTGGACGCGCTGGCCGAGGGTGGCCGGCTGGTGCTGATCGCCACCATGGGCGGACGCGAGGCACGCATCGATGCCGGCCTGTTGATGCGACGACGGCTCACCCTCACCGGCTCCACCCTGCGCAACCGGCCCGTGGCCTTCAAGGCCGGCCTCGCCCGCGAGTTGCACCATGCGGTCTGGCCATTGCTGGAAGCCGGCAGGGTACGCCCGGTGGTCCATACCGTGCTGCCCGCCCGCGAGGCCGATCGCGCACATGCACTGATGGAGAGCAGCATGCATATCGGCAAGATCATGCTGGCGTGGGAAGCCTGACAAACTCTGGCTCGACGCCATCCGATGGAGCACAAACCATGCAAGCGGAATTCTGGCTGCAGCAATGGCGCGAGGGCCGCATCGGCTTCCACCGCGAGCAGCCGTTGCCACTGTTGCTGAAACACTGGCCCGCACTGGCCTTGCCGAAGGACTGCCGCGTGCTGGTACCGCTGTGCGGCAAGACGCCGGACATGGCCTGGCTGGCCGCGCAGGGCCACAGCGTGCTGGGCGTGGAGCTGTCGCCGCTGGCCGTGGAGCAGTTCTTCGCCGAGCATGGCCTGGCGACCGCACGGCATCGGTCCCCCATAGGCGTGCACCACGTGGCCGGCAACATCGAAATCATCCAGGGCGATGTGTTCGCGCTGGACGACGCCACGCTCGCAAGTTGCACCGCGTTCTATGACCGCGCCGCCGTGGTCGCGCTGCCCCCGCTGCTGCGGGCACGCTATGCGCGCGAGGTCTATGCGCGCCTGCCCGCCGGCTGCCAGGGCCTGATGGTCACGCTGGAGTATCCGCAGCGGGAGATGGACGGCCCACCGTTCTCGGTCGACGCCGGCAACGTCGATGCGTTGTTCAGCCGCGACTGGGACATGAGCGTGCTGGACCGGCGCGACATCCTCGACAGCGAGCCGCGGTTCCGGGAAGCCGGCGTGACGGCGCTTCACACCAGCGTCCATCGCCTGCGACGGAAGGACGCCAGCGTGAAGCGCTGAGCGTGCGTCAATCGAGGATCAGCGCAATGCCGCGGATGTAGTCCGGCCCGACTGGCGCACCAGCCAGATCATCAACAGGGCAGCCAGCCATACACCCAGCGAGCCGGCACCCAACAGCGGCGTGAGCGTGGACTCCGGCAGCACGCCGCCGTAGAGCAGCAGCAATCCCGTGCACATCGCGAAAGCGGCTGCCTGATGCAGCGCGAACTGGATGGTGGCCAGCGTCTTGCCGGGCTGCTTCAGCCACAGCCGGTGGATGATGCCGTAGATGAAAGACACCGCGAAACCGACCATCAGGATGTGTGCGTGTGTCACCAGTTGCGCGTGGTTCTTCGATGCCGCCATGTACAGGCCCAGGCCCATGCCGACGATCAGATAACCCAACGCCCACACCAGGTATTTCCTGTCGAAATTCATGCCATCCCCTCCCCGTCTGAAGGATGCGATTGCCGTTGCGATGCCCTCACCCCGTCACGCGCGGGATAGCGTATACGGCTTCGGCCGGTCTTGCCCGGGACGACAGGCGGAGGATGTCCCCGCGACCAGGCGCCCGGACCGGTCGCGAAGGAAGGCCAGCCTGGCGCGTCAGCGGAACAGGTAGCGGACGCTGCGCTCGCCCTGCTCCTCGCACCCCTTGCAACTGCGGCGCAATTCCTCGTACGGCGTCAGCTGCCGATGCAGCCACTCGCGCACCTGCGGCCCGAACATGTTTTCGGCCTTGCGCCTGGCCTTTCCGGGAAGACCGCTCACCGCCTCGCGCTTCCACGGCTCGTTGCGCAGATCGGCAATCGACTGGTCGCAGCTGGCATCAAGCTCCGCCGTGACATCGATGTGCAGGAAGGCGCACAGGCGACGCCATTCGCGCTGCAAGTCGCGGGTCAGGTCGTCGAGAAAGACGAAATGGTGGTGTGGTTGCTGCGCGTACTCACGATGGATCTGGGCGGCACGGTTCCAGCGTCGCGACCAGTGCAAGGTGCCACCGCCGAAAGCATTGTTGTTCTCGTAGCGCATGTTCGCATCCGCGATCGAGGCCAGCACGTCCTCGCCGGGACGGATCACGTGCACGAAGCGTGCATCCGGCACATGGCGCTCGATCTCGGGAATGTAGAGCAGGTGATACGGCGTCTTTTCGACCCAGGCCGAGCGCCCTTCGGCTTGCGCACGTGCGTCGAGCATGTCGATGAAACGGCGCACGCAGCTTTCGGTGCGCAAAGGCCACGGGCGCCTCGTCGTTTCGCACGACATCCGGCGCTGCAATGTCGCCAGCGCCACACGCGCCCGCTTGTGCGCGAACCCCAGCCGCTGCCGCAGGCGTCGTCGCTGCGGCCTGGCGTCGCGATCGCCCCAGCGCCACCTGAGATCGCCGCACAGGTGTTCGAAGAATGCCGTCTCCGGCAGGGTCAGCACGGCCGGATGCCGCGCCAACATGGCCTGCACGAGCGTGGTACCGGAACGCGGGCAGCCGACGATGAAGATGCGTTGCATGGGTATGCCCCCTGTGTGGGCGCTGCTGGCGCGTTGTATCAACGCCAGATAAACGGACGAATTTACGTAAGGTTGACACAATTTTCGCACATGGCTGCACCACCCACCATACGGCTTCGTATTGGTTTCGACCAAGGTTCAACGGAGCGCCCGGCGCGCGTTTGCTACGCTGCCGCCTTCACGGCGAAGGGATCGGGCATGACGGCAACACAAGGCATCCACACCATCGACACCGGCTTCGTGCGGCCACGCTTCGATGCGGCCTATCTCATCGTGGAACGTGGCCGCGGCGCCTTCATCGACTGCGGCACCAACTACGCGGTGCCGCGCATGCTGGCCGCGCTGGACAATGCCGGCCTCGCGCCTGCCGACGTGGACTGGCTGATCCTCACCCACGTGCACCTGGATCATGCCGGCGGTGCCGGCGAACTGGTCGCGCGGCTGCCGAACGCGAAGCTGGTGGTGCACCCGCGCGGTGCGCGGCACATGATCGACCCCGCGAAGCTTTGGGCCGGCGCCAGCGCGGTCTACGGCGAGAGCGTGATGGAGTCGACCTACGGCCGCCTGCGCCCGGTGCCCGTCGAACGCGTGGTCGAGGCGCCTGATGGCCATGTCGTCGATCTCGCCGGACGCGCCCTGCATTGTCTCGACACGCCCGGCCATGCGAAACACCATCTCGCGGTGCACGATGTGCGTAGCAATACCTGTTTCACGGGTGACGTGTTCGGCCTGTCCTACCGCGACTTCGATACCGCGAACGGCCCCTTCGTCCTGCCCACCACCTCGCCGGTGCAGTTCGATCCCGTGGCGCTGCACGCCTCGATCCGCCGCCTCGTCGCGCTGGACCCGACGGCGATGCACCTCACCCATTACGGTCGCGTCGAAGGCGTGGCGCGCCTCGCCGACGACCTGCACACGCAGATCGACGCGATGGTGGCGATCGCGCACGCCGCGCACGGCAAACCGGATCGGCATGCCGCGATGGCCGAGGCGTTGACCGACCTGTACGCCGAACGCGCCGTTGCGCATGGCTGGACGCGGGGGCGCGAGGCGCTGGTCGCGTTGCTGTCGATGGATATCGAATTGAATGCGCAGGGATTGGAGGTGTGGCTGGATCGGCCAACAGGCGATGCTTGATGTTGCCGCGGTTTTTGCTGGCGTGATCGCAGATGACAGAGCGGTCTCGGGCGCCTGCCGGCCCGAAGGGCGGAGAGCGGGATGTCCGGAGCCAGAGAAGCAACCCAGGGAAATGGCCTGGTTCAATCCGCCGGTACTGCAAGCAGGCTGTATCGAGGGTTTTGGAGCCACTCCCGCCTACGCGATAGACCATACGGCCACACCTCACGCACTCGCAGGGCAGGAGGCCTGGGGAGCGCTGCATCGGGGTGCTTCCTTCTCGTTGCGCACGCAAAGAGAGAAAGCAACCCGGGCCGCGGCAGCAGCTCGAGACCACCTAGTCGCTTGCGACAAATGCAATCAAAGCCGCTGGCATCACTCCAGTACCTTGCGATACATGTGTTGCGTCTTCACCCGTGCAAACCCAAGGCTCTCGTAAAACGGATGCGAACCTTCGCGCATCACGTTCGAACGCACGCCGATCGCGTCGAAACCCTGCGCAAGCACCCACTGCTCCGCATCCGCCACCAGCACGCGACCGACACCGCCGCCGCGCGCGGCGGCATCCACCACCAGCCCCACGATCTCGATGCGCTCGCCCGACTCCAGCGAGAATCGCCGTTCGACCGCGATCCAGCCAAGCAGGCTGCCGTGCCCGCCCTGTGCCACCGTCACGCGATGTTGCGGCAACGGCAGGATCGCGCGCAGCCGGGCGGCCATCGCCGCCGTTTCCACCGGATAACCGAGCTCGCCGGCCAGCCGTGCAACCTCTGCGGCGTCCTCGACACGTGCCGCGCGCAGCATAGCCATCTCAGGCCAGCCGCGTGCCGTTGGGCACCGGGCGCTCGATCGCGGTGAGCACCACGCCGTCGGGTGTGGGAAAGCCGGTAAGCAGGAACTGCGAGCGGAACGGGCCGATCTGCTTCTCGGGGAAGTTGATCACGCCCACGATCTGCCGGCCCACCAGATCCTCGGCCTTGTACAGCGCCACGACCTGCGCGCTGGTCTTCTTCTCACCGTAGGGGCCGAAGTCGGCCCATACCTTCCACGCCGGCTTGCGTGCCTCGGGAAAGGTTTCCACCCTGGTCACGGTACCGGCCACGATCAGCACTTTCTCGAAGTCGGCCCAGCCGATCTCGCTCGCCTGGCTCGTCTCGTTCGTCTCGCTCATCCTTCCAGCCTCGTCTTGAATCCGTCACGTGCCTGTTGCCACCAGTAGCTGCATTGCGCGGCGAGCAGGCCGAAGGGCTTGTGCGTGCTGGCCAGCCCGTAGTCCGCGAACTGGCGCCAACCCTCGTCGCCTTCGGCGATCGCCGCAGCCAGCAGTTCGCCCGCCGCGCAGGTCGGTGCGAGACCGTGGCCGCCGAAGGCCTGCGCCCACCACAGGCCGGCATCCTCGCCCTCGCCCCGACCGAGCTGCGGCATCTGGTGGCGCGCGTAGCTCATCAGGCCCGACCATGCGTAATCGATCTTCGCATCCTTGAGCTGCGGGAACACCCGCGACAAGTCATGCCTGAGCAGGCGCTGCACTGCCTGCGGCGGGCGGTTGCGGATGGAGATGCGGCCGCCCCAGAGCAGGCGCGTGTCGGGCAACGGACGGTAGTAGTCGAAGGCAAAGCGGCTGTCGTAGACCGCCGCGCGCGTAGCGAGGCATTCGGTGAGGCGATCGCCCAGCGGTTCGGTGACCATCACGTACGTGGCGATGGGCAGCACGGCACGATCGATGCGTTTGCGGAGTCCGGCAAGGTAGCCGCCGCAGGCCAGTACCACCTGCTCGGCCAACAGTTCGCCGTGCGGCGTGCTGAGCAGCCAGCGCGAACCCTCGCGCTGCAGGCGCCACACTTCGCTCTCCTCATGGATGCGCACGCCCAGCCCGCTTGCAGCCGCGGCAAGGCCGATCGCGTAGTTGAGCGGATGCAGGTGCAACGCGTTGCGCTCGTAAAGGCCGTCGTGATAACGCTCGCTCTGCACGCGCTCGCGCAGCTCTTCCTGCGACAGCCAGCCCCAGTGCACGTCGTAACGGTCGGCCAGCAGTTGCTGGCGCCGGCGCAGCACACCGGGATCGCGGAACCAGTTGGCCCAGATCACGCCCTCGTCCACCGCGTCACAGGCGATGGCATAGGACGCCACGCGTTCGCGGATACGCTGCACCGCTGCCGTGGTGAGGTCGAACAGTGCACGGGCACGTGCCTCGCCGAGCTGGTCGAGCAGCGCCTGCTCGCCCAGCGAGTAGCCGGCGAACACGAAACCGCCGTTGCGCCCGGAAGCACCGAAACCGATCTGCTCACGTTCCAGCAACACCACGTCGCGCATGCCACGCTCGGCCAGGCCCAATGCGGTATTGAGCCCCGCATAACCACCACCCACGATGGCGATGCGCGTTTCCTGCCGCCCCTGCAGCGGTGCATACGCCTCGTACGGCGTGGCCGTGGCGCGGTAGTACGACGGAACTGGTGGTTGCTTCATGCGCGAACGCCCCTGTGCGACGGCAAGAGGCCGAGCATAGCGAGGATTGCGGGTGCGCGTGGTATCTGGATCTGATGCAGGGCGTCAGAGTGTGGCGGCGATCTCTCGCACCACCGGTGCCAGGCTCGGGTCCTGCAGCGCCATGTGCATGGTGGCACGCACCAGGCCGGCCTTGTTGCCGCAGTCGAAGCGGGTGCCCTCGAAACGCCAGGCCAGCACCTTGCCCTGTTCCTTGAGCAGCGCCTCGATGGCGTCGGTGAGCTGAATCTCGCCACCAGCACCCGGCGTGGTGCGTTCCAGCAGCTCGAAGATGCGCCCCGGCAGCACGTAGCGGCCCACCACGGCGAGATTGGACGGCGCCTCGGCGGGCCTGGGCTTTTCCACCACGTGGCGGATGCGCGCGCTGCGCTCGTCCACCGGCACGGCATCGACTATGCCGTACTTGTCGGTCTGTTCGCGCGGCACTTCCTCCACCGCGATCACGCCGGCATGTTCCCGCTCACCGGCCTCGGCCATCTGGCGCAGCGCACCCTTGCCGGCACCATTCCAGATCAGATCGTCGGGCAGCATCACGCCGAACGGCTCGTCGCCCACCACCGGCCTGGCACACAGCACGGCGTGGCCCAGGCCCAGCGCTTCGGGCTGGGTGACGAAGATCGCGCGCACGTGCTTCGGCAGCGTGCCCTGCACCAAGGCGAGCAGCGCGTCCTTGCCCTTCTCCTGCAGCTTCGCCTCCAGCTCGTAGGCCTTGTCGAAGTAGTCGGCGATGGCGTGCTTGTAACGGTTGGTGACGAAGATCAGCGTGTCAGCACCGGCGTCGACGGCCTCGTCTACCGCATACTGGATCAGCGGCTTGTCCAGCACCGGCAGCATTTCCTTGGCAACCACCTTGGTGGCAGGCAGGAAACGCGTACCAAGGCCGGCCACGGGGAACACCACCTTGCGCAGGGGCTTGCTCACTCACTTCTCTCCTGTTTCCTGACGGCGGATCGAGACCACGTTGTCCGGTTGCGCCGTTTCGCTCCAGCGGAACGAGGGCAGCAGGCTCGACACGCAGCGCCGCAGTTCTTCGTCGTTGTCCGTAGCAACCATCTCGGCCGCCTTGTGCATCATGGCCTGCAGCAACTCCCACGACACCTGGCGATGCTGCGCCAGGAAGATCTTCGCGTGCGTGGTGGCGCTGTACTGTTCCAGCGGGTGGAACAGCTCCTCGAACAGCTTTTCGCCCGAACGCAGGCCGGTGTAGACGATGGGGATTTCGCTGCCCGGCTTCTTGCCGGCCAGCCGGATCATCTGTTCGGCGAGATCGCGGATCTTCATCGGCTCGCCCATGTCCAGCGCGAAGATCTCGCCACCCTTGCCGAGGCTGGCCGCCTGCAGGATCAGCTGGCAGGCCTCGGGGATGGTCATGAAATAACGCGAGATTTCCGGATGGGTCACGGTGACCGGGCCGCCTTCGCGGATCTGCTGGCGGAACAGCGGCACCACCGAACCAGCCGAATCGAGCACGTTGCCGAAACGCACCGTGATGTAGCGGGTGTTGGCATGCGCATCGAGGTTCTGGCACCAGATTTCCGCGATGCGCTTGCAGGCCCCCATCACGCTGGTTGGGTTGACCGCCTTGTCGGTGGAGATCAGCACGAAGCACTCGACGCCCGCGTCGCGCGCGAGGTCGGCCATGGTGCGCGTACCCAGCACGTTGTTGAGGAAGGCGGCACGCAGCTGCCCCTGCAGCATCGGCACATGTTTGTAGGCAGCCGCATGGAACACCACCTGCGGCTGAGCCTCGGCCAGCACCTTGCGCATCAGCACGCTGTCGCCGCAGCTGGCCAGCACGCCGTCGAGCAGCAGCTCCGGATAATTTGCGCGCAATTCGCGGGTGATCTGGTAGAGGTTGTATTCGCTATGGTCGACCACGACCAGCGATTGGGCTCCCAGTCGCGCCACCTGGCGGCACAGTTCGGAGCCGATCGAGCCGCCGCCGCCGGTGACCAGCACGCGACGACCGCTGATCGTCTCGCGGATTGCAGTCCAGTCCAGTTCCACCGCGTCGCGGCCGAGCAGGTCCTCGATCGCTACTTCCTTGATCTCGTTGAACTGCGCGCGTCCGGCGACCACGTCCTCCAGCCGCGGAATGGTCCGGTACGGCAGGCCGCTGGCGTCGCACAGCGCCACCACTCGGCGCATCTCGCTCACCGAGGCGGCTGGCAAGGCAATCAGCAGCATCTCCACGGCCGCCTCGCGGGCGATCTCCGGCAGCTGATCGAACTGCCCGAGCACCGGACACCCGTTGATGCTGGCGCCGCGCAATGCGGGGCGGTCGTCGAGGAAACCCACCACCATGTAGCCACCATCCCGGTGGAGATCGCGCGACAGCACCTCGCCGGCACGATCCGCGCCGAGGATCATCACCCGCCGCACCGAATGCACACCGGTCATGCCGCGGCGGCTGTCTTTCCAGTAACGGTAGGCCAGCCGAGGCACGCCCAGCACTATGGCCAGCACCACTGGATACAGCAGCAGCATCGAACGCGGCACACCCTCCAGCCGGTCGAACATCGACAGCAGCAACCAGGCCGCTGCCGAACCAAGCACCACGGCACGCAGGATGTTCCACAGGTCCGGCAGGCTGGCGAAACGCCAGACGCCCTTGTACAGGCCAGTCCAGCGGAAGATCAGTCCTTGTGCCAGCAGTACCACCGGAAACTCGAACCAGCGGAAATGCACCACGTCTTCCGGCCGCACCGCGTAGCGCAGCAGCTTGGCGACCCACCAGGCAAGCGCGGCCATGGCCAGGTCGTGCAACATGACGGCCACGCGAGGATGGATGATGCCGATGAGCCTACGCAGCGACATGGCGATCCCTTGGCGAGTGGCGTCGCAGGCAGCGACGCTTGAGCAGCAGCCAGAGCGCCGCCGCAACCACATAAGTCGCCATGGTAATCGGCCAGCCCAGTCCAGAATGACTCCAGGCCAACCAAGCCAGCGGCGCCGCCAGCAGCAAGTTCCATGTCATGTAGATCACGCCTCCCCCGGCATGCGTGAGACCACACCTGACCAGCCACTGGTACAGGTGCTCGCGGTGCGCAGTGTACCAGCGCCGCCCCCGGAAAAAGCGCGTCAACAGGGTCAGGCTGGCATCCGCAACAAAGGCCGAGGACAGGATCAGCCCCGGCCACAACAAGCGCGCATCAGTCTGCCACAGCATCGCCGTGATCGCGAAGATCAGCAGCCCCACGCTGCCGCTGCCCACGTCGCCCATGAAGATGCGTGCCGGCGAGCGGTTCAGGCACCAGAAGCCGAAACTGGCCGTGGCGAGGCAGGCAGCAGCCAGCGCCAGCCCCGGCTGTCCATCACTCCACGCCAGCCATGCCAGCCCCGTCCCCACGAACATCGCCTGCTGGGCCAGCAGGCCGTCGATGCCGTCCATGAAATTGTGCAGGTTGATGCTCCAGGCACCGGCCAGCAACAGCACGGGTAGCCACCACCACGACATGCCACCGGCGCCCAGGCCGGCAGTGAACAGCAGCACGGCCAGCAACTGCGCACCGAAGCGCGGCAGGATCGGCAGGGATCGATGGTCGTCCCACCAACCGGCCAGTGCCACCAGCAACAGGGCCACGAGCAGGCCGGCCACTACCCCGAGCGGCCAAGGCGTTGCCGTGCCCGCCAGCAGTGCCCCGGGTAGACACACCAGACTTGCGACGACGATGCCGATGCCACCGCCGCGCGGGGTGGGGATGCTGTGTGACCGTCGCTGACCGGGACGATCCAGCATGCCGCGGCGGTGCGCATAGGCGATCGCCGCCCGCGCCGATACCCACGCAATGAGAAACGACAACAGCAACCATCCGATGGCCGTGATCACGGATGTCACTCGTTGGCGACGCCGTGGATGGGCCGGATGGTGCTCCAGCTCTTGCAGCTGGGGCACTGCCAGTGGTGCGCCTTGGCGCCAAAGCCGCAGCGGCTGCAGCGGTACATCGCCTGCCCTTCCAGCAGTTTCCTGGTGAGGTCGCGCAGTATCAGGAAATTCTCGCGCGCCTCGCCCTCGATCCGGTCCATGGTGGCGTCGATCAATGCCATGAGCCCGCGCACCGAAGGGCGCTGGCGCAGTTGCGCGGTGAGGAAGCCCACCGATGCCCGCTGACCGTCGCGCTGCTGGTACAGCCGGGTCAGCGCCAGCACTGGTGAAATGCCGTGGTAGCGCTCCAGCAATTCGCGCAGGAAGCGCTCGGCGCGATCCATCTGCTGCGAACAGGCATAGCTATTCAACAGCGGCGGCAGGATCTCGGGGACGAACGCGATGTCCGCACCGATCGCCGCCTCGTAGGCCTGCACCGCCTCGGCGTGCTGCCCTTCCTCGGCCTGCAGTCGCCCGGTCAGCATCCAGGCGCGCACGCAATCCGGCTGGCAGCGGAAGGCCTGCTCGAGATAGTCGCGCGCCTCGACCCGGGCGCCATGCTGGCGCGAACGCTCGGCCAGCTCGCAGTAGAACTGCGCGATCATCGGCGCCTCGTCCTCGCCGGTCATCACCTCCAGCCGGCGTGCGTGCTCGATCGCCTTGTTCCAGTCGCGCTCGTGCTGGTAGATCGCGATCAGGTGGCGCAATGCCGAGGGCGCATGGGCATTCATCGCCACCAGGTCGCAGAACAGCGCCTCGGCACGGTCGAGCAGGCCCGCTCGCATGTAGTCCTCGCCCAGTTCGAGCAGGGCCACGGTCTTCATCGGCTCGGACAGGTTCGGCCGCGACACCAGGTGCTGGTGCAGGCGGATCGCCCGATCCACCTCGCCGCGGCGACGGAACAGGTTGCCGAGCGCGAGATGCGTCTCCACCGTGTCGCGGTTGTACTCGGCCAGGCGCAGGAACACCTCGATCGCCTTGTCCTGCTCCTCGTTGAGCAGGTAGTTCAGGCCGCGGAAATAGTCCGAGGAAAGCTCGTTGACCGCGGCGCCGGAACGCCGCGCGCTGATGCGGCGGGAAGCCCACCAGCCCAGCGCGAAGGCCGCGATCGCCAGCGGCAGCAGCACGTACCAGGGCATCATGCGCCGGCCGGCGTCTTGCCGGCCTCCTTGCGCCGCCGCCGTTGCAGGCGCCGGTGCCGCATGCTCACACCCAGCCACGCGGTGAGGCCACCAAGCAGCCAGCCAAGCACCAGCGCGGCCAGCAGGGCCGCGCCCTTGGGCAGCTGCAGGCGGGCGAAGCCGAAATCATAACCGACCAGGTCGGCGTTGAGCGCGCCCACCACCACGCCGGCGGCGGCGAAGAACACCAGGACGATAATCACGATCAAGCGCATTCGACGACTTTACCCGATCGTTCGTGCATGGCGCAGCAAACAGGCCCGGCCATGCTGCCGCGATTCAGCCGTGAAGATAGAAATGGAAAGTGCGGTCATGAGGGGCCGTCCGCCTGATTCCCGCGACAAGTGCAAAAGCAAAGAAAAAGGCAGGACCGGCTCGCGCCGCCTGCCCTTGAGCATCGTGCTTTCGTGTATGCCGTCAGCCAGCCGCCGCTTCTTCCAGCCGCAGGTTGACGCGTTCGCGCAGTTCCTTGCCGGGCTTGAAGTGCGGTACGTGCTTGCCGGGCAACGCCACCGAGTCGCCAGTCTTGGGGTTGCGCCCCATGCGCGGCGGCCGGTAATGCAGCGCGAAGCTGCCGAAGCCGCGCACCTCGATCCGTTCGCCCTGGGACAACGCCTGGCTCATCTGCTCGACCACGCTCTTGACCGCCAGTTCGACATCGGCAAACGCAAGATGGGTCTGGCGCCTGGCCAGCGCCTCGATCAATTCGGATTTGGTCATGGTCCCCATGTCCGCGACGTGTGTCTCTACGCTGCGTGGCGCGGGGCGGTCGTGCCGCCCCGCGCCCCTTGCGCAACGCGTACACGGCCTTGTTTAGCTGCTCCATGAGCAGCGCGCCGAGCTTGGTGGTGCCACCGGCCGCCGAGGAATACTCGGCCAGCGCTTCCTGCACATCCTCTTCGTCCTTGGCGCGGATCGACAGCGAGAGCTGACGGCCCTTGCGGTCCATGCCGGTGAACTTGGCCTCGACCTTGTCACCCACCTTCAGGTGCTGGGTGGCGTCGTCGATGCGCTCCTTGGCGATGTCGTTGGCGCGCAGGTAACCCTCCACGCCCTCGCCCAGGTCGATCACCGCACCCTTGGCGTCCACTTCCTTCACCGTGCCGGTGACCACGCTGCCGCGCGAGTGGTTGGCCATGAACTGGCCAAACGGATCCTGCTCCATCTGCTTGATGCCGAGCGAGATGCGCTCGCGCTCCGGATCCACGGCCAGCACCACGGCCTCGATCTCGTCGCCCTTCTTGAAGTTGCGCACGAGATCTTCGCCGGACATCTGCCAGGAGATGTCGGACAGATGCACCAGGCCGTCGATGCCGCCTTCCAGGCCGATGAACACGCCGAAGTCGGTGATCGACTTGATCTGGCCGGAGACCTTGTCGCCCTTCTTGTGCATGGCGGCGAAGGCTTCCCACGGGTTGGAGCGGGTCTGCTTGATGCCCAGCGAGATGCGGCGACGCTCCTCGTCCACGTCCAGCACCATCACTTCGGTCTCGTCGCCGACCTGCACCACCTTGGCCGGGTTGACGTTCTTGTTGGTCCAGTCCATCTCGGACACATGGACCAGGCCCTCGACGCCCGGCTCGATCTCGACGAAGCAGCCGTAGTCGGTGACGTTGGAGACCTTGCCGAACAGGCGCGAGCTCACCGGGTAACGGCGCGAGATGTTCACCCACGGATCGTCGCCCAGCTGCTTCAGGCCCAGCGAGACGCGGTTGCGCTCCTTGTCGAACTTCAGCACGCGCACTTCCAGCTCGTCGCCGACGTTGACGACTTCGCTCGGGTGACGCACGCGCTTCCACGCCATATCGGTGATGTGCAGCAGGCCGTCGATGCCGCCCAAGTCCACGAACGCGCCGTAGTCGGTGAGGTTCTTGACCACGCCCTTGATGATGGCGCCCTCGACCAGGCGCTCCAGCAGCTGCTCGCGCTCGGCGGAGAACTCGGTCTCGACGACGGCACGGCGGCTGACCACCACGTTGTTGCGCTTGCGGTCGAGCTTGATGATCTTGAACTCGAGTTCCTTGCCCTCGAGGTAGGTCGGCTCGCGCACCGGGCGCACGTCGACCAGCGAGCCCGGCAGGAACGCACGGACATCCTTGATGTCGACGGTGAAGCCGCCCTTGACCTTGCCGGAGATCATGCCCTTGATGGTCTCTTCCTTGTCGAACGCCTCTTCGAGGTCGTCCCACACCATCGAGCGCTTGGCTTTCTCGCGCGACAGCTTGGTTTCGCCGAAACCGTCTTCCAGGGCTTCGAGGGCCACCTTCACGGGATCGCCGACGCTCACCTCGAGGGTGCCATCCTCGCCCTTGAATTGCTCGATCGGGACGATGCCTTCGCTCTTCAGGCCCGCGTTGATCACGACGACGTCGTTGCGGATTTCCACCACGATGCCGGTGACGATGGCGCCGGGCTTCAGCTTGGCGATGGCCTGCTGGCTCTGTTCAAACAGTTCGGCAAAACTTTCAGTCATGTTGATTCCAGAATGGGAAAGGAAGGCTGCCATAACCCTGCGAAGGGCTGTATCGACAGCGATCCACCGGTTGGGGTGTCTATGGAGCGTCCTTACGGGACGCCCGTCGCCACCATGGTTGAGTCCCGACCGTCATGGCCGGGAACGGAAACCGCCGCGCCGCCCCGTTCAGGGCTGCACGACAGTGAGAACTTTTGCGACTACCTGGTCGATGTCCATGCCGGTGGTATCCACCAGCACGGCCTCCGGCGCGGGCCTGAGCGGCGCGACCGCCCGCGACGCATCGCGGTGGTCACGCGCCTCGATCTCGCGCTGCAGACTCGCTAGTGTAACGTTCAGCCCCTTTTCCTTCAACTGCTTATAGCGCCTTTTCGCCCGTTCGGCGGCGCTGGCGGTGAGGAACACCTTGAACGGCGCATCCGGGAAGATCACCGTACCCATGTCGCGCCCGTCGGCCACCAGGCCGGGGGCTTTGCGGAAGCCCAGTTGCAATTCCACCAACGCCTGCCGCACCGGGGCGATCGAGGCGATCGCCGAGGCCGCCGCGCCGGCGGTCTCGGTGCGCAGCTCGTCGGTGGCATCGTGGCCATTGACCAGGATGCGGGTGTCACTGCCGTCGGCACTGGGCTGGAAGCGGATCTTCGTGGTCTGCGCACAGCGGGTCACCGCCTCGGCGTCGGACAGGTCCAGCCCCGCCGCCCCGGCGGCGTAACCCACCGCCCGGTACAAGGCGCCCGAGTCGAGCAGCCGCCAGCCCAGGTGCTCGGCCACCTGTCGGCTGATCGTGCCCTTGCCTGAGCCCGAGGGGCCGTCGATGGTCAGCACGGGGACGGGAGCGGTTCGGCTCATGACGGATCCTGGTCGGGCGAGGGGTTCGCATGGTATCGCGCCGGTCCCCGCAGCATCGCGTACCATGGCGAAATTCTGCACCGTGCGTTCCGCCGAGCCGCCATGAACGATCTTCGCCACGCATTCGATCAGGCCGCCGAGGACGTGAAGCGGCTGGATTACCGCCCCGACAATGACACCCTGCTCAAGCTGTACGCGCTCTACAAGCAGGGCTCGGAAGGCGATGCCCGTGGCGAACAGCCCGGTTTCTTCGATTTCGTGGGCACTGCCAAACTCGAAGCCTGGATGCAGTTGCGCGGCCTCCCGCAAGACGAGGCGATGCACCGCTACGTCGCCCTGGTGGAGCAGTTGCGGGCCTGAGTCTTGGACGCCGCTTGCGTCCGAGCCCCGCAACGGGCACATTCATACGATCGTTTGAACACGGTCGCACCATGAACTACCCTCATCTGTTCGCCCCGCTGGACCTGGGTCACATCACCCTGCCCAACCGCATCTTGATGGGTTCGATGCACACGGGGCTGGAGGATAAGGCCGCCGACTATGACAAGCTGGCCGCCTATTTCGCCGAGCGCGCCCGCGGCGGCGTGGGACTGATGGTGACCGGCGGCATCGCGCCCAGCATCCGTGGCTGGCTGAAACCCTTCGGCGGCCGCCTCACGATGCCCTGGCACAAGCCGCGCCACCGCAAGCTCACCGATGCTGTGCATGCCGAAGGCGGCCGCATCTGCCTGCAGATCCTGCACGCTGGACGCTATGGCTATCACCCGCTGTCGGTCGCCCCTTCGGCGATCAAGTCGCCGATCACCCCATTCACGCCGCGGGCGCTGTCCGCGCGTGGTGTGGAGCGAACCATCCGCGACTTCGTGCGTTGCGCCGTACTCGCCCGCGAGGCGGGCTACGACGGCATCGAGGTGATGGGCTCGGAGGGCTATCTCATCAACCAGTTCATCGCCGCGCGTACCAACCACCGCAGCGACGCCTGGGGTGGCGATGCCTCACGGCGCATGCGTTTCCCCGTGGAAATCGTGCGCCGCACGCGTGAGGCGACCGGCCGCGACTTCATCATCATCTACCGGCTATCGATGCTGGACCTGGTTGCAGACGGGCAGAACCAGGAGGAGATCGTGGCGCTGGCCAAGGCCATCGAGGCCGCCGGCGCCAGCATCATCAACACCGGCATCGGCTGGCACGAGGCGCGTGTGCCCACCATCGTCACCAGCGTGCCGCGCGCCGGCTTCGCCTGGGTGACGAGGAAGCTCAGGGGCGAAGTGTCGATCCCGCTGGTCGCCACCAACCGCATCAACCTGCCCGAGGTGGCCGAGCGCGTGCTGGTCGAAGGCGATGCCGACATGGTGTCGATGGCACGTCCGCTGCTGGCCGACCCCGAATGGGCGAACAAGGCGAAAACCGGCCGCAGCGAACGCATCAACACCTGCATCGCCTGCAACCAGGCCTGCCTCGACCATGTGTTCCAGAATCGCCGCGCCAGTTGCCTGGTCAACCCGCGCGCCTGCCACGAGACCGAGTTGAAGATCGAGCCGGCGGTGCGGCGCAAACGCATTGCCGTGGTCGGCGCGGGACCGGCCGGCATGGCCTGCGCCGCCATGTTGGCCGAGCGCGGCCACACGGTGACCCTGATCGATCGCGCCAGCGAGATCGGCGGCCAGTTCAACTACGCCAAGCGCATTCCGGGCAAGGAGGAATTCCATGAAACCCTGCGCTATTTCCGCCACCGTCTCGCCGATGCCCGCGTCGAGCTGAAGCTGGACCACGAGACCGATGCCGCCTCGCTCAAGACAGCCGGCTACGACGAGGTGGTGGTCGCCACCGGGGTCCTGCCGCGCCGCGTGAGTTTTCCGGGCAGCGCCGACCCGCGCGTGCTGGGCTACCTCGACGTACTGGCACGCGACCGGCCGGTGGGCGCGCGGGTGGCGATCATCGGTGCCGGCGGCATTGGCTTCGACGTGGCCGAATTCCTGGTCGAACACCAGCCCTCCCCCACTACCGACGTGGCACGCTGGACGCGCGAATGGGGTGTGGACATGCAGTTCGTTCAGCGCAGTGGCCTCCAGCCGCCACAGCCTGAAGCGCCGCTGCGGCAGGTCTGGCTGCTCCAGCGCAGCGACGGCCGTCCCGGCGCCAGGCTCAACAAGACCACTGGCTGGGTGCATCGGGCCACCCTCAAGGCCAAGCACGTGACCATGCTGGGCAAGGTCACCTACGAGCGTTTCGACGACCAGGGCCTGCACGTCACCGTCGATGGTCAGCCGCAGATCCTCCCGGTCGACAATGTGGTGGTCTGCGCCGGCCAGGAGCCGGACCGTCGCCTGGCCGACGAACTGGCGGCCTTGGGTGTCACGTCGCATCTGATCGGCGGCGCCGACGTGGCCGCCGAACTCGACGCCAAGCGGGCCATCGACCAAGGAATGCGACTGGCCTGCCGGATCTAAACCCTTTGGTTGCCTGCGATGGCAAGCCACCGGGCATCGGCTAGCTGGTCGTTCCTGGCACGCGCCCAAAGAAAACGCCTCGCGAAACGACGCATCGATAGGGCCCGGGGGGGAGGTGGCCAGTATCGTGTCCAGCGTCGCTGCGAGGCGAGGTCGCCACCATCCGGGGGAGGGGGGGAGGATGATGGGACGAGGGGTATTTTATGAGCGACACGTTCAAGTATCTAATATATATTTAGATCGATTCTTATATGGAAAGCGACTATGTTCGACTTCCGCCAGTTGCGCTACTTCATCGCGGTCGCCGAGGAGTTGAGCTTCACCCGTGCCGCGATCCGCCTGCACATCTCCCAGCCGCCGCTCTCCCAGCAGATCCAGGCGCTGGAGCGGGATTTGGGCGTGTCTCTCCTTGAACGCAGCAAACGCAAGGTGGCCCTGACCGAACCCGGCCAGGTCTTTCTGGAACAGGCGCGCCAGATCCTGGCCCAGGCCGAGCTGGCACGCAGCCGCACTGCGGCAGTCGCGGCCGGCCACAGTGGCCAGCTGCGGCTGGCCTACACGGTGTCGGTATCGTTCCATCCCGCCTTGCCGCGCGCCTTGTTGCGTCATCGCCAGGCGGCACCGGAAGTGAGCATCCAGCTGTGCGAGATGTACACCGAGCCGCAATTCGCGGCCCTGCTGGCCAACGAAATAGACGTTGGTTTCGTGCGCGACGAGCCTCGCCACATTCAGGACGCCCGCCAGCTGCAGTTGCGCGTGCTCGACCGCGAACCCCTGCTGCTCGCCCTGCCCTCCAGCCATCCGTTGGCCACCCGCGAGGAACTGCGCATGGCCGACGTGGCTGATGAGGCCTTCGTCACCCAGCCGCGCGAACTGGCTGCCACCCTGCACGACCGACTCAGGAAGCTGGCCGGCGAGGCCGGCTTCCAGCCCCGCATCGTGCAGCAGGCCCAGCAGATCAACGGCCTGCTGGCATTGGTGGCCGCCGGCTTGGGGCTGGCGCTGGTGCCGGCGACGATGCGGGTCGTGCACCTCGCCGGGGTCAGCTATGTACCGCTGGCCGACCACTCGGCCCATCTGCTGCTCGCCGTGGCCAGCCGCATCGGTGACCCGTCGCCGGTGCTGGCACAATTCCTCGCCACGGTTGAGCAATCGGCCGCTGGCCCTGGGGGCTGACCCGATGACTTGTGGCTGGCGATTCAGCAAGTTATACTTGCTCGCTGATGTTTTCCGTTTGGTATCAGGAGCTGGCCGTGAAGGTGCTTAACTCGTTGAAGTCCGCCAAGGCGCGGCACCGCGACTGCAAGATCGTGCGCCGTCGCGGCAAGGTGTTCGTGATCTGCAAGAGCAACCCGCGTTTCAAGGCTCGCCAGCGCTGAGTCCAGCGCGGCTTGTGCCGACGAAAAGGCCGCGCCATGCGCGGCCTTTTTGCTGCCTTGGCCCTGGGAATGGAACCACGCAAGCCATCCAAGCAAAGGCCCCGCGAAAGCGGGGCCTTTGCTTTCAACCGGGTCGCCAGTTCACTCGTAGCGCACACCCGTGATCTCGTAACGCTTCACGCCGTTGGGCGCGTTGAATTCGAAGCTGTCGCCTTCGAGCTTGCCGATCAATGCGCGCGCGATCGGCGAGGACACGGCGATCAGGCCCTGCTTGATGTCGGCCTCGAGGTCACCCACGATCTGGTAGGTCACCTCGGCACCGCTGTCCTCGTCCGCCAGATCCACCACGGCACCGAACACCACCTTGCTGCCTGGACTCAGCCGCGACACGTCGATCACCTGGGCCGTGGACAGCAGCGCCTCCAGCTGGGCGATACGGCCCTCGATGAAGCTCTGCAGTTCGCGCGCGGCGTGGTACTCGGCGTTCTCCTTGAGGTCGCCGTGCGCGCGGGCCTCGGCGATCGCCGCGATGATGCGCGGACGCTCCGTCGACTTCAGGCGTTCCAGTTCGGCGCGCAGGCGTTCCGAACCGGCCTTGGTGATAGGGGCACGGGCGCTCATGCATTCAGCTCCTTGTGCAGTTCCTGCAGGCTGTGCACGTCCTCGCTGCCGTGGAAATCCAGCGAATGGACCAGCGCACGCGCACCCGCGACGGTGGTGGAATAGGTGACGCGCTGCTGCAGCGCCTCGCGCCGGATCGAGAACGAGTCGGCAATCGCCTGCTTGCCCTCGGTGGTGTTGACAATGTAGACGATCTCGCCGTTCTTGATCAGGTCGACGATGTGCGGGCGGCCTTCGAGCACCTTGTTGATGCGCTCGCAAGCCACACCGTGGCCGTTGAGATAGGTCGCCGTACCGGAAGTGGCGACCAGGCTGAAACCGCGGCGCAATACCTCCTGCGCCACCGGCAGCAAACGATCCTTGTCGGCGTCGCGCACCGACACGAACACCTTGCCCTTCGGCGGCGTCTTGATGCCGGCCGCGTCGTGGCCGCGGGCGAAGGCGGCGCCGAAGCTGCGGCCCACGCCCATCACCTCGCCGGTGGAACGCATCTCGGGGCCGAGGATCGGATCCACGTTCTGGAACTTGAGGAACGGGAAGATCGCCTCCTTCACCGAGTAGTACGAGGGAATCACTTCCTTCATGGCGCCCTGCTGCGGCAGCGACTTGCCGGCCATCGCGCGCGCGGCGATCTTGGCCAGCGGCACGCCGGTGGCCTTGGAGACGAACGGTACGGTGCGCGAGGCGCGCGGGTTCACCTCGAGGATGAACACGGTGTCACCCTGGATCGCGAACTGGGTGTTCATCAGGCCGACGACCTTCAGCTCCTTCGCCATCGCTGCCGCCTGCCGACGCATCTCGTCCTGCACCTCGGCGGTGAGCGAATACGGCGGCAGCGAGCAGGAGGAGTCGCCGGAGTGCACGCCGGCCTCCTCGATGTGCTCCATGATGCCGCCGATCAGCACGTTGCCGGCGGCGTCGGCGATGATGTCCACGTCCACCTCGACTGCGTGGTCGAGGAAGCGGTCCAGCAGCACCGGCGAATCGTTCGACACCTGCACCGCCTCGCGGATGTAGCGCGACAGGTCGGCATCGTCGTACACCACTTCCATCGCGCGGCCGCCCAGCACGTAGCTGGGGCGCACCACCAGCGGATAGCCGATCTCGCGCGCCAGCGCCAGCGCCTCGTCGGCGTTGCGCGCGGTGCGGTTCGGCGGCTGGCGCAGGCCCAGCTTCTCGATCATCTGCTGGAAGCGCTCGCGGTCCTCGGCCAGGTCGATCGAGTCGGGCGAGGTACCGATGATCGGCGCACCGGCCGCCTCCAGCGCACGCGCCAGCTTCAGCGGGGTCTGGCCGCCGTACTGCACGATCACGCCCCTGGGCTTCTCGAGGTCGATGATCTCCAGCACGTCTTCCAGCGTCAGCGGCTCGAAGTACAGGCGGTCGGAGGTGTCGTAGTCGGTCGACACGGTTTCCGGGTTGCAGTTGACCATGATGGTCTCGAACCCGTCCTCGCGCAGCGCCAGCGCCGCGTGCACGCAGCAGTAGTCGAACTCGATGCCCTGGCCGATGCGGTTCGGGCCGCCGCCGAGCACGACGATCTTCTCGCGGCTGGTCGGGTTGGCCTCGCACTCTTCCTCGTAGGTCGAGTACATGTAGGCGGTGGTGGTGGCGAATTCGGCGGCGCAGGAGTCCACGCGCTTGTACACCGGGCGCACGCCCAGGGTGCGACGCAGGTGGCGCACGGCGGCCTCGCCGGAGCCGGTCAGTTCGGCGAGGCGCGCATCGGAGAAGCCCATGCGCTTCAGTTCGCGCATGCGCGGCTCATCCAGTGCGGTGATGCCCTGCGCCTGCACTTCCTTCTCGGCCAGCACGATGTCCTCGAACGCGGCGAGGAACCAGGGATCGACGCGGCTGAGCCCGTACACCTCTTCCAGCGTGAGACCTGCGCGGAACGCGTCGGCGAGGTGGAACACGCGGTCGGGCCGTGGCTCGCGCAGCTCGCGCTTGAGCATGGCCAGGCCATCGTCCGTGCCGATGTCCAGCCCGGTCGGGTTGAGGCCGGTCTTGCCGATCTCCAGGCCGCGCAGCGCCTTCTGCAGCGACTCGTGGAAGCTGCGGCCGATCGCCATCACCTCGCCCACCGACTTCATCTGGGTGGTGAGGCGCGCATCGGCGGCCGGGAACTTCTCGAACGCAAACCGGGGAATCTTGGTGACCACGTAGTCGATGGTCGGCTCGAACGAGGCCGGAGTGAGGCCGCCGGTGATGTCGTTCTTCAGTTCGTCCAGCGTGTAGCCCACGGCCAGCTTCGCGGCGATCTTGGCGATCGGGAAGCCAGTGGCCTTGGAGGCCAGCGCGGACGAGCGCGACACGCGCGGGTTCATCTCGATGACGACGACACGACCGTTCTCGGCATTGATGCCGAACTGCACGTTGGAACCGCCGGTGTCCACGCCGATCTTGCGCAGCACCGCGATGGAGGCATCGCGCAGGCGCTGGTATTCCTTGTCGGTGAGCGTCTGCGCCGGCGCCACGGTGATCGAGTCGCCGGTGTGCACGCCCATGGGATCGAGGTTCTCGATCGAGCAGACGATGATGCAGTTGTCCGCGGTGTCGCGGACCACTTCCATCTCGAACTCCTTCCAGCCCAGCACCGACTCCTCGACCAGCACTTCGTGCACCGGCGAGAGATCGAGGCCGCGCTTGACGATCTCCTCGAACTCTTCCTTGTTGTAGGCAATGCCGCCGCCCGAGCCGCCCAGGGTGAAGCTGGGGCGGATGATGGTCGGGAAGCCGACCTTGGCCTGGATCTCGACTGCCTGCTCGTAGCTCCTGGCGACTTCCGCCTTGGGGCAGTCCAGGCCGATCTCGGCCATCGCCTGCTTGAACAGCTCGCGGTCCTCGGCCATGCGGATCGCGTCGCGCTTCGCGCCGATCAGCTCGACCTTGTACTTGTCCAGCACGCCGTGGTCGGCGAGGTCGAGCGCACAGTTCAGCGCGGTCTGGCCGCCCATGGTGGGCAGCACCGCGTCCGGGCGCTCCTTGGCGATGATGCGCTCCACCGTCTGCCAGTTGATCGGCTCGATGTAGACGGCATCGGCCATTTCCGGGTCGGTCATGATGGTGGCGGGGTTGGAGTTCACCAGGATCACCCGGTAGCCCTCCTCCTTCAGCGCCTTGCAGGCCTGGGCGCCGGAGTAGTCGAACTCGCAGGCCTGGCCGATCACGATCGGGCCGGCGCCGATGATCAGGATGCTCTTGATGTCGCTACGCTTGGTCATCTCAGCGGGCCTCCTGCATCAGCTTGGCAAACCGGTCGAACAGATAACCGATGTCGTGGGGACCGGGTGAGGCTTCCGGATGGCCCTGGAAGCAGAACGCCGGGCGGTCGGTGAGCGCGAAACCCTGCAGCGAACCGTCGAACAGCGAGGTGTGCGTGACCCGCACGTTCGCCGGCAGCGTGGCCGGGTCCACCGCGAAACCATGGTTCTGGCTGGTGATCAGCACGCGGCCATCGCCGTGGTCCTTCACCGGATGGTTTGCGCCGTGGTGGCCGAACTTCATCTTCAGCGTCTTCGCGCCCAGCGCCAGGCCCATGATCTGGTGGCCGAGGCAGATGCCGAACAGCGGGATCCTCGCGTCGAGGAAGGCCTTGGCGGCGACGATCGCGTAATCGCAGGCCGCCGGGTCGCCGGGGCCGTTGGAGAGGAACACACCGTCGGGCTGCATCGCCAGCACTTCGGATGCTGGCGTCTGCGCCGGCACCACCGTGATGTCGCAGCCCTGCTCCGCCAGCAGGCGCAGAATGTTGTTCTTCACGCCGTAGTCGTAGGCCACCACCTTGAAGCGCCTGGCTGGCTGGTTGAAGGCCTGGCGGTCGAGGTCGTAGACGCCCGCGTTCCACGCATAGGCCTGGTCGGTGCACACCACCTTGGCGAGATCCATGCCGTTGAGGCCGGGGAAGGCACGCGCCTTGGCCAGGGCGGCCTCGACGTCGATCTGCTCGCCCGCGACGATGCAACCGTTCAGGGCGCCCTTGTCGCGCAGGATGCGGGTAAGGCGGCGGGTATCGATGCCGGCAATCGCCACGACGCCCTGGCGCCTCAGATAATCGGGCAGGCTCTCCGTGCTGCGCCAGTTGCTCGCCCTGCGTGGCACGTCGCGCACTATCAGACCGGCGGCATGCACCTTGCCGGATTCGACATCCTCGGCGTTGCAGCCGGTGTTGCCGATGTGGGGGTAGGTCAGGGTGACGAGCTGCCGGCTGTACGAGGGATCGGTGAGGATCTCCTGGTAGCCGGTCATGGCGGTGTTGAAGACCACCTCGCCGACGGTCTCACCAGTCGCGCCCACGGCATGGCCGTGGAACACGCTGCCGTCTTCGAGGGCAAGCAGTGCGGGGATGGGCATGGGAACCGCCTTTCGGGTGCAGCAAAGTCCGCAAGCCGCAGGAAGCAGGCTTGAGAACCTTGGAAGGGAGGACATTCGGGCGGGTCGCAATGATAGGCGCAGCGGCGCCGGCTGTCCACTTCGATCGAGGCAAAAGACGCCGCATCCGTCAGCCTCCGTATCGCTGTCCGGCGCTACACTGGTGCAAAGTTTCCTGGGGAGTGAAGCCTGTTCATGAGTCCGGACGCCCTGCTCGATCCCGCGCGCCTCGATCGCCCGGACACCTTGGTACGGCACGCGCCGTTTCCGTTCATGATTGCCCACGGCCAGCTGCCCGATGAGGCGCGTGGCGACCTGGACCGCGACTTTCCACGCTACCCCAGCGCCGGCTTCTTTCCCTGGGACCCGGCCGACTGCGGCCCCTCGGTCAATGCGCTGGTCGAACAGCTCACCACGCCGGCCTTCGCCGGGCTGATCGGCCAACGGCTGGGCATCGCCGACCTCGGCCAATACCCCACCCTGGTGACGCTGTGCCGGCTGCTGAACAAGCGCCACGGCACCATCCACACCGACAGCAAATCCAAGGTGGCCACGGCCCTGCTCTACCTCAATCCGCAGTGGTCCGACACCAGCGACGGCTGCCTGCGCTTCCTCGACAAGATCAACGACATCGACGCCACGGTGGCCCCCGAACTGCCGCCGCTGTATGGCGAATTCGCGGTATTCAAGCGCTGCGACAATTCCTTCCACGGCCACCTGCCCTACGAGGGCGAGCGCCGGGTGATCCAGGTGGCCTGGCTCACCAGCGAGGAGGAAAAGCTGCGCAAGACCAAGCGCGGCAAATTCTCCCGCCTGTTCAAGAAGCTGTTCGGCAAGCTGGATACGCGCTACGGCGCCGATCGCGACCGCAACGCCGCGCATCCGGACTGAAGCGTCAACCGATGAAGTGCCAGGCCACGAAGGCGGCGAACACGCCGTACAGCAGGCCGACCGGCAACAGCCGGCGCGCATCCACGCGACCACGCCGGAACAGCCACCACAGATAGACGATGGCGGCTGCGGTGAGTACGCCGGACACGATCAGCGGCGGGTCGAACAGCCACGGCGTGGCGAAGATCGCCAGCGCACTGGGAATCGTCGCCTGGATCATCATCGCGCCGGAGATGTTGGCCAACGCCAGGCGCTCTTTGCCCTGGCGCACCCAGATCAGCGCGTTGAGCGTTTCCGGCAACTCCGTCGCCACCGGACTCAGCACCAGCGCCACCAGGTGCGGCGGCAGCGCGAAGGCTTCGCCGATCGCCTCCAACTGCCCCACGAACACCCGCGAAGCCACGGCGATCACCGCCAGCGCGGCCACCGTCTGCGCCATCACCCAGCGCATCGCGGGTTCGGCCTGGTGCGGGCGCAGCTTCAGCGGCTCCAGTTCCTCGTCCTCCGGCGCACTGTCGTCGCTGCGCATCTCGCGCCACACGTACAGCGCATAAGCGAGCAGGAACCACACGCCCAGCAGCGGCTTGAGCGCGAACGCCACCAGACCCAGGCCCACCTTCACCGCGAAGATCGCCAGGAACCACGACTGGTCGCGCGCCAGTCGTTGATGGTCGACCCGCACCAGCCGGTCGCTGCGTTGCAGCCGATGGCGGTTGCTCCACAAGGCCACGCCGACCACCGCATAGGCAATCGTGGCCAGCACCAGCGGGCCGCCCATCGCCGCGCCCACGCCGATGTCGCGTGCCCCGGGTGTCTTGCCGAAGATCACCGCCACGAAGGTCACCGCGCTTTCCGGCAAGGCCGTGCCGAATGCCGCCAGCACGGTGCCGGTGGCCGTGGCGCCCAGCCGCAGCTTGCGGCCCAGCCACTCGATGCCGTTGACGAAGTATTCGCAGGCGAGATAGATCGCGCCGGCCGAGACGAGGAACAGGCAGAGGGTCAGCAGCATGGGATGCGCGGGGCCGGGCGAACGGATAAACCGATGGCTCAACGACACCGTTCGCCCGGCCGGGTGAATGCGTCGCTGGCCAAAGGTCTCGCCGGGCGAAGCACCACCGGACGGTGGCGCCTGCTGTCCGCACCATGGCGCCGGAAAACGGCGACCAAGTCTGTTGATGCGAACGCCTCTGGGGACGAGGCTGGCTACTCCCCAATGACAGGTCGACGATGGTAGCGACGGCGGCCGGGTGGGGCAAGCCGGGCGGGATCAGGCCGGCGATGCGAGCACGTCTTCCATCTGCCAGTGACCGGCCGCGCGGCCGACCAGCCAGTGCGCGGCCTGCAACGCCCCCCGCGCAAAGATCGCGCGGTCAGTGGCGCGATGACCCAGCTCCACCCGCTCGCCCTGCCCGATCAGCAGCGCCTGATGCTCACCCACGATGTCGCCGCCACGCACCACCGCGAAGCCGATGCTGGCGGGAACACGCTCGCCGGTACGCCCTTCGCGGCTGTAGACGCCCACCTCATCCAGCGTGGTGTCGCGTGCGGCGGCGGCGGCCTGCCCCAGCGCCAGCGCCGTGCCCGAAGGCGCGTCCTGCTTGCGGCCGTGGTGGGCCTCGACGATTTCCAGGTCCCAATCCGGCAAGGCTGCGGCAGCCTCGCGCAGCAGCCGCGTCAGCAGCGCCACGCCGAGACTGAAGTTCGCGGCGCGCAGCAGCGCGATGCGCGTACCGGCCGTCTCCAGCCGCGCCTGCAGGGCTGCATCGAGACCGGTGGTGCCGGTCACCAGGGGAATGCCGTGCGCGAGGCAATGGTCCAGCGCCGCGGCCAGACCGGCCGGGCCGCTGAAGTCGATCACCACGTCGAGCGCGGGCGCCTTCGACCAGTCATGTGCGTGACGCAAGGCCTGCCCCAGCCAGACCGGCTCGCCGTCGTGCATCGAGCCCGGCGATACCACCGCATGCATCAGCTCGAAGCGCCCATCCGCACGCAGCAGCGACAGCAGGGCCTGCCCCATGCGGCCGGAGGCACCATTGATAGCTAGGCGTAGTGGCGAACTGGTCATGACGGACATCCCGGCGTGAACGGCAAACGGACGTCCAAACTAGCAGAGACCGGCGTGACTTACGAAGTCACCCGCGACCAGAACTGCTTCACGCCGTCGACCCAGTTCTTCGCGCGCGGCATGTGCTCCTCGGCCGCGCCGTCGTTGAAGCTGGCCTCGAGCTGCTCCAGCAGTTCGCGCTGCTGCCTGGTGAGGCGCACCGGGGTTTCCACCACCACGCGGCAGATCAGGTCGCCGGCACGACCGCTGCGCACGGACTTCACGCCACGCCCGCGCAGGCGGAAGCTCTGACCGGTCTGGGTTTCCGGCGGGATGTTGATCGGCACCTCGCCATCCAGAGTGGGTACCGGCAGTTCGGCGCCCAGCGCCGCCTGCGAGAAGCGGATCGGCACTTCGCAGTACAGGTCGCTGCCCTCGCGCTGGAAGATGCGGTGCTCGCGCACCTGCACTTCCACGTACAGGTCACCGGCAGGCGCGCCGGCCGGGCCGGCTTCGCCCTGGCCGGTAAGGCGGATGCGGTCGCCGTTGTCCACGCCGGCGGGAATCTTCACCGACAGCGTGCGGGTTTCCTCCAGCCGCCCTTCGCCATGGCACTGCCTGCACGGCTTCTCGATGGCCTGGCCGCTGCCGCCGCAATGCGGGCAGGCCTGCTGGATCGAGAAGATGCCGTTCTGCATGCGCACGCGGCCGTGGCCGTGGCAGGTCTTGCACTGCACCGTCTTGCCGTCGGCCGAGCCGCTGCCGTTGCAGTGATGGCAGTTGACCTGGGTGGGAATCTCGATCTTCCGCTCGACGCCGAACACGGCTTCTTCGAGATCGAGTTCCATGATGTAGCGCAGGTCGGCGCCGCGGCGCGGCTGGCGGCCACGGCCACCGCCGAAGATGTCGCCGAAGATGTCGCCGAAGATGTCGCCCATGTCGCCGAAGCCGCCACCACCGCGGCCGCCCATGCCGCCTTCGAAAGCGGCGTGGCCGTACTGGTCGTACATCGCGCGCTTCTGCGCGTCGGCAAGCACCTCGTAGGCCTCCTTGGCCTCCTTGAACTTCTCCTGCGCGTGGGGATCGTCCGGACAACGGTCCGGGTGGTACTTCATCGCCAGGCGGCGGAAGGATTTCTTCAGCTCGACCTCGGTGACAGTACGTTCGACACCCAGGATTTCGTAGTAATCACGCTTGCTCATTGCTTGATCCGCGATTCGATGCGCCGATCAGGAATGAACCAGATCGCTGCCACCGTGGCATAAAACAGACACGACACCCACGGCGCCACGAACGCCAGCAGGATGCCTCCCAGGTACATGGCGACGGCCAGCTTGCCTTTCCAGTCGCCGCCGAGCGCCTGCGCCAGCAGCGAGGTCTTGCCGCCGTTCGCGCAGATCAGGCTGTATTGCAGCGGCAGCCAGGCGATGGCGCACATCAGCAACACGAAACCATAGGCAGCCACCGGCAACCGGGCGAACTCGTTCTCACCCATCCATCCGGTGGCTACCGGCATCAGCGACAACCAGAACAGCAGGTGCAGGTTGGCCCACAACACGCTGCCATCCACCCTTTTGGCCGCATGCAGGAAATGATGGTGGTTGTTCCAGTAGATGCCCACGTAGACGAAGCTCAGCACGTAGCTGAGGAACACCGGCCATTGCGCCGCGAGCACGCTCCAGTCGGCACCGTGCGGTACCTTCAGCTCCAGCACCATGATGGTGATGATGATGGCCATCACGCCATCGCTGAAGGCTTCCAACCGCCCCTTGTCCATCGCTCCCCCAGAAAAGCTTGTGCGCTCGTCCATGAGCGCGAGAGTCAAACGGGCGGCCATCCTTGGCCGCACTTTTCAATAACTCAATAACGAGCGTTGCTTTCGCGGCGCTCGTTTTGAGCCAAGGCGCGCTTACTTCTTGTCGTCCTTCACTTCGGTGAACTCGGCATCCACCACGTCGTCCGGCTGGGCCGAGCCACCCGGGCCTGGGCCCGACTGGGCGCCGGCATCGGCCGGGCCGCCCTGGGCAGCGGCGTACAGTGCCTGCGCTGCCTGCTCCAGCTTGGAGATCTTCGACTCGATCAGTGCCTTGTCGTCGCCGTCCTTGACCTTCTCCAGCTCCGACAGCGCCTCCTCGATGCTGCCGATCTGCGCGCCGACCTTGTCGCCGTGCTCCTTCAGCGCGCTGCGGGTGGCGTGCACCAGCTGGTCGGCCTTGTTGCGGGTACCCACCAGCTCGTGGAACTTCTTGTCCTCTTCCTTGTTCGCCTCGGCGTCGGCCACCATGCGGGCGATCTCCTCCTCGGACAGGCCCGAACCGGCCTTGATCTCGATCTTCTGCTCCTTGCCGGTCTTCTTGTCCTTGGCCGACACGTGCAGGATGCCGTTGGCGTCGATGTCGAAGGTCACCTCGATCTGCGGCATGCCGCGCGGCGCCGGCTCGATGCCCTGCAGGTCGAACTTGCCCAGCGACTTGTTCGCGTTGGCGCGCTCACGCTCGCCCTGCAACACGTGCACGGTCACCGCGGTCTGGTTGTCGTCGGCGGTGGAGAAGGTCTGCGCCGCCTTGGTCGGCACCGTGGTGTTCTTCTCGATCAGCTTGGTCATCACGCCGCCCATGGTCTCGATACCCAGCGACAACGGGGTGACGTCGAGCAGCAGCACGTCCTTGACCGAACCGCCCAGCACGCCGCCCTGGATCGCCGCGCCCACGGCCACGGCTTCGTCCGGGTTGACGTCCTTGCGCGGTTCCTTGCCGAAGAAGTCCTTCACCGACTCCTGCACCTTGGGCATGCGGGTCTGGCCACCGACCAGGATCACCTCGTCGATGTCGGACACGCGCAGGCCGGCATCATTGAGCGCGGTGCGGCACGGCTCGATGGTGCGCTTGACCAGGTCTTCCACCAGCGCTTCCAGCTTGGCGCGGGTCAGCTTGATGTTGAGGTGCTTCGGACCGGAGGCGTCGGCCGTCACGTAAGGCAGGTTCACCTCGGTCTGGTGCGACGAGGACAGCTCGATCTTGGCGCGTTCGGCGGCATCCTTCAGGCGCTGCAGGGCCAGCGGGTCCTTGCGCAGGTCGATGCCCTGGTCCTTCTGGAATTCCTCGACCAGGTAGTCGATGACGCGCATGTCGAAGTCCTCGCCACCGAGGAAGGTGTCGCCGTTGGTGGCCAGCACCTCGAACTGCTTCTCGCCATCGACCTCGGCGATCTCGATGATCGAGACGTCGAAAGTACCGCCGCCCAGGTCGTACACCGCGATCTTGCGGTCGCCGCCCTTCTTGTCCAGGCCATAGGCCAGCGCGGCCGCGGTCGGCTCGTTGATGATGCGCTTCACTTCCAGGCCGGCGATGCGGCCGGCGTCCTTGGTGGCCTGGCGCTGGCTGTCGTTGAAGTAGGCGGGCACCGTGATGACGGCCTCGGTGACCGGCTCGCCGAGATAGTCCTCGGCGGTCTTCTTCATCTTCATCAGCACCTTCGCGGAAACCTCCGGCGGCGCCATCTTCTTGCCGTCGGCGGTTGCCACCCAGGCGTCGCCATTGTCGTTCGCGACGATGGCGTAGGGCACGATGTGGATGTCCTTCTGCACCTCGGCGTCGGTGAACTTGCGGCCGATCAGGCGCTTCACCGCGTAAAACGTGTTCTTGGGATTGGTCACGCCCTGGCGCTTGGCCGGCGCGCCCACCAGCACTTCGCCGTCCTTGCTGAAGGCCACGATGGACGGCGTGGTGCGATCGCCCTCCGAATTCTCGATGACCCTGGCGGTGCTGCCGTCCATCACGGACACGCAGGAGTTGGTGGTGCCCAGGTCGATGCCGATGATCTTGCCCATGTACGTAGCTCCCGAATCTCGTATGCGGCCCCATGACCGCGCAATGGTTTTCCAGATGGGGCCCGCGTGCGGCGAATCAATGCCGACGGAGCTCCGGATGCGTTGCGTTCAGCGCCGCGCGGTTCAGTCCTTCGCCACGGCGACCAGCGCGGGGCGCAGCAGGCGGTCGTTCAACACGTAGCCCTTCTGCAGCACGCTGACCACGGTGCCGGCCACCGCGCCGGGCGCCTCGACCATGCTCACCGCGTGATGGCGCTCCGGGTCCAGCGGCTGGCCCAGCGGATCGACCTGCGCCAGGCCGTGGCTCTCGCCCACCTTGAGCAGCGACTTCAGTGTCAGGCCAAGGCCCTCGCGCATCGCCGCCACATCGGCGGTTTCCACCGCCAAGCCGCTTTCCAGGCCGTCGAATACCGGCAACAGTTCGTTGAGCAGCTTTTCGTTGGCGAAGCGGCGGGCCTGCTCCAGGTCGCGATGCAGGCGGCGACGCTGGTTCTCGATCTCGGCCTTCTCGCGCAGCACGGTCTCGCGCAGCTCGGTGTTGCTGGCTTCCAGCTCGGCCACGCGTGCCTTGAGCGCCTCCAGATCGGCGTTGGCTGCCTCGCTGGCGGCATCGGCGTCAGGCGCCGCCTGTGACGCGTGCGGATCGTTGTTCTGCATGAATGACTCCAAACCTCGTCCATGGCCGGCATGCGTTGCCGACCGCTCCAAACTTGCGGGCATCCCCGCCTCCCGTGGCCTCTATGAGGCCGACGCGGCGCGATTCAAGGCATCGCTGAGCAGGCCTGCCGTGGCCTGCACCACCGGGATCACCCGCTCGTAGGCCATGCGGGTCGGGCCGATCACGCCCACCGCCCCCAGCACGCGGCCCTGCACGCCGTAGCTGGCGGTGACCACGCTGCAGCCATCCAGCGCCGCGAAACCCGATTCCTCGCCTATGAACAGGCGCACGCCGGGGGCCCGCGCGCATACTTCCATCAGCTGCAGCAGCTCGTTCTTCTGCTGGAACGCCTCGAACAACTCGCGCAGGCGCTGCAGGTCGGCCAGCTCGGCATAACCCATCAGGTTGGTCTGGCCGCTGACCAGCACCTCGTCGCCACCGGCCTGCGGCGCGAACGAGGCCGTGGCCAGTTCGGTGGCGGAAGCCACCAGCCGGTTCAGCTCGCTGCCTGCCGCGCGCAACTCGGCCAGCAGGTGCGCGCGGATGTCGTCCACGCGCAGGCCCACGAAATGCGTGTTGATGTAGTTGGCCGCCTGCTCCAGCTCGCGGCCGTCCAGCGGCTTCGCCAGTTGCACCACGCGGTTCTGCACCTGGTTGTCGGAGAACACCAGGATCACCAGCACCTGTGCATCGGGCAGCGGCACGAAATCGATGTGGCGCAGCGGGAAATCCACCTGCCGGGGCACGGTCACCACGCCGGCGAAACGGGTCATCGCCGACAGCAGGGCCGAGGCGTTGCCGAGCAGGTCGCGCGTGGTGGCCTGTCCCGGCGGTAGCTCACGCTGCAGGCGGGCCATTTCCTCACGCGGCAAGGGCTGCAGTTCGATCAGGCTGTCCACGAACAGGCGCAGGCCGCGCGGCGTGGGGATGCGTCCCGCCGAAGTATGCGGCGAGGCCACCAGACCAGCTTCTTCCAGGTCGGCCATGATGTTGCGGATCGTCGCCGGGCTCACGTCCAGCCCCGACGACCGCGACAGCGTGCGTGAACCCACCGGTTCGCCGTCGACCAGGTACTGCGCGATGAGGCTGCGCAGCAGGCGCCGCGTGCGAGCATCGAGTTCTTGGTCGTGGAGACGGGTCATGCGCTGCTGTAGCAATGGATGAGACGACAAAGAGATAAGGTCTGTCGGCCCGCCGTGCAAGCCGGCGGGCACCGATCAGGCTGGGCATTGTAGCGGCTGGCCTGCCGTTACAATCGCCCGACCATCACCCGGACTGCCGCCAGCCCGCCATGCTCACTTCGCTCCACGTCCGCCAATTTGCCGTCGTCGAAAAAGCCGAGGTCGATTTCGGCACCGGCCTCACCGTGGTCAGCGGCGAAACCGGCGCCGGCAAGTCGCTGCTGGTCGACGCACTGCTGCTGCTCGCCGGCGCCCGCGCCGACAGCGGCATGGTGCGCGCGGGCAGCGACCGGGCCGAGCTGTCCGCCGAATTCGACCTGGCCGCGTTGCCCGAGGCCCGTGCCTGGCTGGCGCAGGAGGAACTGGACGACGGCGAGGCCTGCCAACTGCGCCGGGTGATCCGTGCCGAGGGCAACTCGCGCGCCTGGATCAACGGCCGCCCGGCCAACGCTGGCCAGCTCGCCGAGCTGGCCACCCTGCTGGTGGAGATCCACGGTCAGCACGAGCACCAGGCCCTGCTCTCCCGCGCCCACCAGCTCACCCTGCTCGACGCCTTTGCCGATCACGAGGCACTGGCTGCGCAAGTGCGCGAGCTGGCCACGCAATGGCGTGAGCTGGGTGCACGCATCCGCCGCCTCAGCGGCGGCGAGGATCGCGAACAGCGGCTGGAATTACTGCATCACGAGTTGGCCGAGCTCGAACAGTGGGCGCTGCCCCCGGCGGGACTGGCCGAACTGGAGGCCAGCCACAAACGCCTCGCCAATGCCGGCCGGCTCGCCGAAGGCGCGGCCGGGGTGGTCGAGCTGCTCGACGGTGACAGCGAGTTCGCGCTGCGCCGCGCGCTGGGTCGCGCCCACGTGGAGCTGGGCAAGCTGGCCATGCTGGACGAGACGCTGAACCCTACGCTGGAGCTGCTGGACAACGCCGCGATCCAGCTGGGCGAGGCCGCCGACAGCCTGGGCCGCTACGCGCAGGACGTCGATCTCGATCCCGAACGGTTCGCCGAAGTCGACACCCACCTCGCCCGCCTGCACGAACTCGGCCGCCGCCACCGCCTGCCGGTCGCCGAGCTGCACGACAAGGCTTCCTCGATGCGCAATGAACTGACCGAACTGGAAGGCGCAGGCGAAGTGCTGGAAAAGCTCACCGCCCAACGCGACCGCGTGCAAGCCGATTACGACAAGGCTGCTGCGGTGCTGGGCAAGTCGCGCCGCAAGGCTGCAGACTTGCTGGGCAAGGAAGTCAGCACGTTGATGGCCGAGCTGGGCATGGCTGGTGGTGTGCTGCAGATCGAACTCGAACCGGCCGAAGGCGCGGAACCCGATCCGCAAGGCCGCGAACGCTGCGAACTGCTGGTCAGCGCCAATCCCGGTCAGCTGCCGCGCGCCTTGCGCAAGGTGGCCTCCGGCGGCGAACTGGCACGCATCAGTCTCGCCATCGAGGTCGCTACCCTGGGCAAGGACAGCATAGGCACCATGGTCTTCGACGAGGTGGACAGCGGCATCGGCGGCGCGGTGGCCGAGGTGGTGGGCCAGAAGCTGCGCGCGCTCGGTGGCCAGCGCCAGGTGCTGTGCGTCACCCACCTGCCCCAAGTGGCTGCGCAAGGCCACGCGCATCTTTATGTGAGCAAGCACAGCGACGGCGGCCACACCCGCACGCAGATCCAGGTGCTGGATGCCGATGGCCGCCGCGACGAGCTGGCGCGCATGCTGGGTGGCGTGGAGATCACCCGCGAGACCCGCGCCCACGCGAAGCAGATGCTGGAAAAGGCCCAGGCCTGAGGGCAGGCCTCAGCCAGCAGCCGGCAACAGCCCCCGCTCGCTGGCCATGCGGTACAACTCCAGTTCCGAGCCGGCGTTGAGCTTGCCCATCACGCTGGCGCGGTGGATGTAGACGGTCTTCTGGCCGATGCCGAGTTCGGCTGCCACTTGTTTCGGCGTGCGACCGCAGGCCAGCAGCAGGAACACCTCGTGCTCGCGCGCGGTGAGGCGATGCAGCGGGTCGAGCGTGGACTCCGGCTGCTCCGCGCGACGCTGGCGCAGGTCGGAGCTCAGGAACTGCTCGCCCTGCATCACCGCGCGCAGGCCGGCCACCAGCTCTTCCGGCGCCACGCCCTTGGTCACATAGCCGCTGGCGCCACGGCGCAGGGCCTCTGACACGTAGGGCTCGCCATCGTGCATGCTCAGCACCACGATATGTGTTTCCGGCGCCACGCTGCGCAGATGCTCGATCAGCGGCAGGCCGCTGCCGTCGGGCAACGACAGATCCAGCGCCACCAGGTCGGGGTGCTGTTGCGACACCGCCTCCACGGCGTCGTCGGCGCTGCGGCACTCGGCCACCACCCGCAGATCGGGCTCCAGCCCGATCAGGCGTTTGAAGCCTTCGCGCACGATGGCGTGGTCGTCGACCAGGACAATGCTGTACATGGGCCTACTGTATACGGACCGGGACCGGTCTGCGCCAGCACCGCCGAACGCCCATGTACCATCCGCGGATGCGCCTGAAACCGTTCCGTCCACTGCACTCCGGCCCGCTGCTCGGCGTGCTCTACCTGCTGCTGTGGTTGCTGCTGTGGCCCACCTCGCAGCCGTACTGGATGCTGCCTTACGGCCTGCGCTTCGGCGCGCTGCTGCTGCTGCCCATGCGCAGTTGGGGCTGGCTGATCGGGGCGGAACTGATCGCCTCTGCCGGCATGAGCATCCACGCGGGATTGCCAATGGGTTGGAGCGGCTACTTCCTGGGCGAGCTGCCCGAGCCGCTGGTGACTGCGGCGGGTCTGTGGCTGTTGCGCCGGCTCAACCCCCATGCGGGCGCGAATCTGCACAATCCGCAGGAAGCAGCTCGCCTGCTGCTGGCCGCGATCCTGGTGGTGCTCTCCACCACCGCGGTGGACGTGGGCCTGCTCACGGTGATCCATACCGCCGCTGCCGAGGATGCGCTGATCCACGTGCTGGGCAACGAACTGCTGGGCGGCTACCTGGGCGTGCTGCTGGTGGTGCCGGTGATGGTGCTGCTGTTGCGCGCCCCGCCCGACCGTCGCGCGGTGGCCGGTCTGCTGCTGGACGGCCTGCAGGTGATGCTGCCGGCCATGGCCATCCTGCTGTTGCTGTCCGAGCAGGCCACGTCGCAGCCGCAGTTCGCCCGTGCGCTGTCGCTGGCACCGGTGCTGTTCTTCGCCTTCCGCCACGGCTGGCGCGGCGCCAGTCTGGCGATGATCGTCTCCAGCCTCGGCATGACGGTGCTGGACCAGCGGCTCGGCCACGCTCCTTCGGCGGCCGGCTACCTGTTCCTGGCCGTGGCCGGCACCGGCACCTTGATGCTCGGCTCCGCCACCGACGCCCTGCGCCGCAGCAAGCTGCGGGTGGCCGAGCAGAATACCCATCTGGCCGCCGTCAACCGACGGCTGGACCAGTTGGCACGGCAGCTGCGCGCCGCTGCCCGCGGCAACCTGCAGGCTGACGAGAACCAGCGTCGGCACCTGGCCGCCGAGCTGCACGACGAACTGGGCCAGAACATCACCGCCATCCAGACCCACGTGAAGCTGGCGCAGACGCGCCTGCAGCAGGCCGGGCTGGAGGACATCAGCACCTCGATCAACGGCATCCTCGCCCACATGCGCCGCGCCCTGCATCGGCTGTTGGACGACCTGCGCCCCGCCGTGCTGGACGAATTCGGCCTGCTGCGTGCGCTGGACGAGGGACCGATCCGCGACCTGCTGAACGCCGCAGGGATCAGCTATCACACCGAGCTGCGCGGCGATCCGCGCCTGCTCGACGACGACACCCGCACAACGATCTACCGGCTGGCGCAGGAAAGCGCCACCAATGCCGTCAAGCACGCCAGGGCCAGTGAATTCCGTGTGCGCCTGCGCATCGGCGAACGCCACGGCATGGCGCTGGCCCTGCTCGACCTGCGCGACAACGGCATCGGCCTGCCCGAGCGCCTGCCGCGCGGAGGCCGCGGCCTCCAGGGCATGCGCGACCGGGTTACCTCGCTGGGCGGACTGTTCCGGCTGCGTCCCGTGCTGCGCGGCGTGCACCTGCGCGTATTGTTGCGCAGCAACATCGAATCACCGGTCACAAATCGGAGCATCTAGGAAATTTTCCGATACACAGACCGTAAAGGCTTCGTTACGATCCATCCATCGATGTGGGGGAGCCGCCATCGTGAGATGGCGTGCCGGAGTCCTCGTGGGGACGGCGACTCCGGAGAGATGGCAGGATGCCATCTGGTCGTTACCTGGGACGCGCACGGCTTGGGTGAGCAACTCGCCCTGCCGTACGTCCAATGAGGTATCGAAGCAATCGCGAGGTGGACAGGAGTCCTTCCTCGCGATTTTTTTGTGCCCATCATTCCCGCCCGGAGACCTTTCGGGCCCTCGCCGACGCGATTTTGGGCACCTCCGTGAGTCGCCAGGCAAGCTGGAACGACGCCCGGCGCCGGCTCAGGCCTTGCGCGCGTGGTTCTTGGGGCGCACGTACAACACCAGACTGTGATCCTCGATCACATAACCGTGGCGTGCCGCGATCTCTCGCTGCAGGCGCTCGATCTCCTCGCTGACGAACTCGATCACCTTTCCGCTGTCCACATCGATCATGTGGTCGTGGTGCCTGCCGCGGTCGAGTTCGTAGACGGCCTGGCCGCCCTCGAAGTTGTGCTTGATGATGATGCCCGCCGCCTCGAACTGGGTCAGCACGCGGTACACCGTCGCCAGGCCGATGTCCTCCTGATGGGCGAGCAGCTTCTTGTAGACGTCCTCGGCGGTGAGATGGTTGCCCTCCTCCTCGTCGAAGATCTGCAGGATGCGCATGCGCGGGTGGGTCACCTTGAGGCCGACCCGGCGCAGTTCTTTGGTTTCCTGTTCCATCGTTGCCACCTCACGCCGGCGCGGCGATGCCGAACCGGTAGTGTATCATCCGACTCCTTCACGATCTGGACGCGACACGCATGCAAAAGCTGATCACCCTGCCGGTTGTCGCCCTGCTGGCGCTTGCCGTTTCCGGCTGCCATCTGGTCTACACGCCCGATGTGCGCCAGGGCAACCTGCTCGACAAGACCATCGACCAGAAGGCGGTGGATCAGCTCAAGCCCGGCCTGACCAAGCGCCAGGTGCTGCTGCTGGTAGGCACGCCATCGGTGACCTCGCCGTTCGACCAGAGCCGTTGGGACTACACCTCCACCTATTCGCACCGGGGCGGCCCGATGCAGGTCAGCACGATGACCCTGTATTTCGACAATGACACGCTGGCACGCGTCGAGGGCAGCCCCTACCTCGAAAACAACAAGAACCTGCTCAAGGAGAGCAAGAAGTACCACGTCGACTACCCGGTCGACGAGGCCAAGGGCGACAAGGACATGAGCGGCAAGGACGACAAGGGTTCCGGCAGCGATTCGGGCAACAGTTCAGGCGGTGACTCCGGCGGCGACAACAGCAACTGATCGCCCACTGCCGCGGAATTCAGCCTTGGCCAGCCCGGCGCCGGCGTGCAGCCATCGGATCGAGCGCCAGCGGCCGATAGAGCTCCAGCCGGTCGCCGTCGCGCAACACATGGTCGGCCTCCACCCGGCGCGAATGGATGCCCAGCCGCAGCGGGTTCAGCACTTCCGCCGGCAGTTCCTGCAACCCTCCCGCGGCCTCGACCGCCTGCATCGCGGTACTGCCGGCCGGCAGGGAAACACGACGACGCCATGTGTCATGCACCCCGGCGTGCGCTACCTCGACGATGATCGCCGGCTCAGCCATACACCTGGTCCGCGGCGCGGCAGAAGTCGTCCACCATGCGGTTGGCAAGCCCCTGGAAGCCCAGCTTGAGCACGCTGCCACCGATCCCGGCATAGTCGAAATCCAGCGCCAGAGCCACCTTGCAGCCATCCTCGCCCAGCGCGGTGAAGCTCCACAGGCCATCCAGCGAACGGAACGGACCATCGACCAGACGGATGTCGATGCGTTGCGGCCGCTCGGCGGTGTTGCGCGTGGTGAAGCTGTGCCGCAGGCCCGCGAAATGCAGGTCGAGCCGGGCCACCAGCACGTTGTCCGCGCGCTCGATCACGGTGGCCGACGAGCACCAGGGGAAGCGCTTTGGGTATGCTTCCACCACGTCGACCAGATCGAACATCTGCTCCGGCGAGTGGCGTACCAGCGCGCTGCGGCGTATCTCGATCACGGTAGTCCTTAAATTTGTGCATTCATCCATGAATGCAAAGATCAAGAAGCGTCCATCCATGGACGCATTCAGTGGTTTCTGCATTCGTCCATGAATGCGAAGATCAAACGGGCGCCCATCCATGGGCGCACTCTCAATAAAAGCGTCGCTCCGATGGGGCGCGTAGGCAACGCGGCCGCCAGAGGCCCGAAGTTTAGCGGACATGGCCAAGAGCAAGGACAAGGACACCACCAAGGGCACGGGCACCATCGCGCTGAACAAGCGCGCGCGTTTCGAGTACCACATCGACCAACGCTACGAGGCTGGCGTCGCGTTGCAAGGCTGGGAGCTGAAGGCGCTGCGCGCGGGCCGGATCAACTTCGGCGATGGCTACGCGATCGTGATCAAGGGCGAGATCTTCCTGGTCGGCGCCTCGATCCCGCCGCTGATCAGCGCCTCCACCCACGTGATCGCCGAGGACCGGCGCACGCGCAAGCTGCTGCTGCATCGCAAGGAGATCGACCAGCTGATCGGCGCAGTGGAGCGCAAGGGCTACACCCTGGTACCCACCGCGATGTACTGGAAGAACGGCAAGGTCAAGGTGGAAGTCGGCCTGGCGCGCGGCAAGCAGGAGCACGACAAACGCGACACCGAGAAGCAGCGCGACTGGCAGATCGAGAAACAGCGCACCATGCGCTCGCACAACCGCCAGGCTTGAGCCAGGCCTGAAACCCCGCCCTGCACTTCCGGGACCCGGCATCCCGGCTTCGCCTCCTGCCCGTGCCGGCGAGGCACAAGGCTCGCCGGCATGGTTCGTCAATGTGCGCCGGCGGACTTCTGCCCCGTCTTCGGCAGGCTGGCGTCCAATGCCGCCAGTTCGCCCGTCTGCAGGGCCCGCCATTCGGCCAGCGTGGCGCCCAGCGTCTTCGACAGCAGCGCATAGGAGGCCTGCGCATCCGGACTGGGGTCGGCGTCCGCGCCATCTACCGCCTGCTCCAGCTTCATCAGGTCCATCGACAGCGCACGCAGGCTGTCGACGCGCTTCGGCGGCGCGCCCATCGAGTTGCGCGGGTCGGGATGGGCGACCACGCCGGACACGTCGGCAATCTTGCCGGCCACCGTCTCGATGCGGGCACGGGCAGCGGCATCGGCATGCGCCTCCCGCGCCTCCAATGACTTCAGCGAGGCCGTGGCGGCCTGGGTGGCCTCCATCGCCTGCATGCCGGCATCCTCGACCTGGCGGGCCAGCGCGAACTGATGCTGGTAGGCGGCCGGCGGCAGGTGCACGCGCGGATCAGGCTGCAGGGTCAGGGATTGCCGCAGGCTGTGACCGTCGACATCGAGTTCCACGCTGTACTGTCCGGGCGGCGCCCATACGCCGTCCATCTTCCGCCGGCCCTCCTTCGGGGCACCGGGCAGCGCATAGCGCAGGTTCCACACGAAGCGGTGCATGCCGGGCGCGGTGGACAGCTGCACCGGCACCGGCACCCATTCCGGCGCGATGGGCAGTTTGGCCGGATCAGGCTTGGCGACCTTTTCGGCACTGCTGTAGCTGCGCACCACCTGACTCTGTGCGTCGCGCACGGTCAACGTCACCGGGCCGTGCACGCCGGCGGGCAGCAGGTAGTCGATGATCGCGCCGTCGGGCGGATTCGCCGCCATCGGCTCGTCCTTGGGGAACGGCGTGCCGGTGAAGCCGGCTGGCCGCACGCGCAGCGCCACCGCGGGCTTGAACAGCGTGACGGCGTTCGTGCGCGCCTCGGCCAGCTGCCGCAGCGCGGTGACGTCATCCATGATCCAGAAGCCACGGCCATGGGTGGCGATCACCAGGTCGTCGCCGTGCACGTCGATGTCGCGCACCGAGGTCATCGGCAGGTTCTGCTGCAGCGGCTGCCAATGCGCGCCGTCGTCGAAGGAGACGTACATGCCGCGCTCGGTTCCGGCGTAGAGCAGCCCGCGGTGCTGCGGATCCTCGCGCACCACGTTGACGAAGCTGTCGCGGGGAATGCCGCTGTCGATGCGCGTCCAGTCCTTGCCGCCATCGGCGGTGCGGTAGATGTAGGGCGTGTCGTCGTCGAGGCGGTGACGGTCGATCGCGAGATAGGCGACGCCCGGATCGAAGTGCGAGGGCTCGATGCCGGCCACCTTGGACCATGGCGTGAGTGCCTTGGGCGTGATCGACTGCCAGTGCGCGCCATCGTCGGTGCTGCGCCAGACCAGGCCATCGTCGGTGCCCACCCACAGCGTCTTCGCGTCCAGTGGCGAGGGCGCGATGCTGTAGATCACGCCGCGGCGCTTGCTCACGTGGTCGTCGTCGGCCGCGGTAGGCGCGTCGAGATTGGACGGGATGCCGGCGTCCTCGCGAGTGAGGTCGGGACTGATCGGCGCCCAGTGGTCGCCGCCGTCGGTGGTGCGGAACAGGCGCTGGTTGGCGAAGTACAGCGTCCTGGTGCCGCGCTTGGAGAAGGCCAGCGGCAGCGTCCACGCGCCGCGGTAATGCGCCAGCGGATAGGCCAGCGTGGGATCGACGCTGCGTACCTGTTCGGTGCGCGTGTCCAGCTTGTCCACCGTGCCACCGTAGACGACGTCCGGGTCGTCCGGATCGGGCGCGATCATGCCGCTCTCGCCGCCCGGGGTGATCTCGTGGAACTGCTCCATGGTGATGCCGTCGCCGCTGCCGCTGCGGCTGGGCAGCGCCACCGCGCCGGAATCCTGTTGCGCGCCGTACACCCAGTACGGGAAACGGTTGTCGGTGCTGACGTGGTAGATCTGCGCGGTGGGCTGGTTGTACCAGCTGCTCCAGGTCTTGCCGTCGTTGAGCGTGACCAGCGTGCCCTGGTCCACGCCGAGGATCTGCCGGTCGGAGTCGGTGGGGTCGATCCACAGCGTGTGGAAGTCGTCGCCGGTGGGGTCGCCCTTCAGCGCGATGAAGTGCGCGCCGCCGTCATCCGAGCGCAGCATGATGGTGTTCATCACGTAAACGCGGTCGGCATCCTTCGGGTCCGCCGTGATGCCGCCGAAGTACCAGCCGCGCTGCCACAGGCGCTGGTCGCCGGTGACATGCTTCCAGTGCGCCCCGGCATCGTCGGAACGGTAGAGGCCGCCTTCGCCATCACCGGCGTCCACCAGCACATAGACGCGATCCGGCCGCGCCGGCGAGGTTGACAGGCCGATGCGGCCCGGGTGCGCGGGGAAGCCGCCACCCTGCACCTGGCTCCAGTGCGTGCCGCCATCGTGCGACACGTACAGACCGCTGCCCGGGCCGTTCGAGGGCGGGTACACGCTCCACGGCGGGCGGCGGGTCTGCCACAGCGCGGCATAGATCGTGTCCGGATCGCCGGGCTTGAACGCAAGATCGATCGCGCCCGTGTCGTCGTTCTTGAACAGCACCTTGGCCCAGGTCTTGCCGCCATCGTTGCTGCGGAACACGCCCCGCTCGGCATTCGGCCCGTAGGCATGGCCGAGCGCGGCCACGTACACCACGTCCGGATTGCGCGGATCGACCAGGATCTTGCCGATCTGGTAGCTGTCCGCCAGCCCGATGTGCGTCCAGTGCCTGCCGCCGTCCGCGCTCTTGTACATGCCGTTGCCATGGGCGATGTCCGAGCGCATGTCGGCCTCGCCGCTGCCCACGTAGATGACCTTCGGGTTCGACGGCGCCAGCGCCAGCGCGCCGATCGAGCCTACCGGTTCGCTGTCGAAGATCGGCTGCCAGGTGCGCCCCGCATCCTGGGTGGCCCACACGCCGCCATCCACCGCGCCGAAGTAGAAATGCCGCGCGTCGCCCGGGACGCCGGATACCGCCAGCACGCGTCCGCCGCGGAACGGCCCGATCAATCGCCAGTTCAGCGCCTGGTACGACGAGGGCGCCACCGTGGCCTGCGCGGCCCAGGTGACCGCGATTCCAAGGACAAGCACGGCAAGACGATGCGACAGACGCATGATCGATTTTCCTTGGGGATGGGCAAGGCCAAGGGGAAACTGTGGGTGCGACATTGCGCGAGGCTCAAGGGCCGGAAGTCATGGAAATTTCGTCACGGGGCCCTCGCAGAACGGGCGCGACCCGCTGCCCCGTCAGGCAAACTCCAGATATCCACCACACCGCTGGTGGCATGGGCGTTGGCATTGCCCTCGGGAAGGATGACCTCGCCCTGCAGCACGATGGGGCTGTTCCAATGGCCCGGACCGCAGGGCAGCGTGGCGACGCGCTTGCCCGAAGCGGCCTCGTACACGTTCAGCCCGCCTTCGCGCGCGTAGACGAACAACAGGCCGTCCGCCTCGAACGGGCTGGTACCGCTGCTGCCGTTCTTCCATTTCTCCCGAAGCCGGCCGTTTTCCAGTTCCCAGGCCGCCGTGCCGCCGTTGTCGGCGGCGAACATCCAGGTCTGGCCGCCGTGTTGCCATACCGCAGGCTGGGTGAACAGGTCTGAGCCGCTGGGCGTGGCAACGATCTGCAGCTCATGGCCTTTGTTGGGAGCGTCGCCGGCCATGGCCCTGCGGCTGAGCAGGCGGATCTTGCCGTCCTTGCCGCCCTGGGCGATCAGGTCGCCGCCCAGCAGCACGGGCGAAGTCGAACCCAGGTCGAGATCTTTCTCGTTCAATTCATCAGTATTGACCGGGGCGTAATTGCCCCGCATTTTCGTGACGGCGGCATCGAGCTCGATCACCGCATCGCCCCAGTCGGTCGTGCCGTTCCAGTCGGCATTGCCGGTGGCGACGAAGATGTCGCCATCGCGGGGATCGATCACCGCACCCGCGCGTCCCCAGATGGCCGAATCGCTTTGCGGGCACGAGTCCGGCTGCAGCAGGCCGGCGCGCTGGCTGCACAGCGAGTTCCACACCGCGAGCAACTTGCCCGAGCCGCCGTCGAGCGCGACGACATGGCCCTGATAAGGCGGCCGATCACCGATGTAGCCCGCCGTGACGGCGATCACGCGGCCGCGGAAGAACTTCAGCGGCGAATCCATCTTCTCGCGCAACGGCAGCCTGGTGATGGCGGTGCGCCAGACGACGTGGCCATCGCCGATGGCGAGTTTCTGGATATAGCCATCGGGCGAGGCGGCGTAGACGGATTGCCGGTCGGGATCGGCCACGGGGGTGGAGTTGGTGATCTGCCGCGTACCCGCCAGCGCCTGGTAGCCGGGCGGCGTGTATTCCCACAGGACGGCGCCGCTGTGGGCATCGAGCGCCAGCGTCTTGCCATAGGTAGTGGTGACGAAGATGGCGTCATGGCGGGTACCGCGGATGGCGACGCCGTGCAGGTAGATGGCGCTGGCGTCCACGGTGCCATCCAGCCTGACCTGCCGGCGCGTGAGTCCGGCGATGTTGGCCGCGGTGATGCCGGCGGGCTCCGGATTGGCACTGGCGCTTTCCAGGTTACCGCCGAACATGGGCCAATCCTGTGCCGGCAGACTCTGGGCGACCGCTGCCGCGCTGATGCCCACGCCAAGCAGCAGGGAAACCACGATCTGCAACCCCGCGATCGAGCGATCTGTCGTCAGGCGGCCTCCACGAAACCCGAAGCAGCCCGCGACTGAAGCGAGCATGTGCGCGATCCTCTTCATGGCTTCACGAACCGCAGCGTCATCCGGTCCGACTCACCGATTGCCTGCATCGCCGCATGCTCGCTGGCCGGGCCGGCGAGGTCGGGCGGCAAGCGGTGCACGTTGACGTCTTCGGGGTCCTTCGGATTCGCATTGATCTCCGACACACCGCCGAGGCGGAAGCCGGCCTTGAGGCCCAGCGCGATCAGGTAATCCTCGGGCAGGCGATGCAAGGCCTTGCTGCTCTCCTGCGCATCGGCGAACGGCTTGGCGCGATGCTCGGTGATGCCGAACACGCCGCCGGGCTTGAGCACGCCGTAGGCCGCCTTGAACACTGCGGCCAGCGTCTCGGGGCTGTGGTTGAGCCAGTCATGGGTGTTGCGGAAGGTAAGCACCATGTCGGCCGAACCCGGCGCGCCGAGGTTCACCGATGCCGGCGGCCTGAACGGCAACACTTGCTCGAAGTGGCCGAACACCGCCGGATCGGCCTGCATCCTCGCCATGAACGCGGGTGATGGCGATGGCGCCTCGACCAGATGGCCGTGCCCGCGCAGGAACGGTGCGAGGATCTCGGTGTACCAGCCGCCGGCGGGTGCCAGCTCGACCACGGTCATGTCCGGCCGGATGCCGAAGAACTGCAGGGTCTCCACCGGGTGGCGATAACGGTCGCGCGCCTTGTTCGCCGCGGAACGCCAGCTGCCGTCCACGGCCTTCTGCAACAAGGCGGCCGTGTCTTCAGGCGACGAGGTGGCGATGGAAGATGCCGCGGCCAGACCAGGCAGCAGCAACGCGGCCAGCACGATCAGCAGCTTGCGGGTTCGGCGCAGCATGACGCGATCCTCCCGGTGCGGGACACCCAAGCCTACTCCCGCCGGCACGTGGCGGTGTCGACGCCGCGTCACGGGTAAACGCCTGGCCTATGGCGATATGGCCGGGAATGCGCGATAACCCGGCATTCTCCCATCACACCCATTACCTACGATGCCACGTCGCGCCGCCCTGCCCCTTGCGCTAGCCACGGCCCTCACGTTCATCGCCTTCACGGCTGCGGCGCAGCAGACCGACACGGCACCGGGCGTCGCCACGCCCACACCGCAGTCGGTCACCAACCTGCCGCGCATCGACGTGCACGGCTACGACTGGCGCCAGTACGTGGCGGCCAAGCTCAAGCACCAGATGGCGGAGGTGGCCGGCACCAAGATCACGGTGACGAAGAAGACCACGGTCACCCATCTCGACCTGCAGCCCACCGTGATCGACAACAACCTGCAGCAACTCCTGGCGCGCTCGCCGGGCGTGCTGGTCTCGCAGCAGCCCACGCCCACCCAGTTCAACCTGAGCTATCGCGGCCTCGGCAACCCGCAGGAATCGGAATATGTGCTGGTGATGCAGGACGGCATTCCGCTGGAAAGCGACTGGATCGGCTTTCCCACGCTGTACGCCATGCCGCTGGCAGAAAACCTGGCCGAGGTGCAACTGATCCGTGGCGGCTCCAGCCTGCTGTACGGGCCCGAGCCAGCGCCCGTGATCAACCTGGTCACGAAGCGCCCGAAACCCGGCGCGCCGTTCTCGGCCAGCACCGAACAGGTGGTGGGCGACCACGGCCTGTACTCGACCTACAACACGCTCGAAGGCAGCAGCGGCGCATGGACGTTCCGCGCCGACGCCGCCTACGTGCGCAGCGATGGCACGCGACCGAATGCGCAATCGCAGATGCGCCAGGCCGACTTCTATCTGGAATATCGCCCCAGCGACAAGAACTACTGGTGGCTGGACTTGCATGCGATCGACGCCGATTCCGGTGACCCGGGCCGGCTGAGCTATCCGCAATGGCAGGCCGATCCGCGCGCCACGCCCACGCCATGGAACCGCGACTGGGTGGACCGCGACCAGCTGGTGCTGGGCCACACGCGTGAATTCGGCGACGGCTGGCGGGTCACCGGCAAGTTGTGGTTCGCCTACCAGGACCTCGCCAGTCGTGCGGCGAACAATGCGCTGCCGCCGCAGCCGCCGCCCGCCAGCACCACGCTGCAGGACGAGCAGTTCCGCACCCAGGGGCTGGACCTGCGCGTGCGCAAGGCCTGGGGGCACGGCAATGCGTTCACCGCAGGCACGGTGCTGTTCCACGGCAACGACCCGTTCCGCCAGTGGAGCAGTTCAGATCTCTATGTCGACCGTTTCGACCGCAGTGGCACGCCGATCCTGCGCCAGGCGCGCAGCTCGGACTACTACGCGGCGTTCGCCGAGAACGTGTTCCGCCTGCCGCACGAAATCCACATCGTGCCTTCGGTGCGACTGGAGCACGAGCGCGTGGCGGTGGACGAGACGGTGCGGCCGCCCTTCCTCAGCCGCCCGCTGATCCACGAGGCCGACGCGCGCACCGTGCCGCTGTTCGGCCTCGGCATCGGCAACGACTTCGGCCACGGCAACGAGACTTATTTCAACGTGTCGCAGGGTTGGCGGCCGTTGCGCTACTTCGACATGGCCTCACCGTTCGCCAACATCGTGCCCGGCCATGCGCCCGATCCATCGAAATCGCTGTCGTGGGAGGCCGGCGTGCACGGCGTGCCGCTCACCGGCCTGTATTACGACGCCAGCCTGTTCTGGATCGACTTCAAGGACCGCATCGAGGCGCAGTACATCAACAACGTCGACGTGGTCGAGGTTAACACCGGCGACACGCGCAACCGCGGCTTCGAGGGCCAGCTCAGCTACGACTTCCTCGCGCCCACCGCGCTGGCCACGCATGGCGAGCACCTGGAAGCGTTCGCGAGCGTGAGCCTGCTCAATGCGAGGTTCACCGCCAGCGCGATTCCCGGCCAGGTCGGCAAGGTGCCGGCCTACGCGCCGCGCTACCTTGCCAAGGCCGGCCTCACCTGGCGCATGGAGCAGCGCGTGAAGTTCAGCCTCACCGCGGTCTCGTCCGCGGCGCAGTACTGGCAGGACTCCGACCAGCCGCTCGGCAGCGGCGCCAGCTACCTGCCCGCGCGCATCCCCGCCTACACCGTGCTCGACCTGGCCGGCGACTGGCAACTCGACCACAACGTGAAGCTGCTGGCCGGCATCAGCAACCTCGCCAACCGCCGCTACTTCGATCGCGTGTGGCAGACCGGCCTCGAGCCGGCCTACGGGCGCTCCTGGTACACCGGCGTCCAGCTCAGGCTCTGAATCTCCGGACTGCAGGAAAATCCGCGGGCGCCGCCGTGTCGATCCCACGGCTCGCCGTTCGTCGTATCTGTGGGAGCGCCACTGGAGGCGCCCCGCCCTCCTACAGGAGAAATGACGATGCGATGCATGGTGATCGTGAAAGCCGACAAGGACAGCGAAGCCGGCGTGATGCCGAAGACGGATCTGCTCGCTGCGATGGGCAAGTACAACGAAGAGCTGGTGAAGGCCGGCGTGATGCTGGCCGGCGAAGGCTTGCATCCCAGCTCCTGCGGTGCACGCGTCCGCTTCGACGGTAGACAGCGCACGGTGACCGACGGCCCGTTCGCCGAGACCAAGGAGCTGATCGCCGGTTTCTGGCTGTGGCAGGTGAAGTCGATGGCGGAGGCGGTCGAATGGTTGAAGCGCGCCCCGTTCGACGGCGGCACCGAGGTGGAGATCCGTCCGGTGTTCGAGGCCGAGGACTTCGGCGCCGAGTTCACGCCCGAGTTGCGCGAGCAGGAAGAACGACTGCGTGCGCAGATCGACAGCCGCCACTGATCCCATCCCTTCCCCTACCGGAGAACCGCAATGCAATTCGTCGCCTACCTCAATTTCGACGGCAACGCCGAAGCCGCCTTCGATTTCTACGCCCATTGCTTCGACGGCAAGGTCACCGTGCGCGCGCGCTATGGCGACGCACCGCCCGAGATGCCCATGCCGCCCGAGATGCGCGACAAGATGATGCACGTGCGGCTGGAAGTGGGCGACCAGGTGCTGATGGCCTCGGACGCGATGGCACCGCAATGCCCCTACACGCCGATCAAGGGCTGCTCGGTATCGATCCAGCTCGACTCGCCCGAGCAGGCCGAGCGCATCTTCCACGCGCTGGCCGAGGGCGGCTCGGTGCAGATGCCGATCCAACAGACCTTCTGGGCCGCGCGCTTCGGCTCGCTGGTGGATCGTTATGGCGTGCCGTGGATGATCAACTGCCCGCCGGCACAATGACGCCGCCGCGCACCTATCCTGCTCGTCGTCCCTGATCGCGGGATGGCGACTGCACCGCCGGCACCCGCTCCACTTGCCGCCGCGGAACGATGATGGTTTGATCGGTCGCCATGACGGCGACCGACACCCATCGCAGCATCGAGGCCATCTGGCGGATCGAATCGGCGCGGATCATAGCCGGGCTCGCGCGCATGCTGCGCGACGTGGGCCTGGCCGAGGAGCTGGCGCAGGACGCGTTGGTGACCGCGCTGGAGCAGTGGCCGCAGACCGGCGTGCCGGACAACCCCGGCGCCTGGCTGATGACCACGGCGAAACACCGCGCGATCGACCGCCTGCGCCGCCATCAGCTGATGGAGCGCAAGCACGAGGAAATCGCCCGCGAGCTGGAGGCCGAACAAGCCGATGCCATGCCCCGCTTCGACGCCATGCTTGACGATGACATCGGCGACGATCTGCTGCGGCTGATCTTCACCGCCTGCCATCCGGCGCTGCCCGCCGAATCGCGGGTGGCGCTCACCCTGCGCATGCTGGGCGGCCTCAGCACGGTCGAGATCGCCCGTGCCTTCCTGCAGCCGGAACCGACCGTCGCCCAGCGCATCGTGCGCGCCAAGCGCACGCTGGCCGAGAAGCAGGTGCCGTTCGAGGTGCCGCGCGGCGAGGAACTGGCCGAACGGCTGGACGCCGTGCTCGGCGTGATCTACCTGATCTTCAACGAGGGCTACACCGCCACGGCCGGCGACGACTGGATGCGTCCCGCGCTGTGCGAGGAGGCGTTGCGGCTGGGCCGCATCCTCGCCGGGCTGATGCCGCGGCAGGCACCGGTGTTCGGCCTGCTCGCACTGATGGAGCTGCAGGCCTCGCGCACGCACGCGCGCAGCGGCCCGGGCGGCGAGCCGGTCCGGCTGCTGGAGCAGAACCGCTCACGTTGGGACCGGCTGCTGATCCAGCGCGGCCTCGCGGCGCTGGAACGCGCGCACCAGCTGGGTGGCGACGTGGAGCCTTACACCCTGCAGGCCGCGATCGCCGCCTGCCATGCCCGCGCGCCCACCGCGCAGCAGACCGACTGGGACCGCATCGCCGCGCTGTACGCCACGCTCGCCACCGTCGCGCCCTCGCCGGTGGTGGAGCTCAATCGCGCCGTGGCGGTGGCGATGGCCAGCGGGCCGGCCGCCGGCCTCGCCCTCGTCGAGGCATTGCGCAACGAACCCGCACTGGCGAACTATCACCTGCTGCCCGCCGTGCGCGGCGATCTGCTGGAAAAACTCGAGCGCCACGACGAAGCCTGCGTGGAATTCGAACGTGCCGCCGCGCTCACTCGCAATGCGCGCGAACGCGAGCTGCTGCAGGCGCGCGCCTCGACCTGCGCGCAGCACACAACGACCGGCTGAAGCCGGCCGCACCCCGCAACGCAAGATCTCACGCATGCCTCACGACACCTGCATTCATGCGGCATCGGCGTTATCTTCGCCGCCTGCCTTGCCTGGAGCCTGCCATGTCGCTGCGTCGTGCCGTGGGTCCGCTGCTCGTGTTCACCTGCCTGCTGTCACCGGGCGCTCCCTCGTTCGCGGCGGCTGATGCGCCACCGCCGGCACCGGCGGCCGGCGCACTGGAATGGCGGCTGGTGGGACCATTCCGCGGCGGCTGGGCCACCATGGCCGAAGGCGTGCCCACGCAGCCCGACACGTTCTACATCGGCACCGCGGGCGGCGGCGTGTGGAAGACCATCGACGCAGGCCGCACCTGGTATCCGCTGATGGATCACGTGCCGGCTGCCGCGATCGGCGCGATCGCCGTGGCGCCGTCGAATCCGGACGTGATCTATGCCGGCACCGGCCAGGTGGCCGCGCGCTACGACATCGCTGCCGGCAACGGCGTGTACCGCTCGGACGACGGCGGCAGGACCTGGAAGCACCTGGGCCTGGACGACAGCAGGCACATCGGCAAGATCCTCGTCGATCCGCATCACCCGGACACCGTGCTGGTCGGCGCGCTCGGCCACTACTTCGGGCCCAACCACGAGCGCGGCGTGTTCCGCTCCGTCGACGGCGGCAAGACCTGGAAGCAGACGCTGCACGTGGACGACGACACCGGCGTGGTCGACATGGCCGCCGATCCAGTTCATCCGCAGGTGGTCTACGCGGCAACCTGGCAGGTGCGCAACTGGCCGTGGCTGTCGTACTACCTGCCCAACGCAGGGCCGGGCAGCGGCCTGTACAAGTCCACCGACGGCGGCGTGAGCTGGAAGCGCCTGGACGGCCACGGCTGGCCCACCGGCGACCTCGCGCGCATCGGTCTCGCCAGCACGCGCGGCAACCGCATCTACGCCGTGGTGAACGACGCAACGCACCCGGAACAGAGCGGCCTCTACCGCTCCGACGACGGCGGCGCGACGTGGCAGGCGCAAAGCCACGCCGGCTGGCTGCCGAACGACTACTTCAGCCGCATCACCGTCGATCCCACCGACCCGGACCGCATCTACTCGGCCGGCCAGTCGATCCGCCGCTCCGACGATGGCGGCAAGAGCTGGCACGTCTTCAAGGGTGCGCCTGGCGGCGACGACTACCACTACCTGTGGATCGATCCGACCGACACGCAGCGCATGATCACCGCCAGCGACCAGGGCGCGGTGGTCACCGTCAACGGCGGCAAGAGCTGGAGCAGCTGGTACAACCAGCCCACCGCCCAGCTCTACCACCTGGGCGCCGACGACCAGTTCCCGTACTGGATCTACGCCGGCCAGCAGGATTCCGGCACCGTGGGCATAGCCAGCCGCAGCGACTACGGCTCGATCTCGTTCCGCGACTGGAACCCGGTGGGCGGCGACGAGCGCGACTATGACCTGCCCTACCCAGGCAATCCGGGCATCGTGTTCGGCTCCGGCCTCGGCGGCCGCGTGTCGCGCTGGAACCGCAGCACCGGCGTGGTGCAGAACGTCGCGCCGTGGCCGGTGAGCAGCTACGGCCAACGCGCCACCGACTTCAAGTACCACTACACCTGGATCACCCCGATCGCGTTCTCGGCCAAGCCGCCGTATGCGCTGTACATGGGCGCCCAGGTGCTGTTCCGCAGCACCGACCAGGGCCAGCACTGGAGCGTGATCAGCCCCGAACTGAACGGCAAGGCGGCCGGTGCGCAGAACTGCAAGGGCAAGCCCACGTCGCAGGAGGCCCGCGACTGCGGCTATGGCGTGATCTTCACCATTGCGCCCTCGCCGCGCGACAACGACGAAATCTGGATCGGCACCGACGACGGCCTGGTGCAGCTCACCCGCGATGGCGGCAAGAGCTGGCACAACGTCACGCCCAAGGACCTGCCGATCTGGGGCAAGGTCGGCTCCATCGATGTTTCCGCGCTGCAGCCCGGCACGGCCTATGTCGCGGTGGACAACCATCGCCAGGCCGACTTCAGTCCGCACGCGTGGCGCACCAGCGACTACGGCGCGCACTGGACCGACATCGCCGCCGGCCTGCCCGCGCATGACTTCGTCAGCGTGCTGCGCGCCGATCCGCAACAGGCGGGGCTGCTCTACGCCGGCACCGACCGCGGCGTATACGTCTCTACCGACGATGGTGCGCATTGGGCGTCGCTGCAACGCAACCTGCCCACCGCCTGGGTGCGCGACCTGCTGGTGCACGGCGACGACCTGGTAGCCGCCACCCAGGGCCGCGCCATCTGGATCCTCGACGACGTGAGTCCGATGCGCCAGGCCAGCACCACGGCCGCCGTGCAGCTGTATGCGCCGGCGCCGGCGATCCGCGTGCGGGCCAACGAGAACAGGGACACGCCGCTGCCGCCCGGCACGCCGCTGGGCACCAACCCGCCCACCGGCGCCATCATCGACTATCGCCTCGCGCATGCGGCCCACGGCCCGGTCACGCTCAGCATCTACGACGACAAGGGCCAGCTGGTGCGCCGCTACAGCAGCGACGACCAACCCGCCCATCTCGACGCCGACCGCTACTTCGAGAAGGGCTGGCTGGGCTCGCCGCGACAGCTTTCGGCCGATGCAGGCATGCACCGTTTCGTGTGGGACCTGCGTTACCCGCGCCCGCACGCCATCGAATACGGCTACAGCATCGCCGCCACCTGGGACAGCGATACCCCGCTCACGCCGGAAGGCCCACTGGTGCTGCCCGGCAGCTACCAGGTGGTGCTGCACGCCGACGGCAAGGACTACCGCGCCCCGCTCACCGTGACGATGGATCCGCGCGAACACGTGGCCACCGCCGACCTCGCCGCCGGCCTCGCCTTCTCGCGCCGCATCGGCGACACCTTGCAGCAGGTCTGGAGCAACTACGGCGAGGTGCAGTCGCTGCGCAAGCAGTTGGGCGCATTGCACGCGAAGTTGGCCGGCGACGCCGCCCGCAAGTCCCTGCTCGACGCGGTCGATGCGCTGGACGCGAAGGCCAAGCCGCTGGTCAGCGGCAGCGGCGAGTACGCCTCGAACCTGCACGCGATGAGCGATGCGCTCACCGCCATCGCCACCGATGTCGAAGGCGCCGACCGTGCCCCCACCGACGGCCAGCAGCAGGCTCTCGCCGAATACGACGCCAACCTCGGCAAGGCACTGGCGCTGTGGCAGTCGGTCCGCGATACCGACCTGCCGCAGCTCGACCATCGACTGCAGGCGGCCCATCTTCCCGCGGTGACGCTGGCGGCAGCGAAGCCGTCGCATCCTGACGAAGACGACGAATCAGAGGACATGCCGTAGCAATCGCTGCAGTACCGCAAGCAAAAAGGCCGCCCCTTGGGCGGCCATTTTCATGGGGATGACGAATTCAGGACTGGCTGTCGTCGCCTGGCGCGGCATCCGCATCGTTCGCGCCAGCCTCGCCTTCTTCCTTCTTGTCGAGCATCGATTCCAGCGCTCCCGCGCCCTTGAAGCCGGCCACGGCCGCAATGCCCTTCGTCAACAGGCCTGCATTCGGATCGAGCTTTTCGGCGCCTTCAACGGCAGCCACGGCACCAGCGACTTCACCCAGGGTATCGAGAATCCCCATGACGACCTCCCGCATTGGTTGGAGTGCCGAGCATGTGACCGGCCGCGTTACCGGCGAATGAATACGAACGCAAGTTAACCCGTCACGGACCTGCGAAAGCACGAAGGCCGGAACCTCGCGGCTCCGGCCTTCGTCGCGGTGGCATCCATCAAACAATCCTCTAGAAGCCTTGCCCTGCAACGACTTCGGAAGCTGCACCCAGCAGGATACCCCCGAAGATGCCCCCAGCACACCGCGGTGACTACCTGTTCCGGCCTGTCCTCAGGCTGGCCCGGCGACAAGCTTCACGCCCACGGCATGGCAGACCTTCGCCAGCATCTCGGACCAGGGTTTGCCGCCTGAACGCAGCGCCTTTGTAAAGGCTCGATTGGACTCGATGCAGCAAGTGCTGCACTGCCGTGCTATCAGGCGCAAGTCGATGACCGGGGCGCCTCGTGCCCGATGTGTGCGGCGTGGGCCGGTCATGCCGGCGTACCCCTCCTGCTACGCGGCCAACGAATAGGGAGTATGGTCAATGCTTCCCTCTCGCCACGAGCCACCCGAATGAGCAAAGCACCCGAGACTCTGACTGCCGCTGACATCCACGCGGTGTATTCAAGCAAGAAAGTCGATTCTGTAGCCGAACATGCAACGCAGTTCCATTCGACGAAACGTTTTGCGCGCGATCCCGCACACACTGGCCAGGCGCCGTTGAACCCCAGGGATCAGAAGGGCGGCCATCGCCGTTGATCGGCGGGTCAGCCGCCCACCCTGTCTGGAGGCTTGCGCCGCGTCGGCCCGCCCCTTGAAGGCTTCGAACCAGATATTCGGAGCCGACCGGGGCCGCAGGTCTTTGGACACGGAAAAGCGGACGTAAAGTCCGCTTGGCCGTTGGAGCAGGGTTTCGGCATGGTACCCCGTGCAGTACCCGGAGGCTGCGCGAGGCACCAAATTTTCCTTTTAATGATCGAAGGCTGCCGAATTGGGTGGCGTCTATCCAACAATTCCCTAGAAGCCTTGCCCTGCAGCGATTTCGCCAGTTTGAGTTTCCAATCTACCGTCAAAGTTACCGTCAGCGCGTCACGGTGACTACTTGCTCCGACCTGTTCTCAGGCTGGCACGGCGACAAGCTTCACGCCCACGGCATGGCAGACCTTTGCCAATGTCTCGAATCGGGGTTTGGCACCAGGACGCAGCGCCTTGTACAGGCTTTCGCGCCCCAGCCCGGAAGCCTCGGCAATCTCCGCGATGCCGCGCGCCTTGGCAACATGCCCCAGCGCGCGCAGCAGCTCGTCGGTGTCGCCATCGGCCAGCACTTGCGACAGGTACTCGGCAATCGCCACCTCGCTGTCCAGCAAGTCAGCCATCTCGAAGGGTTGCAGTTTTGCGTTCATGTCATGCCTCCTTCGCCAGTTGTTGGGCGTGGCGTATGTCGCGCCGCTGCGATGCCTTGTCGCCACCACACAGCAGCACTACCAGCACGCCAGCCCGCAGCGTGAAATACACGCGATAGCCTGCGCCCACGTCGATCCGCATTTCCGAAACGCCGTCGCCCACCGCCTTGGTGTCGCCCAGGTTGCCGGCGCTGGCGCGCTCGATCCGTCGCGCAATCGCCACACGGGCTTTCAGGTCACGCAGTCCGCGATGCCATGCCGCGAATGCTTCGGTTTGCATGACGGTATAGGCATGGATGGATTGTATCCAATTAGATACAAAGCGGCAAGTCATCGTGACTAGCCAGGGCTTTCAGACGCGAATCATTGATTGGGGAGCATCGTGCATGCGCGCGATGTGGGGGATATCAGCCTACGTAGGTGAAGTCCGACAACAGGTAGTCGCAGGCGCAGGTCTGCGGGATGATCTCCCTACAGGAATAGGGGGAAACCATGTCCAAGCTACTTACGCTGGCGTTCGCGTCGGCCATCTCGTTCGCTGCCATCGCACCTGCGGCAACCTTCCAAAGCGCACAGACGGCACCAGCAGCACCAGCAGCACCAGCAGCACCAGCAAAAGGCTATGACAACCATCTGGTAGAGCCCGGCAGCTACGTGAACAGCAGTGGGCAGAGCATCCATCGTCCGGCCCACACGGAGTCCGGTCGACCTCCCGAAGGTGCCACTGCACAATGCCGGGACAGCACGTACAGTTTCAGCCAGCATCATCGGGGCACCTGCTCGCATCATGGTGGTGTGGCGCGTTGGCTTTGATCGCTTTCAATTCAACGGAGAGCCTCAAACCAAGGGGGAAGCATGGCTTTGATCGCTTGCGCGGATTGTGGTCACGAGGTGAGCGACAGTGCGGCAAGCTGCCCGGGCAGTAGCGCGATCCGGAGGGCATAGCCAAAAACGCAGACGAGATGGATGCCATCGGACGATATTTGGACAAGAAAAAGGCCGGAAGCCTTGGTATTACTGGGCTTACCGGCCTTTATTGGATGCCGTTGGACGGCGAATTGGGGTGGCGTCTATCCAACAATCAGCCGCAAGCGTTGCGCTGCAAAGGCTTCGAGAGTTGCGCCGACAGAAATACCCTCAAACGTACCCGTTCCCGTGCACGACGCCCCTGGTCAGGCCACAGCGGTTTCGTCAGGTTCGGCGCTGGGGTGAGCGTAGTGACCAAGGCGTGTCGTGCCTTCCGGGCTGACCAGATCCACGGAAGCGGTCAAGCCGGTTCGATCGTGGTGATCCCGCGCCAGCTTGCGCGCCTCGGTGATGGCCTGCGCCAGGGTGAGGCGGTTTCTCAGACAGGTCTGTGCGCGACAGATGCACCACATGCCAGCGTCATCTTCCCGGATGGCGAACAGGATGTTCATGCTTAGCGCCTTGGGCTGGGTCGAAGGTAGGCCTTGGACAATGGCCGCCCCAGAGCTGGGCTCGCGGGGCAAGAGCAAGGATGCCGGAGCGGCGAACTGGCCGATGTCGGCATTCCCTGACAGGACTGTCGGGGAGCCCTGTAGCGATCCGTCCGATCCAGGCGCACGCGCACACCGTGCATACGTATGCCCCTACAGCACCAGCCTAAGCACCCCACGGGGTATGTATGGCATTGGCCCGTGCATGAACGCATGGCTCGAGTGCGGGCAGTTTGGGCGCGTCACCAGCAGCGCAACTCGGTCGCGAAGCTTCCCTTTGTCGTCTGGAACAGTAGGGGTGGGTAGCGTGGAGGCCTCGCGATGGTTGGCTTGGACGACTGGGTGACCGGATATTCGGCTTGCGTGCGCATTAGCCAGAGGAAGGACGCGCACTCACCGTGGGAACCCGCGATGCCACACCAACAGCATAACTGGACGATCACCGCCGGTGACAACTACGGAACCCTGAGCCACGACCAGAAGGGAGCGATCATCTTCGGGAGCAGGAAGGGGATCAACCGGCAGCGACGTGGCGGCGCCGGTAATCTGCAAGCCATCGACTTGTCGGACATGGCGCACGGCGTCGACGACAGTGCCGATCAGGCCGTCCCGTGCTTCATCGCGGCGGCCGATCTGATCGAACGCATCCTTGGCGCGCCCGGCCGCAAGGTCTATCTCCACTGTGGGCATGGCAACAGTCGGACGGCGTTCGCGATGATGACGTACCTCGTGCGACATGGCGGAGGCTTTTCGTGGGATGAGGCGACCGCGTTCGTAACCGCGGGGCAGAGCGAGCGCCATGACATCAACTTCCAACTCGATACGCACGGCCCGAACGGGTCCTACCTGGGATGGCTCGGCGCAGCCCAGGCGCGCATCACCGATCTCCAGGAAAGGCACACGGCGCGTCGCAGCTGGCTTCTCCAGGACAAAGGAAGGATGGTGTATCTGGTCGCCGCGGATGCGCCTAAGCGGGTGAAGGTACGCAGAACCCTCACGGTCGCTCCGGACCCCGTTGCGGAGGCACGGGAGCGGGAGGCGCTGGAGCCGCAGAAGAAGAAGCGGGCGGTCCAGCGGCGCACAGAAGCGGAGCGGCTCGTCGCGGACACCGTAGCGTTTCTCGGGCCGAACTGGGCGACGTACCGATCAGGCCACTGAGGCAGCCTCGCGCGCGCGATGTGGGCGGCTTGGCCGCGTCATCGACCGTGCGCCCGGAGACGTGCATGCGCTCGCCGGCTTTATCGCTGGCGCGTCCCGCTTCGGAACCTGTGTGAAATGTTTCGCATAGGTCTGTCCGTGCACCGGATCGCTTCTTCGCCTGCTCTCTCTCGTACTCCAGGAACCCCGCGGCGATCAGAGCACGCTGCGAGGCCGACAGGTTCCGATGCACGCAGCTGCTCGCCACGAAGCCGGCTGGGTCAGTACGGTGTAAGGTGCGAACCGCGGTTCCACGCCAGCTTGCGCGTCTAGTGATTGCTCACGCCATACAATAGTCAGCGCGGAACCGCTCCCATGTAGCGCACCACATACTGATCGAACTCTTGCTCAGACTTGCACCCTTGGGCGTTGCCACCAGCAGGTGTCAACGTGCATTCGATCGGATCGCTGCCGTTGCCTGTCCATGTTCCGTAGCCAAGCTGCTCATTCGCGTCTAATAGATACATCTGGGTCAAGAGATGTCCAGAGCTAGCATCGACGTCCGTGATCACCATGAAGCACCGCTGCATTGCAGCGTTGTAATGACTGACAAACGAATCCGTGCCGCCATGGTTCGCTTCGCGGTAGCTATACCCGAGAAGTTCAAAGGTTCTTTTCGCGTCAATCGTGCACTTGCTTTGTAAATCCAGATTGTCCGCCGCGGAAGATCGCGCATTGAGCACCTGCACCTGCGAAGAAAGTGCGTCCACTTGCTTCTGCAACGCGGCAATTTGTGGTGCGTCGCCATTTTGAACGCTGCATCCGGCCAGCAATACGATCAAAGCCACGGCCGAAGTTTTCATGGTTCGCCCCCTGCGACTTCATGCACATCAAGTGTACGCGGTCATCGGCACGTGCGGAGCAGGACTGACAAACTCGACCACTACATACTCGCCCGTGAACCCCGTTTCGCGCCTGTCCTCTTCCACGGCGGCATCAGCATCCTCGCTTTCTTTGATATGGATGAGGCGACATCCCGCCCAAGCGGCGCTCCCCTTTTCCAGTTGTTCGATGCGATCAACGAGCTTCTTCACGGTGTTTCTCCAGCGCCTCGATCCGGCGTAGCAATTCGTCTACTTCCACTACACGCGTCACATTGCCGATAGCCGTCACCAGTGAGGCGCCAAGGTCGGGCGGCAACTCACCGCTGGCCACCGCAGCCAGCACCGCGTGAGCCTTGTCCGAAAGCGTTTCAGCCGATTCCATCGCCGACAGTTCCACCGGGGACGCCGTACTCCGGTAGACCGGCAACGCACGCTCCAACAGCGTCCGCGCAGCCTGCACGTCGCCTTCAAGCGCCTTCAGCTCCAACATCCTCACGATAGCCTCGGCGTCGATCATGGTGCGCAGGCGTGTTGCAACGTTGATGGAGCCTTTCTTGCGACCAGCCGGGTTGCCTGACTGGCCTTTCTTCCAGGCTGATTTACGCGGTGGCCGCTGGGCGGTCATGTGCTGTGCCCGGTGATATCTGCAGATCCGCCGATTTTCTTGGTAAACCCAAGTTCGCGACGCGCCTGCCGGTAGTCCATGGTGATTTCCTGCTCGCAGTCGCCCTTGATCGACTTGAGGGCCACGATCATCGGCGTGCCATCCATGCCTGCGACCATGCGGGCATTCGGGTGGGGACTGTGATTGATGTACCGGCCTGCCAGAGTCTCCACGCCCTGAATGCGTGCAGGTGCGACCAGCTCATTCCGCTGCAGCGCCCTGGCTGTGAACAGGCCAATGCCGTCTATGGCCGATGACCGGGCATGCAGGTTGCCGAACTCGGGAGCCATCGCGGCCACGTCCTGTAATCCATCGCGATAGGCCTGCACCTGCGTCAGCGTCGTACCGATCTCGTCCAGGAAGGCGATGAAGTCTTTTCTCGCTGCTTGAATAGCGGAGGTAGAGGTCACCATGCTGGACTGCCTCCCTGCACTTGCGCTGGAATCGGCTGCGGCGCAAAGGCGCGGCCAACAAGCGCATTGGTCGGCGCGTTTAGCATCCGGTTCTGCGCCAGCTGGGAAAGGAAGTTGGTGACCGGGTTCGGGCGTGGCGCAAGGGCGGCCTGCATCAAGCGCTGTCCCGCGGGGCTATAGGCGGCATGCGCGGCAGCAGCAGCGGAAAGCGTGCCAGGAAGGTGTGCCACGCCAAGCGCGCCACCTGTAGCAAGGTCAGCCAAAAGAAGGCGGTCCGTCGTTCCCGAATTGGCAACCTTTTGCGGAAGCGAGGACTTCGCGGCGTCCGCCCAATTCTGCATCAGCGCATTGCCCTGACTGAATGCGCGATGCTTATAGGACGAATCTTCGGCGCGAACCGCATTGCGCAGCTGCGCAGGGGTGAATTTGCCTTCGTCCGCTCCGACAACCGAAGCCGCACGTTCCACGCGCAACATACGCGCGTGCGCAGCATCGACACTGCTCAATTCTTTACTTAGATGCGCAGGGTTATTCCGCTTAAGCATGTTCGTGACATTGCTTTGCACCTCCTGCAATGCCTCACCGAGTTGACGATAGGCAGGGTCTTGCGACTTGAGGGCAGTGCGGGATTCGTTGCCCAAGTTGGATATCACCTTCTTGATCGTGTCGCCGCCTACCGAAGCGCCACGGCCAAGTTTCTGCATTACATCTTCATCAACGATCTGCACGAGCCTGTTCGAGAGATGCTGAGGAAGCGTGTTCAGGTGCTGATTCAACGTGCTGGCGATGCCATTGGTGAACTTGCTATCCACCTTGCCGCGCATTTGACCGAGCACATTGCTGTAGGCGTCCGAGATGGCATTTCGGCCTGACTCAATCGCGTCGTAACCTGCCGACACCCCCTTGCCGAGCTTCACCCCGATGGGCGCAAGTGCCTTCTGCACCGTGGCAAGGTTGAAGTCATCAAGCGCCCGTTGTTGGCCGCGATGAATGGCCGAACTCACGCCGGGAACGCTCGCCAAACCATCCTCTACGCGCTTTGCCGCGCCGCCCAACATCTGCCCCGGCGTGAGGCGCACGCCCGCCTGCAGCAGTTGCTTGGCTTCCGGAGTAGCCACCCCGCGAACGAGTTTGCCCGCTGCCGCGCCCGCGCCGGGAATAGCCGCGCCCAAGCCCGCGCCCACGAGGGTGTTCGCAATGTGCTCGCCTTGGGAGGTATAGGGCGCGGCATAGCCCTGCGCGCCACCGGAGGCGCCACCAGCGAGCGCACGAACACCCAAGCCAGCGCCAGCAACTTCCGGGGCGGCCATCGCTGCGGGGGCAGCCATACCGACGTACCCGAGAGCATTGCCGACCTTGCCGGCGCCGGTTTTCATCAGGGCCTGATCGCGTTCGCGCGCGTCCGCCACGTCCTGCTTGCTTTCCAGACCGACGATCTGACCCAAACCGCGCCCAGTATCGACCACAGCCTTGCCCGCGCCCGCTGCAAGCTTCTGATACCAAGGCATGTCCGTGACCATCTTGTCCTGCACTTCCTGGTAGTGCGCGGCGAGGTAAGCCTTCATGTCGGCTGGCGACATGCGAGGCTTCGGCGGATGGATCTCGGGAAAGTTCTTCCGTATCGCCGCAGCCATGTCGGCCTGCGACATGCCATCAGGGAATTGCAGCGTGCCGACACCCGGAACGATCACGGTCTGAGTCATTGGAATGTCCCCGTGGAAGTGTTAGTTGCCATGGCTCGCCTCAGTCAGTACGAAGGCATGTTCATGCCAAGGCCGCCCGATCCATACATGACGGCACCCGAACCATCGCCAAGGTTCCACGGGTCCGAACCGCCCGAACCTCCGAACATGCCGTTCATCTGCCCGTACATGGCGAGATTGCCAAGGCTGCTCAAGCTGTTGCCCATGGCATTTGCAGACGCCACCTGTCCGGCAGAAATCGAATTGCCCGCCGACATCATGTTGCTGCCGATCTGGTTCGCCGTACTCGCACCAAGACCCGCGGTCTGACCCGCCGCATTAGCTCCGGTATTCGAGGCGCCGGACAACATGTTGTAGACCTGGTTCTGCCAGTTCGAATACTGGTTCGCAGCCTGGTAGTAGTCCTGATTCGCCAAGCCCTGCCCGTAGGTCTGCAGCGCCTTCAGCGTATTGCCGGAGTTCAACCCGCCGAGCGCACCGGCGTTATTCATGATCGCCTGCGTGCCCTGCTGCATTTGGAACTGATATCCCGGCGATTCCTGATATTGCGCCGCAGAGAACGGCGTGGTCAGCAGGCCGTTTGCTCCGTTGGAGCCAAGCAAGCTCATCAGATTGCCTAGCGAAATCTGGCCCGCACCCGTCCATGGCGACAGCCGCTGGACGTTCTGGTTGTACATCTCCAATTCGGCCTGCGTCGCGTTGTTCGCGGCGTTGGCCTGCGTTTGCGCGGGGTCCTGTGCACCATTGGAAGAAATGACGCCTCCCAGAATGGCACCACCGGCTGCAGCAGCTACACCCCATATCTCGGCCATGTTCGTTCTCCTAGGCGAAGTCGCCAGTCGGCGACAGTTTCTTGAAGTGACACGCCCACACCATGCGGCCGTTCTCAGGCAGGTTGCCTAAGCCCTCGATCGGCATGCGGGAATGGAACAGGGGCGCTTGAAAGATCAGCGCGCGGTTCTTGGCACCACACACAAAATCGAGTTGCTCCCACTTGTCGGGATCGCGGGACACCATATCGGCTTTCAGCTCGTCCAGGATGCCCATGGCAGTCATCTGCTGAAACGACGGCATCTCGCACAAGCCGGTGCGCTTGTGCCGGTAGAACGCCGTCCCATAGGGCTCCGGATGTTCCGTGAGGTAGCAGATACAGGTGTGGTTGCCCGATTCGCGGTCGCTGTGGATGTACGCCTTTTCCATGCCCACGTTGGTCGAACGGAAGAACAAGGCGTTCGGAATGACAATGCCACCGGTCGCTCGCATCAAGGCGCGAACCATCAGGGCATGCTCGCCCCAGAAGCCCATGCCCTCGTATACCGACGACCCAACCTCGCCCTGGTTCGGACGCCATGTACCGATACCTGCTGCGAGCGCTGACTGACGCACCGCTTCCACGTCCTCGCAAAAGTTGTCTACGACTAAATAGCTCACGCGCTCCACTCCTTAATTCCACAGAAGCATGGAGAAAGGTCGTTTCTTCATGCGGCAGTACAGGCCAGTGACAACGGCAGCAATGAGCGCGGCATATGCTCCGATCCCGCGAGAAATTGAGTCGTGGACTTGTCGAACCACAATGCGATCGATGGTTCGTTGCCAGTGGCGCGCTGCTTGAGAACGTTGAGGTACGTGCTCGCCGAACCAATGCGATCCGGGATCGGCGTACCGGTCCTTTCCAACGCTTCCTGAGCGCGTTCCAGTGGCTTGTTGCGCCACACCTCGATCACGGTGTCGACCATGTCGGTAATGCCACCTGAGCCTTTCACGGCCATCTTGCCGGCCGGGTGGTCTTCGCTCTCGACCTTGCGCATGTGGGCCACGATGGCGACGTGCGTGCCTTCCAGTCGGGCGAAGTCCGAAAGCTCCTCGACAAACTGCTTCTGGCCCGCGTAATCGTCGTCTGCAAACCCACACTTGGTCAGGTTATCGATCACGAGCAGCTCAATGCCGTACCGACGCCTGGCGTAGCGGAAGACCTCAAGAATCCGCTTCGCCTTGGCTGCACCAGCCACATCGAAGGCCCAGAGCTTCCCCTTGAGCGCTCGGATGATGGCCCGAATGTAGGCTTCGGTCGGATTCGGTGTACCGGCGATCTGTCGCGCCATCCGCATTAGCCAAACCGGTGTCCGGAATTCCATCGACGCGACGCAGCAGGGGACATCTTGCGTGGCCATGCTGGCAACAACATGCGAGATGACTGCACTCTTGCCGTGACCGTTCACGCCCGCCCAGATGGATGTCTCGCCCGGACGAAGCAGCAGCAGGTTGTGGGTTTTCTGCCATGGCAACCGCAACCCGTCATCGACGCGGGTGAACTCGCTCCAGACTGCATCCTCGAAATCCGCGGCGCCTTTCAGTTCGGACGGATCGAGCGTGCGTGCATCTCGCAGACACGCCGCCATGTCGACAGTCGACACGCCCTGCATCAGGCAATCGTTGGCGTCCTTGTGTGGGAGACGGACCACGCGACAACGTCCTCGCCCCAACCGTTCGGCGATCTCGCGCTCGGCTTGTTGCCCGGGGCCGTCGCTGTCCAACGAAAGGTAGATCGTGTCGTACACCGCCAAGCGATCGAACTCCGTGGCGATCCATCCCTGCTTGGCACCACCACCACCACCCATCGGCACCGACAGCGTCGGGAAGCCATAGGTGTGCCAGGCCATGGCGTCCAGCTCGCCCTCAGTGATGATCACGCAACGCGCGCTCTCGGCAATCGCTTGCCATCCGAACAAGCACGGTTCGCACTCGGCATCCTGTCGGAACGACTTCGGTAACTTGCGGTACTTTGCAGCCACCAATTCGTCGTCACGCAAGTAAGGAAACATCAACCAGCCGTCACGGGAGGCGAGGCGATAGGCCTCGATGGTGCTGGAGGCGATTCTTCGCGTCTCAGTGAGCCACGCGGCGTGCTCGGAATGGAGACGTACCACCCCCTCCCTCGTCGGCCTCTGGAAGCGTTTCTGTGGCGGATCGATTCGATCCTCGCGGATGCCGAGGTAATCGAGAGCTTCCTTGCACGCATCCCGCAGCGAGAGCTTCCGGCAGGCCATCCACAGCCCGACCAGGTCACCGCCCTCGCCCGAGCTGAAATCGCTCCACACGCCCGCCTTGTCGCCGGTGAGGTGTACGCCGAGCGACTGGCCTGTTTCACCATCCGCCGATCCGGCGCGCCATTCCTGGCCCACGCGCTTACCGTTCGGCAGCAGCAGACGCACCACGCCGTCGACCTGGGCGGATAGCCGTTGTGCGATCTCGGTCGCTCGCATCACACCGCCCTCCGCAGCCAGCTTTCATCGCCGCTGCCCGGTGAGCCGTGGACACCATCGCTCCGCGCCGGCTCGGTCTCGTCCTCCCAGCGCCGCCCGTTGAGCCACGTCGCGGCATGGGGAATGAACTGCCCACCGTCACGCTGCCATTGGTCTGATTGCCGTTGCCGTGCCAGCGCAGCCAGCATCACGTCCAGCAGTGCCACATCGGGTCGGAGCTTGGCGAGCGCCTTCACGGCAGCCCGCTTGCCGACATGTCGGGGATAGGCTGACCAGAACCGCTCGAAGTGCGCCGCTGGATCGGTCGATCGCTCAGCTCGCTGAGCAAGAGGTTTTTGAATCAGAGAATCAGGAATCAGAGAATCAGATGGGCTCGTTCCGGAAAAGGCAGTGCTCGCATGGTTCTTGCCCGGTGCCTGCACGATGCGGGCACTGTGCTTGTCTGGTGCTGGAATGGTGCTCTGGGCTTCTTTTACATGCGGAGTCTGGTGTTTGTCCCATGCCAGCACCTGACAATAGCGCTCACCTTCGGCGGAATAACGGAGGATGAAACCCTTGTCGTGGAGCGCCTGCAGTCCGGCTTCGACATCCACGTTGTCGCCCGGAAAGACCTCCATCTTGATTCGCGCCGGGCGATCCTCGAACCGGCCTTGGCGATCAGCGATCGTCCAGAGGCCGACGAACAAGAGCCGGTACTCGTAGGGCAACTCTACGAGCACCTCGTTCTTGAAGAATCCGGGCTTGATGTTGCGAGAGCGGGCCATGTCACACCTCCTTCAAGTCGAAGAGGCGAAACGCGATCTCGACTGCTGGGGCCGGAACTACTCCGTGGCAAAAACCGGCGATCAACTTCGACTTGATCTGGCGGCGAGCGCGTCGCCGCAGCGATGCTTCCATGCGTCGGATCTGCGAAGGCGAGCGCTCAGAGATAGCCCGGCGCATTTGCTCCCAGCGGGCGGACGCTGTCTCACGATCTCCGGCTGCGTGCGCTTCTGCACAGGCTTTGCCAAGGTCGCGAATGCGACGCTCATGCAGCGTGTCGTGAAGGGAAGTCACCGCGCTCATACGGTGCCCCCCAGCGTGCGGCGCTCGACCATCAAGCGGCGCAGGCCGTCCATGGCACGCTCCAAGTTGATCAGCACCTGGTCCTTCAGACCATGCTCGGCGATGTGATCGGCCAAGACACCGATGCATACACACGCGGCGAGCAGGTCGTCATGGATGTCGGTAAGGGGACGGTTGGCCTGCATCAGGCGACTCCCTGCAACAACGTGTACAGCGCCACGTTGTGGTGCGCACGTCCCTGGTCATCGTGGCGGTCTACGCGCACGGTGATGATGCGGTGGCCTTCCTCGCGCAGTTCCTTCACGCGAATGGCCGGGTGCATGACGTTGAGGTCACGGCGCGCGGTGATCGTGTCAAGGGAGTCGTGGCGCAGGTGTGCCAGCAGGCGCTGACGCTGGGCGGCGGTACTGGTGTTGCTGACTTCCGCTGGGGTGGTAAACTGAGCGCGTCCGCCAAGACGATTGTTTTTGGAGCCAGCCCTCACCGGCTGGCTTCGTCGTTTCTGGGGGCTGGTCATTACGCCGCCTCGCCAGCCACGACGCACTGAAATTCGGCCAAGTCGGCGATGTGATACCTAATGGCTCTCGCGCCGATGCGACGAAAAACCGGGCCTTTCTTCAAGGCCCTCCAATTTCTCAAGGTCCTTGGCTGTATGCCGAGAATCGCAGCAGCCTCGATGTCTGTTACAAGGCTGCCGGGTTCAAGCTTGGCGACGAGCGGGGGCTGCATGGACATTTCAGCGTCTCCGATGACTACCGGCGCGTATGGCGGTGCCTTCGGTGACGAATATGCCGTGGTTGCAGTTGTCCGCGCCCCGGGCCCGGACAACTATTTCATGGCTTCTTGATCTTCCGGCGAATCGTGTTCCATTGCTCGGGATCAATCAGGCGCGCAATGTCGGAACTGGTTTTGTTGGCATGCTGCGGCATCGCCCATAGGGCGGCAGCTTGTGCCTGCCACGTCGCAGCGGCAGTTGCAGATGCAAGGCCACGTTCACGGTTATGCTCCGCAAACGGCTTGCGCACCTTCGCACCGGTGCGCGCCGCCTTTTCTTTTGCAATCTCGACGGCACAAAGACGCAAATGTTCGCGCAGCATTTTCCCGGCAGTCTCCATGTGCCCCGCACATGCCTTACGGAACATGCTTTCAAGCGCCGCATTCCGCACTGAATCGGAGTCCAACTTGCCCGTGTCTTCAATCAAGCGTTCCGCCCACGCCGGTGGTATTTCGTTGAGTTGATAACCGGCCTTCAGTGCGTGATGACCCACCCACGTCGCCACCAGCCACCAACCCAGCTCCTCATCGGTGTTGCTTAAATCAACGGTAGTAAGCGGAATAACGTCCACACGCGCACACCTCTGCGCCCTTCAAGAGGTGCCGCGCCAGCCGGGGAAGGTGCCCAGTGTTCGGATGGCCGTCCTAGGCGCGGCGTTTAACGGTTAGCGCTTGATCGGCTTCATGCGCTGCATCGCTCGGCGGGCCAGAAACAGCAGCTGATCCCGTTCGGACGGCAGTGCCTTCGCATCCTCCAAATCGCGTATCTCGGCCTCGATGTGCGCCGTCGCATCTTCAACGCTGCGGCCGTCTTGCACCAGGTGGTCAAAAATGTACTGCTGGTGGCCATCCCAGTGGGGCGGGTACAAGCACGGGATGGCGCTAACGTTGGCAGGCGATCCGCGCCCGGCCTTTGCGCGCGTCTGCGTTGCTCGCGGAAACTGGATGATCTGCGCGCTCATGCAATCAGCCTCGCGTGCATTTCTTCGCGCTCGGCTTCCGATGCTACCGAATATTTCCAGCCCCACACGTCGCCGCGCATCAGGAATTTCTTCCCGCTTTTTGTGGGGCGCCGCGCGTACTCTGCCCACGCTTGGGATAGCTCCCGCGCCCATCTCCTGTCGTTGCGCCGCTGCATGTTGCGCTCATCGATACGCGCCTGATTCAGCCTCGCGAGCCAGCCCGGCGTATTGGTGCGCAGATCTCGTGCAACTTCGGGTGCCCAGGGAATCCCCTTGCTGACATGCTTCGTTGGCACCCACTTGCCCGGATCCTGTTCACGCGAACGAGAACGGGTCGTGCGCCTCAGATGCTCGGGAAGACGCTCCATCCACTCGTTGAGGTAGTCACCGCTGACGACCCGCTGAGGGTCGGCAGGTAGAGGCTCACCAGGGAAGAGAGCACTCCATGCATAGCGATCAGCGATCGCTTCCGCAACCGCCAAATACGCAAGCCCCCACTCCCTGTCGTTGTGTGGAAATGACTTGGAAAAGGCGCGTTCGACTGGTTCGAAGTTGTTCTGCGTGTGGCCTACTTCATGCATCACGATGAACTCGAACATCCGATCGGCTGGCACTTTCGACCAATCCAGCTCTGGACGATGTACTGCATGCATCTGTGCAACAGGCACCCGAGGAGATACCTCGATCAAGCCGATTTCGTCGTAGCACCGCTGCCCCGCCCTCCTGTCGCGAAGCTTCGCAAGGTCGATGATGACGTCCTGGGCCATCATGTTGACACGCCCCCAGTCGCGCCCCATCTCTTGTTGTGTTCTCACGGCAATAGGCATCCCGCAGATGGCGCGGGCGCGCATATCCAGTGCGAGGAACACTTCGGGCGTGAGAAGGGCCACACCGCTGCCGGAAACCGGGTTGTGCGGTATCGGCTGCATTATCGAAATGTTGATGTGCCGCTGAGCTACTAGACTCCCGTCTGCCATGGTCGTTCCCCTCTGCATGTTGAAGAGGCCACCAAGCCGTTGCGGCAGGGTGGCGGACGTGCAGGGTTGGCGAACCGGCTCAAACGGAAACCGGCCAGCCCGAAGGCTGCCCTGCACGCCCACCGCAAAGTGGGAACGCACGCTTGCCGAGGGCACAAAAAACGACGCTCCTCGGCGCCGTTGCGCCGTTTGAATATTCAGGTCGCCAAACCTGGCCCCCGAATTGGCGGGGACACGGACAGATTGCTCCTCGCCTGGAGGATTTGCAAGCGCCCCAGTACCAGCGAGAATTTGGCGATTGGCACCACAACAGGGGCGGCATGATGAAGGACGCCAAGCACGAAGATGTTCGGCCTTCTAAGCTCGTATCTCGGCTGTTGGTGGCGGCCAGCTTTGCGCGTCACTGCTTTCGCTTTGCGGCGACTGATGCGCTGAGCGCTGCATTCGGTTGGGCCACCGTGATCAATGGTGCAGCGCTTGTTTATTTGGCTGGCCGAGCAGGCATCGCGATCAATTCCAGCCAAGGCTGGCCAAGCATCCTTCTCTATGCGGCAGGCTGCTTCCTCGTAGGCCTAGTAATCGCCTTCTTCATCAACCTCGTGCTGGTTGCTCCGGGAAAAACACACCGGCTGATGTGGCCACTCGTGTTGCATATCAGCGGCGATGATCGGTCTCCGGACTATGTCTTCCATGAGATCGCTCGCGGGTTCAACTCGACCGTGAAGGTGACGAACCGCTCGCACGAATACCTGCTTGACTGCGCAGCTCACATTCTTGGCGTGACGCTGCCTGCCGGAGAGAAGCATGATCGCTTTGTCGAGAAGTTCGACCTCCCGCCACAGTCGACCAAGAACGTCTACGTCGCGTACTGGTTCGCACGTGATGTCGAGCCGTCAGACGACAAGGAGATCAACCTTTGCGGTCCAGTGGGTGCTGGTTTTGGAGGGAACCGTCTATCCGTCCCAGCCGATGGAGCGGAACTTACTGTGAGAATCCAAGCGCCAGGCAAGGAAACGAAGTGCATCCGCTGCCGCGTGTGGGTGGATAGGGGCTCGCGCAAACTTATGACATCGCATCTGCCGCTCGGCAATGCAAGGGTGCCCGGATGAGTCTCTGCTTGTCTCGCGACGAGATCGCCGAACTGTGTCAAGTACCTAGTGGAAACGGGATTCAGGAAATCTTGTGTCAGCCAGGTGCGGCAGGTGTTACTCGCGCCAAACGCCTGACGGCTCCGACAAAATCTCCACCCACTCCAGGCTGCGATAGCTGGATGACCTCGTTGATGCCGGATGCGCTTTGAATGCACATCTCGGTGTACCGGCAGATGGGTATTTGCCTGTTATTGTTGAAACGACGGTCAGGACCACCGTTCTTATTGACGAAGCGCCAAGTGTGCCCGACCACCCTTGTGTCGCGTGGCACCCCTTCATCCTCGATGAAGTTCTTTTCTACTACGGCTATGCTCAAATGACTGTACTCCACACCTCCCACACCTTCAGGCGCATAGACCAGCACACGGTCGGGGAAGAAGTGCAGCACTTGACGCCCGACGCCTATAGCCACTGTCTCGATGTTGCATTTGAGATGTGATGGCGCCCCACGCCGGATGGAAGTCACCTTGCGCCTTATAAGGCTTGCGGCACCGGCGTGATATTTGCGATCTAGTACGCGCCCGCTAGCCTCGATGTGCCACACGCGGGCACAACCTGCCAACTGAAGCGCCGCAGAGTGTAGTTGCTCATATGCGGCCTCTACATGCGGATCGAACTCGTAGAAAAGCACCACTGTTTTCGCAAGTTGGTCTCGGACGCCAACGTACACAGCGCCAATCAGACCTGCGAGTGCGATCAACGAATTCACCCACTGCGGCGCGTCCACGTGAACTGACCACGCCAACAACATAACGGCGCCAATGAGAACCATGGGCCACATCAGGGGTCGCTTGCGCTTCTGGTTGATTTCATCCAACAACGCCTTAGATGACGAATCAACTATGTGATTCGCATCGAGTGAGTCGATCTCCTTCAGCGGTTCGTGCGTGGCACTGATCGGCGTGTGTTGGATCGGCGGCGTGTACGAATACTGTTGTCGCGGTGCACGAGTGTCATTGCCTGCTGGCGGCAGGGTGGCCCGGTAGTAGAAACCACCGCGCCCCATATGGATGTAGTTTCCGCGCGGCCCCGTGCCGACGCGAAACCCTTTGATGCCTGCGGAAACCCCGACTCCGGAACCGGAAAGGTTGAAGCGCAGCGGTCCGACGCTGATGCTTTTGCGTAGATAGAATCCCACGACGCCCCCTGTGGCGCGGATCTCCCCAGATCCTCATGAGATACCGTCTGCCAACGCCGGCACACCGTCAAGTGGCGCGAGCGAGATCGGCCAGGCGACGAGTAGCCCAGAAAGCAGAAGCCCCGCGCTTGGCGGGGCTTTTGCTAAGCCGAAACTGCCGCTCCTAGCTGTCTCATGCGCTCAGCATTTTCTGGCGTAGCACCGCCTTGGCGACCTAGCTTGTCTGCCGCTGCCACGAGCACCGCTTTCCACGCGTCGGCCTGCACATCGGGTGGCGTGCGAGAGGCATCGATCACATGTCGGCTGGGCAACTTCATGTTCAGGAAGATGGAGCGGCACTTCGCTAGGTTCTCTTGCGTCTCGAACAGATTGGGCTCATCCCCACGGGCACGAATGCGAGCCAAACCCACCACCGGCTCTACGTCTAACAAGAGCGTTACGTCAGGATCGGGCGCAAAGGCATTTTGCAGAAGGAGACTCGATGCTGAGAGCCCATGCGCACCTTGGTACGCGACCATCGATGGGAAGTAGCGATCCAAGATCACCACCTTTCCTGCTTCAAGCGCTGGACGCACTAACTCATCCACATGCTGACGGCGGTCGAGTAACAACAACCGCACCTCCTCATCCGGGGAGAGCCGCCCTTCGCTGGCACTCTTCCGCAATTGCGTGCCCCACGGACCATTCGTAGGCTCTTTGCTAAAGACTACGGGCACACCGTTGCCACGCATCGACTCAGCAAGCGTGCGTGCAAGCGTGGTCTTGCCGGCGCCATCGATACCCTCAACAGCGATCAGCAGCCCACCAGGAATTAGTCCGGCAGTCATGCCGCGCACTCTACACGATCAACAGCAAAATTCCGCGTCCTTGAGCTCACCCTCGGCCCCGTGCCCGCGTAAGCCACCTTACCAAGCCAAATGGAGCAGCCTGGCGCCTTCCTGAAAGGTCGAAATTGACTGCCTAAGCCCCAGCCCTGCTAGCGCCATCACCCAGCTTTGCGCTTGAACGGCACCACGTCGCCACCAGCACGCAGCGCGTCCAGGTAGTCCGCCCAGCCCTGCATCATCTTCCGCCGCTCCGGCAGGTGCGCCGTGCGGTTGTAGGCGCGTCCGTTCGGGTCTTTCACGGCATGCGCCAACTGGTGCTCAATGAAGTCGGGCCGGTAGCCCAGCACTTCATCAAGGATCGTGCGGGCGGTGGCACGGAAGCCGTGGGCGGTCATGGTGTCGGTGCCGTAGCCCATGCGTCGCAGGGCCGCGTTGATCGCGTTGTTCGACATGGGGCGCCGTGGTGAGCGGCCACCGGGGAACACGTACTGCCCTCGTCCGGTCAACGGCCGCAGCTCGTGCAGGATCGCCACCGCCTGCTCGCACAGCGGCACCAAGTGGGGCTGGCGCATCTTCATCTTGCCGGCGGGGATGTTCCACTCTGCCGCGTCCAGGTCGATTTCCGCCCACTCCGCATGCCGAAGCTCACCGGGGCGCACGAACAGCAGTGCGGATAGCTGCAACGCCGCCCGCGTGGTGATGTCGCCCGTGTAGCCCTCGATGGCGCGCAGCAGTCCGCCCAGCACGGCAGGATCGGTGATCGCGGCGTGGTGGCGCTCTGCCGGCGAGGCGATGGCGCCTTTCAGGTCGGCCACGGGGTTCCGGTCGGCACGCCCGGTGGCGATGGCGTAGCGCATCACCTGCCCGCAGGTCTGCAACACACGGTGCGCCGACTCGATGGCGCCGCGCTCCTCCATTCGGCGCCCTACTCGCAGGAACTCCGGCGCGCTCAGCTCGGCCACGGGCCGGCCACCGATGTACGGATAGACGTCGTTCGCCATCCATGCCTCGACCTTGACCCGGTAGTGCTCGACCCACGTTTGCTTACCTAGCCACTCGCGGGCGACCACTTCGAAGCTATTGGCCGCTCGCTCCTCTCCTGCCGCTTTCTCGGCCTTGCGGTGCTCGCCGGGGTCTATCCCCGCCGCCAGTAGGGCGCGGGCTTCCTCGCGCTTCTCACGCGCCAGGCGCAGGGATGTTTCCGGGTACGCGCCAAGCGCCAGCATGTTTTCCGTACCCGTAATGGGTCGGCGGTAGCGCCAGCGCCATAGCTTGCTGCCGTCCGGGTTCACCAGCAGGAACATGCCCCGGCCATCGGGCATCTTGTACGGCTTCGCCTGCGGCTTGGCATTGGTCACGGTGGAAGGGGTCAACGGGTCTGCGCGCTTGGGCATTGGGACCGCTCCGGTTTTTCGGGTACGCGTTCCGCCGGTCGTCTCTTTACCCATACCCGTACCCGCAAAATTGGGTGATGTACGGGTACGTCCCGGGGACGTTGCGGGACAAGCGTACAACAAAAAACCGCGCCAGAGCGCGGTTTCAGGGGGATCAGGGGATATCCCGTGACGCTGTATTGGTGGAGGTGGCGGGAGTCGAACCCGCGTCCGAAGGCGCTTGACGCCCAGTACTACATGCTTAGCCCACCGTTGAATCTCGTCCCGCGACAGCACGATGTGCGAAGCGCATCGAAGGACCAGCCTGCTTGATTTGACCCTGGCCGACAGGCGGCGGCTTCGGGCGATCCCGTGATAATGACCCTACACCGGCGAGCACGAGCACAAGCGGGTTCGGGGCTAGGCCTTAAGCGGCCAGAGCGTAGTTGTCGTCGTTGGCAACTATGAGTTTGCGGCTGGATTAACGAGGAAAGCTGCCCCCTCGGCATGCACCAAGCCATCTCACTACCCCCGTCGAAGCCAGTACACCCCCGGGGAAACGGTATGGCTGCACAAGTATATGGGGTCGCGGCACGCTGCATCAATGCGACTGCGCCGTTGACAGTGCTGCGAAGCCCGACAAGCCGCTGGCCGGGTTTGTGCGCGCCTGGTTCCGGAGCCAACTGAACCGCAGCCCGTCTTTCACTTGCCGGTCACGGCTTTGTTCACGCCTCGGTCCCGAACGCGATGGTCCTATCTGTGTTGTCAGGCTCGATCCGACGCCCCCACCAGTTCGCAATCGTCGGGCCATGAGCCTGTCTGCCGGCACGACCCGGCCCCATCACCCAGGAGTGCATCATGAGCAAGCGCCTGCTTCCCCTGTTGATCGGACTGTCGATTGGCGGTGCCGTCTTCGCGCAAACCCAGCCCTCGCCGGTGGCCGCGTCGTCCACGACCCGGACCATCACGACTACCACCACGAGCACCTGGTCGACGCAGCCACCGAACGGCGCATTGAATGAGAGCGCGATCAGGGCCACGATCACCAACGCTGGCTACAAGCAGGTAAAAGGCCTGGAGTTCAAGGACGGCGTGTGGCGCAGCAAGGCTCGCGGCGGCAACAAGAAGTGGGTCAAGCTCGCCGTCGGCCCCGTTTCCGGCAGGGTCTACCCGTCCGATGCACCGTCCAGGCTCGACGAGGACGAGGTCAGCGCCAAGCTGACCGCCGCCGGCTACCAGAACGTCAAGGACGTGAAATTCGACCACGGCCTGTGGAGCGCGAAGGCGAAGTCTCCTGAGGGCCACAGTGTCGCCCTGCTGGCCGATCCGGACGATGGCAGCGTGGTCGCCCAGTCGCACGACTGATCCGTTTCCCAGACACCATGTGCAAGCCCGGCGCCGTCACGGCGCCGGGCTTCGTCGTTTCAGACGCACAGGAAAAGCCCGCATTGCGGTGCCTCTTCATCATCGTGGCCCAATGCAAACACGGGAGTCTGCAGGCCGAAGACAGCTTGCATGCGGAGCTGGTGCTGGTGCGGTTCCTACTACAGCGGCAGCCTGATCATCGCCATTGCTATTCGAGCCACGATTATCTGTACGGCGACTTGCGCGATATCAAAGCTCCAGACAATCAAACCGCCGATCCGTCTCCACCTCGGCGTCATAGTCCACGTCCGCCCGGTCAAACCCGAACAGCTTGAGGAACTCGTGCTTGTAGCCGGCGTAGTCGGTGATTTGCTTGAGGTTCTCGGTGGTGACGGTGGGCCACAGGGTCTTGCAGGCGTCCTGCACGTCGTCGCGCAGCTCCCAGTCGTCCAGGCGCACACGGCCTTCGGCGTCGGTGGGCAGGGCGGCGCCGTCGGCGCGGTAGAGGCGATCGTGGAACAGGCGGTTGATCTGTTCGATGCAGCCTTCGTGGATGCCCTTCTCCTTCATGATCTTGAAGGCGATGGAGACATACAGCGGGATCACCGGAATCGCGGCGCTGGCCTGGGTGACCACGGACTTCATCACGCCCACGCGGGCGTCGAGGCCTTCGGCGGCGTGGCGCTGGCCCAGCGCCCTGGCGGTGTTGTCCAGATGCTGCTTGGCCTGGCCCAGCGTGCCGTGCCAGTACATCGGCCAGGTGATCTCGGTGCCAATGTAGCTGTAGGCGATGGTCTTGGCGTTCTTCGCCAGTACGCCGGCGGCACTCAGCGCGTCGATCCACAGCGCCCAGTCCTCGCCCCCCATCACGGTGACGGTGTCCTTGATTTCCTGTTCGGTGGCCGGCTCGATGGTGGCCTCGATCACAGTGTCTTTGTTGGTGTCGACCGAGGTGTTGGTGAACGGCTGGCCGATGGTCTTGAGCGCGGAGCGCACCACTTCGCCGGTGTCCGGCAACTTGCGTACGGGCGAGGCCAGCGAATAGACCACCAGGTCGATCGGGCCGCCCATGTCGTTCTTGATGATCTCGATCGCGCGCGCGCGCGTTTCGTTGGCGAACGCGTCGCCGTTGATCGACTTGCTGTACAGGCCGGCCTGCTTGGCGGCCTTGTCGAACGCGGCGGAGTTGTACCAGCCGGCGGTGCCGGGCTTGTCCTCGCTGCTGGGCTTTTCGAAGAACACGCCCAGCGTGGCGGCGCCGTAGCCGAACGCGGCGGTGATGCGCGAGGCCAGACCGTAGCCGGTGGAGGCGCCGATCACCAGCACGCGCTTCGGGCCTTTGCCGTCGTCGTGGATCGCGGCCTGGGTGGTGGCGATCTGCCCGGCCACGTTGCGTTCGCAACCGACCGGGTGGGCCGTGACACAGATGAAGCCGCGCACTTTGGGTTTGATGATCACTGGGACTCGCTCCGCAAGGGAATTGCAAAGCGGCATCTTAGCGAAGGTGGGGGAACATGCGCTGCGGTAGGGAGGCGTTTGCCGTGGCTGCCCCTTTCGGATTCGGCGAAAGGCTGTGGATGGCCGCAATGCGAGGAGCAGGAAAGAGGATTGAGGTGAAGAACGGGTGTTCTCGGGAACATCAGTTCGACACGCGCTTCGATGCAAGGACATCGCGAGGTTGGCCCCTCACCCCGGCCCTCTCCCCGGAGGGGAGAGGGAGACAAGCTGTCAGCCGGTGCTCTGCAGAGCTTGCACCAGCGCGCGCACCTGCGCCGCGTCGCTGCGCACTTCGCCGCCTTGCATGTCGGCGAGCAGCGGCGGGCGATGGCGCATGCCGGAGGCGAGTTGCCGCTTGGCGGAGGCGTGGAACTCGTGGGCGCCAGTGGCCGCGGCGAGTACAGCCAGATTATCGGCCGTGACGCCGGCACCGGGCATGATGCTGACGCGGCCGGTCGCCTGCACGATCAGCTCGCGGATCTGCGCCGCGCCATCCGGCGCACTCGCCTGCCCGCCCGATGTGAGCACGCGCTCGCAGCCCAGCGCGATCACGTCGTCCAGCGCGCGGTGCGGATCGCGCACGAGATCGAAGGCGCGATGGAAAGTGACGCCAAGGTGACCTGCCGCGGCGATCAGGCCGTAGCAGCGCTCCATGTCCACGTCGCCCTCGGCGTCGAGCACGCCCAGCACCACGCCGTCGCAACCCAGCGCCACGCAGGTTTCGATGTCTCGGCGCATGGCCTCGCATTCGTCGTCGTCGTAGAAGAAGTCGCCGGCGCGTGGGCGGATCAGCACGTAGAGCGGGATGTGCAGCCGCTCGCGTGCCATCGCGATGGTGGCATGCGAAGGGGTGAGGCCGCCGAGTTCCAGTGCGCTGCACAGTTCCACCCGCCCGGCCCCGCCCGCCTGCGCGGCCAGCGCGGAGGCCACCGAGTTCGCGGCCACTTCCAGCAGTCGGGCGCTCATGCGGGGTAGACGCTTTTCGCGGGGAGCAGCGCACGCTGGTTCCTCGCGTCGCACACGGCGTAGGAGAAGCCGGGCTGGATCGCCCAGGCGCCCACCTCGCCGTCCCGATTCATGGCGAGGAAGCCCACCTGGATTTCCTTCGCGGTCTTGGGTTTCTTGCGCACGATGCGCAGCACCGCTTCGCGGCAGGCTTCCGTGGGCGTGCGGCCCTGGCGCATCAGTTCCACCACCAGGAAGCTGCCGGCGCTGCGGATCACCTCCTCGCCCACGCCGGTGGACGTGGCGCCGCCCACCTCGCCGTCCACGTACAGGCCGGCGCCGATGATCGGCGAATCGCCCACGCGGCCGTGCAGCTTCCACGCCATGCCGCTGGTGGTGCATGCGCCGGCCAGCTTGCCGTGCGCATCCAGCGCCAGCATGCCGATGGTGTCGTGGTTGTCCTTGCCACCCGGCAACCCGTCGGGGCTGCCGGCGCCGTAGTCACGCACCTCGCTGTTGATCACCGGCCGGTAGTGCGCGGTCTTCAGCCATTCGTGCCAGGCCTGGTCCGCTTCCGGCGTCAGCAGGTTCTCCTTCTTGAAGCCCTGCTCCAGCGCGAACTGCAGCGCGCCGTCACCGGCCAGCAGCACGTGCGGCGTGCGCTCCATCACCCGGCGCGCCACCGAGATGGCATGGGTGACGTGTTTCAGCGCGGCTACCGCGCCGCAGTTGCCTTCGGCATCCATGATGCTGGCGTCCAGGGTCACCTTGCCGTCGCGGTCGGGGTAGCCCCCCTTGCCCACGCTGTGGTTCTTGAGATCGGCTTCTGGCACGCGCGCACCAGCCTCCACTGCATCCAGTGCATGGCCGCCCTGGCCCAGGATCGCCCACGCCGCCTGGTTGGCGGCGATGCCGAAATCCCAGGTGGAGGCCACGCGCACGGTGGCGGGCTTGCGTGCCGCGCCCGCCGCGTCGGTGGCGGCGAGCTGCCCGCTGATCGCCAGCGCCGAGGCGCCGAGCAACGAGGTCTTGAGGAATTGCCGACGATCAGCCATGTGTGCTCCCGTATTTTTGCGATCATCCCTGATCGCGGAAATCAAACAGGCAGCCACCCATGGCTGCACTCTTCAAATTTTTGCAATCGTCCATGATCGCGAAGATCAGGCGGGCAGTCATCGGTGGCCGCGCTGCCCAAGCAAAAAGCCCCGCGCCAAGGCGCGGGGCTCGATTTCACTGCATGGCCGACCCGAGGACGGCCGATGGAACTCAACCCGCGACTTCGACGCCCGAAGCCTGGGCGCCTTTCGGGCCCGTGGTGACTTCGAACTTCACGCGCTGGCCTTCCTGCAGGCTGCGGAACCCCTTGGAATTGATCGCCGAGAAGTGGACGAACACGTCCTCCCCACCGTCCTCGGGCGCGATGAAGCCGAAGCCCTTGGCGTCGTTGAACCACTTGACCGTACCGAAACGCATTGCTGGAACCTCTGGAAGCATGGACAGGATGCACCCGACCGAGCTCGAACCATCCCCCTGGCTCACCGTCCTGGTGCCCGGAAAGTATCAACATGTTTCAAGGCAAAGCGCAATATGCGCCTGCCGATTCACGGCGCGAATCCCCATTCGGGCTTATGAAAATGCGCTATGCGGTAATGCGTTAGCGCACGGTCACGCGCGCAGCATCGCCTCCAGCAGGCGCGGCACCTCGGCGGTGGCCGCGGCGAGGTGGGCGAAGATCTCCTCGATGCTGATCTCCGCCTCGTCGCCGCAGCCCGCCGCGTAGTTCGCCACCAGGGCGAGACAGGCGTAGTCCAGTCCCAGCTCGCGCGCCAGCGCTGCCTCGGGCATACCGGTCATGCCGACCAGGTCGCAGCCGTCGCGCTTCATGCGGGCGATCTCGGCGCGGGTCTCCAGCCGCGGCCCCTGGGTGGCCCCGTAGCAGCCGCCATCGATCACCGCGATGCAGGCCTTGCGCGCGGCTTGCAGCAGGCGGTGGCGCAGCGACGCGGTGTACGGCTCGCTGAAGTCGATGTGCTTCACCTCGGCGCCCTCGACGTCGCAGAAGCTGGTGTAGCGGCCGTGGGTGTAGTCGATCAGCTGCTCGGGCACCACGATGGCGCGCGGCCCCATGTCGGTGCGGATGCCGCCCACCGCGTTGACGCCGATCACCGTGCGCGCGCCGAGGCTGTGCAGCGCCCACAGGTTGGCGCGGTAGTTCACCCGGTGCGGCGGCAGGCTGTGGCTTTCGCCGTGGCGGGCGAGGAAGGCCACGCGCCCGCCGGCGAAATCACCCAGCACCACCTCGCCCGAAGCCGCGCCGTACGGTGTCTCCACCGCATGCCGGCCGGCGTTTTCCAGGCCGGGAAACTTGTACAGGCCGCTGCCGCCGATCACGGCCAGGTCGATCAGGTGATTGCTCATGGAAGGGTCCCGAGGAAGTTGTGCAGGTGGCGTGCCAGCAGTTCGCGGGTGCGCTCGTCCGCAAGCCGGCCATCGACGATCTTGGTATGCGCCTGGAACACCAGCACCTCGCCCTGCGGTTCGACCACCGCACCGGCCCGGCGCAGCACCAGCCGCAACTGGTCCTGCGCGCGCACCGTACCGGTGACGCCGGGGCTGGCGCCGACGATGCAGGCGCGCTTGCCGGCCAGCGGCGCGGACGGCCGGGCGATGCCGGGCCGCGAGATCCAGTCGATGGCGTTCTTCAGCACGCCGGTGATGCCGCCGTTGTATTCCGGGCAGGCCAGCAGCAGGGCATCGGCCTGCGCCACCGCATCCTTCAGCGCGGCGACCGGTGCGGGATCGCCCTGCTCCTCCACGTCCTGGTCGAACAGCGGCAGGCCGTGCAGGTCATGGATCGTGAGGGTCGTACCTGCCGGCAGCAGCTCCTGTGCCGCGTGCAGCAGCACGGTGTTGAACGAGGCCCGGCGCAGGCTGCCGGAGATGCCCAGGATGTCCATGCGTGGCTCCCGTAGGGTCCGCTCAGCGCAACGCGTAGATGGCCGGCAGGTTGCGGCCCTGCTCGTGGTAGTCCATGCCGTAGCCGAACACATAGCGGTCGGGCAGCTCGACGCCGTTGAAGTCGGAGGCGATGCCCTCGACCAGGCGATCGTGCTGCTTGCTGCACAGGCTGGCGATCAGCACGCGCTTCGCGCCGCGGCGCAGGCAATCTTCGCGCACGGCCTTCAGCGTGTGGCCTTCATCGAGGATGTCGTCCACCAGCAGCACGGTGCGCCCGTCGAGATCCACCGCCGGCTCGCGCAGCCAGTGCAGGTCGCTGCCGGAGGTGGCGCCGCGGTAACGGGTGGCGTGCACGTAGTCGAATTCGAGATCGGTGCGGATCGAGAGCGCCAGCTGGCCGGCGAACATCAGCGCGCCGTTCATCACGGTGAGGAACACGGCTCGCTCGCCCTCCAGCGCGGCGTCGATCCGCCGGCCGAGATCGGCGATCACGGTTTCGATCTCCGCGCGTTCGAACAGTACGTCGGCGTGCGCCAGTGCGTCACGGAGGGAGGGATGCGTCTGATTCATGCGGTGCCCTGCGCGGCGTCCAGCGCCGTGATGCGCGCGACGAAGCGGTCGCGCTGGGGGTTGTCGGTGAGGCTGTCCCAGCTGGCGCCGATCGCGCCGCGCAGCGGAACCAGCCGTTCGGGATGCACCGGCACGCGGTCGGCGATGGCGGCGATGGCCTCGTCCACCACTTCGGGGAAACAGGCCAGCACCAGGTCGCAGCCGGCGTCCAGGTGCCCGTGCACGCGCTCGGCCACGCCGCCGGCCACGCCCGCGGCGGCCATGCTGATGTCGTCGCTGATCGCCGCACCGGCGAAGCCCAGTTCGCCGCGCAGGACCTCGCCGATCCACGCCCGCGAGTAGCCGGCTGGCTGCGCATCGACGGCGGGATAGACCACGTGCGCCATCATCACCGCTTCCGCCCGCGCGGCGATGCACTCGGCGAACGGGCGCAGGTCGTCGCGACGGATGTCATCCAGCGGACGCGGGTCGACGGCCTGCGCCTTGTGCGTGTCGGCAGCCACCGAACCATGGCCTGGGAAGTGCTTCAGCACCGCGGCCATGCCAGCCAGGTGCATGCCGCGCACATAGGCCGTGGCGAGCTCCGCGGCAACGGCGGGGTCGGCGTGGAAGGCACGCATGCCGATCGCCGCGTTGCCGCGCGCCAGATCCGCTACCGGCGCGAAGCTGAAGTCCACGCCGCAGGCGCGCAGCTCGCTGGCCATCACCCAGGCGTGCTCCTCGGCGAGGCGCACCGCTTCGGCCGGATCGCGGTCGTACATCTCGCCGATCCGCGCCAGCGCGGGCAATCGCGTGAAGCCGTCGCGGAAGCGCTGCACCGGGCCGCCTTCCTGGTCCACCGCGATCAGCAGTTTCTCGCCGCCGGTCTCGTGGATGGATTCGCACAAGGCCATCAGCTGCGCACGGTCGGCGTAGTTGCGCGCGAACAGGATCACGCCCGCCACGCCGGGCGCGGCGAGCCACGCCCGTTCGTGCTCGGCGACTTCGAGTCCGCTCAGGCCGATCAGCAGCATCAGGCGCTCGCTCCATCATTGGCGTCGCGCTCGGCCTGCGTCCAGCGGGCATACGGGTGCGCGATCAGGTTGACGTTGTAGTAGCGCGCCAGCGCGCTCACCTCGCGCCCCAGCCACGGCGGCCGCGGGAATGGCGCGTCCGCATGCGACAGTTCCACCTCGGCCACCACGAGGCCGGCATTGTCGCCCAGAAACTCGTCGATCTCGAACAACGTGCCGTCGACCGTGACGTGATGGCGCTGCTTGCTCAGCACGCCGTCGCACAACGTGGCCAGCAGCGCATCGGCATCGTCCGGCGGCATCGGGTAGTCGTACTCGGCGCGCTCCACGCCCAGTCGCGCGGCCTTGATGTTGAGCCAGGCCCCGGCGCCCGCCCGCCGCACGCGCACCGAGGCGCGCGCCAGCCCGGCCGCCAGCGCCGCCGCACCGACCAGGTAGCCCTGCGCGATGCGTTCGCTGCGCTCGACCTGCTCGCGCCAGCTGTCGTCGCGCAGGAGGAATTTCCGCTCTATCTCGATGGGCATGGGGTGTCTTTTATCTCGAAAGCAAGCACAGGCAATGAAGGAACTTCGCCTCCAAGTCCGTCATTCCGGCGAAAGCCGGAATCCAGTGAAACATGCGTGCGAAGCACTCCAGACAGATTTTGCGTGCTGCGCACGAGTATCCAACTGGATTCCGGCTTTCGCCGGAATGACGTCGCGGCAGCTGGCGCACTCAATCATCACCGCTCGAACAGGGCAATCGATTCGACGTGGGCGGTGTGCGGAAACATGTCCATCACCCCCGCCGCACCGAGCCTGAAGCCGTGCTGGTTGACCAGGATGCCGGCGTCGCGCGCCAGCGAGGCAGGATGGCAGGAGACGTAGACGATGCGCCGTGTGGTCTTGTGCGGCAGGTAGGCCAGCACCTGGTCGGCGCCAGCGCGCGGCGGGTCGAGCAGCAGCTTGTCCCAGGGCTGCCGCGCCCAGTCGACGCCACGCTGATCCTCGAACAGGTTGGCGACAAGGAACCCCGCATTGGCGATGCCGTTGCGCCGCGCATTGTCCGCAGCGCGCGACACGAGACCATGCTCGCCCTCGACGCCGACCACCTCGGCCACCCGGCGCGCGATGGGCAGGGTGAAGTTGCCCAGCCCGCAGAACAGGTCGAGCACGCGGTCGCCGGGCTGCGGATCGAGCAGTTCCATCGCGCGCGCCATCATCCTGCGGTTCATGCCGGCGTTGACCTGCACGAAATCCAGTGGCTGGAACTCCAGTTCCACATCGTCCGCGCCGCCACCGGGCGACAGCTTGAACGCCAGCCGCGGTGCCTCCGGCCACAGCGGATGCACGCCGCTCACGCCGCCGGGCTGCAGGTAGATCGCGAAGCCGTGCGCCTTGCCGAATGCGATCAGCGCCTCGCGATCGCGCTCGCTCAGGGGCTGCATGTGGCGAAACACCAGCGCGACCGCGTCATCGCCAGCAGCGAACTCGATCTGGGGGATATCGGCAGCGGCATCCATGGCACCGACCAGGTCACCGATCAGCTCGATCCTCGAACCCAGCGCGGGGTGCAGCACGTCGCAATGACGGATGTCGGCCACGTAGCGCGGATTGGCCTCCTCGCGGAAACCGACCAGCACACGCCCTTTCTTCGCCACCGCGCGCACCGACAGCCGCCCCTTGCGGCGATATCCCCAGGGCTCGTCGACGAGCGGCGGCAGCCACTGTGCCGGTTCCACCTTGCCGATGCGCGCGAAGTTGTCGGCCAGCACGCGCTGCTTGGCGGCGATCTGCGCCGTGGCATCCAGGTGCTGCAGCGAGCAGCCCCCGCACTGCCCGAAGTGCGGACACTTCGGCTCGACCCGGTGCGGCGAGCGACTGAGCACTTCAGCCACCTCGGCCTCGTCGAAATGGCGATGGCGCTTGCGGATGCGCAGGCGTACCCGTTCACCTTCGAGCGCGCCGGCGACGAACACCGCCTTGCCGTCCACACGGGCGACACCGCGACCATCGTGGCTCAGATCGGTGATGTCGGCTTCGAGCTCGGGAACAGGCGCGCGGGAGCGGGAGTTGGATCGGGACATGGTCTGCGGGGCTTCAACACGACAAGGGCAGACCGTCCATTATGGCCGAATGCCTCGCCTCATGCCCGCCTGGCGCTACTTGCGCAACCAGGCACCGGAAGCGTCCTGGTAATACCAGCCGGTGCGCGCGTGCTCGATCCAGGTCTGGGCGAAGGTGGCGCGGATCTGCGCCTCCCACTCGGGATGGTTGTTGGCGTTGGCGATCTCGCGGTACAGCGCAGCGCGGTCGCGGTTCTCGTCGGCCACGGTGGCGTTGGCCTGGGCACGCTCGCTCAATGGCACCTTGGCAGCGTCGCGCATGGCAACCATGCCGTCATGGGTGAAACCCACCGCGCCGCTGTCCAGCAAGGCCTGCAGCGAACTCTGGAAGCGCACGCGCATGCGGTCGTGGATCGCCTGCACCGCCGGCGTCTGCACGCGCAGGTTCGGCACGTCGGCGGCCTGGGCGGCCGGCACCAGCAGGTCCAGCAGCATCGCCGAAGGCTGGCGCGCGGGCGGCGGATTGTCCGGCGCCGGCGCGCTCTTGTCCGCTGTGGATGATGTCTTCGGGCCACTGCCGTCGAGCACCGTGCCGATGAACTGGTCGGCGGCCTTCTGTGCAGCCGCCTCGGGAAAGTAGACGTTGATCGTGACGCAGCCCACCAGCGCAATGGCCAGCATGGTCAGGACGATGCAGGTGAGCTTGCGCATGTGCCACTCCTTGAGAACGACGGCGGGAACGACCGCGGCTCAGCGGACCACCGGCGCGTGACCATTGACTGCCTCGCGCAGGCGGCGCACCAAGGTAGGCCAGTCGACCCGGGTCTGGTGGCCGATCACTTGCAGGTGCGGCAGGCCGCTCCCCTCGACGATAGTGTAACCGCCATCCTCGCTCTCCAGCCCGCCCATCTGGCAGACCGCCCCGTGCAGCGTGCAGTTGAGACCGATGCGCTTGTAGCCGAAGGTCTTGAACAGTTTCAGCATCGCACCTTGCAGACCGCTGGCCAGCCCCCCCCCACCCACCACGGTGAGGTTGTTCACCGCACGCTGGCTGATGCGCCCGCCAGCACCGGCCAGCAGCGAGGCCTTGAACGCGACCGGGCTCCAGTTCACCAGGCGCAAATCATCGATGGAACCATCCAGCCGCCCGGTGATGCTGCCGAAGTCGAATACGCTGGTGAGCGTGCCGAGATCGAGCTGGCTGAGGCTGATGTTGCCGGCCAGTACTGGCGCATCACCAAACGGCTGCTGCACGGAGAGATGGGTGACGTCCACGAAACCGTCGAACACGCTCACCGAGAGGCCGCCCTCCAGCTCGAAACGGTCACCGACCCAGCGCAACGAGGGGATCGCCCCACCCAGCGTACCGGGGAACGATGGCCAGCCCAGCGCATGGCTGAAGCTGGCCATGTCGACACCGGTGACCGTGAGGCTGGTGGCAAGGCGCTGGCCCTTCGCCGCTGCCGGACGCCAGTCCATGCTAGCCAGCCGCAACCGGCCCTTCAGCACCGGCACCTCGAGCGGCTGCAACAGGGCCAGGGTACCGTCACGGCTTTGCCAGCGCGACTGCGCGGCACCGTTGGGAATGCGGTAGAACTGCAGGCTGCGCCAACCCAGCGTGGTGGCGGGGCGATCCCCCTGCGCCGACCAGTCCAGGCCGCCGTGCAGGCCGCTCACCGCGAAACGGCCACCGCCGTCGGCCAGCTCCAGCCCATCGGTGTCGAACGCGAAAGCGTGCAGACCATCGCTGCGCAGGTCCAGGCTGCCGCTCAGATGCCCGGAGGAACGCACGTCGCGCAGGCCCAGCGTGGCCAGCCACGCCTGACCGTAGCGCTGATAGGCCGCCGGAAAGCTGGCGCGGAAGCGATCCAGCCGCAATGTCTGCAGTTCGCCCTTCGCGTCAAATGCCAGCGCGCCGTCCAGTTGCAGCGCATCGGCATCGCTGACGCGCAGCCGCTCCAGCTCGACCGCGCCACGTCGGGCGCTGGCACTCAGGTCCAGTTGCACCGGATGTGCGGGCAGCCTGGCGTACAGCTGCCCCAGCAACAGCTCGCCGCCCCCCAGACTGCCTTGCAGGCTGATCTGTGCACCATCGTCGCCGCCGTCGAAGCCGAAACGCCCCGTACCGTCGACCCCTTGTCCCGCCAGCGTGCCGCCGGGAGTGTCGAAGCCCACGCCGGCCAACGTGAACTGCCCGGACGATTGCACGCCCGCGGCGCTCGTATCCACTGCGAGATCGGCATCCAGCCGGCCGCCGGTGAGCCGGCCCGACCACACCGTGCCGAGCAGCCCCTGCAGCCAGCCGGCCGGCAGCTGCCGCAGGCTGATCTTTGCATGGCTGAGCTGGTCCAGCGGCAGCCATGCGCTGGCCTGTGCCTTGTCTTGCTGCAGCTCGACCTGCATGGTGTCGGAGTCGGGGTTCACCACCCAGGTCACTTGCGCATTGCTCAGCGCGCCGCCCGGTGCCCCACGCAATTGCACATGGCCGTCGAACACCCAGCGCAGCTGCGCATCGCGCTGCAGTCGACCATCGAGATGCAGGCCCACGTGCCGCCAGCCCATCGCGGCGATATCCACCTGGCTCGCCTGCAACTGCAGGTGCAGGCCGCCGGCTGGATCATCGCCGAGTTGTGCATTCAGGTCCTGCAGGCGCAGGCCCGGCAGGCTGAACTGTTTCGCGGCAATCGTGATGTCCGCCCGCACAGGCTGCGCCAGGCCGAGACCCAGCAGCAGGAACAGGCACAGCAGCAGATGGCTTGATGTCAGGCGCATGTCGGCCCATTCTGCCAAAATCAGCTGAACCAAGGACCCGGTCATGCAAACCAGCCCTGCCGCCTTCCCGCCGCCGTGTGTGCTGGTGGCCGATGACGATCCCGCCAGTCGCCGCTTCCTGGGCGACGGACTGCGTTCACTGGGTGCCCGGACGGTGGAATGCGCCGATGGCATGGAAGCGCTGCAGCAGGCCCACGACGAGGCCTTCGACCTGCTGCTGCTGGATTGCCGCATGCCCGGCGCCGGTGCCCGGGAAGTGCTGGCGGCGCTGCGCGCTGAGGGCCAGGCCTGTTCCTCCGGCAGCCTTGCGGTTGCCAGCTCTGCCGAACTGGACGCCGCCGGGCGGCGCGATCTGCTTGCTGCCGGCTTCAGCGACGTGCTGCACAAGCCCTGCGGCATCGCCGAGCTACAGCGCGTGCTGGCCCTGCTGCCCGGCAACATGCCGGTGCTGGACGACGAAGCGGCCCTGCGCGCCAGCGGCGATGTCACCACCATGCAGGCGCTGCGCCAGCTGTTGCGCGGGGAACTGGCCCTGCTGTACCAGGAACTGGGCATGCCGGACCGCGACCATGCTGCGCTCGATGACCGGTTGCACCGACTGCGCTCGTCCTGCGGCTTCTGCGGCACCGCTGCCCTGGCCGCCGAAGTGGCGCGCCTGCAGCGGCGGCTGCGCGAGGATCCGCACGATGCCGTCCCGGCCATCGCGCAATTCCGCGGCGCCGTGCAGATCACGCTGCTGGCGCTGGATACCTGAGAGCCTGTTGCAGGCCACGTCAGCGGCTTGGTCGCATACCCGCCAGCACGCGCCACGCACGCAGTTCACCCCCGCCAAGGTGGTAACGGATCACCTCGCGCATCAGCCGGCGCAACGCCGTGAGGCCCTCGTGGTCCGGCATGCGGTCTTCGGCCAGCGCCAGCAGATCTGCGCCGCGTATGGCACTGGTCGTACCGGCAGCACAGCGCATTGCGCCCTGCTCCACGTCGTAGCGGTAATACGCCCGGGCCTGCAGCACTGCCTCACCACCCGCCTCGTGGCGCAACTGCAGTCCATAGCCGATCGCTTGCAGCAGATCCCGCTCGAAGCGGCGCAACGTCCACCCCGCCGGCTCGCCAGCGGCGAGTCGCGCCAGTGTGCGCGCGTAAGCGTCGAACAACACCGGATGCGCGTCCTGCCGCGCGGTGAGGCGCACTACCAGCTCGTTGAGATAAAGCCCCGCAAGACCATGATCGCCTGCCAGCCGCAGCGGCATGCCTACCGTCTCGGCTGCGGCCAGCGCAGCCAACTCGCCGCGCATCAGCAGGTCCAGCAGCAGCGGCTGGAACGGTTCCAGCTGCGCCCGCCGTACCCTGGCCCGCTCGCCACGCACCCCGCGCGCCACCACCCCGAGCCGGCCGTGGTCACGGGTCAGGCATTCCAGCAACAGCGAAGTCTCGCGGTAGGGTCGCGCATGCAGCACGTAGGCGGGTTGCTGGTCGAGACGCATGGCAACCCGGCGGGCGTCAGTCGGTGTAGCCGAACTTCTTCAGCATCGCCTCGTCGTCCACCCAGCCTTCGCGCACCTTCACCCACAGCTTGAGGAAGACCTTGCGCTCGAACAGGCGCTCCATGTGGCGGCGCGCGGCGCTGCCGATGGCCTTGAGCTGGGCGCCGCCCTGGCCGATCACGATGGCTTTCTGGCCGTCCCGCTCCACCCAGATCACCGCGTGGATCTCGGCGACGCCGTCGGGACGGTCGCTGAACTGCTCGATCTCCACCGTGGTGGCGTAGGGCAGCTCTTGGTCCAGACGCAGCATCAGCTGCTCGCGCACCATCTCGGCGGCGAGGAAGCGCTCGCTGCGGTCGGTGATCTCGTCCTCGCCGTAGACCGGCGCGCGCACCGGCAGGCGGGCGAGGATGGCGCGCTCCAGTTCGGCCAGGCCCTTCTTCTTCAGGGCGCTTACGTAGTGGATCTCGTCGTAATCGTGCTGCTCGCTCAGCGTGGCCACGAACGGCAGCAGCGCCGCCTTGTCTTTGCTGAGGTCCACCTTGTTGATGACCAGCAGGCGTGGCGCCTTCTGCTCGGTGAGCGCGGCGTACAGCGCCTCGTCCTCGTCGGTCCAGCGCCCCGCCTCGATCACCTGTACCACCAGGTCGACGTCGCTGATCGCCGCGCGCGCGGCACGGTTAAGGCTGCGGTTCATCGCACGCTTGGCGCCGCGGTGCAGGCCGGGCGTGTCGACGTAGAGGATCTGCCCCGCCTCGCTGCTCGCGATGCCGAGGATGCGGTGGCGGGTGGTCTGCGGACGCGGGCTGACGATGGAGAGGCGGAAGCCGATCAGTGCGTTGAGCAGGGTCGACTTGCCCACGTTCGGTCGACCGGCCAGCGCCACCAGGCCGCAGCGATAGTCCGCGTGCGGCAGCGCGCCGTCGGCGCCGGATTCGATTGGATGGTCCATGGAATGAAAGGTACTCGGATAGGTATGGGGCATTGTAGTGCGCCGGCCCGTACCGGACGGCAGCCCGTTCGATGCACGGCCAGGCGCTTCAGACAGCGCGCGACGGCTCGATCAGATGGGCCAACACGAGCTCGGCAGCATCCTGTTCGGCGTGGCGGCGGCTGGAGCCGCTGGCTTCGGCGCTGAACAGCCCGGGTTCGGTCACTGTGCAGCGCACGTCGAAGATCTTGGCATGGTCCTCGCCGTGACTGTCGATCAATTCGTACTGCGGCAATGCGCAGCCTTTGCCCTGCAGCCATTCCTGCAGGCGGGTCTTGGCATCCTTGGAGGAGCGCCGCAGCACGGCGATGCGCTCCTCGAACAGCTCGCGCACCACCTGCCGGCAGGCGTCGAGGCCGCCATCGAGGAAGACCGCCGCCAGCGATGCCTCGAACGCATCGGCAAGGATCGAATCGCGGCGGAAGCCGCCGCTCTTCAGCTCGCCGGGACCGAGCTTCAGGGCATCACCCAGTTCCAGTTCGCGCGCAATCGCCGCCAGCGCCTGGCCATTGACCAGCTGTGCGCGCAGTCGCGACAGCTCGCCTTCGCTGGCCTTCGGGTGCGCCTCGTACAGCATCTCGGCCACAAAGGCGCCCAGCATGGCGTCGCCCAGGAATTCCAGGCGCTCGTTGTTCGGCTTGCCGACGCTGCGGTGGGTCAGCGCCAGCGCGGCAAGCTCGGGATCACGGAAACGGTAGTTCAGGGTCAAGCGGGACGGCTCACTCGTTCACGTTGCCCGGCAGCGGCACGCTCTTCTCGAAGTGCAGCAGGAAGTCGATGTTGTACATGAACGGGACATCCTTGTCGTAGGCGATCTGCAGCGTGCTCGTGCCACCGTTGTCGCGCACGATGGTGATGTCGCTCGGCGTGATGGTGTTGTCGTCGACATACTGCATGCTGAACTTGTACACCAGATCACGACGAATCCCATCCAGCGACTTGCCGGATGCCCCGCTCGAAGCTTCCTGGCTCATCGCTTTCACCACACCCATGTACTCGATGTAGGCCGGTACCAGCTTCATCGCCATGTAGCCGAAGAACCCCACCACCAGCAGGATCACCAGGAGCCCGATCAGGGTCACGCCCGACTGTCTCGTTTTCATAGTCCCCTCGCTATGTGACCGGCACGGCCGGCTGTCATTGTGTCGTGCGGCCACATGCCCATGTGGCCGCCGGGCCGATTATGCCAGTGGCCATGCAGGCTGCAGCGCAGCTGGATCACATCAATGGATGATCCTGCCGATGCGGTGGAAGTCCACGCCGCCGGTGCCCCAGCCCTTCCAGCTCATCCAGATCATGAAGGCCTTGCCCGCCAGGTTCTGTTCCGGCAGGCAACCCCACCACCGGCTGTCGGTGCTGTTGTTGCGGTTGTCGCCCATCACCAGGTAGCAGCCCTGCGGCACCTTGGACGGCACCACTGCGTTCGGGATCGAATAGGGCGTGGTGTAGGCCGGCATGCGGGCGATCAGGTGGTTGACCATACGGCCATCCTCGCGTTGCAGGTGCTCAGTCCAGACCGTGGCCCCCATGTCCAGCATCAGGCGCTCCTCGTCGCGCTGGGGGTTGCCCACGTAGGGACCTATCTCGTCGGCCTGCACCGGCTTGCCGTTGATCAGCAGGTCGGAACCCTGGATCTCCACCGTATCGCCAGGCAAGCCGATCACCCGCTTGATCCAGTTCTGGCTGGGCACGGGCGCCTGCGGATCGGCGCAGCTCATGTCACCGCTGCGCACCAGCTTGCCGCTGGCGTCCCGGCACAGGAAGCCGGGGAAGCGGAACACCACCACGTCACCGCGCTTCGGTTCGCCGAGATCGAGGAACTTGGTGTTGAACGCCGGCAGGCGCAGACCGTAGGCGAACTTGTTGACCAGGATGAAATCGCCCACGTCCAGCGTCGGCATCATCGAGCCCGATGGAATGCGGAACGGCTCGGCCACGAAGGAGCGCAGCACCAGCACCACCAGCACCACCGGGAACAACGAGCGCGCCCAGTCCACCGGTGCCGGATCGCGATACTCGCTGCCGGCCGCTTCGAGGCGTGCCTTGCGCTTCTTGTAGAGGAACAGGCGATCCAGTCCCCACACCACGCCGAACAGCACGGTGAGGGCCAGCAGAATGGCGGAAAAGTCGAATTCCATGCTTACTCCCGAGAGTACCGCTGCTTATTTGTCTGTCCGCAGCACGGCGAGGAAGGCTTCCTGCGGAATCTCCACCCGGCCGACCTGCTTCATGCGCTTCTTGCCTTCCTTCTGCTTTTCCAGGAGCTTCTTCTTGCGGCTGACGTCGCCGCCATAGCACTTGGCCAGCACGTTCTTGCGCAGTGCCTTCACCGTGGAGCGCGCGATGATCTGCGCGCCGATCGCCGCCTGGATCGCCACGTCGAACTGCTGGCGCGGGATCAGGTCCTTCATGCGCTCCACCAGCTCGCGCCCGCGGCGATCCGCGTGCGTACGATGCACGATCAGCGAAAGCGCATCCACACGGTCGCCGTTGATCAGCACGTCCACGCGCACGAACGGGCCGGCATCGAAGCGCTCGAAGTGGTAGTCCATCGAGGCGTAGCCGCGCGACACCGACTTCAGGCGGTCGAAGAAGTCCAGCACCACCTCGGCCAGCGGCAGCTCGTAGGTGATCTGCACCTGGGTGGCGAGGTACTGGATCGAACGCTGCACGCCGCGCTTCTCCTCGCACAGCGTGATGATGTTGCCGATGTAGTCCGGCGGCGTGAGGATGCTGGCCACGATGATCGGCTCGCGGATCTCGTCGATCTGCGGCACCGGTGGCAGCTTGGCCGGGTTGTCCAGCGCCAGCACCGTGCCGTCGGTCCTCAGCACCTCGTACACCACGGTGGGCGCGGTGGTGATGAGGTTGAGGTCGTATTCGCGCTCGAGGCGCTCCTGCACGATTTCCATGTGCAGCATGCCGAGGAAGCCGCAGCGGAAGCCGAAGCCCATCGCCTCGGAGCTTTCCGGCTCGAAGAACAGCGCGGCGTCGTTGAGGCGCAGCTTGTCCAGCGCCTCGCGCATCGCCGGGAAGTCGTCGGCCGACACCGGGAACAGGCCGGCGAACACGCGCGGCTGCATGGTCTGGAAGCCGGGCAACGGTTCGGAAGCAGGTTTTCCAGCATGCGTGAGCGTGTCGCCTACCGGCGCGCCGTGCACGTCCTTGATCGAGGCGTTGATCCAGCCCACCTCGCCCGCGGAGAGTTTTTCCAGCTTCTTGCGCTTGGGCGTGAACACGCCCACGTCGTCCACCTCGTGCACGCGGCCGGTGGACATCACCAGCAGCTTGTCGCCGGGCTTGATCTCGCCTTGCATCACGCGCACCAGCGACACCACGCCGAGGTAGTTGTCGAACCACGAATCGATGATCAGCGCCTGCAGCTTGTCGGTGTCGCGCGGCTTCGGCGCCGGGATACGCGCCACGATCGCCTCCAGCACCTCGACCACGTTGAGGCCGGTCTTGGCGCTGATCGCCACCGCGTCGGTGGCGTCGATGCCGATCACCGCCTCGATCTCGCCCTTCACCTTCTCGACGTCCGCGGTGGGCAGGTCGATCTTGTTGAGCACCGGCACCACTTCCAGGCCCATCTCCACCGCGGTGTAGCAGTTGGCGACGGACTGCGCCTCCACGCCCTGCGCCGCGTCCACCACCAGCAGCGCGCCTTCGCAGGCGGCCAGCGAACGGCTCACCTCGTAGCTGAAATCCACGTGGCCGGGGGTGTCGATGAAGTTGAGCTGGTAGGTCTTGCCGTCGCGCGCCTTGTACGGCAGCGACACCGACTGCGCCTTGATGGTGATGCCGCGCTCGCGCTCGATCGGGTTGTTGTCCAGTACCTGCGCTTCCATCTCGCGGTCGGCAAGGCCACCGCAGATCTGGATGATGCGGTCGGCCAGCGTGGATTTGCCGTGGTCGATGTGGGCGATGATGGAGAAGTTGCGGATCAGTTCCATGGAGCGCAGGAAGCCAGCCTTGCCTTGGGTACGCCACCGGAACGGCGGCGTGAACCCCGTATTGTCGCATGGAACCATGGATTGTCGCCGCATCACCTTTCCGGCGGCCTGGCACGTCCGTGGCCCCGCAAAGGGCGGCGGCCAGCAAGGCCGCCACCCTTTGCGTCCGCCTGCATTACTTGTCGTCCGGCACGGTCAGGCCGAAGAAGCGGTTCTGGTCATTGCGGCGCACCAGCAGCAGGACGGTGGAACCGGCCTTCACATCCTTGGTCGCGGCCCGGAACGCCTCCACGCTGCCCACCGGTTGCTGGTTGACCATCAGGATCACGTCGCCCGGCTGCAGGCCGGCCTGGGCCGCCACGTCGCCGGTGACATCGCCGATCAGCACGCCCTGCCCCGGCTTCAGGTCCATCTGCTTGCGGGTGGCGTTGTCCAGCGGCTGCACGGTGAGCCCCAGCACGGCGCTGCCGCTGCTCGCGCCCGGCGCCGTGCTGCCGTTGTCCACCGCGTTCTGGTCGCGCGGCATCGTACCGATGGTGACCTGCACGGTCTGCTTCTTGCCCTGGCGCAGGATCTCCAGCGGCACCCGCGTGCCCGGCTTGGTCATGGCCACCAGTGGTGGCAAGTCCGCAGGGCTGTGGATTGCATGGTTGTCGTAGTCGAGGATGATGTCGCCCGGCTGGAGGCCCGCCTTCTCAGCGCCACTGTCCGGGGTCACCTGGGCCACAGCCGCGCCGGAAGCGTCTGGCAGCTTGTAGGCCTTTTCCATGTCATCGCTGACCTCCTGCACCATCACGCCCAGCTGACCGCGCGTCACGTAGCCCTTGGTCTTGAGCTGCTCCACTGCGTTCATCGCCACGTCGATCGGGATCGAGAACGCCACGCCCTGGTAGCCGCCGGTGCCGGAATAGATCTGCGAGTTGATGCCCACTACCTGCCCCTGCAGATTGAACAACGGGCCGCCGGAGTTGCCACGGTTGATCGGCACGTCGGTCTGGATGAACGAGGTATAGGGCTGGTCGTCCCTGCCCAGGTTGCGTCCCACCGCGCTGACGATGCCCTGGGTCACGGTGTAGTCGAAGCCGAACGGCGAGCCGATCGCCAGCACCCACTGGCCCGGCTTCAGGCTGCGTGAGTCGCCGATGCTCACCGTGGGCAGGTTGCCGCCGGCGCTGACCTTGAGCAGGGCAATGTCGTAGGTGGGGTCGGTGCCCACCACCTTGGCGTCGAGGATGCGCCGATCCTGCAGCCGCACGATCACCTTGTCCGCATGATCGACCACATGGTTGTTGGTCAGGATGTAGCCGTCGGCGGAGATAATGAAGCCCGAGCCCAGCGAGGTGTGCGCCTGCTCCGCAGGGGACGGCATCATCGGCATGCCGAAGAAGCGGCGGAAGATCTCGGCCTGGGGATCGTCCGGCATGCCGCCGGACCCCGACAGGCTGCGCGCGCCGGGCTTGCTGCGCCCGCTGTACTTCGCCTCCACCTGCACCACGGCTGGCGCGTTCTTCTGCACGATGCCGGTGAAGTCAGGCAGGGAAGCCGCGACAGGCGCCGGCAGGGCCTGCACGCCCTGCACCGTCAGGGCCGTGCCGGCCAAGGCACAGCACACCAGCAGGCTCAGGCGGGAGCTGCGCAGGATGGATGATGTCATGACGCCTCCTAGTATCGGTTCAGACATGGGAACGGACACGCGTCGCCCGCGGCCCGGAAGGGGGCCGTGTGCGAGCGGGATGGGATGAGGGTGACGGACCGCGGAGCGCGCACGCGGCCCGGCCTTACTGGGTGCTGGCGGCGCCCTGGCGCATGGCGTCCGGCACCTGCTGCTGGGCAGGGTCGAGCAGGATCAGGTAGCTGCCATCGTGGTTGTCCAGCGTGCGGTAACGCTGCGCGCCGAACGGCGACATGCCGCGGCGGACATAGGGCGAAGACAGGCCGGCATCGACCGGGGCTCCCAGCGTGGCTGAAGCACGCTCGCTGAGCAGCCCTGGAGCCTTGCCGCTCAGCCATGGCGGTACCACCGCCACCTCCGGCGCGACGGTCGGTGCGCTGTGCACTGCCGGCATACCCGGCGTGGTCTGCGCGGTCTGCGGAGCAGTGTGCCGTTCAGCGTCGCCAGTAGGCTGGGCGATCATCAGCGCGGCGGCAGCCACGCCGGCTGCGATCGCGCCGCCGGCCGACCAGCGCAACCAGCGATGCCGCGGCGCGGCGGCCACGACGGATTCCTGCTCGATCGCCAGCATCACCCGCGCCACGAAGCCGGCTTCGGCCAGTGGCGGCAGTTGCCGGCGCAGTCCATCACGGACTACGTGGTAGCTCACCCAGGTGCGCCGCAGCTCGCCGTCGTGGTCGAGGCGGCGCAGCAGGAAGCGCAGTTCCTCATGCGACAGCTCGCCGTCGATACCGGCTGAAAGGTGCTCACGCGCATGCTGATCTGACTGGTTCATGTCTGGTCCTCACGATCCGACAACAGCGGCCGCAACTTTTCATCGATCGCCTCACGGGCCCGGAAGATGCGCGAACGCACCGTCCCGATCGGGCAGCCCATCGCCTCGGCGATTTCCTCGTAACTCAGGCCGTCCACCTCGCGCAGCGTGATGGCCACCCTGAGTTCCTCAGGCAGCGCTTGGACAGTGGAAAACACCGAATGTTCAATTTCCTGGCGCATCAGCTCGCGTTCGGGGGTGGCGCTGTCGTGCATGCGCTCGGCGCCGGACAGGAATACCGCCTCGTCCGCATCGATGTCGTCGGTGGGCGGACGCCGCCCCATCGCCACCAGGTGGTTCTTGGCGGTGTTCACCGCGATCTTGTAGAGCCAGGTGTAGAACGCGCTGTCGCCGCGGAACGAGCCGATCGCCCGCCAGGCGCGGATGAAGGACTCCTGGGCGATGTCCTCGCACTCGGCGTAGCTCTTCACGTAGCGCGAGACCAGCCCCACCACCTTGTGCTGGTACTTGCGCACCAGCAGGTCGAAAGCACGCTTGTCGCCGCCCTGTACGCGTTCGACCAGTGCCCGGTCCAGTTCGTTTTCGCCCGTTCGGGCCGTATCCGTCGTCAATGCCGTCTTCCGCTGCGGAGCTTGTGCCAGAACGAGCGCGCTGCTCAGACCGGGGCCAGGCGCGCAAGTTCAGCGTCGCGCGCCAGTGTAGCGACTTCATCCTGACGCACGGACCTGCCATCGGTTGACCCGTCGCGGCGGGTCGCCAGAGCTATGGGGACGATGGACGCCCGGCTCAAGCCGGCACGGTAGCAGCGGGCTGGCCCAGCAGGTGCTGGCGCTCGTCCAGCAGGCGATCGAAGGAAACCACCGGCAACGGCCGGCAGAACAGGTAACCCTGCAGCTCGTCGCAGTGGTGGGCGCGCAGGAAGGCCAGGTGTTGCTCGGTCTCCACGCCCTCGGCGACCACGCTGCGGTTGAGCCGGTGTGCCATCTCGATGGTGGCGCGCACGATCGCCTCGTCATCCGGATCTACGCCGATGTTGCGTACGAAGCTCTGGTCGACCTTGATGCGGTCGGCCGGCAGCTTGCGCAGATAGTCCAGCGAGGCGGCGCCGGTGCCGAAGTCGTCGATCGCCAGGCGGCAACCCAGCCGGTGCAGCGCCTGCAGGTTCTCCACCAGGTTCGGCGCGGCCTTGATGCTGATGCTCTCGGTGATCTCCAGCTCCAGCAGGGTGGGGTCGAGTCCGCTCTCCTGCAGTGCCCGGAACACCGTGGCCGGCAACTTCGGCTCCATCAGTTGCAGCGCGGAAAGGTTCACGCCCAGGCGCAGGCGCAGGCCATAGCGCTGCTCCCATTCCTGGGCCTGGCGACAGGCCGTGCGCAGCACCCACTCGCCAATCGGCACGATCAGCCCGGTTTCCTCAGCCAGCGGGATGAACACCGCGGGGCTGATCGGCCCCAGCTCGGGATGCTCCCAGCGCAGCAGCGCCTCCATCCCCACGATGTCCTCGCTCTCGGTGCCCACCTGCGGCTGGTAGACCAGCCGCAGCTCGCCGTTGCCCAGCGCGTGGCGCAGGCGCGAGCGCAGCGCCAGGCCATGCTCGCGCGCGTATTCCGGACTCACCTCGTAGATGCGGAAGGTGTTGCGCCCCTGCCTCTTGGCCGCGTACATCGCCTCGTCGGCATGCTTGAGCAGGGTTTCCGCGTCGGCCGCGTCATCGGGGAAGAAGCTCACGCCGATCGACACGCCGACCTGCAGGCGCGTGCCGTTCTCCAGCTGCAGCGGGTCGCCGATTACCTGCAGGATCTTCTCGGCGACCCGCTGCACGTCGTCGTTCTTCACGATGTGGCGCAGCACCACGGTGAACTCGTCGCCGGCATAGCGCGCCACCGTATCGGAAGCGCGCACGCTGCCGCGCAGGCGACGGGTGACTTCCTGCAGCACCTGGTCGCCGGCGGCGTGGCCGTGCGTGTCGTTGACCGCCTTGAAATGGTCGAGGTCCACGAACAGCACGGCAAAGCACTCGCCGTTGCGCACCGCCTCGCGCAGGATCGACTCCAGCCGGTCGCCGAACAGCAGCCGGTTCGGCAGGCCGGTGAGCGCATCGAGCAGACCTTCGGCGCGTCCCTGCTCACGGGTGAGCCCCAGCTCCAGTCCCTGCGCGAAACGGGCCGATGCGCAGCGCAGCAGCGGCTCGACGATCGCCATGTCACCGAAGCCGCGCCGGCTGCCAGCCAGCATCGCGCCCAGCACCACCCGGCGCTCGTCGTACAGCGGCAGGCCCACGAAACCGGACAGATCGAGCAATGGCAGCAGCGCGTCGGCAGACACCCGCTGCTGCACTTCGCTGCGATAGAGCACCGGCTCCCCGCCCAGAACACGCTGCAGCAGCACCTGCGCCTCGACCGGCGGCCAAGCGGGCTCCGCACCATTCCACAACTGCAGCAGCGGTACCGGAAACTCGCCGCCCTCGTTGCGCACCGGCCACACCGCAAGGTAATCCAGCGCCATCTCGTCAAACAGCAGCCGCGCGGTGGCGTCGCGGGTGGCACCGCCGCCACTGCTGGCGAAGATGCGTGTCAGCAGGTCCAAGGCGTTTTCCGCCGCACTCCTGGTTTGGGTCGCCGCCGGCGGAACGGCAGGTGGCTGCTGCTGCCAGCGCGTCAGCAGTTCGGCCTCGATCTGCGCAGCGTGCAGCCAGCCGGTGACCTCGTCAGGCAGTTGCGCAGCCTGCAGCGACGCATCCTCGTCGAGGATCGCCAGCAGTGGCACGCCCGTGCCGGCGCCCAGGGCGCGCAACTGCTCGCAGCATTGGCGCGCCTGCACCGCACCGTGGCCCAGCACGGCCACCATCAATTCCAGCGGCTGACGCCCCTCCAGCAGGATCGCCGCGTGCTGCGCATCGCGTGCGCTATGGATATGTCGATACCCCGCCTGATCGAACACGTCGAACAGGCGGCGCCGCAAATCGCGTCGTGCGGCCAGTACCAGAATGCCCTCGCTCATGTCTGTCCGCCTCAACTCAGCCAGCGGCCATCGCGCAGGCGCAGGCGCTGCGGCAACTGTGGTTCGCTGTCGATGCAGGTGATCAGCTCGCCCAGCTGCTCGACCAGTGCCAGCGGCGCATTGAGCAGCACCACGCGGCGCAGATGCCCGGTAGTCGCCCGCGCCAGTTGCCGCAACAGTGCGAGATCGGCTGGCGCCAGCGGCAATTCCAGTTCCTGCAGTACATAGACGCCGAAATGCATGCTCTGCTGCATGTAGCGCAACGCCTGGCCGAGGCGTTGCGCATCGGGTACGCGTGCATGCGCATCGCGCAGGCTGGACAGCCCCAGGCCCGGCTGCCACAGATACACCGCCTGCCCGCTGTGGCGGGCAATGCTGCGGAACTGCTCGAGCAGGGTCACGCCGTCCTCGCTGCGCACGGCCACCACTCCGGCCGGCGCTGCCAGAATCCGCTCGAAAACGTCATCACCGGAAGATGGCAAGGGCATGTCCATCATCGATGTCATCGTGGCTCCCTGAGTCGTTCGGCGACGGCCGGCGGGAGGTACGCCAGCCGTCGGTCCCCATGGCGCATTCTCCACTGGTTTGCACCCATTCTGGAGCCTGATCGTTGCCGTGGAGGGCGAACCGCTTCACATTCGACCGATCGGAAGATTCCGAAAACCAACGCAAGTCCGTAAGCGGCGTCTGCCGGTGCCCGCCCGGCACACATCTCGCATTCGTCCGGACGGAACGGTATGGTTCGGACTTCGTCCACCACCTCCCCCTGTCCATGTTCGAAGGATTGCGCTTCAACCATTGGAAGACGAGCCTGGACGAGCGCGGCATCGTCACGCTCAGCCTCGATCGTGCCGGCAGCAGTGTCAATGCGATCAACCGTGCGGTGCTCGACGAACTGGGCCAGATCGTCGAGCGGCTGGCGATCGAGAAGCCGGCCGGCGTGATCGTGCACTCCGCCAAGCCTGCCGGTTTCGCCGCAGGTGCGGACATCAAGGAATTCGTGGAGTACGCGAAGCAGGGCAGCGTGCTGGAGAACATCGAGAACGGTCAGCATGTGTACGAAGCGCTGGCCCGGCTGCCCTGCCCCACGGTTGCGGCAGTGCATGGCGCCTGCATGGGCGGCGGCACCGAGTTGATCCTGGCCTGCAACCAGCGCATCGCCGCGGACGACGACAAGACCAGGATCGCCCTGCCCGAGGTGATGCTCGGCATCCATCCCGGCTGGGGCGGGACCGCGCGACTGCCACGGCTGATCGGCGCCCTCGATGCACTGCCCCTGATGCTCACCGGCAAGTCGTTGTCGGCGAAGCGTGCGCTGGCGCTGGGGATGATCGATCGCGTGGCGCCCCCCGAGGAACTGCTGGCCGAGGCGCGCGCGCTGCTGCGCCGCCCGCAGTCGCGGCCGTTCGCACGGCGCGCCAAGGCCTGGCTCACCAACTGCTGGCCGGCACGACAGATCCTTGCACCGATGGTGATGAAGCAGACCGCCGCCAAGGTCTGCAAGGAACACTACCCTGCCCCGTTCGCGCTGATCGATGTGTGGCAGCGCGGCGGCGGCGACATCCGCCAGCGGCTGCAGCACGAAGCGCGCTCGGTGGCGAAGCTGGCGCAGACGCCCACCGCACGCAACCTGATCCGCCTGTTCTTCCTGCAGGAGCGGCTGAAGAACCAGGGCGCCGGCACCGAGCACGGTATCGCCCACGTGCATGTGGTGGGTGCCGGCGTGATGGGCGGCGACATCGCCGCCTGGGCAGCACTCAAGGGGTTTGCGGTGACCCTGCAGGACCGCGAACTGAAGTTCATCCAGCCCGTGCTGGATCGAGCCCGCAAACTGTACGAGAAGAAGCTGAAGACGCCGGAAAAGATCGAGGCCGCCACCCGCCGCCTGCGTGCCGACGTGGAAGGCGCCGGCATCAAGGACGCCGACCTCGCCATCGAGGCGATCTACGAGAACGCCGAGGCCAAGCAGGCGCTGTACGCCGGCATCGAACCGCAATTCCAGGCCGGGGAAATCCTCGCCAGCAACACCTCCAGCATTCCACTGGACGAGCTGCGCAGGAACCTCAAGTCGCCGCAGCGTTTCCTTGGCCTGCACTTCTTCAACCCGGTGGCGCAGATGCCGCTGGTCGAGGTGGTGCGCCACGACCAGCTCGATCCCGCCATCGAGAAGCGCGCGCTGGCCTTCTGCAAGGCGCTCGGCAAGTTGCCGGTGGCGGTGAAAGGCACACCCGGCTTCCTGGTCAACCGCATCCTGATGCCCTACCTGCTGGAGGCGCTGCGCCTGTACAACGAGGGCGTGCCCGGCCCCGTTCTGGACAAGGCGGCGAAGCGGTTCGGCATGCCGATGGGGCCGATCGAGCTGGCCGACACCGTGGGCCTGGACGTATGCGCCTCGGTCGGCAAGGAGCTGGCACCCTTCCTCGGCCTGGAACTGCCGCCCGGCCTGGAGGAAAAACTCGACGCCGGCAAGCGCGGCAAGAAGGACGGCCAGGGCCTCTACGTGTGGCAGGACGGCAAGCCGATCAAGCCGGAAATCGATCCCGACTACACCCCGGCCCCCGACCTCACGGACCGCATGATCCTGTCGATGGTGAACGAGGCGGTGGCCTGCCTCGCCGACGGCGTGGTGGACGATGCCGACCTGCTCGACGCGGGCGTGATCTTCGGCACCGGCTTCGCACCGTTCCGCGGCGGCCCGATCCAGTACCTGCGCAGCGAAGGTACAGCCACGGTCAAGGCGAAGCTGGAACAGCTGGCGCAGCGCCACGGCGCCCGCTTCACGCCCAAGGAAGGCTGGGATCACCCGGCGTTGGCAGCCGGTACCGACATGCTCTGAATCCACGCGCATCGCCTGTGGAAACGCCCGGTACATGACCGGGCGCATTCTCCAGACGGCGGCAGGCGCGAAGCGATCTACCAGACCAGATCGTCGGGCACACCGTCGTCGGCAGTGGCCGCATCCGGATCGACCAGCAGGGCCAGCAGGTGCCCATCGATCACGCGCACCTGTTCGGCGATCTCGCGCGCGACCAGCAGGTAGCGCCCTGCCTGCTGCACCACGCCCAGTTCGCCGGCATTGAGCGCCGCAAGCTGGGCCGCGTCCACGTGGATGCGGCGGATCTTGCCGCCGTACTCGAAGTTGCGCACCAGCTCGGTCTCGGCCTTGTTCAAGGCCTTGCCGTCCAGCAACTGCTGGATCTTCTGCTTGCGCTCGCGGCGCTGGCGCGCCTGCTCCTCGGCTTCCTGCTGGGCCCGCTTGCGCTCGTTCGCCTCGGTCTGGGCGCGGATCGCGTAGGCCTTGGCGAGATCCATGTCTTCCTGGCTGCGGCGCGGTGCCGGCGGCTTGCCACCCTGGCCATGCGGCTTGCCGGACGGCCTGCCCTTGCCTTCGGTGCCGCGCCTTTCTTCGCGGACTTGCTTGACGAGGCCGCTCTTGAGCAGCTGGTCGCGCAGGGATTCACCCATGATCGTGATTCCGGTGATGCTTTCCGTTGCGATCATCCATGATCGCGAAAATCGAACAAGCGGCCATGCTTGGCCGCACTCTTTCAACCCTTTGCGATCGTCCATGATCGCGAAGATCAAACGGGCGGCCATCCTTGGCCGCACTCTTCAATAATGCGGCGGCGGCGGTTCGCTGTGCGGGTCGGATGCCGGGCCCAGCCGCACGCTCTGCAGTTCCTGGCGCAGCAGGTGCAGCAGGCGCTCCAGCTCGACGATGCGCATCGCCTGCTCGGCATCGGCCGCGGCCAGCGCCTGCACGGTGTCGTCGATGAAGGTCAGCCGCACTTCCAGATCGGCCAGGCGTTGCTCGATCGCGTCCATCAGCGTGCCACCCGCAGGCTGCGCCCGCGGCCGATGCCGTAATAGGCCAAGCCAGCCTCTTCCACTGCCGCAGGGTCATAAAGGTTGCGGCCGTCGAAGATCGCCGGCGACTTCAACGCGCCGCGGATGCGCACGAAGTCAGGACTGCGGAAGGCCTTCCATTCAGTGATAATGGCCAGCGCGTCGGCACCCTGCAGCGCATCGTAGGCATGCTCGCACAGCATCAGGTCGGCACGCTCACCGTAGATGCGCCGGGTTTCCCCGCGCGCTTCGGGATCGAAGGCCTGCACGCGCGCGCCAGCCGACCACAACGCTTCCATCAGGCGACGACTGGAGGCCTCGCGCATGTCGTCGGTGTTCGGCTTGAAAGCCAGGCCCCACAGCGCGATGGTCCTGCCTTTCAACTCGCCGCCAAAGTGACGCGAGATCAGCTCGAACAACTTGGTCTTCTGGTCGTGGTTCACCGCCTCGACTGCCCCGAGCAGGCGTGCCTCGTAGCCCGCGCCGCGCGCGGTGCGCTCCAGCGCCTGCACGTCCTTCGGGAAGCAGGAGCCGCCGTAGCCCGCGCCGGGATAGATGAAGTGGTAACCGATGCGCGGGTCGGCGCCGATGCCCTGGCGCACCAGTTCCACGTCGGCGCCCACGCGCTCGGCGATGTTGGCGATCTCGTTCATGAAGCTGATCTTGGTCGCCAGCATCGCGTTGGCGGCGTACTTGGTCAGCTCGGCGGAGCGTTCGTCCATTACCACGATGCGCTCGTGGTTGCGGTTGAACGGAGCGTACAGTTTGCGCAGCACCGTCACCGCGCGCGCGCTGCCGCTGCCGATCACGATGCGGTCGGGGCGCAGGCAATCCTCCACCGCGTCGCCTTCCTTGAGGAATTCGGGATTGGAAACCACATCGAATTCCACGCTGATGCCGCGCGTCGCCAGTTCCGGCACGATCGCTGCGCGTACGCGGTCGGCAGTGCCTACCGGGACGGTGGATTTGTTCACCACCACGGCGTAACGGTCCATGTGCTGGCCGATGGTCTTCGCCACGCCCAGCACGTACTTCATGTCGGCGCTGCCGTCCTCGTCAGGCGGGGTGCCCACCGCGATGAAGATCACGTCGCCATGCGCGATGCCGGTGGCTGCATCGGTGGTGAAATCGAGCTGGCCATCGGCGTGGTTGCGCTTGACGATGGGCTCCAGGCCCGGCTCGTAGATCGGAATCTCGCCGCGCTTCAGGCGCTCGACCTTGTCCGCGTCGATGTCGACGCAGACCACGTGGTTGCCCATCTCGGCGAGGCAGGCGCCGGTGACCAGGCCGACATAGCCGGTGCCGAAGATCGTGACTTTCATCGTGCGGTCGATTCCTCTGGAACGCGAATGCGCATTCTAACCGCGCGACCATTGCCGCGGTTGGACAAGGCAGGAAAGCAAGAGGGCGCGAATCGCTTCGCGCCCTCTTGCCATGGACTGGGCAGCAGCGCTTACTGGCTGTTGTCGCTACCACCCGTGTCGCCACCACCGGGGCCACCGTTACCGGCGGCGGAAGCCGGGGTCGGCTTGGTGCTGACCAGCGTCACGTCGAAGATCAGCGTGGCGTTCGGCGGCATCGGCGGCTGCGGCTCGGCGCCGTAGGCCAGGTTCGCCGGGATGAACAGCTTGTAGTGGCCGCCCACCTGCATCAGCTGCAGGCCTTCGCGGAAGCCCGGAATCACGCCGGCCAGCGGGATGTCGGCCGGGCCACCACCCGGATGCTTGGCCGAGGCGTCGAACACCGTACCGTCGACGAAAGTGCCGGTGTAGTTGATCTTCACCGTATCGCTCGGACCCGGACGGGCACCGGTACCCTGGCTGACCACCTGGTACTGCAGGCCCGAGGCCGTGGTCTTCACGCCCGGCTGGGTCTTGTTCTTGGCGAGGAAGGCATCGCCCTCGGCCTTGTTCTTGGCCGCCAGCTTGGTCATCTCGGCCTCGTACTTGGCCTTGATCTTGGCCATGAACGTGTCGTGCACCTGCTTGGCCTCGGCCTCGCTCATGGTCGGCTTCTGGCCGGACAGTGCGGCCTTCACCGCATTCGCCACCTCGGTCGGGTCCAGCTCGTCGCGCATGATCGGCGGAACCTGGGAAGCAATCTCCCAGCCCACCACGTAGCTGGCCTTGGCCTTGTCGACCGTGCCAGTGGCACTGCTGGCGGCTTTGGTGGTCTTCTGGGCGGCGAATGCACCCGCCGACAGGCCCAGCGCCGCGGTCATCGCCACCGCCGTCAGCGTGGGGCGCAGAAAATGCTTCATTCGAAACTCCCTCGTATTGGATATGCCGGTGCCGCCGGCCGGGCCCCCACCGCGGAGGCATGGTCGCCCATTGTGGGGCGACCGCGCCGGGCTTGCAATCGGGTCCGGATAAGACAGTCAAGCCACCGAAAGGTTCAGCCGCGACCCGCCGGAAACGCAGCACCGGATGCATGCGATGACATCTTTTCAGGTGGGATCACCGTGCCGGGGCGGCTCCGGCTTGTCGAGCGTCTCCTTCAGGGCAGCCTGCAACCGCGCGTGCAGCTTCACCAGCGTGCGCCACAGGACCACCGCCAGTACCACGCCGGCCACCAGCAATGACAACGCCACCCCGCGTGGCGGCAGAATCGCCGAGCCCAGTGCGCTGACCAGCAGCGCCAGGGCAAACAGGGTGGCCAGCGGAATCATCCGCGCCAGTACATTGCGGATCGCCTGCGTGTAGGCGCCGGCGAAGCGTTCGCGGATGCCCAGCTCGGCCAGCAGCATGCCCAGGGCCTCGGCCTTGCGGTACACCGCGATCAGCATCGGCAGCGACAGGAACAGCGCACAGGCCCAGATCAGCGTGTGGCGCAGGTCGCGATGGATGCCGAATTGCGCGAACCAGCCCCAGCTGTGCGAGTTCACATAGGCGCCGATCACGAACAGCGTGACCACCAGCAGCACGTTGACCGCGATATGCCATAGCAGGCGGCGCAGCATCGCCGCCAGTACCGCGTTCTCGTCGACCGGCTTGAGGTTCTCCAGCCAGCCGCTGTAGCTGTCGGCCAGGAAGCGCAGGGGGCGCGGCGTGATGCGCGACAGGCCGCCGGCCAGCCGGTCGGCGGAACGATTCAGGTACGGCGACACCGCCATGCACAGTACCGACACCGCCACCGCGATCGGATAGATGAAATCGCTGATCGCACCCAGCGACAGGCCCAGCGTGGCGATCACGAACGAGAATTCGCCGATCTGCGCCATGCTCAGCCCCGAGCGCAGGGCAGTACGGGCATCGTGGCCCACGGCGAGAATGCCCAGACCGCAGGCCAGCGTCTTGCCCACGATCACCACCGCCGCGATCAGCAACGCAGGCAACGCGTATTGCCACAGCATGGCCGGATCGATCTTCAGGCCGATCGCCACGAAGAACAGCGCCGCGAACATGTCACGCAGCGGTTCGATCAGATGCAGCACACGCCCCACGCTGCGCGCCTCGGCCACCACCGCGCCCGCGAGGAAGGCGCCCAGCGCCACGCTGAAGCCCATCCATACCGCCAGCAGGCTGGCGCCGAAGCAGATGCCGAGCACGCTCACCAGCAGGGTTTCGTCGCGCCCGAAGCCAGCCACGTAGTCCACCAGCCGCGGCAGCAGCAGCAGGCCGAGGATCATGCCCACCACCACGAACAGGCCGAGGTGGCCGATCAGTGCGAACGCGGTATCCGCATGCACGGTGCCGCCGATCGCCACCGCGGTGAGCAGGGTCAGCATCACGATGGTGAGCACGTCTTCGGCCACCAGCAGGCCCACCACCAGCTTCGCGAATGGCTGTCCCTGGCTGCCGCCCTCCTTCAGCGTGCGGGTGGCGACCATCGTCGAGGACAGCGCGATGATCGCGCCGAGGAACAGCGCGTCGATGCCCTTCCAGCCGAACAGGTTGCCCAGGCCCACGCCAATCCACAGCATCAGGCCCACTTCGAGTACCGCCACCGCGAGCACGCCTATACCGACCTCGCGCAGCTTGCGCACACTGAACTCCAGGCCAAGCGTGAACATCAGCAGCACCACGCCGAGGTCGGAGATGTCGTCGATCGCGCGCGGATCGGCCACCAGCATGCCCGGCGTATGCGGGCCGATCAGCACGCCGGCCAGGATGTAGCCCAGCAGCACCGGCTGGCGCAGGCGCTGGAACAGGATCGTGGTGGCGCCGGCCACGAGCATCACCATCGCGAGGTCGCGAATGAAGCCGATCTCGTGCATGTCTTCCTCTCGTTGCGCCCGGGAAGGAAGCTTAAACGATGCCTCGCACGTGTCGTGGCCGGTGCCGGGCAAATCTCAGCGGAACAGCCATCGGCAGTCGCGTGAGAATTTCTTGAAAAAAAGCTTGACGGATATGTGACCCCCGCCTATTCTTTGCGGCTTCCAGCGGCGGGGCCATAGCTCAGCTGGGAGAGCGCCTGCATGGCATGCAGGAGGTCGGCGGTTCGATCCCGCCTGGCTCCACCAGGGTTTGATTCAACGCAAGTCCTTTGCGAGAACCCGCACTTCTCATGTGCGGACTTTTCGAAAAAGCAACGTCCCCATCGTCTAGAGGCCTAGGACATCACCCTTTCACGGTGGCGACCGGGGTTCGAATCCCCGTGGGGACGCCAAGGGCGGAACGCGTTGTACGTTGGCTGGAAACAAATGTGGAGCGGTAGTTCAGTCGGTTAGAATGCTGGCCTGTCACGCCGGAGGTCGCGGGTTCGAGTCCCGTCCGCTCCGCCACGATCAACAAAAAAGCTGCCTTTGGGCGGCTTTTTTGTTGGCTTCGTAGGAGCGGCTTCAGCCGCGACAGATAGGGTGTGGAATCGCGGCTGAAGCCGCTCCTACGGTTGCTCCTACACGCGCCCAGAGTCGGCGCGCACCAGCGTGCCAATGGAATGCCCCTGCTCCGCCAGGTACTCCAGCCAGCGCGCGAGAAAGCCGTTCATCTGCAGGCGATGCTGGAACACCGTGTGCGCGGGCGCGAACGGGCCGAGTACCTGCCACAGGTGCCGCCCTGGATGGCAATGCAGCGCTTCCGCCACATGGGCGTCGGTGTACATGCGCAATTGCGCCGATGGTGCGCGATGGCCGGTATGCGCATCGACGAAATCGTAGGTGAGCTCCAGCTCCAGCGTATAGGGGTGTCGCTCCTGCACCGCCAGGTGCACGTTGAGCCCGTCGTCCACGTCCGACACGTACTGGCCCGGCACCAGCTGCTGTGGCGCGAACAGCCGCGTCAGCCGGTGGTAGTTCTCCGCATACAAGCCCATCAGGAACTCGAAGCGGCCCGGCAACAGGCTGTGGCGATCGTCGAGTACGGCACTCATGGCGGGCGCTGGCTACTCCAATGCAATTTCAGAACATAGTGCGTTCGATGCCGAAGCTCGCGAAGATCTTGCTCGCGATCTCCTCGATCGAGACGTGCGTGGTGTTGAGAAACGGGATGCCGGACTGGCGCATCAGCCGGTCGGCCTGCTCCAGCTCCCAGCGGCACTGCTTGAGCGTGGCGTAGCGGCTGCCCGCGCGACGCTGCTCGCGGATCTGTGCCAAGCGCTCGGGCTCGATGGTGAGGCCGAACAGGCGATCGCGGTACGGCCGCAGGCGCGCCGGCAGTTCCAGTTTTTCCAGATCCTCGTCGGTCAGCGGATAGTTGGCGGCGCTGACGCCGTAATGCAAGGCCATGTACAAACAGGTCGGCGTCTTGCCCGAGCGCGACACGCCGACCAGGATCAGGTCGGCCTGCGCGTAGTCCACGTCGATGCCGTCGTCGTGCGACAACGCATAGTTGGTGGCGTTGATGCGCGCCTCGTACTTGTCGAAGTCCACCAAGCCGTGCGAGCGGTTCACTGCACCGGAACGCTTGGCCCCCAGCTCCGTTTCCAGCGGACCGATGAACGGCGCGAACACGTCCAGCATCAGGGCGCCGCTGGCCGCAACGATCTCGCACAGCGCACGGTCGGCCATGGTGTTGACCACGATCGGCCGTTCGCCGCTCTTCGCATAGTGTGTCTTGATGCGCAGCGCGGCTGCCTCGGCCTTGTGCGCATCGTCGATGAAGGGCAAGCGGTGCTTGTCGAAACTCAGGCCCTCGAACTGCGCCAGGATGCTGTTGCCGATCGTCTCCGCCGTGATGCCGGTGGAATCGGAAATGAAGAAAACCGTGCGCTGCATGGAGGGTCCGCTGGTCGAGGCACTTACCTGCCGCGCACCTTAGCGCAAGGCTTGAAAACTGTCGCCGCTCGCCCGGCAGCCCCGGGGCGAATGTCGCCAGCGCCGCGTGACCGCCGCAGACGCGCTCGCCTACGCCGACTCCAGCCTGACTGGTATGCAGTTGGCTCGACGCCGGTTGGCATTGGTCTTCTTGTGCCGCGCACCATCGACAGCGGACAATACCAATCCTTTGCAGCCCGCTTCGGGCCTTCGCTGCGCGTGCATTCCACTCTTTACCGCACTTCCCTCTAGGAGATTGCCTTGAACCATCTGGTGCTTTGGCTCGACCAACTGCGCATGACCGACCTCGGCAAGGTCGGCGGCAAGAATGCCTCGCTCGGCGAAATGATCGGCAACCTTGCCAAGCTCGGTGTCTCCGTGCCCGGCGGCTTCGCCACCACGGCCGACGCGTTCCAGCAGTACCTGGAAAAGAGCGGCGTGGCCAAGCGCATCCAGGCGCGCCTCGCCGACCTCGATGTCGACGACGTGGACGCGCTCACCAGGGCAGGCAAGGAGATCCGCGAGTGGGTCACCGAAACGCCGCTGCCGGCCGATCTCGACCAGGCCATCCGCGACGCTTATGCCAAGCTGTGCAAGGACGCTGCTCCTGTTGAAAAGTCCGGCGATGGATCGCCGGTTTTTGATTCTGGCGATCAGGGACGATCGCAAAAGTATCCTGACATCGCCGTGGCTGTGCGCTCCTCCGCCACCGCCGAGGATCTGCCCGACGCCAGCTTCGCCGGCCAGCAGGAAACCTTCCTCAACGTGGTCGGCATCGAGGACGTGCTGCACAAGGTGAAGGAAGTCTTCGCGTCGCTGTACAACGATCGCGCCATCGCCTACCGCGTGCACCAGGGCTTCGCCCACGAGAACGTGTTCCTCTCCGCCGGCGTGCAGCTGATGGTGCGCTCGGACGTGGGCGCCGCGGGCGTCCTGTTCACGCTGGACACCGAATCGGGCTTCCGCGACGTGGTGTTCGTCACCGGCAGCTACGGCCTCGGCGAGATGGTCGTGCAGGGCGCGGTGAACCCCGACGAGTTCTACGTGTTCAAGCCCACGCTGAAGGCCGGCAAGCCGGCCGTGCTGCGCCGCAATCTCGGCGCCAAGCAGTTGCGCATGGTGTATTCGAACCAGCCCGGTGAGCGCGTGAAGACGGAAGACACCCCGGCCGGCCTGCGCACCAAGTTCTGCATCAGCGACGCCGACGTCGAGGAACTCGCAAAGCAGGCACTGATCATCGAACAACACTACGGCCGCCCGATGGACATCGAGTGGGCGAAGGACGGCCACACCGGCAAGCTGTACATCGTGCAGGCACGCCCGGAAACGGTGAAGTCGCGCGCGCACGCCACCCAGCTCGAGCGCTTCCAGCTCAACGAGAAGGGCAAGGTGCTGGCCGAGGGCCGCGCCATCGGCCAGAAGATCGGCGCCGGCAACGCACGCGTGGTGCGCTCGCTGGCCGACATGAACAAGGTGCAGCCCGGCGACGTGCTGGTGGCCGACATGACCGATCCCGACTGGGAGCCGGTGATGAAGCGCGCCAGCGCCATCGTCACCAACCGCGGCGGCCGCACCTGCCACGCGGCGATCATCGCCCGCGAACTGGGCGTACCCGCCGTGGTGGGCACCGGCAATGCGCTGGAGCTCATCCCTGACGGCGCCGAAGTCACCGTATCCTGCGCCGAAGGCGACACCGGCACGATCTACGCGGGTCAGCTGAAGTTCGAGCGCATCACCGCCGACCTCGGCGCGATGCCCGAGGCGCCGCTGAAGATCATGATGAACGTGGCCAACCCCGAGCGCGCGTTCGACTTCGGCATGCTGCCGAACGCCGGCATCGGCCTCGCCCGCCTCGAAATGATCATCGCCAGCCACATCGGTGTGCATCCCAAGGCGCTGCTGGAATATGGCAAGCAGGATGCCGAGACCAAGGCGAAGATCGACGAACGCATCGCCGGCTACCCCGGCCCGGTCGAGTTCTACGTGGATCGCCTCGCCGAAGGCATCGCCACCATCGCCGCCTCGGTGTACCCGAAGCCGGTGATCGTGCGCATGAGCGACTTCAAGTCCAACGAGTACGCCAACCTGCTCGGCGGCTCGCGCTACGAGCCGCACGAGGAAAACCCGATGATCGGCTTCCGCGGCGCCAGCCGCTACGTCGATCCCAGCTTCGCCGAAGCGTTCGGGCTGGAGTGCAAGGCGGTCAAGCGCGTGCGTGAGACGATGGGCCTGGACAACGTGTGGGTGATGATCCCGTTCGTGCGCACCCTGGACGAAGGCCGCAAGGTGGTCGAGGTGCTGGCGAAGAACCACCTCAAGCAGGGCGAGCACAACCTCAAAGTCATCATGATGTGCGAGGTGCCCTCCAATGCCCTGCTCGCCGAGGAGTTCCTCGACATCTTCGACGGTTTCTCGATCGGCTCCAACGACCTCACCCAGCTCACCCTGGGCCTGGACCGCGACTCCTCCATCGTCGCCGGCCTGTTCGACGAGCGGAATCCTGCGGTGAAGAAGCTGCTGTCCATGGCGATCAAGACCGCGCGCGCCAAGGGCAAGTACGTGGGCATCTGCGGCCAGGGCCCCAGCGACCACCCCGACCTGGCCGAGTGGCTGATGGACCAGGGCATCGAATCCGTGTCGCTGAACCCCGACACCGTGGTCGACACCTGGCTGCGGCTGGCGAAGAAGAAGGCCGGCTAGCCCCACGGTAGCCGTGGCAAGCAAGGGCCTCTCGCTTGCCACGGTCGCAGCCACCACGTAAAATCGCCGGCTCGCGCAGACCACGCGACCCTTTTGGAGAGGTGGCAGAGTGGTCGAATGTACCTGACTCGAAATCAGGCGTACGTGTAAGCGTACCGTGGGTTCGAATCCCACCCTCTCCGCCAGACACAAAAACGCCCCCTCGTGGGGCGTTTTTGTGGCTGGCGGAGAGGGTGGTGTGGACGAGCCCACTCAGGTTCGACAAATTCGCCGGGAGCGAATTTGGACAGCCGCAGGCTGGCCCCGCAGCGCGCAAGCGCGGAGGGGTTCGGCTCATGGATGAGCCGAACAATCCCACCCGACAATCTCGCGTAATCCAGCGCTTTTGCACCCTCCCCCAACATCCGCCATGCTTCCCCCATGATCGAATTCGGACACGCCACCCACGTCGGCCTGCGCCGCACGCGCAACGAGGACACCTACTACGCCGATGCGACGCTGGGCCTGTTCCTGGTTGCAGACGGCATGGGCGGCCATCTGCACGGCGAAGTGGCTTCAGCCCTGGTGCGCAACAGCGTGGTCGAGCTGGTGAGCCGCGGACACAGCCTCGCCGAAGCCATCCGCGGTGCCGACGAGCACCTGCTGGCGCAGATGCACGACAGCACCGATGTGATGCCGATGGGCAGCACGATCGCGGCGTTGCGCCTGGGCGAGGATGGCTACGAGGCGGCGTGGGTAGGCGACAGCCGCATCTACACCACGGGACGCGAGCTGCGCCAGATCAGCCACGACCATTCGCTGGTGCAGGCGTTGGTCGAGGCGGGTCAACTGGACCCGGCGCATACCGCACGGCATCCGCAGCGCAACGTGCTGACCCAGGCACTGGGCGTGACCGCCGCTTCCCAGCTCCACATCGGCATGGCGCACGGCCGTGTCGTGCCGGGTATGGGTTTCCTGCTGTGCAGCGACGGCCTGACCGAGGACCTCGATGCGGCGTCGATCGCACGCACGGTGGCGCGCACCGACCTGGCCGCGCAGGAATGCGTCGATCAGCTGCTGCTGGATGCGCTGGACCGCGGCGGCAAGGACAACATCACCGCGATCCTGGTGCGCTCAAGCTGAACCTGCTTCCGCAGGCGCCTCGGCCGTCTCCAGCTTGCGCCAGACGCTGATGCCACCGGCGCTCTTGTCCAGCGCATCGAGGCGTTGCTCGTGCAAGGCGGACTCCTCGGCCGATGCACGCAGCACGCGCGGCCGCCCATGCAGGACCAGTGGTGTCGCCGCCGCCGTCAGCGCCGCTTCCTGCGGTTGCTCGAAGGCCAGATCCAGCGCCACCTGACCCGACGTCATCGCAAGATAGACGTCGGCCAGCAACTGGGCGTCGATCAGGCCGCCGTGCAGGTCACGCCGCGAGTTGTCCACGCCGAGGCGCTTGCATAGCGCGTCGAGGCTGTTGCGCTGGCCAGGGTAGCGTTCGCGTGCCATCGCCAGCGTGTCGAGCACGCTGCAGCGGTCGCCGATGCGGCCATGGGTCCCGCCAAGCCGTGCCAGTTCGGCATCGAGGAAACCCACGTCGAAGCTGGCGTTGTGGATGACCAGCTCGGCGCCATCGACAAAGGCGAGGAACTCGTCCACCTTGTCGGCGAACAGCGGCTTGTCGACGAGGTCGCCGTCACGGATGCCGGTGACCTGGCTGGCCCCCTCGTCCATCGCCCGTTCGGGATTGAGATAGGTCTGCCAGTAGCGGCCGGTGAGGCGTCGCTCCACCATTTCCACGCAGGCGATTTCCACCAGCCGATGGCCCTGGCGCACTTCCAGGCCGGTGGTTTCCGTATCCAGCACCACCTGCCTCATGCGTTGCTCCTGCGCTGTTCGGCCTGCTCGCGCGCAGCCTGGTCCACGCGTTCGTTTTCGGCGTGGCCGTTGTGGCCCTTCACCCACTGCCAGCGCACGCGATGGTTGCCGGTGGCCGCGGAGAGGCGCTCCCACAGGTCCTGGTTCTTCACGGGCTGCTTGTCGGCGGTGCGCCAACCGTTGGCACGCCACTTCGGCAACCACTGCTCGATGCCCTGCATCACGTAGCGCGAGTCGGTGGTAAGCACCACGACGCAAGGCCGGGTCAGCGCCTCCAGCGCGCCGATTGCCGCCATCAGCTCCATGCGGTTGTTGGTGGTGTCGGCCTCGCCACCGGCCAGCAGGCGTTCACGACCCTTGGCGCGCAGCAGCGCCGCCCAGCCGCCAGGCCCCGGATTGCCGAGGCAGGCGCCATCGGTGAATGCTTCCACTTCTTCAATCGTCACGCATGGTTTCCTCAAGATACAGAGTGTCGCCGCGTGCCCGGCGACAAGCGCGCGTTCACCGGCGCACGTGCCGGCAACGGCCGCAACTTCAGCGGGATGGCCTGGCGTCGCTGCTTGCGCGCCAGCAGCAGGTAGCCACCACCCCAGCGGCTGTCGCCCCCGGCCGGGAATTCATTGCCGGGCCAAGGCGTGCCCAGCCGGCGCAGGCTTTCGATTTCCAGCCCTTCCCGCCGCAGGTACTGGCGCAGGCGCCACGGCCACAGCAGCGATTGCTGCTGCCCTCTCGTGCGCCAACAGAACCAGGGGGCCCATCCGCCCAGCGGATGTAGCGCGGTCACCGCCAGCACGCCACCGGCCGCCAGCACGCGGCAGGCTTCGCCAATCAGCGCGGCGACTTGTGGTGCCGGCTCCAGCGCGTGCTGCAGCCAGACGAGGTCGAAAGCCTCATCGATGAAAGGCAACGGCTCATCGGCACGGCCACGCAGATCGCCCTGATAGTCGCCATGCGCCAGCCACAGGCGCGTCCATGTCACACCAGGCAAGGGCGGTACCGCGTCGTCATCGGCCACGCCGATACGCAAGGCACGCCGCCCCGTCTCGCGCTGCAGCAACGGCGCCATGCTGCGCCATTGCCCGCCGCGCAATTGCCTCAAGGGGACGCTGGCGTGAATGTCCTGATCGCGTTGAAGCGGCATGCACTCGATCCGGCTCCGGTGAACCCGGGCTCCGGTCATCATCGAAATCCAGTTCGCAGTGTAGCGTTTGACGGTGTCGACCGTGTCGCAGATCCAGGCGGGCACATCTCACATCGCTGAACCGTCGCTACGCGCGTTAACGACATGCTAACGAGCCCCCGGGGAAGGCTGTTTATAGTCGACCGATTCACGCATGCCGGGATGGCTGCGTCTGCCGTTCGACCAACGCAGCGGAGCATGCCATGCATCTCGTACCGCTACCGGCACTGGCCGACAATTACATCTGGTTGCTGCACGACGACGCGGGCAACGCCATCGTCGTCGATCCCGGCGACGACGCTCCGGTGGAGCAGGCGCTGGCCGCACGCGAACTCAAACTTCGGGCGATCCTGCTGACCCACCACCACCATGACCACATCGGCGGCGCGGCGGCGCTATGCCAGCAGCACGGTGTGCCCGTGTACGCACCGGAAGATGCACGGATCGAGACAGCCACCGTGCGCGTGCGCGACGGCGCACGCATCGTCCTGTCGCAGCCACACGCCAGCTTCGAGGTCATCGCGGTGCCTGGCCACACGCTGAGCCACGTGGCCTATTTCGGCGAAGGCGTGCTGCTGGCCGGCGATACTCTGTTCAGCCTGGGTTGCGGGCGCCTGTTCGAAGGCACGCCCGCACAAATGCTGGCCTCGCTGGACCGTCTTGCGGCGTTGCCGGCCAGCACCCTGCTCTGCTGCGGGCACGAATACACCGCCGCCAACGGTCGCTTTGCCCGCGGGATCGAACCGGGCAATGCCGAATTGTCAGCCCGCCTGAGGGAAGTCGCCGAACTGCGCGCACGGCAACATCCCAGCCTGCCTGTATCCATGGCCAGGGAGCTGGCGACCAATCCTTTCCTGCGCACCGATGCGCCGACGGTGATCGACTGGTGTCGGCAACAGGCCGGCCATCCCACGGATCGCACCGCCCGCTTCGCCGCCGTGCGGGCGGCCAAGGACGCGTTCCGCGCATGAGCAGGCACCTGTACCCGAAGCGACTATTGCCGCTGGCACTGTCGGCCCTCCTGAGCGCCTGCGCCACCACGCCACCGCCGCGTCCCGAACCGGCGCCTCTCCCTGCCCCGTCCACGTCCACATCCGTCGAAACGGTGCCGCCCGCCATAACGGCTGAACCGGCTCCGCAAACCGGCAATGTCTGGGATCGACTGCGTGGCAGTTTCGCGATGGCCGACTGTGATGCCGATCCCGCGGTGCTGTCCTGGGCACGCCGCTACACGCAGGACCCACAACGTTTCGAGCAGGAAGCCAGCGCGGCGCTGCCCAAGCTGGCCTACGTGCAGCAGGTGGCGGCCGAGCACCATGTGGCCGGCGAATTCGCGCTGCTGCCATGGATCGAGAGCGGTTTCCGCCCGATTCCCGGCCGGCATGGCCGCCCGGCCGGCATGTGGCAGATCATGCCGGCCACGGCAGCCGCGATGGGCCTGCACGTGGACCGGCACTACGATGGCCGCCTCGACGTGCAGGCCGCCGCCGACGCAGTGATGAAGCTGCTGAGCCGCTATTACGACCAGTTCCACGACTGGCGCATCGCTGATTACGCGTACAACGCCGGCGAATACAAGACGCTCCAGTTGATCCAACGACACGGACCGCCACCGGAGATGCCGGTCATCCCGCGTTGGCCGGTGCACGACATCACCCGCGAGCATCTCACCAAGTTGCTGGCGATGGCCTGCGTGGTACGCGAACCCGACCGCTTCCACGTCAGCCTGCCCACGCTGTCGCCCAGCCAGCATCTCGTCTCGGTGCCGCTGCCGCACTCGATGCCGCTGGCGCGCGCCGCCGACCGTGCCGGCATGCCGCTGGACAAGTTGAAGGACCTCAACGCCGCCTTCCGCAACGACATTGCCGACACCAGCGTCGCCTCCTACCTGATGATGCCGGTCAACCACGCGCAACAGTTCCGCGACGCGCTGCTGGAGCAGTCGGCCAGCGCCAGCGCCGATGCCGCGCTCGTGGCCGGCACCGGTGCCGCGGACATCGGCTCGACGACGGCATCTGCCGGGGCGAAGTCGACACGGCAGCCCATGGGGTACGCCCGCACGCACCGCGTGAAGTCCGGAGAGAACCTGTGGCAACTGGCCCGCCACTATTCGGTGAGCGTGCGCGACCTGCAGCGCTGGAACCACCTGCAAGGACAGCACATCAGGCCCGGCCAGGTGATCAGGGTCAGCGCGCCGCACTGAGTCTGCAATTCCTCGATCCTTGAATGACGAAGGCGGCCTGCTGGCCGCCTTCGTCATTCAGTCGCGCGATCGCCCGGATTTACATGCGATCCTTGGCGATCTTGATCTCGGTGCTGTTGCGCAGCGACTTGATCAGCTCCTCGGTCGCCACGGCACCGTAGGCCTGGATCATCTGCTGGCGCAGCATGTCGCGCTGCTCGGACGTGACCTTGGACAGGTCGGCGCCCTGCACCTTGCCCACCGCCAACAGCGCATAACTGCCGTCGTGCATGTCCACCGTGGCGTACTGCGGCTTGCCGTCGACCGGATGCGGCAGCAGGAAGGCTTCGTCGCGCAGCGCCGCCGGCACATCCGGCTGGATGCGAACCACATTGGCGGCGTTCTTGACGCTGGCATTGGCGGAAGCCGCCACAGCCGCCATCGTCTCACCCTTGCGCAAGCGCGCCAGCAGGCTGTCGGCCTGCTGCTTCGCGGCGGTTTCGATGCGCTGGTCCAGGATGGTCTTGCCGATCTCGTCATGGACATCGGCCAGCGGCCTGGCCGCAGCGGGCACGTGCTTGGCCATGCGGATCACCACCGCGTCGTCGTTGCCGAGCTCGATCAGGTTGGAGTTGTTGCCCTGCGCCAGCACGTCGTTGCCGAATGCCGCCTTGATGACCTTGGGATTGGCAGCAATGCCTTCGCCACCGTTGCGCGAGAACAGTGCCGTGGTCTTGATCGGCAGGGCCAGCGCCTGCGCGGCCGGCTCCAGCGAGGACGGATTCTGGTAGGTGTTGTCGGACAGCTTGCCGGCCACTTCGTTGTACTTGCGATCCTTGTCGCCAGCCGTGGCTTCAGCCACCAACTGGTCGTGCACCTCGGCGAACGACTTGGCCTCGCCGTTGCGGGTGTCGCGCAGCCAGATGATGTCGTAACCGTCCGGCGTCAGCACCGGCTTGGAGATTTCGCCCTTCTTCAGCGCGAACATCGCGGTGTCGAACGCGGCATTGGTCACGCCCTTCTGCAGCCAGCCCAGGTCGCCGCCCTGGCGCTTCGAGCCAAGGTCGTCCGAATCCTGCGCGGCGATCTTGGCGAAGTTCTCCGGGGTGGCTTCGGCGGCGATCTTGTCGGCCTTGGCCAGCGCAGCCTTCTGCTGGTCAGGCGAGGCGTTGGCGGGCACATTGACGAGGATGTGCGACACCTCGCGCTGCTCGGGTTGCACGAAGCGCTGCTTTTCGTTCTCGTAGCGCTTCATCAGGTCGGCATCGCTGGGCGGTGCCTCCGGCTTGAGCTCGCTGCCCTTCACTTCGATGTACTGCAGCGACACCTGCTCGGGATTCATGTAATCGGCGAGGTGCGCCTTGTAGTAATCCGCGATCTGCGCGTCGGTGACGTTGGCATCGGCAGGCTGCGGCTTGGGCAGCACGGCGTAGCTGATATCGCGGCGCTGCATACGCAGGTCGAGGAAATGATCGATCTCGGCGTCGGTGACGATGGTGCTGGCGTCGATCGCGTTCGGCAGTGCCTGCGTGGCCATCGAGGCGCGCACGTCGTCCTGGAACATCTCGGGCGTCTTGCGTTGCTCCGCCAGCAGGGTGCGGTACGTGTTGGGGTCGAACTGGCCATTGATCTGGAACGCGGGAATCGCCGCGATGTAGTCGCGCACAGCCTGGTCAGGCACGCGGACACCCCAGTCCTGGTTCGCCTTCAGCAGCAGTTGCTGGTCGATCATGCCGTCCAGCACCTTCAGCTTCATCTCCGGCTTCTCGAACGCGTCCGGATCGAAGCTGTCGCCCTGCTCGGCGCTCAGCTGCTGGCGCAACTGGTTCATGCGGTCCTGGAAGTCCTGCTGGCTGATTTCGTGCTTGCCCACCTTCGCCACGTAGGTGTCGGCGCGGGACATGATGTATCCCTCGATGCCGAAGAACGTCATCGCAAAGGTGGCCACGCCGAGAAGGACGACGGCTGGCCATCCATGCATCTTGTTACGCATTGCCTGCAGCATTGCCTACCTTCCTGCCAGTGTTGATCGGCGCACGCGGCGCACGTTGCATGAACCATTCGGGCGCCGGCGAGACGCCAGTCACGGCTGATTCCCCCGGGAACGCCGTCCAAACGACAAAGGCGCCACAGGGGCGCCCTTGCGAACCGTGGCGGAGCGGACGGGACTCGAACCCGCGACCTCCGGCGTGACAGGCCAGCATTCTAACCGACTGAACTACCGCTCCACAGTTTTCTGGTGGGTGCTGTAGGGATCGAACCTACGACCATCGCCTTGTAAGGGCGGCGCTCTACCGCTGAGCTAAGCACCCGAAACCAAGCGTCAGCCGCTCAGTTTAGGGCGTCCTTGAGCGTCTTGCCAGCCTTGAAGGCGGGAACCTTCGAAGCCTTGATCTTGATCGTCTCGTTGGTGCGCGGGTTGCGACCGGTACGGGCGGCGCGCTTGCGCACGGTGAAGGTACCGAAACCGACCACCGACACGTCCTCACCCTTCTTCAGCGACTTCTGCACCACCTCGAAGAACGCTTCGAGCGCGCGACCGGCGTCGGCCTTGGTCAGTTCGGCCTTGTCGGCGATGGCATTGATCAGATCGGTTTTATTCATTGAAAGCTCCCTATTACGTTTTGCGGCAGGCGCGTCCGTGGCATGGACGCACGCAGCCGTCGTGGATGGTTGGTACCTGCATGGCGCCGTATCGCAACCTCCGCATCACGGGCACTTGCAGCAGACGCCGGGATTGCGGTTTCGCCTTTATACCAGTGCCTCGCCGAACACCGCAATACAAGCTGCGACAAGGTTTTCAGGCGGCGTGCAGCGGCCGGACGACTTTGTCGGCGACTGCATCACAAAACGCCCCCGACACGGGCGGATTTTCCGGAATGCACGAAAACGCAAGGCGCCACGAACCGGTTGGGACTCGGCGGCGCCTTGCCAACGGAAGATCATCAATGGGGGCGTGCGTGCGACTCCGCCTCGTCGACGTCCGCTTGCTCCTCGCGCGCGGTATGCGACTCTGCCCTCGGCTCGTTCGGCTGCAGCGGACGCTCCAGCGCGATGTCCAGCACCTCGTCGATCCAGCGCACCGGGTGGATCTCCAGCGAAGCGGTGATGTTGGCCGGCATGTCGGCCAGATCCTTCTTGTTGTCCTCGGGAATGATCACCGTAGTGATGCCGCCGCGATGCGCAGCCAGCAACTTCTCCTTGAGCCCGCCGATCGGCAGCACGCGGCCGCGCAGCGTGATCTCGCCGGTCATCGCCACTTCCGAACGCACCGGCACCTTGGTGAGCGCGGATACCAGCGCAGTGCACATACCGATGCCGGCGCTGGGGCCGTCCTTCGGCGTGGCGCCCTCCGGCACGTGTACGTGGATGTCGAACTTCTGGTGGAACTCCGGATCGACGCCCAACCGGTCCACGCGCGCGCGCACCACCGACAGCGCGGCCTGGATCGATTCCTTCATCACGTCGCCGAGCTGGCCGGTGTGCACCAGCCGGCCCTTGCCGGCCACCACCGAGGCTTCGATGCTGAGCAGTTCGCCGCCCACCTGGGTCCAGGCCAGGCCGGTGACCAGGCCCACTTCGTTCTGCAGCTCCTTGCGGCCGAAGTCGAAGCGCCGTACGCCCAGGTAATGGTCGAGGTTGACCGAATCCACCGTGACAGCCGCCACGGCCTTCACCTTGCCCTTCGCGGACTTCGCTGCCGGTTTCGCCTTGCCCTTGGCCTTGCGCACCTCGCCCAAAGTGAGCTCCTTCACCACCTTGCGGCAGATCTTGGAAATCTCGCGCTCCAGGTTGCGCACGCCGGATTCGCGCGTGTAGTAGCGCACGATGTCGCGCACGGCCTCCTCGACCACGCCCAGCTCCTCGGGCTTCAGCCCGTTCGCCTTGAGCTGCTTGGGCAGCAGGTACTTCTGCGCGATCGCCAGTTTCTCGTCCTCGGTATAGCCGGGGATGCGGATCACCTCCATGCGGTCGAGCAGCGGGCCCGGGATGTTCAGCGAGTTCGCGGTGGCGATCCACATCACCTCGGAAAGGTCGAGGTCGACTTCCAGGTAATGATCGTTGAAGGCGTGGTTCTGCTCGGGATCGAGCACCTCGAGCAGCGCCGAGGACGGGTCGCCGCGGAAGTCCATCGACATCTTGTCGATCTCGTCGAGCACGAACAGCGGATTCTTGCTGCCGGCCTTGTTGAGATTCTGCACGATGCGGCCCGGCATCGAGCCGATGTAGGTGCGGCGATGGCCGCGGATTTCCGCTTCGTCGCGCACGCCGCCCAGCGACATGCGGACGAACTTGCGATTGGTGGCCTTGGCGATCGACTGGCCGAGCGAAGTCTTGCCCACGCCGGGCGGACCGACCAGGCACAGGATCGGCCCCTTCATCACCGACACGCGGTGCTGCACGGCGAGGTATTCGAGGATGCGATCCTTGACCTTCTCCAGACCGAAATGATCGGCGTCCAGCACCTGCTGCGCCAGCGCAAGGTCCTTGCGCACCTTGCTGCGCTTCTTCCACGGCACGCCGACCAGCCAGTCCAGGTAGTTGCGCACCACCGTGGCCTCGGCCGACATCGGCGACATCTGGCGCAACTTGCCGAACTCCTGGCGCGCCTTGGCCAGCACCGCCTTGGGCATGCCGGCGGACTCGATCTTCTTCTGCAGCTCCTCGACCTCGTTCGGGCCGTCCTCGCCTTCGCCCAGCTCCTTCTGGATCGCCTTCATCTGCTCGTTGAGGTAGTACTCGCGCTGGCTCTTCTCCATCTGCGACTTCACGCGGCCGCGGATGCGCTTCTCCACCTGCTGCAGGTCCATTTCGCCGTCGACGAGGCCGATCAGCAGCTCCAGCCGCTCGCCGACGTCGGCGGTTTCCAGCACCTTCTGCTTGTCGGCCATGCGCACCGACAGATGGGCGGCGATGGAGTCGGCCACACGCGAGGGATCCTCGATGCCGGACAGACTGGCCAGCACTTCCGGCGGCAGCTTGCGGCTCTGCTTCACCAACTGCTCGAACAGCGAGATCAGCGTGCGCGAGACGACGTCCAGCTCGCGCTCCTTGGCGCTGTAGACCGGCTCGACCACGCGCGAACGCGCCACCAGCATGCCGCCATCCTCGTGGCAGTCCTCGATGGACACGCGCGACTGCCCCTCGACCAGCACCTTGACCGTGCCGTCGGGCAGCTTCAGCAACTGCAGCACGTTCGCCAGCGTGCCGATCTGGTGCAGGTCGCCTACGGCCGGATCGTCGATGTCCGGGCTCTTCTGGGCCGCCAGCAGGATCTGCCGCTCGCTCTCCATCGCGCGCTCCAGTGCACGCATGGACTTGTCGCGGCCCACGAACAGCGGGATGACCATGTGCGGGTAGACGACCACGTCACGCAGTGGCAGCACGGGCAATGCGTCGAGTACGGCGGGCGCAGGAGCGTTCTTGGCCATTGAGGGGTTCTCGCAGAAAATCCGATGGGACAGGCCCGACACTGCGCCGGGCACCATGAGTCGTCAAGTGGAGGCTAACCGGGGATTACTCAAGCGACGCTGACCCCGTGAACGCCCTTGTTCGCGAAGATCAGGCGGGCAGCCACCCATGGCCGCACTTTCAAGGCGTCCTTTGCGATCATCCATGATCGCGAAAGTCGAACGGACAGCCGACCATGGCTGCACTTTTCAAAACAAAACGGCTCCGGCGCTGGCGCCGGAGCCGTGCTTGCGAAACCTGCGTCGATCAGGCGGCGTCGCCGCCTTCGCCTGCCACGCGCTGCTGCAGGTTGCCGCGGTAGATCAGGTAGGGCTCGGCCTGGCCTTCGATCACCGCGTCATCCACCACCACCTTGCTGACGTGCTCCAGCGAAGGCAGCTCGTACATGGTGTCCAGCAGCACCTGCTCGAGGATGGTGCGCAGGCCGCGGGCGCCAGTCTTGCGCTTCAGCGCCTTCTTGGCGATCGCCTGCAGCGCCTCCGGACGGAACTCCAGCTCCACGTCCTCCATCTCGAACAGCTTCCTGAACTGCTTGGTGACGGCGTTCTTCGGCTCGGTGAGGATCTTCACCAGCGCCGGCTCGTCCAGCTCGTCCAGCGTGGCGACCACCGGCAGACGGCCGACGAACTCGGGGATCAGGCCGAACTTCACCAGATCCGACGGCTCGACATCGGCCAGCACCTTGCCTAGGTTCTGGGTGCGCTCCTTGCTGCGCACCTCGGCGCCAAAGCCGATGCCGGTGCTCTCGGAACGCTGCTGGATCACCTTCTCCAGACCCGCGAACGCGCCGCCGCAGATGAACAGGATGTTCTTGGTGTCCACCTGCAGGAATTCCTGCTGCGGATGCTTGCGCCCGCCCTGCGGCGGCACCGAGGCCAGCGTGCCCTCGATCAGCTTCAGCAGCGCCTGCTGCACGCCCTCGCCCGACACGTCGCGGGTGATCGAGGGGTTCTCGCTCTTGCGCGAGATCTTGTCGATCTCATCGATGTAGACGATGCCCGACTGCGCCTTCTCGACGTCGTAGTCGCACTTCTGCAGCAGCTTCTGGATGATGTTCTCGACGTCCTCGCCCACGTAGCCGGCTTCGGTCAGCGTGGTGGCGTCGGCAATGGTGAACGGCACGTTGAGCAGACGGGCCAGCGTTTCGGCCAGCAGGGTCTTGCCCGAACCGGTGGGGCCGATCAGCAGGATATTGGACTTGCCCAGTTCGACGTCGTCGCCCTTCTGGCGCGACTCCATGCGCTTGTAGTGGTTGTACACCGCCACCGCCAGCGCCTTCTTGGCGCGCGCCTGGCCCACCACGTACTGGTCCAGCGACTCGCGGATTTCCTTGGGCTTGGGCAGCTGGGTGCGGCCGGAGGCGGCCTTCTCCTCCAGCTCCTCGCGGATGATGTCGTTGCACAGCTCCACGCATTCGTCGCAAATGAACACGGACGGACCCGCGATCAGCTTGCGCACCTCATGCTGGCTCTTGCCGCAGAAAGAGCAGTAGAGAATCTTCCCGCCGTCGCTGGAACGTCCCTGCCGATCGTCACTCATACATTGATTCCGCTGTAAAACTGTGGGTTATTCAGGTCGCGGCCGGAGAATAGCACAGGGCTCCGCGTCGACTGGCAGACGCGAAGCCCCCTGGGTTCAAATCGTGATGAGTGCGGCCATGGATGGCCGCCCGCTTGACCTTCGCGATCAGGGACGATCGCAAGAACAATGGCCCCGTGTCAGGCCGACTTGACCGTATCGACGGCACGGCGGTCGAGCACCGCATCGATCAGGCCGTACTCGCGGGCGGCCTCGGCGCTCATGAAGCGGTCGCGCTCCATGTCGCGCTCGATCTTCTCCAGCGGTTGGCCGGTGTGCTGCACGTAGATGTCGTTGAGGCGCCGACGCAGGTACAGGATTTCCTGCGCCTGGATCTCGATGTCCGTCGCCTGGCCGCGGGCGCCGCCCGAGGGCTGGTGGATCATCACGCGCGAGTTCGGCAACGAGTAGCGCTTGCCCTTGGCGCCAGCCATCAGCAGCAGCGAAGCCGCACTGCAGGCCTGGCCGATGCACATGGTGCTGACGTCGGGCTTGATGTACTGCATGGTGTCGTAGATCGCCAGCCCCGCTGTGACCGCGCCACCCGGGCTGTTGATGTACAGATGGATGTCCTTGTCCGGATTCTCCGACTCCAGGAACAGCATCTGCGCGACCAGCAGGTTCGCCACCTGGTCGTTGACCTCGCCGACCAGGAAGATCACCCGCTCCTTGAGCAGGCGCGAGTAGATGTCGTAGGAGCGCTCGCCGCGGGCAGTCTGCTCGACGACCATCGGCACCAGGTTGAGGTTCTGAATCGGTTCCATGGTCTTTGCGCTCTCCGGTTGTGTGCCTTGAGTATGCCATCGGGCCCGGCACACGCCAGACCCGACGGACGGCACCTGATGATCAGGCGCCCGCGGGGCGCATCACCTCGTCGAAGCTCAGGTCCAGGTTGGTGGTATTGGCGTGATCCGCCACCCACTCGGCCACCTGGTCTTCCATCACGCGGTTCTGCAGCCCGGACATCAATTGGGGGTCGCCGTTGTAGAGTTCAATGACCTTCTCCGGCTCCTCGTAGGTCGAGGCGATCGCGGCAAGCTGTTCAGCCACGCGCTTGCGATCGATCTTCAGCTCCTGCTTGCGGGCGATCTCGCCCATCAGCAGACCGGCGATCACGCGCTTGCGCGCCATCGGCAGCGCGGCCTCGACCAGCTGCGGTGGCGGTTGCTGGCCACGCGGCACGCTGCCCGCGGCCATCGCCTGTGCCTCGGACTGCACCATCAGCTTCGGCACGTCCAGCGCTGCATGCGCGTCGGCCAGCTTCTCGGCCACCTCGGACTTCAGCCGGCCCATCAGCGCGGCTTTCAGCTCACGCTCCAGGTTCGCACGCACTTCCTTGCGAAAGTGCTCCAGGTCGCCATCGGCAATACCGAACAACTTGGCAAACTCGGCGTCTATCTCCGGCAGCTTCGGTTCCTGCACTTTGATGACCTTGAAATTCACCTTGGCGCTCTTGCCGGCCAGATTCTCGTTGCGGAAATCCGCCGGAAATTCGATGTCGGCCTCGTAGCTGTCGTCGGCCTGGCGGCCGGTCAGCGCCTCGTCCAGCGCCTTGAACAGGTTGCCCGAGCCCAGCACGCTGCCTGCACGCTCCAAACCTTCCGCCGGGAAACGATAGTCGCCCGCCTGCGCGGCATATTCGAACATCACGAAGTCGCCATCGACCGAGGCGCGTTCGACCAGTTCGAAGCTGCGGCGCTGCTGGCGCAGCGTTTCCAGCATCTTCTCCACGTCGGCATCGGCCACCTCGGCCTGCGGGCGCTTGATCTCCAGCGCGGACACGTCGACCTCGGGGAATTCCGGCATCACCTCGAAGGTGGCGGTGTAGGCAATCTCGCCGTTCTCCGGCTTGCCGGTGGTATCGATCGAGGGGTTGGCGACCGGCTGCAGCTTCTCCTGCGTCACAGCCTCGCGCAGCGTGCTGCCGATCAGGTCGGACAGTACCTCGCCACGCACCTGCTCGCCGAAACGCTGCTTGATGACGGTCACCGGCACCTTGCCCGGGCGAAAACCCTTCAGGCGCACCGTGCGCCCCAGCTCCGCGATGCGCGCACTCACCTGCGTCTCGTAGCGCTCGGCGGGAAACTTCACCGTGAGCTTGCGCTCGAGCGTGCCGATGTTCTCAACCGAAACCTGCATGTCGTCTCCTGGAACCTGATTGTTGTGGCGCCCGTCGAGCGCCCTGGCGGCAACCGTTCGGCGCCGGAAAACCATCGGGGGTTGGTGCGAAAGGCGGGACTCGAACCCGCACGGGGGTTACCCGCCAGAACCTAAATCTGGTGCGTCTACCAGTTCCGCCACTTTCGCCTTGCCATGTCCGGCTTATGGGGCGGAAACGGCGCTTTCGCCACGTCCGCCCAGCCGCAGCCTAAGTCGATGATTACCAGCGCTAAAGCGGCTCATTGTACGGTCGCGCCAAGCCACAGCACAAGCGTGCAGCACACGCTGAACGGCCTTGCGTTGCCCAAAGCGAAACGCCGACCGCAAGGGTCGGCGTTCGGTGTTGGTGGGCCGTGTAGGATTCGAACCTACGACCAATTGATTAAGAGTCAACTGCTCTACCAACTGAGCTAACGGCCCTGAAACTTGAACTGGGGTGAACGATGGGACTCGAACCCACGACAACCGGAATCACAATCCGGGACTCTACCAGCTGAGCTACGTCCACCATAAACACTTTCAGTGGTGCGCCCGACAGGATTCGAACCTGCAACCGTCGGCTTAGAAGGCCGATGCTCTATCCGGTTGAGCTACAGGCGCGGACGCCTACGGCAGAACACGACGTTGGTCGGGGCAGAGGGATTCGAACCCCCGACTTTTGCGTCCCAAACGCAACGCTCTACCAGACTGAGCTATACCCCGATCGAGCCCGCGACAACCTTCATCAACAGAGCCTTGGAATGCTGTGGATGACCATACCGTCCGTCATTCCGCATGCATCGCTCAGGGCACCATGCCCACCATTCCGCGACTTCGGCGAACCGCCCGTTCCGCGGAAGCAAGTCGAAGTGCGAACACCCCGCCATGCAGTACAAATGGCGCGCCCGGAGAGATTCGAACTCCCGACCACCTAGTTCGTAGCCAGGTACTCTATCCAACTGAGCTACGGGCGCGCACTAACTTGCCACTCCGTCGGACGGTTTCCCGAACCGCCGAAGCGAGGAGCGGAATTATTCAGGGTCATGCCGCGAAGGTCAACACTTTTGTGAAATTTTTTTTCACACGCACCGTCGATACCTCGCCTTTGCTTCGCCACGCCACGCAATGGCCCTGCCACGCAGGCAACAGGCGGCACGTCTCGCACACCTGCGAACAATGAAGGGAGTGGCGGCCGCCACTCCCTTCGCATGATCGGTCATCGCGAATCGTCTGGACGTCCAGACGTCCGTATCAGGTATCCAGCCCGGAACGGTTCTGCGTCGCCGGATCACCCACCTTGCCAACCGTGGAGTCCCCACCCTTGGGCGGCGGTGGCGGGGGTGGCGTGGAACCGCCACTGGCGTTGCGGTTCCAGTCGGCGGGCGGCCCCGGCTCGCGACCGGCCATGATGTCGTCGATCTGATGCGCATCGATCGTCTCGTACTGCAGCAGCGCTTCGGCCATCGTGTGCAGCTTGTCGATGTTGTCGGTCAGCAGTTGCGTGCTACGCGCGTAGGCACGGTCGAGGATGCCGCGCACCACCTCGTCGATCTTGCTGGCGGTCTCGTTGGAGATGCTCTTGTGCTGGGTCACCGAACGCCCCAGGAACACCTCGTCCTCGTCCTCGCCGTAGGTGATCGGACCGAGCTCGTCGGAGAGACCCCACTTGGTCGCCATGTTGCGCGCCATCTTGGTGGCGCGCTCGATGTCGTTGGACGCACCGGTGGTGACCTTGTCGGCACCGAAGATCAGCTCCTCGGCCACGCGGCCGCCATACAGCGAGCACAGCTGCGACTCGATCGCCACCTTGTTCATGCTGTACTTGTCGCCTTCCGGCAAATACATGGTGACGCCCAGCGCACGGCCGCGCGGGATGATGGTGACCTTGTAGACCGGGTCGTGCTCGGGCACCAAGCGGCCGACGATGGCATGGCCGGCCTCGTGGTAGGCGGTAAGCTTCTTCTCGTCCTCGCTCATCGCCATCGAGCGACGCTCGGTGCCCATCAGGATCTTGTCGCGCGCCTTGTCCAGATGGACCATGCGCACTTCGCGCGCGTTCTCGCGCGCGGCGAACAATGCCGCCTCGTTGACCAGGTTGGCCAGGTCGGCGCCGGAAAAGCCCGGGGTGCCGCGCGCGATGGTCATCGCATCGACGTCGCTGGCCACCGGCACCTTGCGCAGGTGCACCTTGAGGATCTGCTCGCGCCCCTTCACGTCGGGCAGGCCCACCACCACCTGGCGGTCGAAACGGCCCGGGCGCAGCAGCGCGGGGTCGAGCACGTCGGGACGGTTGGTGGCGGCGATCACGATGATGCCTTCGCTGCCTTCAAAGCCGTCCATCTCCACCAGCAGCTGATTGAGCGTCTGCTCGCGCTCGTCGTGGCCACCGCCCAGGCCCGCGCCACGGTGGCGACCCACCGCATCGATTTCGTCGATGAAGATGATGCAGGGAGCGTGCTTCTTGGCCTGCTCGAACATGTCGCGCACACGGCTCGCGCCCACGCCCACGAACATCTCCACGAAGTCGGAGCCGGAGATCGAGAAGAACGGCACCTTGGCCTCGCCCGCGATGGCCTTGGCCAGCAGGGTCTTGCCGGTACCGGGCGGGCCCACCATCAGCACGCCGCGCGGGATCTTGCCGCCCAGCTTCTGGAACTTGCCCGGATCGCGCAGGAACTCGACCAGCTCGCCGACCTCTTCCTTGGCTTCGTCGCAACCGGCCACGTCGCTGAAGTTGACCTTGATCTGGTCCTCGCCCTGCAGCTTGGCGCGCGAACGGCCGAAGCTCATCGCACCGCGTCCGCCGCCGCCGGACTGCATCTGGCGCATGAACCAGATGAACACACCCACGATCAGCAGCACCGGCAGCCAGCTCACCAGCAGGCCCAGCAGCGAGAAGCCCTCGGCCGGATCCTGGCGCACTTCCACGCCCTTGTCCTGCATCTGCTTGACCACCGCATTGGTGGAGAAGCCGAGCATCGGAGCCACCGTGCGGTAGCTGCTGCCGTCTTTCAGCTTGCCGCTGATGGCCGGCGGCTGGTCGGCGCTGATCACGGCGCTGGAAACGTTGCCGTTGGCCACGCTCTGCACGAAGCTGCTGTAGGCCATGTTCGACGACGCGGAGCCGTGCGGATTGAAACTCTGGAACACGGTGAACAACACCACCGCGATGATCACCCAGAGCAACACGTTTTTCGCTGTTTCATTCATGCGCGGTTCTCGCCCGGTTGCGCCGCAGCGGCCTTGCGGCCGATTGCCAGCGCGTACACCTCGCGCGAACGCGCGCGCGAGGCCTTTGGTTTACGCATCGTCACGCGCGAGAAGTCCGCGCGCAAGCTGCGCAGGTAATCGTCGAAGCCTGCGCCCTGAAACAACTTGATCAGGAACGCGCCCCCCGGCTTCAGCCATTGCCGGGAAAAATCCAGCGCCAACTCGGCCAGATCCATGGCCCGGATCTGGTCGGCCAAGGCCACACCACTCATATTGGGGGCCATGTCGGACAGCACAAGATCCAGCTTCTGCCCCTCCAGCCGGGCCTCCAGCGCCCGCAGCACGCTTTCCTCGCGGAAATCGCCTTCGAGGAAATCCACCCCGGCGATGCCCTGCATCGGCAGGATGTCCAGCGCGAACACCTTGCCGTGATCGCCCAGCCGCTGGCGTACCAGCTGCGACCAGCCACCCGGCGCCGCGCCCAGATCCACCACGGTCATGCCCGGCTTGAGCAGGCGGTCGCGGTCGATCAGCTCCTCCAGCTTGTAGACCGCGCGCGAGCGCACGCCCTCGGCCTGCGCCTTCTTCACGTAGACGTCGCTGAAATGTTCGCGCAGCCAGCCGGCGCTGCTCTTGCTGCGGCTCATGGGACAGCATCGCTACAGGGGAATCAGGGCGCATGATACCCTTTGCGGCCGACTCCCCGCGAATTGAAGCCGCCACATGGCCCTCTCCCCCTCGCAGATCCGTTACCTGCGCAGCCTTTCCCACGGTCTGAACCCGGTCGTCCTGCTCGGCAACAAGGGCGCCAGCGATGCCGTGGTCAAGGAATTGCACCAGGCCCTGGAGATCCACGAGCTGGTCAAGGTGAAACTCTCCGGCGGCGACAAGGAGGAGCGGCAGGCCCAGCTCGACACCCTGCTTGCCGGCACCGGCGCCGAGGCGGTGCAGCAGATCGGCCACGTCGCCGTGCTGTTCCGCCGCAACGCCGACGAACCGAAGATCGCGCTACCCCGCTGATGGACCTGTCGCTCGAACGTCCCGAGGGTTACCTGTTCGTGCGCCGGGTCGGCAAAAACAGCATCACCCTGATCGACCGCGAGCTCACCGACAGCTTCCTGCTGGCTCCCGACCGTGTCGTCGAGCACTGGCCGGTGCACGGGGCCGGCTCGCTCGACGCCAGCCACGTCGACGCCCTGCTCGACCTGCAACCCGAACTGGTGCTGCTGGGCACCGGTACGCAGCAGACATTCCCAGCCGCCGCGTTCATGGCCGGCTTCCTGCGCAAGGGCATCGGCGTGGAGGTGATGGACAATGCCGCCGCTGCCCGTACCTACAACCTGCTGGCCGGCGAAGGGCGACAGGTGGTCGCCGCGTTTATGCTTCCGGCCTGACACGGCGGGATTCAAGCACGGTGTCATAAACAGCTTGAACAGCCTTGCCTGATGGTCGGAAAAGTGCTCCTGCACTTTCCCGACTCGCCGAGCTGGGGCAAGCCCGGCTCGGCTCCGTCCCTGGGGCGCTACTTCGCTGGCAGGTAATTCATCGGGTCCACCGGGTTGCCGTCCTTGCGGATCTGGAAGCCCAGCTCGACGCGCGAGCTGCCGCTGGAGCCCATCTCGGCGATTTCCTGCCCGGCGCTGACGCGCTGACCTTCCTTCACCAGCCGCTTGCTGTTGTGCCCGTAGGCCGACAGCAGGCTGTCGCTGTGCTTGATGATGACGAGCTCGCCATAGCCAACCAGGCCGTTGCCGCTGTAGACCACCACACCATCGGCCGCGGCGCGCACCGGGTCGCCCGCCTTGCCGGCAATCTCGATGCCGGGCACCGCGTCACCCGGCGTGAAACGCTTGATGATCTGGCCATCGGCCGGCCAGTGCCAGGTCACGCCTCCGGACGCACGCGAACTGCCGCCCGCCACCACCGGTGCCGGTGGCGGCACGGCCATCCTGGGCTCTCCCGCCACCGGCACCTCGGTGCTCAGCGGGGTAGCCGGTGCTGAAGCCGCGACACTTGCCGGCGCAGCCGCGGCGGCCGATCCCGTCGCTACCGGCACATGGGAGCCTGACGGCGGTGGCGTCGAGGCTGGCGTTGGCACGTTCTCGAACACGGGCGCGGCCGGTGCTGCCGGAACAGGTGCCGGCTTTGCCCGTTCGGCGGTAGCCGCCACTGCGTGTGAAACCGGCGCACCGCCGGCAGCTGGCGACAGGCGCAGCCGCTGTCCCGGCCAGATCGTGTAGGGCGCGGCAACGCCATTCCATTTCGCCAGGTCGCGGAAATCCACGCCCTTGCGGAAGGCGATCGAATACAGGGTGTCGCCCTTCGCCACTTCGTAGCTGCCACCGGGAATCGGCGTGCGTGCTGCGACGGGCTGGATGTGGCTGCCGCCCTGGCCCGTGGCCGGCTCCACCACCACGGTGCTGCAGGCGGACAACACCAGCAAGGCGGCGACAAGCAGCAACGGGGCAAGGAGTCGATTCATGCGCGCCAGCATAGCGAGGGCTCCCTGTTTTTTCATGCGGGCTCCTGGCACCTTCAATGCCGCCAGAGCCACCACGCCAGCAGCAGGCCCAGCAGCACCAGCACGATCCAGCCGATCCACTCGATGTACTTGTGCAACAAGTGCTCGGCGCGCTCGCCGAACAGCCAGATCAGCAGCGCCAGCAACCACACGCGCTTGCCACGGCCCAGTGCCACGCAGCCGAGGAAGGGCAGCACCGGCACGCCGACGATGCCCGAGGCCCAGGTCACGAACTTCATCGGCACCACCGGCTGCAGCGCGGCAAGGACCAGCACGCCGTAAAGTCCCCAGCGGTGCTCGGCCATCTGCGCACGAAGGCTGGACACGCCCTGCTCGATCGGCACCAGCAGGTGCAGCGTGCCCAGCAGCGGCTTCAGCGCCTCGAACGCCCAGTGCCCCAGCGCGTAGCCGACCAGCGAGCCCAACAGCGAGAACGCCAGGCTGACGTTCGCGTAGAAGAATGCCCGATGCCGCTTGCCCAGCATCATCGGCGCCAGCATCACCTCCGGCATGACCGGGAAGATGAAAGCCTCGACGAAACTGAGCCCGCACAGGTAACGAATCGCGTGGGGGTGGCGCGCCCACACCAGGGCGCGGGCATAGAGCTTGCCGAACAGGCGCATCTAGTCGGTTTCCTTGGAGAGTCTGCTCAATGCCTCCGCATGGCCCGCGCCGGGAGCTGTTTGCGCGCAGGCCAAGGAAGAAGGAGGGTACGCGGGGAGGCGCCATGGATGGCGCCGGCTTTGAGGAGCGAGGAGTGGACGTCCGTCCACGACCGAGTGATGACGCGGGGATGCGGGCAAACAGACCCGGCCCGAAGGGTTGCCTTGCCGTGGCCGCCATGCGGTGGCGCGCGGCTTGACCTGCCAGCCAGGTAGGCGCTGCGCCACGCGCCACCACCTGACGACCACGACAAGGCAACGCGGGCTATGCGGAGACATTGAGCAGACTCTTCGTTGCATCAGCCGATGCCGCCCAGCAGCGGCACGAAACTGACCGCGCCGAGTTCTTCCTGGGCGAAATCGCCCTGCCCGTCGCCGCGCAGGCGGATCAGCACCTGGCTGCTGGGCGAACCCACCGGAGCCACCAGCACGCCGCCGGGGCTGAGCTGTTCGAGGATGCGGCTGGGAATGGTGTCGCCCGCAGCGGTGAGGATGATCGCGTCGAACGGCGCCTCGTCGGCCCAGCCCAGCTTGCCGTCGTCGTAGCGCGAACGGATGTTGCCGAGGCCGAGCTGGCGGAAGCGGCGACGCGCCTGGCGCAGCAGTTCCTCGATCCGCTCCACGGTGTAGACCTGCTCCACCAGCGCGGCCAGCACCACCGCCTGGTAGCCGGAGCCGGTACCGATCTCCAGCACCCGGCCGGGCTTCTCCTTGCGCGCGTCGAAATGCTCGAGCAGCGCCTCGGTCATCCGCGCCACCACCCAGGGCTGGGAGATGGTCTGGCCGTGGCCGATCGGCAGTGCGGTGTTCTCGTAGGCGCGCGAGTGCAGCGCCTGGTCGATGAAATGGTGACGCGGCAGGTTGCGGATCACGTCGATCACCCGCGGATCGCGGATGCCGCTTTCCCGCAGCTGGGCGGCGAGCCGGTCGCGCGCGCGCTGCGAGGTCATGCCCTCGCCCTTCAGTGCCGCGGGAGGCAGCGTATGCATGTTCATCGCTCAGGCCACCTTGTGGCCGGGAACGGCCATGTCGTCGCTGAGCGATTGCATCCAGCTGCTGACCTTCTCCAGCGCCTGGAAGCGGGTGAGGTCGACATGGATCGGCGTGACCGAGACATAGCCGCGCCGTACTGCGTCGAAATCGGTGCCCGGGCCGGCATCGTCCACCTCGCCCGCCGGGCCGATCCACCAGATCGGGCGGCCGCGCGGATCGGTCTGCGCGATGCATGGCGCCGCGCGATGACGGCGACCCAGCCGGGTGACCTCGAAGCCGCGGATCTCCGCCCACGGCCGATCCGGCACGTTGACGTTGAGGATGGTATCGGCCGGCAGCGGATCGACCAACAGCCGGCGCATCAGCAGCAGCACCGCGTTCGCGGCCGAGTCGTAATGGATGCCGCGGTGGTCGTGGCTCACCAGCGACACGGCGATCGCCGGCAGGCCGAGGAAACGCCCCTCCATCGCCGCCGACACCGTGCCGGAATAGATCACGTCGTCGCCGAGATTGGCCGAGTTGTTGATGCCCGACACCACGATGTCGGGCTCGTTCTCCAGCATGCCGGACAGCGCCAGGTGCACACAGTCGGTGGGCGTGCCGGCCACGCGGTAGCGGCCGTCCTCCATGTGCAGCACGCGCAGCGGTGCATCCAGGGTCAGCGAATTGCTCGCACCGGAACGGTCGCGGTCAGGCGCCACCACCGTCACTTCGCCCACCTCGCCGAGACGCTCGGCAAGCACATGGATGCCTTTCGCATCCACGCCATCGTCGTTGCTGACAAGAACTCGCATGCTGATCCGTGTTGAGTCGACCGCAGCGCATCGCCATTCGCGGCGTACGCACCCTGTAGCCGCCCGAGTTTACCGGAGCGAACCCGTGGTTTCACGGATCGGGAGCACGCGTAGCGCCCTCCCGCTTGCTAGCATCGGGACATGAAACGCCGCCCGTCCACGCCGATCAGCGAAGACGATGCCCGCCTGTTCCGCGAGGCGATCGGCGAGGTGCGCCGCATCGACCCGGTCGCCGCGCCGCCGCCGGTGCCGAAACCCGCGCCGCTGCCGCGCATGCTCGAAGCCGACGAGGCCGCGGTGCCGGGCGAACTGCTGGAAATGGCTTTCGACCCGGCCGTGCTCGAGGTGGGCGAGGAACTGGGCTACCTGCGCGACGGCTATCCGCCGAAGCTGCTGCGCCAGCTCAAGCGCGGCCAGTTCAGCGTGCAGGACGAGATCGATCTGCATCAGATGAATGCCGCTGCTGCACAGCTCTCCATCGCCAGCTTCCTCGCCGAAGCGCGGCAGCGCGGCCTGCACTGCGTGCGCATCATCCACGGCAAGGGCCTGCGCTCGAAGGCTGCCGGGCCGGTGCTGAAGGCGCTCACCGACCGCTTGCTGCGCCGGCGCGACGACGTGGTGGCGTTTGCTTCGGCGCGCCCTGCACAGGGCGGCACCGGAGCTGTGATCGTGCTCCTCAGGAACTGAGGAGCACCTTGGGCCATGACTGGCCCAACGTCCTGCTGGCACTCAGTGCCAGCAGGACGGAGCCGGCGCAGGGCACGGCCCTGAGCTGGCGAGCCCGCGAGGTGCAGGATGCACTTCGCGGGCATCGATAAAGGCGCCCTTGATTGTCCGCCCTACGACGTAGCAGCCACTTCCCGCACCACCACCGTCGCATACGCCCCCGCCGGCAGTTCGAACGACAGCTCCAGCGCGTCGTCCGCCAGCCAGCGCCAGCGCAAGTCCTTCGGCAACAGGCGCAGCGGGCGGCGTTCCTGGTCCATGCGCGCGGCGGCGATGCCTTCGGCGAGGTCTGCATGAGCGGCAGCGACTTCGCGCTCCAGCAAACCTGCCTCGCCCGTGGCGGGCGGCTCGCCCTGCCCCCACAACGGGCCGGACGGATGGATGTCGCCGCTGGCCAGGCGCTGCGCCAGCGTGTCGTTGTACGGCTCCGGCCCGAACCAGGAGCGGGAACCGGCCAACGACCAGATCTCGCCATCCAGCGGCGCATCCCACACGCCACGTTCGACGCGTTCGGCGAGCACGCTGTTGAAGATCTGCGAGCGCGCGGCGGAAAGCAGGAAGCCGCGCTTGTCGCGGTCCACCCGGCGCCCCGCGAACATCGCCCGCGCCTGCGCGAGATTGCCGCCTTCGCGGCCGAAGCGCTGCTCGCCGAAGTAGTTCGGCACGCCGCGCGCGGCGATCGCGGCCAGCACCTGTTCGGCACGTTCGCGCTCACCCTGCACTTCACGCAGCACCAGCACGAAACGGTTGCCTCGCAGCGCTCCGCGCTTGAGCTTGCGGCCATGGCGCGTGGCAGCCAGTACCTTCACTTCCGCATGCGGAAACACGGACCAGTCCAGGTCAGGCTTGCCTGCCAGTTGCACGGAGAACGTCTGCCGGGTCACCGCATGGCGGTCCTTCAGGCCCGCGTAGCCCACTGCCAATGGCGGCACGCTGGCGAACTTCGCCAGCTCGCGCGCCACCCAGTCGGTGTTCGCGCCGCGCTTCTCCACCCACAGCAGCGCATGCTCGCCGTTGCCGTCGGCGTCATAACCGAGAATTTCCTCGACCACGAAATCCTCGGGGGTGCTGCGCAGGCGTGCGGCGAGCGGCGGTGTGCCGTACGCGAAAGGCAGTTCGGAATCGGACATGATGCTCCGCCGGCCGTGCCGGCATGCAAAAGTTCAAAAGGCTCAGCGGTGCTCCAACAGCACACAGGCCTGGGCGGCGATGCCTTCGCCGCGGCCGGTGAAGCCCAGCTTTTCAGTGGTGGTGGCCTTGACGCTGACGCGGCCGGGTTCGCACTCAAGGTCGGCGGCCAGGTTCTCGCGCATCGCCTGCGCATGCGGCCCCACCTTCGGTGATTCGCCGATCACGGTGACATCGGCATTGCCCAGCGCATAGCCGTGCTGCGCCATCAGCAGTGCCGCGTGGCGTAGGAACTGGCGGCTGTCGGCGTTGCGCCAGCGCTCGTCCGATGGCGGAAAGTGTCTGCCGATGTCGCCCAGCGCCAGCGCGCCGAAAATCGCGTCGCACAAGGCGTGGATCACCACGTCGCCGTCCGAGTGTGCGACCAGCCCGTGGCTGTGGGCGATGCGCACGCCACCCAGGACGACGTGGTCGCCTTCGCCGAACGCGTGCACGTCGAAACCGTTGCCGATACGAATGCTCATGCCGTCCTCGCCAGCAGGAATTCGGCCAGCGCGAGGTCCGCCGCCGTGGTCACCTTGATGTTGTCCTCGGCGCCCTCGACCAGCAGCGGCCGGAAGCCGGCCAGTTCCATCGCCATCGCCTCGTCGCTGACCGGCCGGCCGTCGAGCGCCACCGCGCGCAACGCGGCGGTGAGCTCGCCGCGACGGAACATCTGCGGCGTGAAGGCCCGCCAGCGCTGCTCGCGCGGTTCGGTGGCGAGACTGCACCCGCCTTCGTCCGCGCGCTTGAGCGTGTCACGCAGCGGCGCGCCAAGCAGGCCGCCATCCGCCTGCGCCGCCCGTTCGATCAGGCGCACGATGTCCGTCGCACGCACACAGGGGCGCGCGGCGTCATGCACCAGCACGAAGTCGGCGTCATCTACCCCGGACGGCAAGGCATGCAGGCCCGCCAACACCGAATCGCTGCGTTCGGCGCCGCCGATCGCGGTGCGCACCGGCTTGCCGCGCAGGGTCGTGATGCCTGGCCAGTGCTCGTCCTTCGCGCCCAGCACCACCACGAGGCCGGCGATGCGCGGATGCGCGGCCAGCCGCTCCAGCGTGTGTGCGATCAGCGGCCGCCCGGCCAGTGGCAGGTATTGCTTGGGGCAGTCCGCGCCCATCCGCGTGCCGCGCCCGGCGGCGGGCACCACACACCACAAGGTGGCGCTCATTTGACGACGCCACCGGTGGCGCCGCCGGGCCGGGCCGGCGGCGGCAGGGGCAGCGTGCTGCTGGCGCCCGCGGGCTGGTTGTCGATCTGGTAAAACGTCTCGCCCGGCTTGATCAGGCCCAATTCGGTGCGTGCACGCGCCTCGATCGCCTGGTCGCCATGCTTGAGGTCGGACACGTCGGCGGCCAGCGCCTGGTTGCGCTGCTGCAGGCGCGTGTTCTCGTCGGTCTGCTTCTTGATCGACACGCGCAAGCCGTCCACCTCGTGCATGCCGCCGTGCGCGGACCACAGTTTCAGCTGCAGTCCGATCAGCAGCAGGAGCAGAACCAGGGCGATCCAGCGCAGCATGGGCCGGGGCGCGCCGGGTCAGCCCGGCAGGTGGTCGAGGCTCACGAAAGCCGTGCGGCCCGCATAGCGCGCCGCCGTGCCCAGCGCTTCCTCGATGCGCAGCAGCTGGTTGTACTTGGCCACGCGGTCGGTGCGGCACAGCGAACCGGTCTTGATCTGGGTGGCGGTGGTCGCCACCGCGATGTCGGCGATGGTGGTGTCCTCGGTCTCGCCCGAGCGGTGCGAAACGATCGCCGCGTACTTCGCCGCGTCGGCCATGGCGATGGCTTCCAGCGTCTCGGACAAGGTGCCGATCTGGTTCACCTTGATCAGGATGGCGTTGGCGATGCCCTTGTCGATGCCTTCCTTGAAGATCGCCGGATTGGTGACGAACAGGTCGTCGCCCACTACCTGGATGTTCTTGCCGATGGCGTCGGTGAGCAGCTTCCAGCCATCCCAGTCGCCTTCGGCCATGCCGTCCTCGATGGTGACGATCGGGTACTGCCTGGCCCAGCCGGCCAACACATCGACCCACTGTGCGGAGGTGTAGAGCTTGCCCTCGCCTGCCAGGTCGTACTTGCCGTCCTTGAAGAATTCCGAGCTGGCCGCGTCGAGGCCGAGCAGGATCTCGCTGCCAGCCTTGTAACCGGCCTTGTCGACGGCCTCGAGGATGGTATCCAGCGCCTCGATGTTGGAACGCAGGTTCGGCGCGAAACCACCCTCGTCACCCACCGCGGTGTTCAGGCCCTTGCCCTTCAGCACGCTTTTCAGCGCATGGAAGATCTCCGCGCCGGCGCGCAGCGCCTCGGCGAAGCTGGACACGCCCACCGGCAGCACCATGAACTCCTGCACGTCGACGTTGTTGTCGGCATGCGCGCCGCCGTTGATGATGTTCATCATCGGCACCGGCAACGCGCCGGGCTTGCCGGTGGTGCCGTTGATCTCCGCCAGGTACTGCCACAGCGCCTGCTTGCGCTGCGCCGCCACCGCGTGCGCGGCGGCCATCGACACGCCGAGCAGCGCGTTCGCGCCCAGCTTGCCCTTGTTCGGGCTGCCGTCGAGCTGGATCAGTTTCGCATCCAGGCCACCCTGGTTGGCTGCATCGAAACCCTTGAGCGCGCTGGCGATCGCACCGTTGACGTTGCCCACCGCGTGCTTCACGCCCTTGCCGAGGTAGCGCGCCTTGTCGCCGTCGCGCAGCTCCACCGCCTCCCGCGTGCCGGTGCTGGCGCCGCTGGGCACCGCGGCGCGGCCGAAACCGCCACCGGCCAGGGTGACTTCGGCTTCCAGTGTGGGATTGCCGCGCGAGTCGAGGATTTCACGGGCGTGGATGCGGGTGATGTCAGTGCTCATGCGGTTCCAGTCCAGAAGTGGCGATTCAGGGGCGATCCGAGGCGGGCCTCGGCATCACAAGGTGTTTTCGAGGAAGCCGTGGCGCTTGGTCACGGCGTCCAGTTCCAGCAGGGTCTCCAGCAGGGCTTCCATCTTGTCCAGCGGCCAGGCGTTGGGGCCATCGGAGAGTGCCTTGCTCGGGTCGGGGTGGGTTTCGGCGAACAGCCCGGCCACGCCTGCGGCCACCGCGGCGCGCGCCAGCACCGGCACGAACTCGCGCTGGCCGCCGGAGCTGGAGCCCTGTCCGCCCGGCAGCTGTACCGAGTGGGTGGCGTCGAACACCACCGGGCAGCCGGTCTCGCGCATCGCGCTGAGGCTGCGCATGTCCGAAACGAGGTTGTTGTAGCCGAAACTGGCGCCGCGCTCGCAGACCAGGATGTCGTCGTTGCCTACGGCCTTGGCCTTGGCCACCACGTGCTTCATGTCCCAGGGAGCGAGGAACTGGCCCTTCTTGATGTTCACCGGCTTGCCGGCGCGCGCCACCGCCTGGATGAAATCGGTCTGGCGGCACAGGAAGGCCGGAGTCTGCAGCACGTCCACCACCGCGGCGACTTCGCCGAACGGGGTGTATTCGTGCACATCGGTGAGTACCGGCACGCCGATCTGGCGCCTCACCTCGCCGAGGATGCGCAAACCCTCTTCCATACCCGGGCCACGGAAGCTGGTGCCGGAGGAACGGTTGGCCTTGTCGAAGCTGGACTTGAAGACGAAGTTCACGCCGAGCCTGGCGGTGATCTCCTTCAGCTTGCCCGCGGTATCGAGCTGCAACTGCTCGGACTCGACCACGCAGGGACCGGCGATCAGGAACAGCGGCTGGTCCAGGCCAACTTCGAAGCCACACAGCTTCATGCCACGTGCTCCTTAGCCAGCTTCACGCCCTCGCGCACCGCCTTGCATTCGCGCGCGGCACGCACGAAGCCGATGAACAGCGGGTGGCCATCGCGCGGCGTGGAGGTGAACTCCGGATGCGCCTGGCAGCCGAGGAACCACGGATGCTTCTGCTGCGGCAGTTCGACGATCTCGACCAGCAGGTCGTCCATCGACTTGCCGGAGATCACCAGGCCGAGGTCCTCGAACGACTGGCGGTAGCGGTTGTTGAACTCGTAGCGATGGCGATGGCGCTCGCGCACCACTTCCTGGCCGTACATCTCGCGCGCCAGCGTGCCGGCCTTGAGCCGGCATTCCTGCGCGCCCAGGCGCATGGTGCCGCCGAGATCCGAGCGCTCGCTGCGCTGCTCCACTTCGCCACTGGACGTGGTCCACTCGGTGATCAGCGCTATCACCGGGTTCGGCGTGTTGCGGTCGTTCTCGCTGGAGTCGGCGTCGGCCAGGCCGGCCACATGGCGGGCGAAGTCGACCACCGCCGCATGCATGCCGTAGCAGATGCCGAAGTACGGCACGCCATGCTCGCGGGCGTACTTCGCGGCCATGATCTTGCCTTCGAAGCCGCGCTTGCCGAAGCCGCCCGGCACCAGGATCGCATCCATGCCGCCGAGCACCTTGGCAGCGCCTTCGGCCTCGACCTGCTCGGAATCGATCCACTGCAGGTTCACCCGCGTCTGCTGCTTGATGCCACCGTGGCGCAGCGCCTCGCCCAGCGATTTGTAGGCGTCCTTGTGTTCCACGTACTTGCCGACGATGGCCACGGTGACCTCGTCCCTCGGGTGCACCACGGCGTCCACCGTGCGCTGCCACCCGGAAAGATCGGCCGGCTTGGCGTCGAGGCCCAGCTTTCGCACCACGATCTCGTCCAAGCCCTGTTGATGCAACCACAGCGGGGTCTTGTAGATCACGTCCACGTCCACCGCGCTGATCACCGCGTTCTCGGCCACGTTGGTGAACAGCGCGATCTTGCGCCGCTCGCCCTCGGGCAGCGGCTGCTCGCTGCGGCACAGCAGGATGTCCGGCTGGATACCGATCGAGCGCAATTCCTTCACCGAATGCTGGGTCGGCTTGGTCTTGATCTCGCCGGCGGCCTTGATGAACGGCACCAGGGTGAGGTGCATGAACAGGCACTTTTCCGGGCCGTGCTCGATGCGCAGCTGGCGGATCGCCTCCAGGAACGGCAGCGACTCGATGTCGCCCACCGTGCCGCCGATCTCCACCAGCGCCACGTCGAAGCCGCGGGTGGCCTCGTGGATGCAGTGCTTGATCTCGTCGGTGATGTGCGGGATCACCTGCACGGTGGCACCCAGGTAATCGCCGCGGCGCTCCTTGCGGATCACGCTCTCGTAGATCTTGCCGGTGGTGATCGAGTTCTTGCCGGTGAGCCGGGTATGGACGAAGCGCTCGTAGTGGCCGAGGTCGAGGTCGGTCTCGGCGCCGTCGTCGGTGACATAGACCTCGCCGTGCTGGAACGGGCTCATGGTGCCCGGATCCACGTTGATGTAGGGATCGAGCTTCATCATGGTGACCGAGAGGCCACGCGCTTCCAGGATGGAGGCCAGCGACGCCGCGGCGATGCCCTTGCCAAGCGAGGACACCACACCGCCAGTGACGAAAATCAGGGGGGTCATGGAATGCAGCCGTGCTGGAAATACATATTCTAGCGGCAGTCGGCCTCCGCCGCGAGATGTCGCGGTGGGCGGATTCATCCGGAATTGCGGTTGCGGGGTTCGTTTTGCCTTGCGGGAGACGAGTAATTGACTGCCTTGCTCACGAGGAACAAAGCGGTTTCGGTCGCCTGCCGGCGCCCGAGTCACTTTTCTCTTGTGTGGCCAAGAGAAAAGTAACCCAAAGAGAAGGCCACCCCGGTTGGCGCTTGCCGGGCTCCTGCCCGGCAAGTCCGTGAGGCGGGGCCGGGCTTTTCGAGCGGGCTCCTGCCCGCGCGAAAAGGCGAGCCCCTCCCTGGGCTCGCCCGCTGCGCGGCCTTTTCGTCCCCGCCTCACCGCCGCCCAGGGGCCCCACAAGAGCAGGCGCGCTTCCCGCGCGCCAGAAGCCGAAGCCAGAGCGCCGCAAGCTCGCGGCTTTCGCTTTGGCCGTTGCTTCTGCGCGCCGGGAGCGCGCTGCTCTACCCGGGGCCCCTATGGCGCGGCGGGCGGGTGGCGAAAAGTCCGCAGGATGGCCCGCAGGGATGCGGGCCAGTTTTTCGCCGGGACAGGAGTCTCGTCGAAAAACCCCGGAACCCGCCTGCGCACCCGCAGGGCAGGAGGCCCAGAGGGCGCGTCATCAGGGTGTGGTTTCCTCTTGGTTCCTTCTCCTTGACTCCGAGCCTCCTGCCCTCCGCCCTTCGGGCCAGCTGCGCTGCTCACCACTGCATCCTGCAGTGGTGTAGACAAGCAAAGGAGAAGTAACTCGGGCGCCGGCAGGCGCTCGAAACCGCTTTGAAACTTGCGTCGTCACCCAAACAAAACCGGCGGCCCCTCGCAAAGCCGCCGGCAGCAGAACAATCGGGAATGCCAGCTTCAGCCGTGCGACATCCCCGGCATCATGTAGGCGTTCATGTTGTGCAGCACCCACAGCGAGCCGATCACCACGATGGCGATGAAGACCAGCGCGCAGACGGCCACCATCAGGTTCTCGCGCTGCTCCGGGGCGATGCCCATGTGCAGGAAAAAGCCCAGCTGCACCAGCACCTGGGCCACGCAGAACACCATCAGGCCCGGCACGACCAGGTGGTGCGGCACCATGCCGGTCATCACGCAGCCGAAGGACAGCAGGGTGAGCACGAGCGACAACCCGAAGCCGACCATGTAGGACGAAAGCGAGCCGTGCTTGCCGCCGTGGGCGGCTTGTTCGTGAGCGTGCGACATCACAGCACCCCGTGCAGGTAGACAAAAGTGAACACGCAGATCCAGATCACGTCGAGGAAGTGCCAGAACAGGCTGAGGCAGGACAGGCGGCGCCTGACGAGGCCGTCCAGGCCGTAACGGCGCACCATGTCCAGCATCACCACGATCCAGATCAGGCCGCAGGTGACGTGCAGGCCGTGCGTGCCGACCAGGGTGAAGTAGGCCGACAGGAATGCGCTGCGGTCGGGACCGGCGCCCTCATGGATCAGGTGGACGAACTCGTGGATTTCCATGCCCACGAAGGCCGCACCGAACAGGAAGGTGATCGCCAGCCAGGCCAGCACCTTGCCGCGGCGCCCGGCGTGCATGTTCAGCATCGCCATGCCGAAGGTGAAACTGGAGACCAGCAGCAGCATGGTTTCGCCCAGCACATACTTGAGATCGAAGATCTCCTTGCCGGTCGGACCGCCCGCGTAGGAATGGGCCATGACGGCGAAGGTGGCGAACAGACCCGAGAAGATCAGGCAGTCGCTCATCAGGTAGATCCAGAACCCCAGCAGGGTCTTGGAGCCGTCGTCGTGGTGCTCGTGGTGGCCGGCGACGTCGTGGCCGGCGGTGATGACGGAAGTATTCATGCTCAGGCCACCTTCTGCTCGGCGGGAGCGGCACCCACCTGGTCAATCAGCTTGTGCAGCGGCACCAGCCGCTCGCGCTCGATCTTCTCGACCTCGGCGCCGGGTACGTAGTAGTCGACGTCGCGGTCGTAGGCGCGCACGACGAACGAACCGACCATGCCGACCAGGCCCAGGATCGCCAGCCACCAGATGTGCCAGATCAGCCCGAAGCCCAGCAGCGTGGCGAAGCCGCCCATCACCACGCCCACGCCGGTGTTGCGCGGCATGTGGATGTCGGCGTAGTGCGCATGGCGCGGGTAGGCGCGCTTGTGCTCCTTGTCCGCCCAGAACTGGTCCAGCTCGGTGATCTGCGGCTCCACGGCGAAGTTGTAGAACGGCGCCGGCGAGCTGGTCGCCCACTCCAGGGTGCGGCCGCCCCACGGGTCGCCGGTAAGGTCGCGGTTGCTGTCGCGGTTGCGGATGCTCACCGCGATCTGCAGCACGGTGAAGCCGATGCCGGCCATGATGATCACCGCACCGATCAGGGCCACCACGAAGTACGGCTGCCAGGCGACGTTGTCGTAGTGCTGCATGCGGCGGGTGGCGCCCATGAAGCCGAGCAGGTACAGCGGCACGAAGGCCACGTAGAAGCCCACCAGCCAGCACCAGAACGACCACTTGCCCCAGCGTTCCTCCAACTTGAAACCGGTGGCCTTGGGGAACCAGAAGTTCAGCGCGGCCAGGCAGCCGAACACCACGCCGCCGATGATCATGTTGTGGAAGTGCGCGATCAGGAACAGGCTGTTGTGCAGCACGAAGTCCGCGCCCGGCACCGCCAGCAGCACGCCGGTCATGCCGCCGATCACGAAGGTCACCATGAAGCCGATCGTCCACAGCACCGGCACGGTGAAGCGCACACGGCCGCGGTACATGGTGAACAGCCAGTTGAACACCTTCACGCCGGTGGGGATCGAGATCACCATGGTGGCGATGCCGAAGAACGCGTTGACGTTGGCGCCCGAACCCATGGTGAAGAAGTGGTGCAGCCACACCAGGAAGGACAGGCCGCCAATCGCCACCGTGGCCCACACCATCGACTTGTAGCCGAACAGCGGCTTGCCCGAGAACGTGGAGATGATCTCGGAGAACACGCCGAAGCACGGCAGCACCAGGATGTAGACCTCGGGATGGCCCCAGATCCAGATCAGGTTCACGTACATCATGGCGTTGCCGCCAAGGTCGTTCGTGAAGAAGTGCATGCCGAGGTAACGGTCGGCACCAAGCAACGCCAGCGTCACGGTCAGCACCGGGAACGCCGCCACGATCAACACGTTGGTGACCAGCGCGGTCCAGCTGAACACCGGCATCTTCATCAGCGTCATGCCCGGGGCGCGCATGCGCAGGATGGTGACGATGAAGTTGATGCCGCTGAGCGTGGTTCCCAGGCCTGACAGCTGCAGCGCCCAGATGTAGTAGTCCACGCCGACGCCCGGACTGAACTGCAGCTCGGACAGCGGCGGATAGGCCAGCCAGCCGGTGGTGGAGAACTCGCCCACGAACAGCGACAGCATGATCAGCACCACGCCCGACGCCGTGAGCCAGAAGCTCAGCGAGTTCAGGAACGGATAGGCCACGTCACGCGCGCCGATCTGCAGCGGCACCACCAGGTTCATCAGGCCCACGATGAACGGCATCGCCATGAAGAAGATCATGATGGTGCCGTGGGCGCTGAAGATCTGGTCGAAGTGGTGCGGCGGCAGGTAGCCCTGGGCACCGCCGGCGGCCAGCGCCTGCTGGCCGCGCATCATGATCGCGTCGGCGAAGCCGCGCAGCAGCATCACCAGCGCCAGGATGACGTACATGACGCCGATCTTCTTGTGGTCCACCGTGGTGAACCACTCGTTCCACAGGTAACCCCACTTGCGGAAATAGGTGATGCCGCCGAACAGGGCCGCGCCGCCTATGGCCACCATCAGCAGGGTGCCCATCACGATGGGCTGGTCGAACGGAATCGACGAGAGGGAAAGCTTTCCGAACATGGCCTACTCCGCAGCCTTGGCGTGATCGTTGTGCGAGGCGGCGACGGCGACGCCCTCGTGCGTCGGCATGCCTTGCATCGACATGTCCTTCATCGGCGCGCCTTCCGTCGGCTTGTCGCCGGCGGGATTGCCGCCCATGTCCTTGTGCAGGATGTCCTCGAACAGGTCGGGCGCGACCGTCGCGTAGTACGACACCGGCACCTTCTCGCTGGGCTGCTCCAGCGCCTGGTAGGTCGGCAGGTCAAGCGTGGCCGCGCTGGCCTTCGCCTTGGCCAGCCAGTCCTGGAAACCCTGCTGCGAGGTGGCGATCGCCTTGAAGCGCATGTCGGAGAAGCCGGCACCGCTGTAGTTGGAGGACAGGCCGTCGTAATCGCCCGACTCGCGGGCGATCAGGTGCAACTTGGTCTGCATGCCCGCCATCGCGTAGATCTGGCTGCCCAGCTGCGGGATGAAGAACGCGTTCATCACCGTGGCCGAGGTGATCCTGAAGTTCACCGGCGTGTCCACCGGGAACGCGATCTGGTTGACGCTGGCCACGCCGTAGTCCGGGTAGATGAACAACCACTTCCAGTCCATCGCCACTGCCTCGATGGTCACCGGCTTCACGTCCGAGACCAGTGGCTTGTACGGATCCAGCGCATGCGTGCTGCGCCAGGTGATGACGGCGAGGATCGCGATGATGACGCAGGGGATGCCCCACATCACCGCCTCGATCCTGGTCGAGTGCGACCACTTCGGCGCATAGGTGGCCTTGGTGTTGGAGGCGCGGTAGCGCCAGGCGAACCACAGGGTCAGCACGATCACCGGAATCACCACCACGGACATCAGCCCGAGCGCGATCAGGATCAGGTTCTTTTCATGCATGCCCACGTCGCCCTTCGGCGAGAGGACCTCCATGTTGCAGCCGGCGAGGAACACGGCCATACCTGCGCACGACCAGCGCAAGGCGGAAACGACGCTACGTTTGCTCACGAACGACTCTTTGGACGACTTGAAAGGGGATGCCGTGGGGATGCGGCGCGCGCATCGTAGTGAGTGACGGCACGAAATGACACCCTTCCGAGACACAATGCCGCAGCTGAAACATGCTGCGCGATGATCTTGCGCGTTGTCTGCCCCGCGCCGTTGTGGCAAGCATCGTGCGGCAGGCGTGCCTGCTACCATGCCGCGCATGAGCACACCCATTCCCGCCCGGATCGCCGCACTGCGCGCGGCCATGCAGCAGCACGGCATCGCCGCCGTGATCGTCCCCAGCGCCGACCCGCATCTCTCCGAATACCTGCCCGAGCACTGGCAGGCCCGCGCGTGGCTGTCCGGCTTCACCGGCTCGGCCGGCACCCTGGTGGTGAGCCGCGAGCAGGCGGGCCTGTGGACCGACTCGCGCTATTTCGCGCAGGCCGAGCAGCAGCTCGCTGGCAGCGGCATCGTCCTGATGAAGCTGCACGTGCCGCACACGCCCGAGCATATGGACTGGCTGGCCACGCATCTGCATGAAGGCGACCTGCTGGCCGTGGCTGGCGACAGCGTCTCGCTGGCCAGCCTGCGCGCGATGGAAGCCAAGCTGGGCGAACACGGCGTGCGCGTGCGCACCGATCTCGACCTGCCCGGCGCGGCCTGGCACGACCGCCCTGCCCTGCCCCACGCGCGCATCGTCGAACACCCGATCGCCTGGGCCTGCACCTCGCGCGCGGACAAGCTGACGCGCCTGCGCCACGCGCTGCGCAAGCGTGGCGCCACGCATCACCTCGTTTCCAGCCTCGACGACATCGCCTGGCTCACCAACCTGCGCGGCAGCGACGTGGAGTGCAACCCGGTCTTCCTCGCCCACCTGCTGGTCGCGGCCGAGGGCAAGGCCACCCTGTTCGCCGAGCGCGGCAAGTTCGACGATGCCCTGGTCGCGCAGCTTGCCGCCGACGGCGTCGCGATCGCCGGTTATGCCGGCATCACCGGCGCGCTGGCCGAGCTGCGCAAGGGCGACGTCCTGTTGTTCGATCCCGCGCGCGTGGTCTGCGCGATCAGCAACGCGATCCCCGCCGACGTGCAGCGCATCGAGACCGCCAACCCCAGCACCGCGTTCAAGGCGATGAAGAGCCCCGCCGAACTGGACCGCGTGCGCGATGTGATGCGCCGCGACGGCGCGGCGCTGGCCGGCGCGTTCCGCGAGATCGAGCACCAGCTCGCCCAGGGCAAGCCGCTCAGCGAGCTGGACGTGCACCGCCTCGTGCACGCCGCCCGAGCCGCGCAACCGGAATTCGTGGGCGAAAGCTTCGCCACCATCGCCGGCTACCAGGCCAACGGCGCCCTGCCCCATTACCGCGCCACCCAGGCATCGCACAGCGCGCTGCAGGCAAAGGGCCTGCTGCTGATCGACTCCGGCGGCCAGTACCTCGGCGGCACCACTGACATCACCCGTGTGCTGGCGCTGGGCGAGACCACCGCCGAGCAGCGCCGCGACGCCACCCTGGTGCTCAAGGGCATGATCGCGCTCAGCCGCGCCCGCTTCCCCAAGGGCGCCAGCGGCCCGCAGCTCGACGCACTGGCGCGTGCGCCGCTATGGGCCGCCGGCTGCGACTACGGCCACGGCACCGGCCATGGCGTGGGCTACTTCCTCAACGTGCACGAAGGCCCGCAGTCCATCCGTCCGCCAGTGGGCGGCGGCGCGCTGGTGGCGCTGGAGCCGGGCATGATCTCCTCGATCGAACCCGGCCTGTACAAGCCCGGCCGCCACGGCATCCGTCACGAGAACCTCGCCGTGGTGGTCGAAGCCGACCGCACCGAGTTCGGCGACTTTCTCGCCTTCGAGACGCTCACCCTGTGCCCGTTCGACCGCCGCGCGCTGGAGCCCGGCCTGCTCGCTCCCGACGAGCGTGCCTGGCTGGACGACTACCACGCCACCGTGCGCGCCGCGCTGGCTCCGCTGCTGGAAGGCGCCGACCTCGCCTGGCTGGAGCGCCATTGCGCGCCCTTGTGATGTCCACGCAATCTACCGAGTAGGAGCGCGCCCTGTGCGCGAATGCTTTTGTTCCGGTCAACACCAGAGCATTCGCGCACAGGGTGCGCTCCTACAGGGCAAGCCTTGACCTGCCCGCACGCGCCGACCATCCTCCCTCGCCTGATCCCAGCAGACGTTCCCGCATGAGCAGTCGCTACAACGCCGCCGACATCGAAGTCCTCTCCGGCCTGGACCCCGTCAAGCGCCGCCCCGGCATGTACACCGACACCACGCGCCCGAACCACATGGCGCAGGAGGTGATCGACAACTCGGTGGACGAGGCGCTGGCCGGCCACGCGAAATCGATCGAAGTGGTGCTGCATGCGGACGGTTCGGTCCAAGTGACGGACGACGGCCGCGGCATGCCGGTGGACATCCACCCCGAGGAAGGCATCCCGGGCGTCGAGCTGATCCTCACCCGCCTGCACGCGGGCGGCAAGTTCAGCGGCAAGAACTACAACTTCTCCGGCGGCCTGCACGGCGTGGGCGTGTCGGTGGTGAACGCACTGTCGCAACGGGTGGAGGTGACGATCCGCCGTGACGGCAGCGAATACCGCATGGCCTTCGAGCACGGCGACCGCGTCAGCGAACTGGAAGTGGTCGGCACGGTGCCGAAGAAGAAAACCGGCACCACCGTGCACTTCTGGCCCGACCCGAAATACTTCGATTCGCCGAAGATCTCGCTGTCGAAACTCAAGCACCTGCTGCGCGCCAAGGCCGTGCTGTGCGCCGGCCTTGCGGTGAAGCTCACCGACGAAGCCAGCGGCGAAGTCGTCGAATGGCGCTACGAGGACGGCCTGCGCGACTACCTGCGCGGCGAGCTGGACGGCGGCGAAGCACTGCCGGCGGAACTGTTCGTGCACCATGTGGCGCGCGACACCGAAGGCATGGACGTGGCGCTGGCCTGGTTGCCGGAAGGCGAGCTGGTGCAGGAGAGCTACGTCAACCTGATCCCCACCGCGCAGGGCGGCACCCACGTCAACGGCTTGCGTTCCGGCCTCACCAATGCGATCCGCGAGTTCTGCGACATCCGCAACCTGCTGCCGCGCGGCGTGAAGCTGGCGCCGGAGGACGTGTGGGAACGGCTCGCCTTCGTGCTCAGCGCCAAGCTGCTCGATCCACAGTTCGCCGGCCAGACCAAGGAGCGGTTGTCCTCGCGCCAGGCCGCCGGCATGGTGGAGAACGTGATCCACGATGCCTTCAGCCTGTGGCTGAACCAGAACGTGGACACCGGCGAGCGCATCGCCCAGCTCGCCATCGAGCGTGCCAGCGCGCGCCTCAAGGCCGCCAAGCAGGTGGTGCGCAAGAAGATCGTGCAAGGCCCTGCCCTGCCCGGCAAGCTGGCCGACTGCACCTCCACCGACCTCTCGCGCACCGAGCTGTTCCTGGTCGAAGGCGACTCCGCCGGCGGCAGCGCCAAACAGGCGCGCGACAAGGAGTTCCAGGCGATCCTGCCGCTGCGCGGCAAGATCCTCAATACCTGGGAAGTGGAATCGACCTCGGTGCTGGCTTCCGAGGAAGTGCACAACCTCGCCGTGGCGATCGGCTGCGACCCCGGCAAGGACGACCTCACCGGCCTGCGCTACGGCAAGGTGATCATCCTCGCCGATGCCGACTCCGACGGCCTGCACATCGCCACCCTGCTCTCGGCGCTGTTCCTGAAGCACTTCCCGCACCTGGTCAGCGAAGGCCATGTGTTCGTGGCGATGCCGCCGCTGTTCCGCGTCGACGTGGGCAAGCAGGTGTTCTACTGCCTCGACGAGAACGAGAAGCAGGCGATGCTGCAGAAGATCGAGCGCGAGAAGATGAAGGGCGCCGTCAGCGTCACCCGCTTCAAGGGCCTGGGCGAGATGAACCCGCCGCAGCTGCGCGAATCCACCATCCATCCCGACACCCGCCGCCTGGTGCAGCTCACCGTGGACGGCGACGACGGCACCGCGAAGCTGATGGACCTGCTGCTGGCCAAGAAGCGCGCGAGTGATCGCAAAGCCTGGCTGGAAGAGAAAGGCGACCTGGCCACGCTGGAGGTCTGAACCCAACCCACGTCCGGCCGCTTGCCGGCCACCGGTCCAGCCGGCATGCTGTCGCGCATGCCGGCCCTCCTCGCCATCCGCATCCCGCTCCGCGCAACACGCGGGCGGGAAGCGATCGCCGCATGAGCGCCAGTCCGGCCGAGCGCGAAGAACTGTCGCAGATCCTGACCGCTGCCGGCCATGGCGACCAAGGTGCCTTCACCGAACTGTACCGGCGCACCTCATCCAAGCTGTTCGGCGTATGCCTGCGCATGTTGCGTGATCGCGGCGAGGCGGAGGATGTGCTGCAGGAGATCTACACCACGGTGTGGCGCCGCGCGGAAAGCTTCGACCCGGCCCGTGCCAGCGCCATCACCTGGCTGGTCACCCTGGGGCGCAACAAGGCGATCGATCGCCTGCGCCAGCATCGCGAGGCACCAGTGGCGGCCCCATCGATCGCGCTGGACCTCGTCGACGGGCAACCCACGCCCGCCGCGAATGCCGAACGCAGCCAGGAACGCCAGCGCCTCGAACGCTGCCTCGATGCGCTCGAGCCCCGACACAAGGCAGCCGTGCGCGCAGCCTTTTTCAGCGGCGCTACGTATAACGAATTGGCGGCACACTGCAGCGTGCCGCTGGCCACCATGAAAAGCTGGATCCGGCGCAGCCTGATCCGCCTGCGGACCTGCCTGGAGTCATAGGACGGCGCGATGAACACGCCTACCGACCACGATCGCGACGATCTGCGCTACGCCGAGTACGTACTCGGCGTGCTGGATGCCGAGGCGCGTGCCGCGGTGGAGCGGGAGGTCCGCGACGATCCACAGGCCGCCGCGGCCGTCGCGCTGTGGCAACGGCACCTGTTGCCGCTGAGCGAGGACATCCCGGCTGTCGCACCCGCCGATTACGTATGGGCGCGGTTGCAGTCCGAACTTGGCCTCACCCGCGACATCCCGACTCCCGCGCCGACACGCCGACGGCTGTGGGACAACCTGCCCTTGTGGCGCTGGCTCGGCATCGGCGCCAGCGTGCTGGCTGCGGCCTGCCTGGTGATGCTGTTCACCGCGCCGCGCCCGGCGCCGACCGCCATCAGTGCGGGTTACATGGTCTCCAGCATCCAGCAGGACAACGGCGTCGCCGGCTGGACGGCCACGATGGATATCCAGCATGCGCGAATGGTGGTGGTGCCGGCCACCCCGGCAGCGATCGCCAGCAACCGCTCACCCGAACTGTGGCTGATCCCGCCCGGCGGCAAGCCGATGGCTCTGGGCGTTATCGCACGCGACAAACCCACCACCGTGAGGCTGCGCCCCGATCTGCTGGCCAACCTGAGCGCCAAGGCGTTGCTCGCAGTGTCGGTGGAACCGCTCGGCGGCTCGCCCACCGGCCAGCCCACCGGCCCGGTCGTCGCCAAGGGCGCGATCAGCGGCACCTGAACCACTTCCGCTGCGGCTGCATCCATTGCGCCGCAGCCCACGTATCTCCCCGTGCTTCCGCTCCGGAAGTCCATGTCATCGACGAGGGAGATCGCACCATGAAAGTTCTCAGCCACCGTAGCCGCATGCTGTCCGCCGCACTGGCGCTCGCGCTTGCCACCGTCGCCGCCGCCCCGGCCGCCATCGCTGCGCCGCAGGGTATGGATAAAACCGTGATGGTCGGCGGTGCGGCGATGTATCCGTCGCGCAACATCATCCAGAACGCGGTCAACTCGAAGGATCACACCACCCTGGTCGCTGCGGTGAAGGCCGCCGGCCTGGTCGGCACGCTGGAAGGCCCGGGCCCATTCACCGTATTCGCGCCGACCAACGAAGCGTTTGCCGCGCTGCCGGCCGGCACCGTCGACAACCTGCTCAAGCCGGCGAACAAGGCCACCCTGGTAGGCATTCTCACGTATCACGTGGTGCCCGGTCGGCTGACCGCGAGCGACCTGGCCGCGAAGGTCGCCGCCGGTGGCGGCAAGGCTGAACTGAAGACCGTCCAGGGCGAGGATCTCACCGTCAGCAAGGACAGCAGTGGCTGGGCGATCACCGATGCCAAAGGCAACACCGCTCACGTCACCATCGGCGACGTGATGCAGTCCAACGGGGTGATCTTCGTGATCGACAAGGTGCTGATGCCGTAAGCACGGAAACGGAACCGTCCCGGTACGCCGGGACGGTTCCGCCGCGGTGTCTGCAGCGCTAAGGTAGGCGGAGCTTCCACGGATCGCCGCGCATGACCCTGACGCCCCCATTCGACCTCAGGCACTGGATCGACGAGCATCGCCACCTGCTCAAGCCGCCAGTGGGCAACAAGTGCATCGTCGATGGCGATTTCATCATCATGATCGTCGGCGGCCCGAACGCGCGCACCGACTACCACCACGACGAAGGCCCGGAGTTCTTCTACCAGCTCGAGGGCGAGATGGTGCTGAAGGTGCAGGACGAGGGCGTGGCGCGCGACATCCCGATCCGCGCCGGCGAGATCTTCTACCTGCCGCCGCGCGTACCGCATTCGCCGCAACGCATGGCCGATTCGATCGGCCTGGTGATCGAGCGCCGCCGCCTGCCGCACGAGAAGGACGGCCTGCTGTGGTTCTGCGAACGCTGCAACAGCAAGCTGTACGAGGAGTACTTCATCCTCGGCAGCATCGAGCGTGATTTCCCGCCGGTGTTCGAACGCTTCTACCGTTCACGCCAGGCGCGCACCTGCCAGGGTTGCGGCCATCTCAACCCCGCACCCGCGCGCTACGCGTAGGAGCGCACCCTGTGCGCGACGGGCGTTTGATCGAAGCAAAAGCGATCGCGCACAGGGTGCGCTCCTACAGCAAACGCCCCATCCATTTGCGTGCCATGCGCCGCACGGATTCGTCGACATCCGCATCGTCGGCGACCTCACACACCGGTCGCCATGCCAGCCCGAGCGACTCCTCGTTCGCCGCGAACGATTCCCCCACCGTTGCACGCACCACGTAGCGCACGTCGTAATGCCAGTGTTCCGCCTCGTGGCCGCGCGCCGGAATGCGATGGCGGTCGAGGTCGAAGATGCCATCTTCCACGCGCAGCCCGACTACCCCGGTCTCTTCTTCGGCCTCCCGCAATGCCACGCGTGCGAGGTCGGCATCGCCGTCGGCATGACCGCCCGGCTGCAGCCAGCGCCCAAGTTTGCGATGGTGCATCAGCAACACGCGCCGGCCATCCGCGCTGACCAGCCACGCCGAGCCGGTGAAGTGCCCCGCGACGTGGCTGCGCTCGAACACCGACGCATCCGAAGCAAGAAAAACCGCGAAGCCATCGATGGCGCCACCCTCCTCCGGATGGCGCGAGCGATAGTCGCCCAGGGCGGCGGCAAACTGCGGAAAAGCGTGTGACATGACTTGTGGCAGGGGACGCGAAAACAACGCGCATTCTAGCTGCATCGCGTCTTGTACCCCTACAGTCGCTCCGCTATGGTTGGCCGTCCGCCGGCTCGTCGCGTCAGTTCTCGTCGCGGTATGGACGAGCGTGACGTCTTGTATTCCCGGGGAACATCGCATGCTGTTCAAGCGCATCAAGCCGATCGACCAGATCATCGCCACGGCGGAAAAGAAGAGTCTCACCCGCCAGCTCGGCGCCTTCCAGCTCACCATGCTCGGCATCGGCGCGATCATCGGCACCGGCATCTTCGTGCTCACCGCCGAAGCCGGCCAGAAGGCCGGCCCCGGCATGATGGTCGCGTTCGTGATCGCCGCGGTGGTCTGCGCGTTCGCCGCGCTGGCCTATGCGGAACTCGCCGCGATGGTGCCAGTGGCTGGCTCGGCCTACACCTACACCTATGGCGTGCTCGGCGAGGGTGTCGCATGGATCGTGGGCTGGGCGCTGGTGCTGGAGTACACCATTGCCGCCAGCACGGTGTGCGTGGGCTGGGCCGGCTACGTCAACGGCCTGCTCGCGCATGCCGGATTCGGTTTGCCGCACTTCCTGCAGGCGGGCCCGATGGACGGCGGCAGCTTCAACCTGCTGGCCTGCCTGATCGGCCTGGCGATCACCTTCCTGCTGGTGATCGGCACCTCGAAATCGGCCAAGGTCAACACCGTGCTGGTGCTGATCAAGATCATCGCGCTTACTGCCTTCATCTTCGTCGCGCTGCCGGCGGTGAAGGACCAGAACTTCACGCCCTTCGTGCCGAACGGCTGGGGCAGCCCGATGGGTGGCATCGGTGTGCTGGGCGCGGCAGCCTCCATCGTGTTCGCCTACATCGGCTTCGACGCCATCTCCACGGCCGCCGAGGAAACCAAGAACCCGAACCGCAACATTCCGATCGCCCTGATCGGCTCGCTCGGCGTATGCACCATCTACTACCTGCTGGTGAGCTACGCCGCCGTGGGTTCGGTGGGCGCGCAGCCCATGCTGGGCCCGAACGGCTTGGCCCTTGAACCAGGCACCCCGGCGTTTGCCGCGGCCTGCGATGGTTCGCAGGCACTGGTCTGCAGCAAGGAGGCGCTGGCCCACGTGGTGCGCCTGCTCAACCACAACACCGTCGCCGCCTTCATCGCCTTTGCCGCCGGCATTGCGTTGCCGTCGGTGATCCTGACGATGACCTACGGCCAGACCCGCATCTTTTTCACCATGTCGCGCGACGGCCTGCTGCCCAGCAAGCTCGCCAAGATCCATCCGCGCTTCCACACGCCGCACATCATCACCCTGATCACCGGCACCTTCGTCTCGCTGTTCGGCGCGCTGTTCCCGGTGGGCATCCTCGCCGACATCACCAACTCGGGCACGCTGTTCGCATTCATCATGGTGGCCTTGGGCGTGCTGATCCTGCGCCGTACCCAGCCCGAGCGTCCACGCCCGTTCCGCACCCCGCTGCCGTGGGTGGTCTGCCCGCTGGCAGTGATCGGCTGCCTGCTGCTGTTCCTCAACCTGTCGAAGGAAGCCAAGATCACCTTCTTCGTGTGGGGCGCGATCGGACTGGTGGTGTACTACCTGTACGGCTACCGCAAGAGCCACCTGGCCCGCGGCGTCGAGGCGGACTGATTCCCGCACCCGCGCACACCGACTGTCACGCTGCCGGCACGACCACGTCGTGCCGGTTTTACGTCCGGAAGCCCCATGCTCAAGCAACTGCTCGCCCGCAAGACCAATTTTTCCGGCGCTGACGGCGCCCACGGTACCGCGCTGCAGCGCACGCTCGGCCCCTGGGGCCTGACCGCGCTGGGCATCGGCGCGGTGATCGGCGGCGGCATCTTCGTGATCACCGGCCAGGCGGCGGCCGAGCACGCCGGCCCGGCGATCATCCTGTCCTTCGTCATCGCGGCGATCTGCTGCAGCTTCACCGCGCTGTGCTACGCCGAGTTCGCCACCCTGATCCCGATGTCGGGCAGTTCGTATTCCTACGCCTACGCCACGCTGGGCGAGCTGGTGGCCTGGTTCATCGGCTGGAACATGGTGCTGGAATACGGCGTCTCCGCCTCGGCGGTGGCGGTGAGCTGGACCGGCTACTTCACCAGCTTCCTCGACAACATGGGCATGCACCTGCCCGCGGCGCTCACCAATGCGCCGCTGGCCTACCAGGACGGCCACCTCGTCGCCACCGGCGCGCTGCTCAACCTGCCCGCGGTGGCGATCACGCTGGCGCTGACCTGGCTGTGCTACGTGGGCATCCGCGAATCCAGCGGTGCGAACCTGGCGATGGTGATCCTCAAGGTCGGCCTGATCGTGGTCGTGATCGTGGCCGGCTGGCAGTACGTGAACCCGCATTACTGGGAGCCCTTCATCCCGCCACAGCAGGGGCCGGAGAAATACGGCTGGGCCGGCATCATGCGCGCCTCGACCCTGGTGTTCTTCGCCTACATCGGCTTCGAGGCCACCTCCACCGCGGCGCAGGAGGCGAAGAATCCGCAACGCGACCTGCCGATCGGCACCCTGGTCTCGCTGGCGATCTGCACCGTGCTCTACATCGGCATGGCGGCCGTGATCACCGGCCTGCTGCCGTTCGACCAGTTGGGCACCAGCGAACCCGTGGTCACTGCGGTAAAGGCGCATCCGCAGCTGGGCTGGCTGCGCTGGCTGGTGGAGATCGGCGCATTGATCGGCCTGTCCTCGGTGGTGCTGGTGATGATCATCGCGCAGCCGCGCATCTTCATGATCATGGGCAACGACGGCCTGCTGCCGCCGGTGTTCGCGAAGATCCACCCGCGCTACAAGACTCCGCACATCAACACCGTGATCACCGGCCTCGGCATCGCGGCGCTGGCGGCGGTGTTCCCGCTGGACATCCTTGGCGACCTCGTCTCGATGGGCACGCTGATCGCCTTCGTCGCGGTCTGCGCCGGCGTGCTGATCCTGCGCTACACCCACCCCGAACTGCCACGCACCTTCCGCGTGCCGTGGGCGCCGGTGATCTGCACGCTGGGCGTCGTCAGTTGCCTCGGCCTGCTGTATTGGGAGAACTGGTACCAGTGGCTGCTGATGGGCATCTGGACCCTGATCGGCCTGGCGATCTATTTCGGCTACGGCTACCGGCACAGCCAGTTGCGTCGCTCGCAAGCGGGCGTCCAGCGAGCCTGACGCTTCAACACTCTGGAATTTCGCCGAAAATGACGAATTTTCGGCGAAACGTAGTCATAACGACTACTCGAATCTAGAGCGCGATTCTTATCGGGCTTGTGCTGGAAAGCCGAAACAAGTTGTTGTTTTTGAACAACTTAACGGAATCTTTCCGAAAGAATCTCGACTCGCGACCGCCCATTTGGCCCGACCAGGGGTATCATCCCGAGTCCGAGGGTTGATCACTTGGCAGTGGGCCCCGGATCGCCGCCCGGCGCGTCAGGTGGGTAGCTCCTCAGCCTGACGCGCCGGGCAGCACTTTTCTCGCGACACTCCCTTCTCCGATATCAATTGCGCCGCCATCGCGCGCAGTCTGCGCGTGCCTGCGAGATGTCGCACACGAAAAGGCCGGCAACACGTGCCGGCCTCCTGTTGCTTCGATCGGAAGCGCGCCGTGCGATCAGCCTGCTTTCGGCGAATGCGACACGCACCAGCCCTTCGCGTTGACGGCCTTGCCCGGGAACAATGCGCAAGGGCCATAGCCGGTCGGACCGCCGGAGTAGAACTGGCAGTTGGCGCAGTCGTCGCCAGCCTTGTGCTTGGGGTTGGTGGTCTTGCTGGCATCCTCGACATAGCCCAGTGCCTTGGCGGTCGGATCCGCATCGGTCACGTGCGGCAGATCGGCGGCGCGCGCGTAACGCGGCAGTCCGCCCATCACCACCGCAGCCGCCGTGGTACCGGCAGCCACCTTCAGGAAACGGCGACGCGATTCGAGATCTTTTTCGTTCGACATGGGCAAAACCTCCGTCTGTGAAAAATCCGGCGCAGCATGCGGCGGGATGAGTGAAGCACGATGCGGCGATCTTAGCGCGTTTGTGCGCGATGCCTCCTGACTTGCGAGAATGGATCGCATTACTGCCGGGCATCTCCGCCACGCGTGTTATAGTCGCCCTCCGTTTGGACGTCCATTCGTCATGCACCAGAAACTCCCGGAAACGATTCCCGCCCCACTCTTCGCCGCTCGCGCCGATGCCATCGCCGACGCCGCGCGCGAGCTGGCGCTCGCCGGCTGGACGCCCGCCACCAGCAGCAACTTCTCGATGCGCGTGGACACCGACCACGCCGCGATCACCATCTCCGGCCGCGACAAGGGCAAGCTGGGTCGCGCGGACATCATGCTGGTGGACATGCAGGGCCACGCCGTGGGCACCGATGCCCGCCCCAGCGCGGAAACCGCGCTGCACACCCAGGTCTACCGCCGCTGGCCCGAAGCGCAGGCCGTGCTGCACACCCACTCACGCACGCAGAGCGTGGCCTCGCGGCTGTTCGCGCAGGCTGGCGTGGTGCGCCTGGAAGGCTGGGAACTGCAGAAGGCCATCGCCGGCCACACCACGCACGCGAGCGTGCTGGAGATCCCGGTGTTTCCCAACACCCAGCACATGCCCGAGCTGGTGGAACGCGTGGACGCCTGGCTGGACGCCGGCAAGCCGCTCGCCGCCTACCTGATCGACGGGCACGGCATCTATACCTGGGGCCGCGACATGGCCGAGGCGCGCCGCCACCTGGAGGCGCTGGAATTCCTGCTGGGCTGCGAACTCGATCTCAGGAGACTATCCGCATGAGCCGTCTGCGCATCTTCGACGAACACCGCCCCGAGGCGCCGCTCTCCACGCACACCGTGCATGCGGCCATAGCCCGTGAACTGGACAAGGTGGGCGTGCGCTTCGAGCAGTGGGCCGCCAGCCAGCCGATCGCCCCCGGCGCCAGCCAGGACGAGGTGATCGCCGCCTACCGCGGCGACATCGACCGCCTGATGGCCGAAGAAGGCTATCAGGCGGTGGACGTGATCAGTCTCAAGGCGGACCATCCGGACCGTGCCGCGCTGCGCCAGAAGTTCCTCAGCGAGCACACCCACAGCGAGGACGAGGTGCGCTTCTTCGTGGCCGGGGCCGGCCAGTTCACCCTGCACATCGATGGCAAGGTCTACGACGTGCTGTGCCAGGCAGGCGACCTGATCGGCGTGCCCGACGGTACCCGCCACTGGTTCGACATGAGCGAGGCACCCTATTTTGTGGCGATCCGCCTGTTCACCAACAAGGACGGCTGGGTGGCGAACTTCACCGGCAGCGATATCGCACAGGGTTTCCCGCGCATGGAACCCGTCGCCGCCGTGGGCTGAGCTTTTCTCCCCTCTCCCGAAGGGCACGCGGGGAGGCGCCATGGATGGCGCCGGCTCTGAGGAGCGAGGAGAGGGGCCCGGGAAGAGGATACGTCCCGCGCGCGGCGCCACGCTCCGCCCGTACCCTCTCCCGCCCTGCGGGCACCCTCTCCCGAAGGGATAGGGGATGAGTTCCATGGCCGGGGTAAACTGGCCGCTCCGCCACCTGTTCCCATGGCCATGCCCGAAATCCGCGCCATCGTCACCGACATCGAAGGCACCACCAGCTCGATCAGCTTCGTCAAGGACGTGCTGTTCCCCTATGCGCGCAAGCGCCTGCCCGCCTTCGTCGAAACCCATGCCGATCGCCCCGAGGTGCAACACTGGCTGCACGAGGCGGCGAAGGAGGCCGGCTACATCGAGGCCAGCCGGCAGGAAGTGATCGAGCTGCTGCTGCGCTGGATAGCCGAGGATCGCAAGTCCACCGCGCTGAAGGCGCTGCAGGGCATGATCTGGCAGGAAGGCTACGAGGCCGGCGACTACCGCGCCCATGTCTATCCCGAGGTGGCGGCGCGGCTGCGCGCCTGGCGCGCCGAAGGACTGCGGCTGTACGTGTACTCTTCGGGTTCGGTGCCCGCGCAGCGGCTGTTCTTCGGCTACAGCGAGGCGGGCGACCTCACGCCGCTGTTTGCCGGCTACTTCGACACCGAGACCGGCCCCAAGCGCGAACAGGCCTCCTACGAGAAGATCGCCATGGCGATCGGCGAACAGCCTGCACATCTCCTGTTCCTGTCCGACATCGTCGAGGAACTGGACGCCGCACAGGCCGCGGGTTTCCACACCGGCTGGCTGCTGCGGCCGCCACAGACGCTGCCAGCGCAGCCACGCCACCCCGCCTACACCGATTTCGACGCCATCACGCCCTGACCCACGAGCCGAGCCTTCGCATCATGCGCACCGTACTCACCGCCCTGCTCGCCTTCGCCGCCGGCGTGCTGCTGATGCTGTGGCTGCCGAACCGCGCTTCCGCCCCCGCCGACACGGCCGCCCCCGCCATGGCGACAGCGAGCAGCGCTGCAACCACCAGCTCCGTCGCAGACAATGACAGCGGCGACGACGATGACGGCAACGCCAACTGGCCGGACCAGGGTCCCACGCCCGAACAGGTGCTCTACGCCCAGCCGCAGCTGCTGCAGGACGCGCTGGCGAAGCTCGGTCCGCGCGTGCCCGGCAAACCCAATCTCTACCTGGTCGCCTTCGCGGGCGACGGCAGCGAGGACGTGTTCCGCAACGAGGCCGAATACGCGTCCAGGCTGTTCCGCCAGCGCTTCGGTGCCAGCGCCCATACGCTGGTGCTGGAGAACAATCCGGCCTCGCTCTCCACGCACCCGCTGGCCGGCTGGAGCAACCTGGAAGGCGCGCTGGACGGCCTCGCCAAGGTGATGCAGCCCGACGATATCCTGATGCTCTACATGGCCACCCACGGCAGCGAGGACCACGAACTGCTGGTGGACATGGATCCGCTGCCGCTGGACCAGATCGACGCACAGGACCTGGCCGACATCCTCAAGGAGCACCCGTTCAAGTGGAAGGTGGTGGTGGTCAACGCCTGCTACTCCGGCGGCTTCATCCCGCCGCTTGCCGGCGACGGCACCCTGGTGCTGACCGCTGCCCGCAGCGACCGCAGCTCATTCGGCTGCGGCAGCGAATCGGAGCTCACCTATTTCGGCCACGCCTGGCTGGTCGATGCGCTGAACCGCACCGACAACTTCGTCGATGCCTTCGCCCGGGCCAAGGCCGAGATCGGGCAATGGGAGCAACGCGACAAGCTCACGCCATCGGAGCCGCAAAGCTACGTCGGCAAGGGCATCGAGGCGCAGCTCGATGCATGGCGCAAGAACATCGTGCCGGGACCGGCAGTGCCGTTCGCACCCGCCCCACCCGCGCCTGCCACCAGCGCCGCCGCAGCGACGCCCTGAAGCGCCGCGCTCAGCGCGCAGCGTGCCGCGTGGCCAGCACGGCCACCGCATCGGCCAGCGACAGCCCGCGGGCGCGCAGCAGCACGGTGAGGTGGAACACCAGGTCTGCCGCCTCGCCCAGCAGTTCCTCGTCGCCCTGCGCCACCGCTGCGAGCGCGCTCTCCACGCCTTCCTCGCCCACTTTCTGCGCGATGCGGCGCGTACCGGCCTCGAACAGTTTCGTGGTGTAGCTGCCCTGCGGGCGCTCGGCGTGGCGCTGCGCCACCAGCGCATCGAGCTCGGCAAGGAAACCCAGCGGCGGACGCGCGTCCCCGCCGAAACAGCTGGACGTGCCCAGGTGGCAGGTTGGCCCGTGCGGCTCGGCCTGCACCAGCAAGGTATCGGCATCGCAGTCGACGCGGACGGATTTCAGCGCCAGCACGTGGCCGGAGCTTTCGCCCTTCATCCACAGCCGCTGCTTGCTGCGGCTCCAGAACGTGACGCGGCCGCTGCGCTGCGTCTCCGCCAGCGCCTCCGCATTCATATAGCCGAGCATCAGCACTTCGCCGGTCAGCCAGTGCTGCACGATGGCAGGGAGCAAGCCGTCGCCCTTGGGCCAGTCGAGCCGCGCAAGATCGGTTTGGATGTCGCTCATGGGCGGTACCTGCAGTCGTATGCGCCAAGGCATACAGGAAAGTATGGTTTCTCCGTCATTTCGGCAAAAGCCGGAATCCAATGCTTTTTGTCCGGCATCAAGGCCAAAGACTCTGGATTCCGGCTTTTGCCGGAATGACGAGCTAAGAGGCTCGCACGGCCACGCCCTGCCCTTGCAGGTAGCGCTTGAGTTCGGGAATCGCGATCGCACCGGAGTGGAACACGCTCGCGGCCAGTGCGCCATCCACGTCGGCTTCGGCGAAGGCTTCGCGGAAATGCTCGATCGCGCCCGCACCACCCGATGCAATCAACGGCACCTTGCATAGCGCGCGCACCACCTTGAGTTGTTCCAGATCGTAACCCTGCCGCACGCCGTCGCTGCCCATGCAGTTGAGCACGATCTCGCCGGCGCCGCGCTTCTGCGCCTCGGCCACCCAGTCCAGCGTGCGGCGCGCCAGGGCGCGCGTCTTCGACGGATCGCCGGTGTACTGGCGCACGCGCCACTCGCCGTCGGCGTCGCGCAGCGAATCCACGCCCACCACCACACACTGCACGCCGAAGGCGGCGGCCAGTTCGTCGACCAGTTCCGGCCGCTCCAGCGCCGGCGAATTCACCGACACCTTGTCCGCGCCGGCGTGCAGCACCGCGCGCGCCTCGTCCACCGAGCGGATGCCGCCAGCCACGCAGAACGGGATGTCGATCACCCGCGCCACCTTCTCCACCCAGCCGCGGTCCACGCTGCGTCCTTCGGGGCTGGCGGTGATGTCGTAGAACACCAGCTCGTCGGCGCCCTCGTCGCGGTAGCGCAGTGCGAGATCCACGATGCCGCCCATCGCCACGTGGTCGCGGAAGCGCACGCCCTTGACCACCTGGCCGTCGCGCACGTCGAGGCAGGGAATGATGCGGCGGCTCAGCATGCCAGTGCCTCTGCCACGTCGAAGCGTCCTTCCAGCAAGGCGCGACCCAGGATCACGCCGCGCGCCCCCGCCTCGCGGGCCGCGCGAATGTCGTCCAGTGAACGCACGCCGCCGGAGGCCTGCACGGCCAGCGACGGCGCGGTTTCGGCAAGATGCCGGTACAGGTCGAGGTTGAAGCCGGCCAGCATGCCGTCGCGGTCGATGTCGGTGCACAGCAGGTGGCGCGCGCCCTGTGCGGCATACCACGGCGCCAGTTCGTCCAGCGTGCGCGCCTCGGTTTCCGTCCAGCCCGCGCTGGGCAGGCTCCAGCGTCCGTCGATGCGGCGGGTATCGAGGGCCAGCGTGAGGCGTTCGGCGCCATGTTCGCGCAGCCAGCCGGCCACGCGGTCGGGATCGCGGATCGCCACGCTGCCCACCACTACACGGGTGACGCCCGCATCGAACAGCCGGCGCAGGTCGGCATCCTCGCGCACGCCGCCACCGGCCTGCACCTGCATGCCGTCTTTGGCGATCGCCTCGATCGCCGCCAGGTTGTCCAGCTTGCCAGAGCGCGCACCGTCGAGATCGACCAGGTGCAGCCAGCGTGCACCGGCCTCGGCGTAGCGCCGCGCCACGGCGCGTGGATCGTCCGAGTAAGTTGTCTGCTGCGCGTAGTCGCCCTGCTTCAGGCGCACCACGCAGCCGTCGCGCAGGTCGATGGCGGGAATGACAGTGAACGTCATAGCACTAGAAAATTCTTGAGGAGCTTCGCGCCGACGGCGGCGGAACGCTCGGGGTGGAACTGCATGCCGTGGAAGTTGCCGCGCGCGACCACGGCGGAGAACGCATCGTCGTAATCCGCCGTGGCCAGGGTCCACTCGCCCGCGGGCACCGCGTAGCTGTGCACGAAATACGCCTGTTCGTCCTCTCCCAGCCCGGCCAGCAGCGGATGCTCGCGCTGCACGGACAGCCGGTTCCAGCCCATGTGCGGCACGCGCAGCCCGGGGCGCTCGGCGAAACGGCGCACCTCTGCCGGAATCAGGCCGAGGCACTTGGTATCGCCCTCCTCCGAATGCGCGCAGAGCAATTGCATGCCCAGGCACACGCCCAGAACCGGCTGGGTCAGCGAGCGCAACAGCTCGACCAGACCCAGCTCGCGCAGGCGTGCCATGCCCGGCCCCGCCGAGCCCACGCCGGGCAGGATCACCTTGTCGGCGGCGCGAATCGCCGCAGCATCCGAGGTCAGCGCCGCATCCGCGCCCAGGCGCTGCAGCGCGTAGCGCACCGAGCCGATATTGGTGCCGCCGGCGTCGACCAGCACGACCGTCATGTGCACCTCGCGCGTAGGAGCGCACCCTGTGCGCGATGCTTTCCGTCACGTGACGAAGAGCTATCGCGCACAAGGTGCGCTCCTACAACCATGCGCATCGATTGCAGCATTACAGGCTCCCCTTGGTGCTGGGCAGCTCGTCGCCCTCGCGACAGATCGCCTGGCGCAGCGTGCGCGCCACCACCTTGAAGCAGGCCTCGATCATGTGATGCGCGTTCTCGCCGCGCACCGACAGATGCAGGTTCGCACCCAGCGTCTCGCACAGCGAGCGGAAGAAGTGCGGCACCATCTCGACCGCCAGCTCGCCCACGCGCTCACGCGGAAACTGGCCTTCGAACACGAAGTACGGGCGGCCGGACAGATCCAGCCGCGCTTCCGCCGCACTCTCGTCCATCGGCAGCGCGAAACCGTAACGGCCGATGCCACGCTTGTCGCCCAGGGCCTGCTTCAGGGCCTGGCCCAGGGCCAGGCCGCAGTCCTCGATGGTGTGGTGATCGTCGATGTGGATGTCGCCGTCGCAGCTCAGCTCCAGCGCGAAACCACCGTGCTTGCCGATCTGCTCCAGCATGTGGTCGAAGAAACCGAGACCGGTGTGAGCCTTCGGCTCGGCGATGCGGTCCAGATCCACGCGCACGCGGATGCGGGTTTCCCTGGTGTTGCGCACCACGTCGGCGATGCGCGGCGCGTCCAGCACCTGGTGCGCCAGCTCGTCCCAGGCCATGCCTTGCGACCCCACCCGGAAGCCGCGCACGCCCAGGTTGGCGGCGAAGCGCAGATCGGTCTCGCGGTCACCCACCATCAACGAGGCAGCGCGGCTCCAGCCGTCGTCGGCAAGCCATGCGTGCATCATGCCGACGCCCGGCTTGCGCGTGTCCAGCCCTTCATGCGGAAAACTGCGGTCGATCAGTACCTCGCGGAAGCGGATGCCCTGCGAAGACAGGATGCGCATCAGCAGCTCGTGCGGTCCGCTGAAATGCGCCTCGGGGAAATTGGCCGTGCCCAGCCCGTCCTGGTTCGTCACCATCACCAGCTCGTAGCCGGCGGCGACGAAGCGCTGCAACGCGGCGATCACGCCCGGCAGCAGGGCCAGCTTCTCGTAGCTGTCGATCTGCTCGTCCGCCGGTTCCTCGATCAGGCAGCCGTCGCGATCGACGAAGAGGACCCTGCGATTTGCATTCATGTTGCCGATCCCTCGGCAAAACCCCGGCCATCCATGGCCGGACTCTTCAGAGAAGCCGCTCCCCGCGCCGTCGCCGGATACGCCAGGGTGGCCAGCACCTGTTCGTTCTCCGCCGGCGTGCCGACGGTGATGCGCAACGCATCATCTAGGCCGGGGTAACGTCGCACGTCACGCACCACGATGCCGGCATCGAACAACTGCCGATACACGGCACCGGCATCGTCGAAACGCACGGTGAGGAAATTCGCCTGCGAAGGCAGCACGGCGCGCACTCCCGGCAGGCGGGCCAACGCCGTGCGCATGCGAATGCGCTCGGCGCGCACGATGTCGATGTGCGCTCGCGCGTTCGCCTGCCCCCAGCCCGACAGCGCGAGCAGGGCCGCATTCACGCTGGGCAGCGGCAGCGGATACGGCGGAATGATCCGGCGCAGCAGGGCCACCACGTCCGGATGCGCCAGCAGGCAGCCGACGCGCGCACCGGCCAGCGCCCAGGCCTTGGACAGCGTGCGCAGCACCGCAAGATTGTCGTAGCGGTCGAGCAGGTCGGCCACGCTGCCCTCGTCGGCGAACTCCACGTAGGCCTCGTCCACCACCAGCAACGCATGGCCGGCCAGCGCCTGTACCAGCCGCTCGATGTCGGCATGCGGCACCACGCTGCCCGCGGGATTGTTTGGCGTGCAGACGAACACCAGCTTCACGGCGCCGGTGACCGCGGCCAGCGTGGCGTCCACGTCCAGCGTGAAGTCGCGGCGCAGCGGCGCCTCGATCACGCCCGCATCCTGGATGCGCGCGCATACCGCGTACATGCCGAAGGTGGGCGGCTGGATCAGGACCGCGTCGCGTCCGGCGCGGCAGAACGCGCGCACCAGCAGGTCGATCGCCTCGTCGCTGCCGCGGCTCACCAGCAGCTGTTCGCGGCGCACGCCGTACAGGCGCGTCAGGGCATCCACCATGGCCGCCGGCTGCGGTTCCGGATAACGATTGCAGCCGGTGCCGCCGTCGCCGGTCGGCTCCCACGCGGACTCGTTCGCGTTGAGCAGCAGCTGGCCGCCGCTGGCCTCCATGCGTGCCGAGGAATACGGTTGCAAGGCACGGATTTCCGGCCGTGCGAGATCGAGCACACTCATATCATTGACTCCAGTTCAGCCAGTCGCAGCGTCACCGCGCGGCGATGCGCCTCCAGTTGCTCCGCGGCCGCCAGCGTGGCGGCGCATGGACCGATACCGCGCAGGCCGTCGGCGCTGAGCTCCTGCACGGTGATCTGTTTCTGGTAGCTGGCCACCGACACGCCGCTGTAGCTGCGCGCATGGCCATAGGTGGGCAGCACGTGGTTGCTGCCGCTGCAGTAATCGCCCACCGACTCCGGCGTCCACGCGCCGAGGAAGACCGAACCGGCGCAGGCAATGCCCTCGAGCAGCCGCCGCGGCACCGTCACCTGCAGGATCAGGTGCTCGGGCGCATAGCGGTTGCTCACCTCGACGGCCTGCGCCAGCGAGGCCACTGCGATCAGGCGGCTCTGCGCCAGCGCCTGCCGCGCGATCTCCGCACGCGGCAGTTCGGCGCATTGCCGCTCGACTTCGTGTTCGACCCGATCCAGCAGGGCCGCCGAATCGCTGAGCAGGATCACCTGCGAATCCGGCCCGTGCTCGGCCTGCGACAGCAGGTCGGCGGCGACGAAGGCGGGATTCGCCGCCACGTCGGCGATCACCAGCACCTCGGACGGGCCGGCTGGCATGTCGATCGCCGCGCCGTCGGGCTCGGACGACACCTGCAACTTGGCTTCGGTGACCCAGGCATTGCCGGGGCCGAACAGCTTGTCGCACTTCGGCACGGACGCCGTGCCGTACGCCATCGCCGCGATCGCCTGCGCGCCGCCCAGCTTGAATACCTTGTGCACGCCGGTGAGGCGGGCGGCATACAGCACCGCCGCATCGCAGCGCCCGTCGGCGCGCGCAGGCGAGCACAGCACCACCTCGCGGCAGCCGGCGATGCGCGCGGGCACGCCCAGCATCAGCGCGGTCGACGGCAGCGGCGCGCTGCCCGCCGGCACGTACAGGCCCACGCGCTGGATCGGTCGCAACACGCACTCCACCCGCACGCCGGGCGCGGTATCCACGCCCACCGGTTGCAGCGCGGCGGCACGGTGGAAGGTCTCGATGCGGCCGGCGGCCTCGCGGATCGCCGTCTTCAGGGCGGGATCGAGCGACGCCTCGGCGGCCGTGAATTCGTCGTCGGCGACTTCGAGCGCCGCCAAGGCGCAGCGATCGTATTTCGCGCTCAGCTCGCGCAAGGCCGCATCGCCGCGTACGCGCACCTCCGTGATGATGCGGCTCACGCCTTCGCGCAGTTCCGACGCGCGCGACTGCACCGGGCGCGCCAGTGCCTCGCTGCGCCCTTGTTCGTCCAATGCGTTCCAGTCGATCCGTTTCATGCCAACCAGCTCTTCATGCAAGCATCTTCTCCACCGGCAGCACGAACATCTCGCGCGCACCGGCCTTCTTGATCTCTTCCAGCTGACGCCAGCTCACCTCGCCCGCGCACAGCGCCTGCAACATCAACTGGTCGGGCTGGCCGGCAACGGGCAGCAGGGTCGGCTGCGGGCCGCCGGGCAGCAGCCGGGTCACCGCATCCAGCGCGGCGCGCGGGGTCTGCAGCAGCAGCAGGCGCGATTCGCGTACCTGGATCACGCCATCCAGCCGCTTCAGCAGCAGCTCGACCAGGTCGCCGCGCTCGTCGGCCGGTAGCGCCTGTGGGCCGGCCAGCACTGCCTCGCTGTCCAGCAGCACGTCGACCTCGCGCAGCTGGTTCGCCACCAGGGTGCCGCCGCTCTGCACCAGGTCGCAGATCGCGTCCGCGGTGCCCAGCTTCGGCGCGATCTCCACCGAACCGGCCAGGGTCACCACGCCGGCCTCGACGCCATGCTCGCCCAGCCATGCACCGAGCAGGCCCGGATACGAGGTGGCGATGCGCTGCCCGGACAGTTGCGCGGGCTCGCGATAATCGAATTCCTGCGGCACCGCGATGGAAAGCCGGCAGCGCCCGAAGCCCAGCGGCCGCAATTCGGCCAGCGGCTCGCTGTCGCGGCCGGCCGTGACGCGGAACTCGTCGAGCACGTTGCGGCCCACGATGCCCAGCTCGCACACGCCCTGCGCGATCAGGCCGGGGATGTCGTCGTCGCGCACCAGCAGCAGGTCCACCGGCTCGCCCTCGCCGAAGCAGAACAGCTTGTCGCGGCTCTGCCGGAAAGTGAGGCCGCAACGCTTGAGCAGCTCCAGCGCCGGTTCGGTGAGCCGGCCGGATTTCTGCATCGCGATGCGAAGTCGATCGCGTGGCTTCATGTGCGTGCCTTCTTCGCAGTAGTGCGGCGGCGCGAAGCGTGCGCCGCGGCTGCCATATATCCGCCGTTGCCCTGGTTGAGGAAACGCGCCACGCGGCCGATCGTGGTGATGCTCACTGCGGTGCGCTCGTGGATCTCGCGGTAGGACACGCCATCGAGCAGGTACGGCACCACGCGCCAGCGGTCCACCAGTACCTCCAGCTCGGCCGGCGTGCACAGGTCGCGCAGGAAGGCAGCCATCTCGTCCGCCCCCTTCAGCGACAGCAGCGCCTGGCACAGGCTCAGCTCGGCCGACTCGTCAGGCGTCTCGGGGTCCAGTGATCGACGTTTCATAATGTATTAACGCGTTAGTACAATGGATCGCATTGTAGGGAGCACCGGCAGCCGACGCAAGCAGCAGGCGCCACGCTGCGTTCAGCGGGCCGTCACGGCGTGCCGGCCGATCACACCCCGACCCGGCGAGCGCCCACAAAAAACCCCGCCTGGGCGGGGTTTTTCGCGATGCGCGGCCGCTGCGACTCAGGCCGACTTCTTCTTCGGCGCTGCCTTCTTCGCGGCCGCCGGCTTGGTCACGGTCGGCTTGGCGCCGACCACCGCCGGCTGCGCGCCGTGCACGCGGGTGTTGCCGTAGCTGCCGCGATAGGTCTTGCCGCGACGGGTCTTGCGATCGCCCTTGCCCATGGAAATCTCCTCAATACGTGATGGTGGACCATGATAGCAGCGCCATCGCCGGCACCATAGCCGGGACCGGCGGGTTCAACCGTGACCGTGGCCGGCGCAACCCTGCGACTGGTCTTGGCAGTCATCCGGATCGATCTGCACGGTGACGTGCTGGATGTCGAAACGTTCGCCCAGCAGGCGGTTGATGGCCCGCAACGCCTGTGCAGCAGCGGCCGTATCGTGCAGTTCGGCGTGCAGGGTCGCCATGCGCGAACCGGAGGCCAGCTGCCATACGTGCAAGTGATGGATGCCGCGTATCGAGGCATCCGCACTGCGCAGCGCAGCCTCCACTTCGGCGCTGTCCATGCCGTCCGGCACGCCTTCCAGCAGGATGTGGGCGGAGCGCCGCAACAGGCGCCACGCGCTGCCCAGGATCAGCACCGCCACGAGCATCGACAGCACCGGATCGGCCCACAGCCAGCCGAACGCACGGATCGCCAGCGCGGCCAGCACCGCCGCCACCGAGCCAAGCAGATCGCCCAGCACATGCAGGCTGGCACCGGCCAGGTTCACGTCATCATGCGCATGCCCGTGCAGGCTGCGCAGCACCAGCAGGTTCACCACCAGGCCGACGATGGCCACGACCAGCATCATGCCCGACAGGATCCCGCCGGGATGCAGCAGGCGCTGGATCGCCTCCCACACCACCCAGGCCACCAGCACGAACTGGCTGAGCGCGTTGACGAAGCCGACCAGCACTTCCATCCGCCCGTAGCCATAACTGCGTCGCGCATCGGCCGGTCGCAGCGCCATGCGTGCGCCGACAAAGGCCATCAGCAAGGCCAGCGCATCCACCATCATGTGGCCGCCGTCGGTGAGCAGGGCCAGCGAGCCCGACCACAGGCCGCCAACCACTTCGGTCAGCATGGTCAGCGTGGTCAACACGAAGGCCAGCAACAGTTTGCGGCCGCGCACGCCGGTGTGCAGCACATGATCGTGGTCGTGTGCCACCGCCGGATGCGGATGTGCGTGATCGTGAGTGGGTGTGACGCTCATGCACGCATGCTAGGAAGCGCGGACGGCGTTACACAATCACCGCACGGCTTCCGACGCCCGCTCACCAGGGCACGGTCTGGCCGAAACGATCGAGATACTGCAGGCCGGGCACGCCACGCTTCGAGATCAGCAGGTCGACCAGCAGCGGCACGCTCTCCTCGATCGTATAGGGCGCCTCCGGGCCACCCAGGTCGGTGCGGATCCACCCCGGGGCGAGCGCCACCATGGCGCGTGGACTTACGGTTTCGCGCGCCGCGAAACTGCGCATGAACATGTTCAGTGCCGCCTTGCTGCCGCGATAGACCTCGCGCATCCCGGTTTCGTTGTTCGCGATGCTGCCCTGCCCGGACGACATCGCACCGATCAATCCATCCGCCGGCACGAGGTCCTGCAGCGCCTCAATGACACGCATGGGGCTGAGCGCGTTCGTCACCATAACGCGGACGAACTCTTCCGTCGCTACGTCGCCGACATGCACGCGCTGGTCATGCGTCGTCGTTCCCGCGTTCACGAACAGGATGTCGAGCGCCTTGCCGGCGAGGCGCCCGCGCAAGGCGGCGATCTGGTCCACGTCATCGATGTCGAGCATTTCGATCCCGACACGGCCCGGGTGTTTCTCCGCCAGGTCATGCAACGCGGTTTGGGAGCCCGCTCTTACCGTGCCGATGACATTCCAGCCACGGCCAAGGAATCCGGCGGCCATGGCGGCACCAAGACCGCGCGATGCGCCGACGACAAGGATTATGGGCGCGGATGGCACAGGCTGTAGCTTCCTTCCTCGCGGGACTCAATGCGCACACCGCGCACCATGCACATGTGCCTCGGCATGCGCATGGCGGCGATCGAGATAGAGGTTCACGAAATGCGCCGAGGCCACCAGCAGACCGCCGCAGGTCACCATCACGCTGTGCACGGCGATCGGATACGCCGTTGCCCAGGTGACGCCGAGCAACAGCAGCGCCAGCCCCGGCACCGCCAGCAGCAACGGCAGCGGCCGGCGATGGCGGCGGTAGCCACCGACCAGGGCGAACAATGCCAGCGTGGCGGCGAACATCACGAAGCCGCGCTCGAAACGGTGCCCGGCCAGGAAGCCGAGACCGAGCAACGGCAGCACGGTCAGCACGAACGGCAGCAGCGCGCAGTGGATCGCGCACAGGAACGAGGCCGTGGCTCCCACGCGGTCGGCCAGATGCCACCAGCGCGTGGATTTCGGTGTATCGCCCACGACCACGGACCCCATCGACATGGGGTCCAGCAATATGCTGTCGCCTTCGGCGGAGCTTCCGATCCGGTCCATGCCAGCAATGTTACTTTATAACAATCACGCCGCACAAGCGCCCGCCCCGGCGGGGCGCGGCATCAGGACTTGCGGCAGCGCTTGCAGACGCCGTGCACTTCCAGCGTCTGCGCCTGGGCGCGGAAGCCCAGCGCCCTGGCCTGGGCGTCGATCAGCTCGGCGACGCGCTCGTCGCAGACTTCCTCGGCACCGGAACAGACGTCACAGATCAGGAACGGCACCTGGTGCGCCTCGGCCGGGTGATGGCAGGAGACAAAGGCGTTGATCGATTCCAGCTTGTGGATGAAGCCCTGCTCCAGCAGGAAATCCAGCGCGCGATACACCGTAGGCGGCGCCGCGTTGCCGTGCTTCTCGCGCAACCGGTCGAGCAGGTCGTAGGCCTTCACCGGCTTGGCCGCGGCCGCCACCAGTTCCAGCACCTCCATGCGCAGCGGGGTCAGGCGCAGGCCACGCTCCTCGCTGACGTGCGCCACCTCGCGCACGAAACCGTTCGCATCGTGGTGATGCGAATGATGGGCGTGCGGCTTGCTGGTGGCGTCGTGGGCCAAGGGTCTCTCCTCGCGGACGATCATACATGCAGGTCCGCAAGCAGGAAGATGTGGACGCTGGGCGGACAAGTCAACGCGGCAGCGGCGGCGGCACGGTGCGCGCCCCGCCGCGCGGGCGCAGCCACAGCACGATCCAGCCGATCGGCCCCAGCACCCAGGCCCAGGCGATGCCTTCCCACAGCCGCCCGCGCCACCAGCCCAGCAGCGCACCCACCGCCACGAACAGCAGGTTCCACCAGAACAGCGCGCCCCAGGGCACCATCGCCCACAGATTGAGGAACACGTGCCAGAACGCTCCCGGCGCGTCGGGATCGACGCCTTGCATGGCGCGGGCGAGCAGCTCATGCATGGCGCACCGCCTTCCCCGCCCGCCTCAGCCGCGGGCCAGTGCCAGCGCGTGGTCGATGCGCTGCAGCGCCTCGTCGCGCCCGGCCAGATAGATGGTGTGGTCGATCGACGGCGACACCTGGGTGCCGGTCATCGCCACGCGCAGCGGCTGGGCGATCTTGCCCATGCCCAGTTCCAGCCTGGCGGCCACCTGTTCGATCACGCCGTGGATGGCTTCCGGCTTCCATTCGACGGCGGCCAGCAGGCTCCTGGCCGCTTCCAGCACGGCGGCGGCGCTGTCGTTCTTCAGGTGCTTGGCGACGGCCTTGTCGTCCCACTCGGTGATGGGGCCGTACCAGATCTTCGCGCGCTCGGCCATTTCCTTCAGCGTGTGCACGCGGTCGCGCAGCGCCACGATCACGTCGGCGGGCGCCGGACCGTTCGCCGTATCGATGCCGGCGCGCGCCAGGTGCCATGCGAACTCGGGCGCCAGCGCGGCGGGGTCGTCGGTCTTGAGGTAATGCTGGTTCAGCCAGTTGAGCTTCTCGGTGTCGAAGCGCGAGGCGGCCTTGTTGACGCCGGCGATGTCGAACAGGCGGATCATCTCCTCGCGCGAGAAGATTTCCTGGTCGCCGTGCGACCAGCCGAGGCGCACCAGGTAGTTGAGGATGGCGTGCGGCAGGTAGCCCTCCTCGCGGTACTCCATCACGCTCACCGAGTTGGTGCGCTTGGAGAGCTTCTTGCCCTCCTTGTCGAGGATCATCGGCAGGTGCGCGAACTCCGGCACCGGCGCGCCCAGCGCGTGGTAGATGTTGATCTGGCGCGGCGTGTTGTTGACGTGGTCGTCGCCGCGGATCACCTCGGTGATGCCCATGTCGATGTCGTCCACCACCACGGCGAAATTGTAGGTGGGCCAGCCGTCGGAGCGGAAGATGACGAGATCGTCCAGCTCGGCGTTGGACCACTCCACCCGGCCCTTCACCTTGTCCTCGAACACCACCGAGCCCTCCAGCGGGTTCCTGAAGCGAATCACCCGGTTCGGATCGTCGCGGCGGGCTTCGTGAAAGCCGGGCTCGTTGCGGTCGCGATAGAAACCGTTGTAGCGGGGCTTCTCGCCCTTCGCCATCGCGGCCTCGCGCATCGCCTCGATCTCCTCCTTGCTCTCGTAGGCGTAGTACGCCTTGCCCTCGGCAAGCAGGCGCTCGGCCACTTCCTTGTAGCGGTCAAGACGACGGGTCTGGTAAACGGGGGCCTCGTCGGCGGAAAGATCGAGCCACGCCATCGCGTCGAGGATCGCCTGCACGGCCTCGTCGGTGGAACGTTCGCGGTCGGTGTCCTCGATGCGCAGCACGAACTCCCCGCCGCGCCGGCGCGCCTCCAGCCAGCAATACAGCGCGGTGCGTGCACCGCCGATGTGCAGGAAACCGGTGGGGCTGGGGGCGAAGCGGGTGCGGACGGTCATGGGGATGCTTTGGGCGCGCGGTGAACGGTGCATTTTAGCCGATCCCGGGCACCGCGCCGACCGGGCCGTCATCGCCGCGTCACGCATTCGCCACTCGCACGCAAACGTGCGGAACGAAGCTGCACGCAGGTCAAGCAAGGGCAGCCATCATGCGCATAGGCATCGTCAGCGAAACTTGGCCGCCGGAGATCAACGGCGTCGCCCTTACCGTCCACGGGCTTGCCGCCGGCCTCGCTTCGCACGGCCACGCCGTCAACGTGGTGCGACCGCGCCAGGCGCGACAGGGCGTGGCCGATCCCCACTTCGAGACCCTGTTCACCCGCGGCGTAGCCCTGCCGCGCTATCCCGGCCTGCGCTTCGGCCTGCCGGCCGGGCCGGCCTTGCGCGAACGCTGGACGCAGGAACGCCCCGACGCGATCTACATCGCCACCGAAGGTCCGCTGGGCTGGTCGGCGCTGCGCACCGCCTGCGCACTGGGCATCCCGGTGGCGACCGGTTTCCACACGCGCTTCGACAGCTATGCCAGCCACTACGGGCTGCGCTGGCTCACGCCGCTGGTGCGCGGCCACCTGCGCCGCTTCCACCGCCGCGCCGCCGCCACCCTCGTCCCCACCGATGCGCTGGCGCAGGAACTCGTCGCACTCGGCGTAGGCAACGCGCGCCTGCTGCGCCGTGCGGTGGATACGCAACTGTTCCACCCAGGCCGGCGCGATCCGGCGCTGCGCGCGGAATGGGGCGCCGATGCCGGCACGCCGGTGGTGCTGTATGTGGGCCGCATCGCGCCGGAAAAGAATCTCGAACTGGCGGTGCAGGCATTCCGCACCGCGCAACAGAAGCGGCCGGCGCTGCGCTATGTGTGGGTGGGCGACGGCCCTGCGCGGACGGCGCTGCAGGCGGCGCACCCGGACTTCATCTTCGCCGGCATGCAGCGCGGCGAGGCATTGGCGCGGCACATCGCCAGCACTGACCTGTTCCCCTTCCCCAGCCTCAGCGAGACCTTCGGCAACGTGATCCTGGAGGCGCTGGCCTGCGGTCTGCCCGTGGTGGCCTACCAGGAAGGCGCGGCACGCGAGCATTTGCGCGACGGCTACAACGGCTACCGCATCGCGTCCGGCGACTCAGCCGGATTCATCGAGGCGACGACCAGGCTGGCGAGCAATCCCGGCCTGATCCGCCACATGGGTCGCTGCGCGCACGAGGGCATGGTGCGCCTGTCACCGGAACGGGTGATCCGCGAATTCGAAACCCTGCTGCGCGAACTGGCCGAGGAGCGCGACCATGGGCACGACACCGCTGCCGTCCACGCCTGAGCTGCCACGCCTCGCATTCGACCGCCGCGTCTGCGTGGCGGCGAACCGCTGGGGCACGCGCCGCGCGGTGGGCGCCTGCTTCAGCGCGATCAGCCGGCTCGGCGACGGCATGTTCTGGTACGCGCTGATGCTGACCCTGGCTGCGCTGGAGGGTTGGCGCGGCCTGCACGCCGCCGCGCACATGGCCGCCACCGGACTGGTCGCCCTGCTGCTCTACCGCCTGCTGAAACGGTACACGCGCCGGCCGCGCCCGTTCCGGGCCTGCCCGGGCGTGATCGCACACGTGCCGCCGCTGGACGAGTTCAGCTTTCCTTCCGGACACACCTTGCAGGCGGTGAGCTTCACCATCGTGGCAGTCGCCTGGTATCCGTTGCTTGCGCCGCTGCTGGTGACGTTCACCGCGCTGGTCGCCGCGTCGCGGGTAATCCTGGGCCTGCACTATCCCAGCGACGTGCTCGCCGCGATCGGCATCGGCGGCGCGCTCGGCACGCTGTCGCTGTGGCTGGTGCACTGGGCTGCCGCATTCGCCTGAGCAATTCCTGCGCAACATGTCGCGCGAGGTTTTCGCATCAAGCACTTGGCCTACCTATCCACAGGCTTTGCCCACACGCTTCCACAACCGCTGTGGAAAACAGGCAGCACGCTGCGCAGAAATTCGCCAGCACGTGCCAAGTGCCTGTCGGCAAAGTGGCGAAACGGGCTTGTCCACAGCTTTGTTCGGCAACCATCCACACCAGCTGTGGAAAACCACCACGCAGAAGCCGGCGACAGAAACGACGATGCCGCCTGCAGGCGGCATCGTGCAGTCTGGCTTCGGCAGCGCGTTACGCCGCGCGCGGCGCCTTCATCAACAGGCCCAGCAGATCGGCCAGCTTGTCGCGCATCTCGCGGCGATCGACGATCATGTCGATCGCGCCGTGCTCCAGCAGGAACTCGGAACGCTGGAAGCCTTCGGGCAGGGTCTCGCGCACGGTCTGCTCGATCACGCGCGGACCGGCGAAACCGATCAGCGCCTTCGGCTCGCCGATGTTGATGTCGCCCAGCATGCCGAGGCTGGCGGAGACGCCGCCGGTGGAAGGATTGGTCAGCACGCTGATGTAGGGCACGCCGGCATCGCGCAGCTTCGCCAGCACCGCCGAGGCCTTGGCCATCTGCATCAACGAGTACAGGCCTTCCTGCATGCGCATGCCGCCGCTGGCGGAGAAGCACACCAGCGCACTCCGCTCGGCCAGCGCGCGCTCGCCGGCGCGGGCGAACTTCTCGCCGCCCACCGAACCCATCGAACCGCCGACGAAGCCGAACTCGAACGCGGTGGCGACCAGCGGGCGGCCCTTCAGCCTGCCGCTCATCGCGACCAGGGAATCCTTCTCGCCGCTGGACTTCTGCGACGCCACGATGCGGTCGCGGTACTTCTTGGAGTCGCGGAACTTCAGCGGATCGGTGGCCTCCATGCCCGGCCACAGTTCCTGCGTGGAACCTTCGTCAAACAGCGCAAGCAGCCGGGTGCGCGCACGGATGGCGTGATGGTGCCCGCACTTGGGGCAGACCATCAGGTTGCGCTCCAGCTCCGGCTTGTACAGCACCGAGCCGCAACCGGCGCACTTCTCCCACACGCCCTCGGGCACCTTGCCCTTGCCGGCAGGGGAACCGGGCGTGCGCGCACGCGGAGTCATGATTTTCTGCAGCCAGTTCATAGCGGCACCTCTGGTGAAGCGCGCATTCTAGCCGAGAACGCCAGGACGCTCCGGACGCCAGCGTGTGGTGCGCTCCCTCACCGGAGTCCGAAGTGGCCTTCGAGATCCTCTATCAGCCCGGGGCCGGCGGGAGTCCAATCCAGCCATGCCTTGGTCTGTGCGCCGGATGCCGCCAGGTCGAGTCCGGCAAACATTCCCAGCCAGCCGAAATGCGTTGCAGCCTGCTCCGGCGACAGGGAGACCAACGGCACGCTCAACCCGCGGCCGATGACTCCGGCGATGTCGCGGAAGGGCACGCCTTCCTCGGCGACCGCGTGGTAGCGGGCGCCGGGTTCGCTCTTCTCGATCGCGAGCCGATAGAGGCGCGCCACGTCGAGGACGTGTGCGGCAGCGAAGCGGTTGAGCCCATCGTCCACATAGGCGGAGACACCTTTCTCGCGCGCCACCGCGGTGGCATAGGTGACCAAGCCTTGCCTGGTCGTGTCGTGGACCTGCGGCAGGCGCACCACCGACACGTTGACTCCATTCGCCGCCGCCGCGCCTGCGGCCAGCTCCGAAGCCTTGCGGGCATTCGGATGCTCGACGTTGAAGACGTCCTCGGTAGCCGGCTGCCCGTGCCCGGCGCTGCCCATGCCGGTGCCCGAGGTGACGACGAGCGGACGATCCGAACCGGCGAGCGCGTCACCCAGTGCCGCGATGGCGCGGCTGTCTTTCTCGCAATTGGCAACGAAGTTCGAGAAGTCGTGATCGAAGGCGCAATGGATCACACCATCCGACTGGGCCGCGCCGCGACGCAGGCTGTCCAGATCCTCGAGATTGCCACGATGCGGCTCGGCACCGGCGGCGGCCAAGGCCTGCACGCCAGTGTCCGACCTCGTCAGCCCAAGCACCCGATGGCCGGCGCGAAGCAGCTCCGCAACGATGGCCGAGCCGATGAAACCGGTGGCGCCAGTGACGAATACACGCATGGACTTGCCCTCTGCGGTGAATGGAATGGGCGCTACTATCGGCCCCTTCCCCCTGCCGCTGAAGCCGTGACGTCATACGGGTATGAGCACTAACAGGAAACCGCAGTCGGCCACGGAAACGAACCCGCTGGGCACCTATCTCAAGGCCCGGCGCGCGAAGCTGGATCCGGCAGCGCTGGGCCTGCCGCTGGAGCGGCGGCGCACGGCGGGGCTTCGGCGCGAGGAAGTGGCGCAGCGCGCCCACGTCAGCGTGACCTGGTACACCTGGCTGGAACAGGGGCGCGGTGGCGCGCCGTCGCCCGAGGCACTCGAGCGCATCGCCGGCGCCCTGCAGCTCGACACGGTCGAACGCGAACACCTGTTCCTACTCGCCCTGGGCCATCTGCCGGAAGTCCGCTTCCAGCCGGTGGGCGATGTCACGCCACGCTTGCAGCGCGTACTGGATGCGCTGCAATCCAGTCCGGCGCTGATCAAGACCACCACCTGGGACGTGGTGGCATGGAACCGCGCCGCGGCCGCAGTGCTTGCCGACTACGGCATGCTCGCGCCCGAACAGCGGAACGTGCTGCGCCTGATGTTCCTCAATCCGCGTGTGCGTGCGGCACAGCACCACTGGGAAAGCGTGGCGCGTTCCGTGGTGGCGGCGTTCCGTGCCGACGTGGCACGCACGGGCGCGACTGCGTCGGACAGCGTGCGCAGCCTGATCGACGAGCTCGAACGGCAAAGCCCCGAGTTCGCAGCCATGTGGCGCGACAACGACGTGCGCCACTTCGGCGGAGGCCGCAAGCAACTGACCCACCCGCAAGCCGGGGAGATCGCGCTGGAGTACTCGTCCTTCGCGGTCGATGGCCGACCGGATCTCGGCATGGTGGTGTACAACCCGGCCACGCCGGTGGACGCGGCCAGGATTCTCGAATTGATCCGCGCGCGGGAAAACCGCTGACGGATCCAGCTCAGCGCGCGTCCAGCGCCTCCCGCACGGGCTGCAGGAACGCGCGCGCGCGCGCGGCGATTTCCTCCGCCGAAGCCGCGCCCGCCAGCCGTTCCACCAGCGCACTCCCGATCACCACCGCATCGGCGAAACCGGCGATGGCCTTCGCGCTTTCCGCATCGCGCACGCCGAAGCCCACGGCCACCGGCGCTTTCGCGTGCGCACGCAGGTCTGCCACGCGCGCGGCGATGTCCGCGGTGCTCAGGCGCGCCGCACCGGTGATGCCGGCGAACGAGACGTAGTAAAGGAAACCTTCGGCCGCCGCACACAGCTTCGACAGGCGCTCCGGTGCCGTGGTGGGTGCGGCGAGCAGGATCTGCGCGAGGCCGGCTGCGCGCAGCGGCGCCAGCACTTCCGATTCCTCCAATGGGCAATCCACCAGCAGCACGCCATCGACGCCGGCCTCGACCGCCTCCGCGGCGAAGCGCGCATAACCGTGGATCTCGATAGGATTGAGGTAACCCATCAGCACTACTGGCGTGTCCGCGTCGCGCTGGCGGAACTGCGTCACCCAGCCCAGCACGTCGCCCAGGCCCACGCCCTTGGCGATGGCGCGCTCGCTGGCGTGCTGGATCACCGGGCCGTCGGCCATCGGGTCGGAGAACGGCACACCGAGTTCGATCAGGTCGGCACCGGCCTCGACCAGCGCGTGCATCAGCGCCACCGCATGCTCAGGCGAGGGATCACCTGCGGTGACGAAGGGAATCAGGCCGGTGCGGCCGGCAGCTTTCAGTGCGGCGAAACGGCGGTCGATGCGGCTCATACCTGCACTCCTTCGCGTGCGGCAATCGTGTGCACGTCCTTGTCGCCGCGGCCGGAGAGGTTGCACAGCACGATGCCGTCCTTCGGATATTCGCGCGCCAGCTTGATCGCCTGCGCGACCGCATGGCTGGATTCCAGCGCGGCGAGAATGCCCTCGGTGCGAGCCAGCAGGTGGAAGGCCTCCAGCGCCTCGTCGTCGGTGACGCCGACGTATTCGGCGCGCCCCGCGTCCTTGAGGAAGGCGTGCTCGGGGCCCACGCCCGGGTAGTCCAGGCCCGCAGACACCGAATGCGTCTCGGTGATCTGGCCGTCGTCGTCGCACAGCACATAGGTGCGATTGCCGTGCAACACGCCGGGCCGGCCCGCAGCCAGCGAGGCCGCATGATGACCGGTGGCGATGCCCTCGCCCGCCGCCTCGGCGCCGACGATGCGCACGTCGCGGTCGTTGAGGAAGGCATGGAACAGGCCGATCGCATTGGAGCCGCCGCCCACGCAGGCGGTGAGCACGTCCGGCAAGCGGCCGTACTGCTCCAGCAGCTGCGCACGTGCCTCGCGGCCCACGATGGCGTTGAAGTCGCGCACCATCAGCGGGTACGGATGCGGGCCGGCGACCGTGCCGATGATGTAGAAGGTGTCGGCCACGTTGGTGACCCAGTCGCGCATCGCCTCGTTCAGCGCGTCCTTCAGCGTCTTGGAACCGGAAGTCACCGGCACCACCTCGGCGCCAAGCAGCTTCATACGGTAAACGTTGATCTTCTGCCGCTCGATGTCGGTGGCGCCCATGTAGACCACGCACTCCAGCCCCAGTCGCGCCGCCACCGTGGCGCTGGCCACGCCGTGCTGGCCCGCGCCGGTCTCGGCGATGATGCGGGTCTTGCCCATGTGCCGCGCCACCAGCGCCTGGCCCACGGTGTTGTTGATCTTGTGCGCGCCGGTGTGGTTCAGATCCTCGCGCTTGAGCAGGATGCGCGCTCCGCCCGCGTGCTTCGTCAGCCGCTCGGCGAAATACACCGGGCTGGGCCGGCCCACGTAATGCGTGAGGTCGCGGTCGAGTTCGGCGATGAAGGCCGGATCCTGGCGCAGGCGCAGGTAGGCCTCGGTCAGTTCGGCCAGCGGCGCCATCAGGGTCTCGGCGACGTAGCTGCCGCCGAACTGGCCGAAGCGTCCCTGGGCATCGGGGAAAGCGTGGAAATCCCGGATCTCGGGCATGGCGACTCCAACGGAAAGCGAAGCAACAGGCTCACACCTTAGCGCCTTCATACCCTATGAAAAAGCGAAAAGATCGCACCAATACTTGAGCTAGACTCACAGCATGTCGGACCGCGACCTGCCCTCGCTGAATGCCCTGCGCGCCTTCGAAGCCGCCGCGCGACTGGGCAGCATGAGCCTTGCCGCGCAGGAACTGCACGTGACCCACGGCGCGGTGAGCCGGCAGGTGCGGGCGCTGGAAGAAGCATTGGGCCAGCCGCTGTTCGTCCGCCAGGGGCGCGGCGTTGCGCTCACCGCGACCGGCCAGCAGTTGCGCGAGCAGTGCAGCGCCGCGTTCGGGCAATTGCGGGAGGGCTGGCTGCAGTTGAAGAAGAGCAGCGGCAGACCAGCCTGCGTGCTCGGCTGCTCCGGCAGCGTACTGGCGCGCTGGGTGATTCCACGGCTGGAACGTCTGCGCCATGAATTGCCCACGCTGACACTGCACCTGGCCGTGCAGGACGAACCCGTCGCCGACCATCTGGCCGACGTCGACGCCGCCCTGCTGCTGGCCGCACCGCCCTGGCCGGCAGGCTGGCAGGTGCATGAACTGGCACCGGAACGCATCGGCCCGGTGCTCAGCCCGCGCTATCCCGGCGCCGACCGCCTGCGCGAGCTACCCGCCACCGCCCTGTGCGACGAACCGCTCCTGCATACCGTCTCGCGCCCGCAGGCCTGGCCCGAATGGGCGCTCGCCATGGGTCTGCCGCCCGAATCGTTGCAGCAGACGCAGGCGCTGCCCCACCTCTACTTCCTGCTGGAGGCCGCTGCGGCAGGATTGGGCGTGGCCATCGCGCCGCAACCGCTGGTGGCCGACGACCTCGCCAGCGGGCGCCTGCTGGCGCCCTGGGGATTCCGCGAAACGTCCGCGTGCTGGGCGCTGGTCTCGGCACGTCGCACCGGCGATGCCCGCCTCGCGGCACTGGCGGATTGGCTGCGTCGCGAACTGGCGACGTGAGGGCAAGTGCGCCCGGGGATTCTGCCGCGCGTCTTCCTTCGGCTTCTCCACCATTTCCGGCGCCACAGCCCGAACACGCTGCGACGATGCTCCGGGACGCACACTGCGGTTTCCTCGCCGCCGACGCTCCGGGGAAACAGGGCGAAGCGCCGCGCACCGCACGGCACGCAGGCGACGTCGCGCATCACATCGAAATAATGCGCGTGGTGCGGATCGAAAGGATGGCTGGCATCGACCCGGCATTCCCCATCGCGGCCAGTGTCGGCACCGTGCCACAACCTTCAGCCCACGGCGCGCACCGCCGCGATGAAATCCCGCAACTTGCCGGCATCCTTGATGCCTGGCGCCGACTCCACGCCGCTGGCCACGTCCACCGCCCACGGCCGCGCCACACGGATGGCCTCGGCCACGTTGCCGGCATGCAGGCCACCGGCCAGTACCAGCGGTTGCGCGAGATCCGTCGGCATCAGCGACCAGTCGAAAGCCTTGCCGCCGCCACCGGCCTCGCCAAGGCCGTGCCCATCGAGCAGCAGCGCGGCGGCATGCGGATGGTCGTGCAAGCGCGCCAGCGCGGCGGCGCCTGCGCCCATCGCGATGGCCTTGAGGTAACGACGGCCGAACTGCGCGCACCATTCGTCCGGCTCGCCGCCGTGGAACTGCAGCAGGTCCGGCACCACGTCGGCAATGACGTCCTCCACCAGCGCCGGCGTGTCGTCCATGAACAGCGCCACCGTGCTCACGAACGGCGGCAGCGCATGCACGATGGCCTGCGCCTGCGCCACGGAAACGCGCCGCTTGCTGCGCGCGGTGAACACCAGGCCGATCGCATCGGCGCCGAGCCGCGCCGCCAGCAGCGCATCCTCGACGCGGGTCATGCCGCAGCACTTGATGCGGGTCATGGCTGGCTCACCTCGGCAGGCAGGCCCCAGTGCGCCTCGTAGCGCGGCCCGATGAAGGTCAGTCCAGACGATGGCGCGGTAGGCCCAGCCGCCTCGCGGTTGCGCCCCGCCAGCAGCTCGCCGACCCATGTGCCGGGCTGCTCGCCGCGACCCACCGGCAGCAGCGAACCCACGATGTTGCGCACCATATGGTGCAGGAAGGCATTCGCCTCGATCTCCACGATCACCTGCTCGCCCTCGCGCCGTACGCCCACCGCCAGCACGCATCGCCGCGGATGCGCGGCCTGGCATGACACCGCGCGGAACGCGGAGAAATCGTGCTCGCCCAGCAGCGCCTGCGCGGCGTCATGCATGCGCGCGGCATCCAGCGGCAGGCGTTCCCAGGTCACCTGGCGTGCGTCCAGCGCCGCACGCACCGGCCGGTTGAGGATGGTGTAGCGGTAGCGCCGGCTGCGCGCGGAAAAACGCGCGTGGAAATCCCCTGCCACCGGCTGCGCCCACAGCACGGCCACGCTGGACGGCAAGTTGGAAGTGGCGCCCAGCAACCAGCCGCGCATCGTGCGCGACACCCCGGTATCGAAATGCACCACCTGGCAGCGGCCGTGCACGCCGGCATCGGTACGGCCTGAGCAGGTTACCTCGACGGACTGCGCGGCCACCTTCGACAAAGCCTCTTCCAGCGCACCTTGCACCGTGTTGCCGTGACTCAGGCGCTGCCAGCCGAGGAAGTCGGTGCCGTCGTATTCGATGCCCAGGGCGATGCGCATGGATCAGGGGAGTGTGGAAAGTGCGCAGCGTAGCAGGCCTTTCCACCTGCGATCGTCCGTGATCGCGAAAATCAAATGGGCGGCCTCCATGACCGCACTCCTCAAACCCTGCGATCGTCCCTGATCGCGAAAATCAAACAGGCGGCCATCCATGACCGCACTCCTCAAACGCGAACGGGCCGGCATGGCCGGCCCGTTTCCGGTTGCATTGCACGCGGGCGACTCAGTGCAGGTCGTCGAGCATGCGCCTGGCCACGTCGCGCTGCATCTGGCTGCCTTCGTGCAGCACCTCCTCGAGCATGGCGCGGGCGCCCTCGGGGTCGGCCATGTCCAGGTAGGCGCGGGCCAGGTCGAGCTTGGTGTCCACCGGGTCGTCGCTGAAATCGCGCGGTTCGATGTCATGCCCGGCCGGCTGGATCTGCATTTCCGGCTCATCGAACTGCCAGCTCGATACCGCACTGCGCAGCACCGTCACGTCGTCGTCCGCGGCATGCGGTTCCGCGGCGGCCTGGTGCGCCACGGCCGGCTCGACATCCTCGGCCCGCTTCGGCGCCGATTCGTGTCCCGGGGTCAGATCGAAGTTGAAGTTGTACTCGCTCACCTTCACCGGATTCGCGGGCAACGGCGGCGGACCGGCCGGCGCAGGTGCCGGGACAGGTGCCGGCGCCGCGACGGTCTCGGCGGCGTAGCGGTCGATGTCGAAATCATGATGCGCCTCGAGTTCCTCCGCCGACATGCCGCCGTGCCCGGCAAACAGCGGATGGCCTGGCACCAGGTCCTCGCCCATGTGCAGCACGTCCTGCCACTCTTCCTGGTGCGGATCGCTGACGTGGGCGTGCATGGCCTCGGCGGCGGCCTCGAAATGCTCGACGTCGCGGCGGCCGTAATACAGGCTGACCAGTTCCAGGTGCAGGCCGATGTCGTCGGGATGCTCGGCCAGCTGGTCGAGCAGCAGGTTCTGGTCGACGTCGTCGGCGCCGTCGGACGGCGCGGCATCGCCGAAGCGATCGGCCAGTGATGGCGCCAGCTTCGCTGCCTGCGCTACAGGCTTCGCCTTGCGGCGACGGCCGAGCAGTGCGCCCAGCAACAGCAGCACGATGACGGCGGCGCCCAGCGCCTGTGCCCAGAGCTGCGTATACCAGGGTTCCTCGCTCGCCGGCGCCGGCTTGATGGCGGTCGGCTTGAGCGGAGCGGTATGGGCCGGCGTGGCAACCGGTGCCGGCTTGCTCGCCGCGGGTGCCGTCGACGCGGTACCGGGAGCCGCCGCTGGCTTGGCCTGCGCCGCGGTCGCGCTGCCGGCAGTCGTCGCCGGCGCCGGCGCGGCGCTGGCCGGCTGCTCCGCCGGCTTCGGTGCGTTGGCGCCGGCGGTCGCTGCCGCCACCGCCGCCAATTTCTCGGCCGGCTGGCCGGCAGCCTTGCGCGCCGCGGCCAGCTTCTGCTGCAGCTCGGCGATCTCGTTGTCCTTGAGCGCCAGCAGGCGTTCGTTCTTGTTGTTGATGTCGCTGAGTTCCTTCAGTCGCGACTTCAGGTCCGCACCCTGCTGCTGCAGGCTGGCGAGGGTCTCCTGGCTGCGCTGCAGGTCCTGGCGCAGCGTGCTGTCCCTGTCCGAACCGCCTGCCGTCGCGGCAGCCTTGCCACCCTGCTTCGCAGGCACCAGGGCCAGGTGATCGCCCTTGCTGCCGGCTCCCGCCGTGGGCGAACTGGATGTGCCGGCGCGGGTGCCCGCATCGGCCACGGTCACCGGCGAACTGCTCACCGTACCGCTGCGCCAGTCGCCGTTCTGGCGACGCACTTCCGCTGCAGCAGCGGCCACCGCGAGCGCCTCGGCTTCGTCCTTGCCGGGAATGCGCAGCACCGCGCCTGCTTTCAGCGCATTGATGTTGTCGCGGTAGAACGCATCGGGATTGGCTTGCTTGAGCGCCAGCAGCATCTGGTTGATGTCGACGCCGGCCGGCGCCGTCTGATGCGCCACCGCGGACAGGGTCTGGCCGCGCACGACCGGCCCGAAGCGGCCGTTCGCCACCTGCCCGCCCGAGGAGCCGCTACCGGCATGGGTGGACGGGTGCGTGACCGGAGCGGCAGCCGCCGGCCGCGCTGCGTGCGCAGGCGCCGACGAACGCGACGCCACCGGCGCGGGACTGCTGCCTGGCGGATCGAGCAGGATGGTGTACTCGCGCACGCTCTTGCCGCTGCCGCCGTGGATCTCGACCAGCAGGTCGAGGAACGGATCGTTGACCGCAGCCTCGCTGGTGATGCGGATGACCTTGTGGCCGTTGCCGCCATCGACCACGTCGAAACGCAGGGGGATCGATGGCCGCCCGCCGGCCACCCCGGCACGCGCGAATTCGTCGCCCGAAGCCAGCTGCACGCTGAGCTGCTGCAGTTCGGCCGGCGTGGCCTGCTGCACCGGGATCTCCGCCAGCAGTGGCTGACCCAGCGCGGACTTGACCTGGATCTGGCCCAGGTCCAGCGCCAGGGCATGGCCGCTGCCCAAGGCCAACGCCACCAGCAGTGGCAGTTTCAACGAACGATTCATTACGCGCTCCCCCGAACAAGCCGTGGCGTCTGGTACGGCCACCACAATGGCAGCGCTCCGCCCCGACGAGGCGCCACTTTAAGTTAGATATACACGGATCAACAATAGCAGGATCGCAGACTTGCGATGCATTGCTGCCGCACATTCCAGAACCCCGGCAGCCCCGTGGAAGGAATCAGTGCCCTTTGCCGGGGGCGGCCCCGGCCCCGGCCTGCTGCGCCGCCTGCAGCTGTCGCTGCAGTTCGGCGATTTCCGCGTCCTGTTGCTCGAGCCGCTGGGCGGCCGCGCGACTGCCGGCCTCCTGTGCGGCCACATCATGCTGCAGGTCTTGCACCTTGGCACGCTGCTGGTCGACTGCAGCCGCATTCTTGTGCACGGCCCTGGCGACACGTGCGGCATTGGCCGCCGGCTGCTGCCAGGCCTGCGCCGACAGGGGCGCAGCCAGCAACACACCGGCCAGCAGCATCCCGCCCGGGCCGAGCCTCACAGGTAGTCCCCGATCAGCAGCTCGGCGATCTGCACCGCGTTCAGCGCCGCACCCTTGCGGATGTTGTCCGAGACGATCCACAGGTCGAGGCCGCGCTCGTGCGAGATGTCCTCGCGGATGCGGCCCACGAACACGGGATCCTTGCCCGCGACGTCGCCCACCGGGGTGGGATAGCCGCCGGCCTTGCGCTCGTCCATCACCACCACGCCCTCGGCCTGCTCCAGCAGCGCGCGGGCCTGTTCGGCGGTGATCTTGTCGCGGGTCTCGATGTGCACCGCCTCGGAATGCCCGTAGAACACCGGCACGCGCACCGCGGTGGGGTTCACCGCAATGGAGTCGTCCTCCAGGATCTTGCGCGTCTCCCACACCATCTTCATCTCTTCCTTGGTGTAGCCGTTGGGCTGGAAGTCGTCGATGTGCGGGATCACGTTGAAGGCGATCTGCTTGGGGAACTTGCCCTTCTCCACGTCCTGGAAGCTCAGCAACGCGGCAGTCTGCCGGCCCAGCTCCTCCATGCCCGAGCGGCCCGCGCCGGAAACCGACTGGTAGGTCGCCACGTTGATGCGCTCGATGCCCACCGCGCGGTGGATCGGAGCCAGCGCCACCAGCATGCCCATGGTCGAGCAGTTCGGATTGGCGATGATACCGCGGGTGGTGTACTGGGCGATGGCGTGCGGATTCACCTCGCTCACCACCAGCGGGATGTCGTCCTGGTAGCGGAACTCGGAGGTGTTGTCGATCACCACCGCGCCGACCGCCGCCGCACGCGGCGCATGCACCTTGCTCACCGAACCGCCGGCCGAGAAGAAGGCGATGTCCACGCCCGCGAAGTCGTAGTCGGCGAGGTTCTTCACCGTCACCTGTTTGCCCGCGAACCCCACCGTACCGCCGGCCGAACGCTCGCTGGCCAGCGGCACCAACTCGCTGACCGGGAAATTGCGCTCGGCGAGGATGGCGAGCAGGGTCTCGCCCACGGCGCCGGTGGCGCCGACCATCGCAACCTTGTAACTGCTCTTCTTGCTCATCGGGTGCTGCTCGTCAGGTGAGTTATTGGTGGGTTGGAAAGTGGTGGAGTGGTGGAAAAGTCACGCCGGCCGCGGCCAGCGCTTCGGGGTTCAGCAGGTTCGGCGGGTGCCCGGCGTGCGGGCCGTGGCCGAAGAACGCCAGCACATTGTCCACCGCCACGCTGGTCATGGCGCGGCGGGTATCGGTCGTGGCGCTGGCGATATGCGGGCTGAGCAGCACGTTGTCGAGCGCGAGCAGGTCCGGATGCACGCGTGGCTCGCCCTCGAACACGTCCAGGCCGGCGGCGGCGAGCCGGCCTTCGCGTAGCGCGGCGGCCAGCGCCGCGTCGTCCACGATGCCGCCGCGCGCCACGTTCACCAGCACTGCGGTGGATTTCATCTGCGCCAGTTCGGCAGCGCCGATGGCGTGGCGGGTTTCCGGCGTCAGCGGCAACACCAGCATGATGCAGTCCGACTCGCGCAGCAGCGTGGCCTTGCCCACGTAGCTGGCGCGGCATTCCCGCTCGGTGGCCTCGGGCAGGCGCGAGCGGTTGTGATAGAGCACCGGCATGCCGAAGCCCTGCGCGCGCCGCGCGATGGCCTGGCCGATGCGGCCCATGCCCAGGATGCCCAGCGTGCGGCCACGCACATCCGTGCCCAGCCAGCCCTTGAATTCGGTGGCGTGCCACTTTCCGGCGCGCAGCCAGCGCTCGGCGGCGCCCATGCGCCGCGACGCACCCAGCAGCAACGCCCAGGCATAGTCGGCCACGCTCTCGTTGAGCACGTCGGCGGTGTTGGAGGCTGCGATGCCGGCAGCACCGAGCGCAGCGAGATCGAGATTGTCGTAACCCACGGCGAGGTTGGCGACGATGCGCAAGCGCTTCGCAGCCGCCAGCTCGGTGGCGCCCACGCGTTCCTTCAGACCCACGATGGCGGCGTCGCAGCCGGCCAGCTTCGCGGCCAGCTCGGCGGAGGTGAACTTCGTTTCTTCCGGCTCGGCCGACACGTGGAAATGCGGTTCCAGCCGGGCGACCACGTCCGGGAAAGTGGGGCGCGAGACCCATACGCTGGGCTTGGACGTCATCCCCATCCGGTCAGGTCCCGGCGGCCGGCAGGATTTCGTCGGCGATCCAGAACCACGCCAGGGCCATGCCGAACAGGGTGCCGACCAGCCACAACAACCAGCGCCGCCGGCGCCAGCCGTCCCGGAACTCCGAGAGCTGGACCGGCACATCCACCAGGTAGGCCGCGCAATAGCACATGTTCGCCAGCACGGCGAGGACGAACAGCGCCAGCAGGTGCTCGATGCCGAACAGGCCGCGCAGGCGCGTCCACGCCACCGCCAGCCAGCCCAGCACCACCGCGGCCAGCGCGAGGTTGTAGCCGACGCGTCGCCGCTCCCAATAGCCGATGGCGTCGCCGAGGACCTTGCCCAGCGGCGAATGCGAACCGATATGCGGTGCGATTGGCATGCTCATGGTCGGCGGCTCCTGTCAGGGAATGCGCGGCGCCACCTCGCCCACGTCGCCGCACTGCGCGCGGTGGCGCAATGCGTGGTCCATCAGTACCAGCGCCATCATCGCCTCGGCGATGGGCGTGGCGCGAATGCCGACGCAGGGGTCGTGGCGCCCCTTGGTGACCACTTCCACCGGCTCGCCGGCCAGGTTCACGCTGTGGCCGGGAATCAGGATGCTGGAGGTGGGCTTCAGCGCGATCGAGGCGATCACCGCCTGCCCCGTGCTGATGCCGCCAAGGATGCCACCGGCATGATTGGACGTAAAGCCGTCCAAACGCATTTCGTCGCGGTGCTCGCTGCCGCGCTGCGTGACGGCCGCGAAGCCATCGCCGATCTCCACGCCCTTCACCGCGTTGATCGACATCAGTGCGCTGGCGAGATCGCCGTCCAGCTTGCCGTAGATCGGCTCGCCCCAGCCCGGCGGGACGCCGTCGGCCACCACGCTGACGCGCGCGCCGACCGAGTCGCCGGACTTGCGCAGCGCGTCCATCGCCTTTTCGAGCTCGGGCACCTGTTCGGCGCAGGGCCAGAAGAACGGGTTCTGCTCGACCGCCTCCCAGTCGAAGGCGGTCGGTGCGACGTCACCCAGCTGCGCGAGGTATCCGCGCACGCGCACGCCGTGGCGCTCGGCCAGCCACTTCTTGGCGACCACCGCGGCAGCCACGCGCATCGTGGTCTCCCGCGCCGAGGAACGCCCGCCACCACGCGGATCGCGGATGCCGTACTTCTGCCAGTAGGTGTAGTCGGCATGCCCGGGGCGGAAGGTCGAGGCGATGTCGCCGTAGTCCTTGCTGCGCTGGTCGGTATTGCGGATCAGCAGCGCGATCGGCGTGCCGGTGGTCCTGCCCTCGTATACGCCGGAGAGGATCTCCACCTCGTCCGCCTCGCGCCGCTGCGAGGTGTGACGTGACTTGCCGGTGGCGCGACGGTCGAGGTCGTTGCGGAATTCCTCCTCGCCGATCGGCAGCCCCGGCGGGCAGCCGTCGATCACGCAGCCGATGGCCGGTCCGTGGCTTTCGCCGAAGGTGGTGACGGTGAAGAGCTTGCCGAAGGAGTTGCTGGACACGAGATTCGGATGCCTGCAGGAAACCCCCACAGCTTACCGCGGCGCAACAATTCCTGCGCCTTCACCAGGCCATTCGCTGGCCAGCAGCCCGAAAACGACATCGTCGACCCACTCGCCATGGAGCAGCAGGCTTTCGCGGAAATGGGCTTCCTTGCGCATGCCCATCGCCTGCAGCAGCGCCACGCTCGGCGCGTTGCGCGGATCGACCGACGCGTACACGCGGTGAACTTCCAGCCGGCCGAACAGCCAGCCAAACAACGCCTGCAGCACCTCGCGGGCGAAGCCGTGGCCTTGCACGGCGGGCGCCAGCGTGATGCCGAATTCGGCCTGGCCGTCGGCAAGGCAAAAACCGACATCGCCGATCAGCGTGCCATCGTCGCGATGGCGAATGGCGCGCTGGAACCACTGGCATTGCACCGGCGCGGTCGTGGCCGACTGGCTGCCGATGAAACGCTCGGCATCGGCCAGCGTGGCCGGGCGCCAGCCCTGGTAACGGCAGACAGCAGGATCGGCGCGGTAACGGAACAACGCATCCGCATCGCCCTCCCGCAGGGCGTCCAGCCGCAAACGCGCGGTCTCCAGTTCCATCGGCTCAGCGTCGCGCGGCAGCGGCGGCGTGGATCGCCTCGCGGTGCTCGATCAGGTCGCGCCGCTCCAGCGCGAACACGCCCATCTGCCCCACCTTGAACTCGATCCACACGAAGGGCACTTCCGGCAGCAGCGCGGCCAGCGCGTGCTCGCTCTCGCCCACTTCGACGATCAGCAGGCCGTCGTCGCCGAGGAGGTCGGCCGCCTCGTCGAGAATGCGCAGACAGATGTCCAGCCCATCCTCGCCCGAGGTGAGGCCAAGCTTGGGCTCGTGCACGTATTCGCCGGGCAGCGCGGCGTATTCGTCCTCGGTGACGTAGGGCGGATTGGAAACGATCAGGTCGTACTTGCGCCCGCGCACGCCTTCGAACAGGTCGGACTTCACCGCCTCGACGCGCGACTCGACGTGCTGGAACACGATGTTCTCGCGCGCCAGCGCCAGCGCCTCGTCGCTGATGTCCACGATGTCCACGCGCCAGTCCGGGTTGTACTCGGCCATCGCGATGCCGATGCAGCCGGAGCCGGTGCACAGGTCCAGCGCGCGCTCGATGTGGCGCTCGTCCAACCACGGCGCGAAGCCCGATTCGATCAGTTCGGCGATCGGCGAGCGCGGCACCAGGGCGCGGCGGTCGCTCTTGAACTTCAGCCCGGCAAACCAGGTTTCGCCGACCAGGTAGGCCACCGGCAGGCGCTCGTTGACGCGGCGCTCGATCAGCGCCAGCACGTTCGCGCGCTCCCCGGCGGTGAGCCGGCCCGCGCCGTAGGCCGGCGGAATGTCCGGCGGCAGGTGCAGGCTGGCCAGCACCAGGTGGGTGGCCTCGTCGATGGGGTTGTCGTGGCTGTGGCCGAAGGTCAGCCCGGCCGCCGAGAAGCGGCTGGCGCCGTAGCGGATGAAGTCGATGATGGTGGCGAGTTCGGCGGTCACGGGCGGCCCACGGCGCGGCAAAAAGACCGCTGATTATAAGCGCGCGCCCCGTATACTGGCTGGATGACTTTCAAAGTAATCCTCCAATACATCCTTCCGCACCGTTTCCTGTCGCGCCTGGTCTATTGGGGCACGCGCTGGACCTTCGCGCCGTGGAAGAACTGGCTGATCGGCACCATCGTGCGCAATTACGGCGTGAACATGGCCGAGGCCGCGCAGCCCGATCCGCTGGCCTACCAGCACTTCAATGCCTTCTTCACCCGCAAGCTGAGACCCGATGCGCGCACGGCCGACGCCGACCCGGCCGCCCTGCTCTCGCCTGCCGACGGCCGCATCAGCCAAGCCGGCGCGATCGTGGACGGGCGCATCTTCCAGGCCAAGGGACAGGAGTACACCGCTGCCGAACTGCTGGGCGACGAGGCTTCCGCCGCACCGTACCGGAATGGCCGCTTCGTCACCGTGTACCTGTCGCCGCGCGACTACCACCGCGTGCACATGCCGCTGACAGGCACGCTGAGGGAAACCGTGCACGTGCCTGGACGCATCTTCAGCGTGGCGCCGTTTGCAGTGGAAGCCATCCCGCGCCTGTTCGCGCGCAACGAGCGCCTGGTCTGCCACTTCGAGGGCGAGCACGGCCCGTTCGCGGTGGTGATGGTGGGCGCGATCCTGGTCTCGTCGGTGGCCACAGTGTGGGACGGATTGGTGATCCCGCCCTACGCACCTTCGATCCGGCGCAAATCGTTCGCCGGGCAGAACATCACGCTGGAACGCTTCGCCGAGATGGCGCGCTTCAACATGGGCTCGACCGTGATCCTGCTGCTGCCCGAAGGCATGGCCGAACTGGATGCGCTGCAGCCGCAGCAGCCGGTGCGGGTAGGTCAGCGGCTGGGCTGCTGCCACCACGAAAGCTGACGCTGCACGTCATTTTGTGACGCACTGGGCGCAACGGGCGTCACGCGCCCACTATCCTCCCGCCGTTGCCGCGCCCGTCGCGGCGCCAGCCGACGAGGACTCCATGCAGCTGCTCAGCCCGGCCATCGCCTTCCTCCGTGCACACCAGCTCGCTCGCCAGTTGCGCGAGATCGAGCGCAGCATGCGCGCCCTGCCCCAGCGCAGCCGCGCACAGCTGAGCGTGCTGACCCTGCGCGAGATCGGCCAGGCTTCGCGCAGGGAATTCCCGCACCTGTACGGCACGCCGCCGGAGGCGCGCTACCTGCCCTGGGGCCATGGCACCGGTGCCGGCTATGAGCGGGCGCGTTCGGAGAATCCTGAAGTGGCATTGCGCGGTATCGCGCTGTGGCTGGCCGTGGCCTACCACGAGACCAAGCACTCCCCGCAGGATCGCCTGCTGCCGCAGCACCGCCAGGTGCTGCATCTGCTGCAGGAACTCAAGCGCCTGCATCGCCCGACCAATCCGGTCAAGGACTGGATGCGCACCGGCGCCACCGCCTGATCGAAGCTCAGCGGCACTCCGGCACTTTCAGCACCTGCCCCACCGCGATGTGGTGGTGCCGCAGATGATTCATCTCGGCCACTTCCTGCACGCTGGAGCAGCGCAGCTTGCGCACGATGCCGACCAGGGTGTCGCCGCGGCGCACCTTGTAATGACGGGTCCTGGCCGGCTCCGCAGGCGGCGGCGGGGCCGGATCGACCACCACCGGCGCGGCAGCGGCGTGCAGGTCGGCGGCGAGGATCGGCCACGGGCCGTCCACGCAGCGCGAGGCGTAGGATTTCTCCAGCAGCTTCGGCACCTGCAGCACCACGCCGGCCGGCTGCTCCTGCTGCGGGTCGAGCCGCGGATTAAGGTTGCGCAGGGTGCGGAACCAGCCTTCCTCCATGCCGCCGGCCGAGCCCAGGCAGACGGTGAGCTCGTCGATCGAGGCCGGCCGCTGCAGCGTGATGCTGCCCGCCACGCCATCGATCCTGGGGAAGCGCAGGTTGTAGCTGTCCGGATGCAGGAACAGCCAAGCCGCCGCCAGCACCGAGGGCACGTAGTCGCGGGTCTGCTGCGAAAGCTGGTTGTAGATGCGCGGGTCGTAGAAGCTCACCGTGGTGTCAGGCCCCACCAGCCGCCGCATGCGCCCTTCGCCGGCGTTGTAGGCCGCCAGCGTCAGCTCGAGGTTGTCGTTGAACACCTGGAGCTGCTCGTTCATGTACGCGGCATTCGCGCGCGCCGATGCGGCCGGATCGAAGCGCAGGTCGAAGCCGTCGGAATTGGTGAGGCCGAAGCGCATGCCGGTGGCGTACATGAACTGCAGCGGGCCCGCCGCGCCGGAGCGCGACACCGCGTGCACCTTGCCGCCGGACTCCTGGGCCATGATGCCGAACAGCAGCGCCTCGGGCAGGTCGGCATCCTTGTACGCCGGCCACATCTCGTGGCGCAGGTACTGGTAGTTGATCCAGGCGTCGATCAGGTTCGGCCGCCACTGGGTCAGCCACATCTGCAGCGCGGCCTTCACCGCGCCGTTCATCGCGATCAGTTCGGAGAGCTTCTGGCCGTGCAGCAGGGTCACGCTGCGCTGCGCCTCGGGCAACGCGGCAATGCTGCCCTGGTCCAGCGCCATGCCGGTCTGCGGCTCTTCGTTCATGCCCTCGTCGCCGATGGAGCTGCCATCCTTGAGACGCAGCATGTGGTCGTAGGCCGAGAAGAAACGTTGCGGATCGCAGCCGGCGGTACTGCCGCAACGCACGGAAGCGTTCTTCAGCGTGTCCAGCGCCTGCTCCAGCGTTTTCTGCCCCGCGGCGTCGTTGCCGGCACGGACCTGTTGCAGCGCGGTGTCGTAGCCCTGGGTGGCCTGGTCGAGCTGGGCATACAGGGCGCTCACCTCCGAAGTGGCACGGCCGTGTACGGCACCGTTCGATGCGCAGGCGGCGAGCAGGGTCACGGCAGCGGCCAGCGGTGGCAAGCAGAAGATTCGGGTGAAACGGACAAACGGCATGGGCGGCACGACGCAGCAAGGCAATAAACGTGCAACGATACTGCGCGCAAGCCCATTGTCTCAACGAGCACCCGCCGGTCGACCATCAGCGGTAGCTGGCATCCATCAGGCGCTGTGCCAAGTCGCCTATCCACAGATGGTCGGCGCCGCTATTGTTCATCACCACCACCGCGTGGCCGTCGGCCGAGGTGCGTCGCGCCGACACGCGAAAGGCCCCATCGGAACCATACTCGTCGACCAGCTCGCGCTCGACGCCTCCGGTCTCGACTCGACGAACGCGGCCGCCCAGCGCGTAGTGCTGGGCCGGCATCTGCACGGTGAAGAGCATCCGCGTAGCCCAAGGAGACAGCACCCGTCCCTGCGCCACCGCCTCGAGCAGGGTGACCAGGTCGGCTGCGTCCACGTGAAATCCACAGGCCGCCAGCATGTAGCCGGCACAGACCGTTTCGCGACGCTGCGCAGTCTGCGGCGCCCCGGCGTAACCCAAGGCATCGCCGCGACCGGCAGGCTCGCCGCCAAGCACATCACTGTGCTGCATTCCCAAGGGCAGCAGCAGCGCCTGCCTCGCCTGCTCGGCGTAAGGGCGGCCGCTGACCCGCTCGACGATGGCCTGCACCAGGATCCAGTTGCTGTGCGAATACTCCCAGGCGCTGCCGGGAGCGAACGTCAAATCTCCGCTGGCATAGCGCCGGATCGCCTCATCCATCGGCAGCGGCACGCGCTTGAGGCTGCGGTCCCGCTTGTATGCCTCGTCGACCAGGTTAGGCAGGCCGCTGGCGTGGCGCATCAGGTCGCGCAGAGTCAGCCTCGCACCATTGTCGGCGCGGTACTCCGGAAGGTAGCGGCTGATCGGCGCGTCCAGCGAAAGCTTCCCGTGATCGACCAGTTGCAGCACCACGATGGCCGCGACCCATTTGCTGATCGAACCCGCGTCGAAGCGCGTATCAAGGCGCATAAGTTCGCGCGGCTCGGCATGCGCCAAGCCGAAAGCCTTGGCATAGACCGTGCGCCCATGCTCCGCCACCAGGATCACGCCATTGAAACCCTCCGCCTGTGCTTGCGCTGCCACCTCTGCGCACATCGCACATTCAGCCCGCACCGATGGCGCACACAGCACCAGGCCCAGCAGCAGCACACTCCACCACCCACCCCTGATCCGCATCGCCCGCCCCATCGTTTGGTTCAGCCTTCGATGCGATACGTGCGACGAAGGTTTAAACGCCGCCTTCTCCAGAACACTCCCATTAGAATCATGCGACACGACAAGGAGCCGGCATTGAGCGACATACTCATCGGGCGCAACGACGACGACGCAGTCAGCTTGGAAGCGCGCTGCGGCAACCGCCAGGGCATGATCGAGACCATGGGCAAGCAGGTGGTGCGCACCATAGGCAGCCAGCCCGGCCGGCAGATCCTGCACGACGTGCCTGGCGGTATCTTCGGCGCCAAGCGCTGAGGTTCCGCCGATGCCGCACATCGAAGTGGTTGCCGCCGACACGCCGTTCGGCGAGCGTCTCGTCGCCGGCTTCGGCTATCCGCTGCGCGGTGCCGGGCTGGCCACCTGCACGGCGCTGGCGCTGGCGCATTACGCGAGCCTCCTGCCTGCCATCGGCACGCTGGCCAACCTGCTGGTGTGGGCCGCCACCTGGCGCTACGCCGCCGATTGCATGCAGCACACCGCGAACGGCTACGCCAACGCACCCGACGTGGGCGTGGACGAAGCCGGCGCGGCCGGCTGGGCGCTTGCCTTGATCCATCTGGCGGCGGGAGCGCTGTTCGTCGCCTGCACCTGGCTCGCTCCATCCGCGCTGTGGCTGCTGGTCCCCGTGCTGGTGCTGGCATTGCCGGCCATCGACATGTCGCTGGCCTTCGACGGCAATGCGCTGCTGGCGCTCAACCCCGCCACCTGGTGGCGCATCGCACAGGGCTTCGGCAGCGCCTACCTGGTACCGGTGGCGATCAACCTGATGCTGGGCGCGCTGATCGCGGTGGCCGTACTTACCTCCAACCTGCTGCCGCGCTTCCTCGCGCTGCCGCTGTTCGGCTTCGCCTATACGTACCTGATCGTGCTGGCCTTCCACCTGATGGGCGCGCTGATCCATCAGCGCCACGAACGCTTCGGGCTGGAGCCCGAGGCGCCGAAGCTCGCCAAAGCTGCCGGCCAGGACGAGGACAGCCGACTGCTCGATGAGGCGCGCACGCTGGCGGAAAGCGACCCCATGGCGGCATTGCACCAGCTGGCCGAACGCCTGCGCCAGCGCACCGCCCCCGCGCCGGCGCACCAGCTCTACCGCGAACTGTTGCGCCGCCAGGGCCTGCGCGACGACCTGCTGGTGCACGGCCAGGTCTGGATCGCCGCGCTGATCGCGCAGAACGAGGCGCGCCGTGCCCTGGGCGTGCTGCAGGAATGCTGCACCATCGACCCCGCCTTCGTGCCTGACGACCCGCGCACCTGCGGCGAACTGGCCGACCTCGCCGACCGGCTGGGCATGGTACGCCTCGCCATCCACCTCGGCCGCGGCTACCTCGCACACTGGCCGCGCGAGCAACAGGCGCCGCATTACGGCTTGCTCGCCGCGCGCCTGCTCGGCGCGCACGCCGACCGCCGCGCCGAAGCCCTCGTGCTGCTGGAACGGCTTGCCGCAGCGTGGCCCGACCATCCGCAGCGCGGTGACATCGCCGTCCTGCAGCGGCAGCTGGCGGGTACCGCATGAAGGCTCCGAACGTCGTGGCAACGATTGCCCTCGCCGGCATGACTGCCTTCCTCGCCACCGGCATCGCGGCGCAATACCTGCGCCCCGACCTCGACTGGGCACAGGTGCCGAACAGCTTCTACCTGATCGGACCGTGGGGCGGCATGGTGCGTGCCGGCTACTACGCGATGGCGCTGGCCCTGGTGCTGCTCGGCACGGGCGGCTATCGCGCGTTGCCGACCGAAACGCGCAGCGCGGCGCCGTTGTTGTTGTTCGTGGCGGGCGGCGCGGCGCTGGCACTCACCGCGCTCGCCACTACCGACACCTGGAACCACCCGCCCACGCTGCACGGCTACGTGCACGGCGTGGCGGCGCAGTCGGCGTTCCTGTGCACGACCACCGCGATGCTGCTGCAGGCCTGGCGGCTGCGCGGCGACGCGCGCTGGCGACGCTGGTTCCGGCCCGCATTTGCGTATGCCACGATCTGCTTCGTGCTGCTGTGGGTGCAGGCATCCTGGCGCGCCCTGCCGAGAGGCTTGAGTCAAAAGGTACTGATCGTGCTGATTCTGGGCTGGCTGGTGGCTGCGGCGTGGCGAATGTTGCGCGGTCCCGGTCACGATGAGGTGCGCGCATGAGCCGCTGGCGCCCGCCCGCGCCCGGCTCCACGGCGATCATTACCCGTGCCGGTTTCGAGAAGCTCAAGGCCGAGCTGGACCACCTGTGGCACACCCTGCGACCCGAAGTGGTGAAGGCGCTGGCCGCCGCCGCGGCCGAGGGCGACCGCTCGGAAAACGCCGAGTACACCTACCGCAAGAAGCAGCTCGGCGAGATCGACCGCCGCGTGCGCTACCTCAGCAAGCGCATCCCCTCGCTCAAGGTGGCCGAGGGCCTGCCCGCCGACCGCGAAGCCGTGTTCTTCGGCGCCGCCATCACGCTGGAAAACCTCGCCAGCGGCGAGGAGGTCAGCTACCGCATCGTCGGCCCCGACGAGACGGATGCGAAGCTGGGCTGGATCAGCATCGACTCGCCGATGGCCCGCGCGGTGCTGAAGAAGCGGCTGGACGACGAGTTCGAGGCGGAGCTGCCCGGCGGGCGTACGAGGTTCCTGATCGTCGAGGTGCGCTATTGAGACATGAGCGCGCCTTCGCGCGCCGACTCCGCCATCGCCCGCGTCAGGAAAGCGCACTGACCATGACGTGGTAACCGTCGGGATCGCGCAGCGCGAACTCCATGGTTCCCGTGGCCGGGTTGAGCTGGGGCTCCTCTTCCAGCCGGGGTACGAGCTCGCGTGCCCTTTGCAGCGCCAGGTCGAAATCGTCGACGCGGAAGAACAGCAGCAGGCCGTTGCCGGCCGTAGCGAGATCGGGGCTGGCCAGGGAAGGATGGTCATGCGCACCCCATGCGTGCAGGCAGAGCAGCACCGTGCCGTCCGCGTCGAGGATCTGCCCGAAATAGTCATGCGCAGGCGCCGTCGCGGGCTGGCCGAACAGGCGCTGGTACCACGCGAAACTGCGGGCGACATCGCCCACGCCGATGATGGTCCATGTGCGTTTCATGGGCGCCCTCCGCTACCGCATCAATCCGCCTGGCGTGTCAGCGCCTCCGCCAGCGCCAGGTACTCCTCGCCTTTTTCCAGCCCCGCGATAAAGCGCTCCGGGATCGCTTCCAGGCCGCCGATGGCGCCGCACAAGGCGCCGGTGAGCATGGCGCGCGCCTGGTTCTGGCCGCCCGCGTTCACCGCATTGAGCACGCCCTGCTCCACGTCGCCCTGGAAGCGCGCCGCAAGGTAATAGGCGGCGGGAAACTGGTGGTACACCGCGCACGGCAGACCGTAGACCAGGCCCACCTTCGACGCCGGTTCGATGGCGACACCAGGATCGTGCGCCGCCCGCGCGATGGACGACACCGTGAGCAAGGCGTCGGGCGAGGCGAACTGCCCCGCCCGCAAGGGCGCCTCCGCACCTTGCGGCACATCCAACTCGCCGCTGGTCACGGTGTGGAACGACAGCTCGCCGGACTTCACCATGCCCATCAGCCGGCCGGACAGATCCCCGTCCAACGCCGCCCCGCTCACCAGCTGCCCCAGCACCGCGGCAAACGCCAGCGTCATCGCCCCCACCGTGGGATCGCGCTGGGTGAGCGCCACGTTGCCGCTCACATGCCGCGCCAGCTGCCCCGGCTCACTCGCATAACGCAGCGCGATCGCCAGCACCCGCTCCGCCGCCTCGGTGTTGTCCGCCAGCCCCGCCACCTGCCCCCACGGCAAGCCGGCGCGGCGCTTGCGCCACGCCTCGCGGATCGACTGGCTGGTGTAGCCGCCCGGCCCCGCCATCGGCGTACCGTCCAGCAGCGGAAACAGCTCGCGATCCATCCGATCGCAGAAGTCCGCCTCGTCGTAGCCCCCGCAGCTCACCAGCGAGCGCAGCATCAATGCGAGGATGAACCCCGCCTGCGACGACGCCCCTGCCGGCAAGCCTTCGTGGTAGCGCCCCGGCTTCGGCGCCGTGTAGTCGCTGACCCAGTCGCCGTAGTCGCGCCTGAGCGCATCGAGGTCGTAGTACCAGTGCGGGCCAAGAGCCAGCGCGTCGCCGATGAAGGCACCCATCAGGGCGCCGTGGATGCGGCTTTTCTTCGAAACAGCGAATGAGGTTTGCGGCATGTCGGAAGGCCTGCAATGCGGCGACAGCAAGCCATCGTACGCTTGGCGTTGGCACACTCCAAGGAAGTGCCCGCGCCACTCCAGACTGGCGAATCAAGCAGACCCGCCTTGTTTTACCGGAAATTGTCAGGCCACGGGCGCCGTGAAGTTGAGCCAGTCTCCGTCCGGCATGCGTACCTGGAACTCCCGTTGGCGGTACGGCATGTCCTTCAGCGGCTCGACGCGATCGGGCGGCAGCGTGGCGAGTGCGGGACCGAGCTTCGCATGCAGCGCATCAATATCAGCGACATCAATGCAGATGGCTACCCTGGCTTTTCCATCAGGAGTGAGTCTGCGCGTCGGCTCTTCGAGCAGGCGCAGGCCGCAGCCGCCTAACTCGATGTAGGCGTAGTTGCCATGGCGATACCTGATCTCGAATGCGAGGACGTCGCAGAAGAAGGAAAGCGCTTCGCTCAGGTCAGGCACATGCAGAAACGGCGTGATCTGGTAGATGCCGTCCATACGGTTCTCCCAAGGTGCCGCATCGAACCAAACAGGGCGGCCACGTTCTCGTCCCTTGTGTCCGCAGGCGGCCGTCCAACCGGTTCCTTACCGCAGCTCAAGCGCTGCAGGGTAGCACCGCCCTGCCCTTGCCGGCCGGAAACACGCCGCCTCGTTGAAGAACGCTTCCAGCCCGTTGTCCGGGTGCCAGCCGGGCACGCCAGGCAATGGCAAGGGCCGCAGTTCCAGCGGATCGCACAACACCTCGCCCGTACGGATCGCTTCTGCGCAGGCCTCGACAGCCGCGGCTGTCGATACGTCCGGACCAGCGATCGCCAGCGCCTTCCCCACCAGCAACTGCCCCGGCGTCAGCGCGTGTTCGAGCAAGGCATGGCCGAACAGTTCCACCTGGATGCGACCGTCCAGCCATGCCGCGCGCTCGCGCCAGAACAGGCCGTGCCAGTCGTGGGCATCCCACAGCGGGAGCAATGCCGGATCGCGCAGCGCGACCACCGCGCCGGCTTCGTCGAAGTGGGTGAGCGCGTATTGGACGCGGGAACGCTGTTTGGATCCCATGCGGGCGATCTCGGTCATCTGCCGTGCGTTGAGCGCGCGCTTCAAGGCCGGATGGCGCAGCCAGACCAGGGCGTTGAACAGGTCGTGCCAGTTGTTTTCGCGGGTAGCAATTTCGCCGCGTTCGGCAATGCGCTGTTCGTAGTGCAGGCCGTCGGCGAGCAGTTCGCGGGTTTGCGCCGCGAAGCGTTCGCGCATACCCGCGGGCCTGGCGGCGTTGAGCGCATCGATGGAAGGCCAGTCGTGGCCCTCAATCAGGCCGGCGTATTCGCGCCACGCTATCAGCGGCATCCGTCCGAACACCGGCGAATCGACCGCGTCGCGAACAGGCGCGATGTAGCGCATGGGGTGGTTACACGATCTTCAGCGCAGGGTGCGCCAGGCGCGCGGTGAGGTCGTGCTCGCTGGCGCCTTCCACCACCACGTCGACGAACTGGCCAGGCTTGAGGCCTTGCCCATCGGCGATCAGCACGGTGCCGTCGATCTCTGGCGCGTCGGCGGCAGAGCGCGCCACGGCACCTTCGGCGTTCGCCTCGTCCACCAGCACCTTGAGCGTGCGACCGATCTTGCGCTGCAGCTTGGCGGCGGAGATTTCCGCCTGTACGGCCATGAACTGTTCCAGGCGGTCTTCCTTCAGTTCCTCGGAGACGGCGCCCGGCAGCTCGTTGGCCTTGGCGCCATCCACCGGCGAGTAGGCGAAGGCGCCCACGCGGTCGAGTTCGGCTTCGCGCAGGAAGTCCAGCAGTTCCTCGAACTCGGCATCGGTTTCGCCGGGGAAGCCCACGATGAAGGTGCTGCGGAGGGTGAGGTCGGGTACCTGCCTGCGCCAGTTGCGGATGCGCTCCAGCGTCTTGTCGATGTTGCCGGGGCGCTTCATCAGCTTGAGGATGCGCGGACTGGCGTGCTGGAACGGGATGTCGAGGTACGGCAGCAGCTTCCCTTTTGCCATCAGCGGCATCACCTCGTCCACGTGCGGGTACGGGTAGACGTAATGCAGGCGCGTCCACGCGCCGAGTTCCGAAAGGCCTTCGCACAGTTCGGTCATGCGCGTGCGGTACACCTTGCCGCGCCATTCGCGCTCGGCGTACTTGAGGTCGACGCCGTAGGCGCTGGTGTCCTGCGAGATCACCAGCAGTTCCTTCACGCCGCCCTTGACCAGCTTCTCGGCCTCCAGCAGCACCTGGTCCACCGGGCGCGAGACCAGGTCCCCGCGCATCGAGGGGATGATGCAGAAGCTGCAGCGGTGGTTGCAGCCTTCGGAAATCTTGAGGTACGCGTAGTGCTTGGGCGTGAGCTTGATGCCGGTGTCCGGCACGATGTCGAGGAACTTGTTGCGCACCGGCGGCAGTGCCTCGTGCACCGCGTGCATCACGCTGGCGTAGTCCTGCGGGCCGCTGATCGAGAGCACGTCCGGGTAGGCCTCGCGGATCAGCTCGGCGCGCTTGCCCAGGCAGCCGGTGACGATCACCTTGCCGTTCTCGTTGAGCGCCGTGCCGATGGAGTCCAGCGACTCCTGCACTGCGGCGTCGATGAAACCGCAGGTGTTCACCACCACCGCGTCGGCCTCGCCGTAGCTGGGCACGATCTCGTAGCCCTCGACCTTGAGCTGGGTGAGGATGCGCTCGGAATCCACCAGCGCCTTGGGGCAGCCGAGGCTGACGAAACCGATCTTCTGCGTGGCCTGCGACATGGCGGCGGCAACCGTGGACGTGGGAAAACCTCGAATTATACGGAGATCGCCCGTGCGACGTGGCCGAGGCCCTGCTCCCAACGGGAGAGGAGTTGGGGTGAGGGTTCGCCAACGCCACCACATTCGCTCCGCCCGTATCCCCTCCGGCCGGCTTCGCCGACCCGCAGGCGTTCCTGCGCCTACGGGTCGCCACCCTCTTCCGGAAGAAACGGGGTCCACTGGAAACCCTCCTGCAACGGTGTTGGAGCCGCATGTCGCTTTCACCGCTCGCTTGCACCCACGCCCGCTAGAATCCCCTGCACCGCCGCAACGGAGACGGCCGCCATGGGCCAGCACATCAACATCCCGACCTCGCGCACCCAGTGCATCGGCGGCTACCTCGCCCAGCCCGAGGGCGAGCCGAAGGGCGGCATCGTGGTGGTGCAGGAGATCTTCGGCGTCACCGAACACATCCGCAGCGTGGCCGACCGCTTCGCCGCCGCCGGCTATACCGCGATCGCCCCGGCCTTCTTCGACCACCTCGAATCCTGGCTCGAGCTGGACTACGACGAAACGGGCATGGCGCGCGGCAAGGCGCTGGTATCCGAGCTGGGGCTGGACCGCCCGCTGGAGGACGTGGCCAGCGCCGCCGAATCCATCGCCTCGTCCGGCAAGGTCGGCGTGGCGGGCTATTGCTGGGGCGGCACGGTGGCACTCCTCTCGGCGCTGCGGCTGGGCCTGCCCGCGGTGAGCTATTACGGCGCACGCAACGTATCCTTCCTCGGCGAGAAGCCGAAGGCGCCGGTGATGTTCCATTTCGGCGAGAGCGATCCCTCGATCCCGCCCGAGGCGGTGGCGCAGCACCGCGAGCTGCTGCCGCAGATGGAAGTCTTCACCTATCCCGATGCGGGCCACGCGTTCAATCGCGATGTACCCGGTGACAAGCACTACCACGGGGCCAGTGCGATGCTGGCGTGGCAGCGCACGCTGGCGTTCTTCGACCAGCAGTTGGCTGGCGCATGAACACGGCTGCGTTCGCGCTCGACCCGCGGCTGCAGGCCGACACCCGCCACGTCGCCATGCTGCCGCTGTGCGAGCTGCGGCTGATGGACGATGCGCGCTATCCGTGGCTGATCCTGGTGCCGCGCCGCGCAGGCATGGTGGAGGTAAGCGACCTCGCCGAGGTCGAGCAGTCGCAACTGTGGCGCGAGGCGAACCAGTGCGTCGCCGCGCTGCGCGCCGTGGCGCCCTGCGACAAGCTCAACCTCGGCGCGCTGGGCAACATCGTGCGCCAGCTGCACCTGCACGTGGTGGCGCGCACGCAGGGCGACGCCGCCTGGCCCGGTCCGGTGTGGGGCAGCGGCGGCGCCGTGCCATATGCGGCCGACGCCCTGGCTACGCGGCTGGATGCGTTGCGGCGGGCCCTGGCCTGAACGGCCACAGGAACGGCTCCAGCCGCGACCGCCTCGAAGCCTCTGCCACAACAACGGAAACGACAAAGCCCGCGGATCGCTCCGCGGGCTTTGTCTTCATCGACAGCAAATCAGTGCTGCTGCTGTTGCGCGGCCTGGTCCACGGAGTCGCAGCCAGCCGCGGTCTTGCACTGCTGGCCATCCTCGATCTTCACCGGCGCATGGTGATCCTCGAGGGCGCGTGCCTTGGTGTTGATCGCGTTGATCTCGGTGAGCTCGCCCTTGTTGTCGTAGTACGCGGCGAAGCCGTAGTCGATCGACATGCGCGCCAGGTACTGCAGGTGCACCTTGCGGATCTTGGAGTCGTCGCTGGGCATCAGCAGCACGGTCTTGGGCAGCTTGCCGGCGTCCTTGAGGTAGGCGAAGTGGCTGCCGGCATCGACCGCCGACAGCACCGCGCCGTCAATGACGAACTGGCCTTCCTTGTAGGCCTGGATGGTGGTATCGAACTTGCCCTTCCACTGGGCCGTGTTGGCCTGTTGCTGCTTGACACTCTCCTTGTGGCAGCCGGCGAGGACAAGCGCGCTGCCTAGCACCAGCGCGGCGGCGGCGCGGGTCAAGAGGGTGGAAAGACGGATCATCGGAATCTCCTGCGAAAAGCGGTCGTGATGGCTCTGTGAGTTTAGCGCGGCGCCCTGCGCCGGGTGGTCGCGACGGATGGTCGTGGTGCGCCTGTTCAGGTACGCGGCAGGGTTACGCCCTGCTGGCCCTGGTATTTGCCGCCGCGGTCCCTGTAGCTGGTCGCGCAGGGCTCGTCGGATTCGAAGAACAGCATCTGCGCCACACCCTCGTTGGCGTAGATCTTCGCCGGCAGCGGCGTGGTGTTGGAGAACTCCAGCGTCACGTGGCCCTCCCACTCCGGCTCCAGCGGGGTGACATTGACGATGATGCCACAGCGCGCGTAGGTGCTCTTGCCCAGGCACACCACCAGCACGTCGCGCGGGATGCGGAAATACTCCACCGTACGCGCCAGCGCGAAGGAATTGGGCGGGATGATGCAGACGTCCGACACCACGTCCACGAAGCTGTTCGGGTCGAACGCCTTCGGGTCGACGATGGTGGAGTTGATGTTGGTGAACACCTTGAACTCGCGCGCGCAGCGCACGTCGTAACCATAGCTGGAGGTGCCGTAGGACACGATGCGCCCGTCGCCATTCTGCTTGACCTGGCCCGGCTCGAACGGCTCGATCATGCCGTGGCCTTCGGCCATGCGGCGGATCCACTTGTCGGACTTGATGCTCACGTGCGCTCCGCGGTCGGCGTGGGACCCGGCTGGGCCGGGCGTAAAGCGGCAAAAATACATGGTCAGGACAGCGTGGCGCCAGCGAACCCGTCCCACTCCCCTCTCCCGCTTGCGGGAGAGGGGTCAGGGGGAGAGGGCGCTTTGCCTTGCCAGCACCGAGAAGCCCCCTTCCCCTAACCCTCTCCCCCAACATTCGTCGGGGGAGAGGGAATCAACAGCTCCAGCGCCGCGCGCAACTCGGCGCGACGTTCCGCGCTCGCCAGCACCTGTTCCGTCGTGCAGCCCGCCCCCGGCAACGCCACCGGGAATGGTTGCGTACTCAGCAGCTCGGCCGACATGGTGCCCAGGATCTCGGCCAGCGCCTCCTGCGCATGGTAGGAACCGCGCGCCGAGGCGTTGAGCAGCAGTACCGGCTTGCCGGGAAACTCCAGGCTGCCCACCAGCCAGTCCAGCAGGTTCTTGAACGCGCCGGGCACGCCGTGGGCGTATTCGGGACAGGCGACCAGCAGCGCGTCGGCGCGACCCACCGCTTCGCGCAGCGCCAGCACGGATACCGGCAGCGGATCGTGTTCGTCGTCCGGATTGAACAGCGGCAGCGCGGCGAGATCGTCGTGCATGACCAGTTCCAGCGACGCTGGCGCCAGTTGCCGCGCGGCCTCCAGCGCGGCGCGATTGGACGAGACCCGACGCAGGCTGCCGCACAGGCACAGCACGCGCCGTGTCGCACTCATGCTTGGGAACCTGTTCGGAAGCGTAGCGAGCGGACGCAGGGCCGGCGCGGGCGATGCGCAGAAACCGGAATGTATGAGCCGATGCATGAGGATTTCGAGCATCGACCACGCCTGCCCTGCGTTCGCGCAGTAGCTTCCGGACGGGTTTTCACGGCGTGCCCTGCACCACGATCTTGCCCAGCCCCAGCGACTTGTTGCGCGGCTGGCGCGACAGCCGCCCGGCGGCGTTGCGGGCGATTTCGCGGTAGCGCGCAGCGAGGTCGGATTCCGGCATCGCCGCCACGGTGGGCGTGCCGCCGTCAGCCTGCTCGCGGATGCGGATGTCCAGCGGCAGCGAGCCGAGGTACGGCACGCCGTATTGCTCCGCCATGCGCACACCACCGCCCTCGCCGAAGATGTGTTCCTCGTGGCCGCAGTTCGAGCAGACATGGGTGGCCATGTTCTCCACGATGCCGAGCACCGGCACTTCCACCTTCTCGAACATCTTGAGCGCCTTGCGCGCGTCCAGCAGGGCGATGTCCTGCGGCGTGGTGACGATCACCGCGCCGGCCACCGGCACCTTCTGCGCCAGGGTGAGCTGGATGTCGCCGGTGCCCGGCGGCAGGTCGATGACGAGGTAATCGAGCATTTCCCAGCGCGAATCGGTAAGCAGTTGCATCATCGCCTGCGTCACCATCGGGCCGCGCCAGATCATCGGCGTTTCCTCGTCGACGAGGAAACCGATGGACATCGCCTGCAGGCCGTGCGCCTGCATCGGCGTGATGCTCTTGCCGTCGGGCGATTCCGGCTTGCCGCTGATGCCGAGCATGCGCGGCTGGCTGGGGCCGTAGATGTCGGCGTCGAGCACGCCCACCCTGGCGCCTTCGGCCTGGAGCGCCAGCGCGAGGTTGGCCGCCACCGTGGATTTGCCCACGCCGCCCTTGCCCGAGGCCACCACGATGATGTTCTTCACGTTGGGCAGCGGCGCCAGCGTGCCCTGCACCTTGTGCGACTGGATGCGGCTGGTGACCGACACCGTGGCCACCGCGATCGCCGGATCTGCCTCCAGTGCCTGCTTCGCCTGCGCGGCCAGCGCCTCGAGGGCGCCGGCGGCGGGATAACCCAGCTGCAGGTCCACCGACACCTTCGCGCCGTCCACGCCCACCGCGCGCACCGCTTCGACCAGCCGTGCGCCGGTATGGGGATCGGTCAGTTCGCCGAGCAGGTGGCGGACCAGGGCTTCGTTCGCCTGCGTCATGTCGGATCGGGCTTCATGGCTGGTGGGGACGGCACATTATGCCAGCCGCGACCATCGCTCCGGCTGACGTGGATCAGCATGGCGCGATGCAGCTTGACGGCCCTGCCGGGCACCGGCAGGCTCAGACCATACTGTCTCGTACGGGAGGATCGCCATGAAGCATGCTGTTCGCCTCACCCTCGCCTTCGGCCTGCTGCTGGGCGCCGGCGCCGTGTCCGCCGCCGACACGAGCACGCCAGTCGGCACCTGGAAGCAGGTGGACGACGTGACCGGCAAGGTGAAATCCATCATCCAGATCAGCGACAACAACGGCGAACTGCAGGGCAAGGTGACACAACTGCTGAACCGCAGTCCGGAGGACGTCGCCCGCGACGGCGAACATCCCAAGTGCATCAAGTGCGACGGCACGCGCAAGGACCAGCCCATCGAAGGCATGACCATCATGTGGGGCGTAGGCAAGGATGGCGATGTCTGGGACGGCGGCAAGATCCTAGACCCCAAGAACGGCAAGATCTACAAGGTGAAGCTCACGCTGGTGGACGGCGGGCAGAAGCTCGACGTGCACGGCTACATCGGCTTCGCCCTGCTGGGGCGCAGCCAGGTGTGGGAACGGCAGCAGTAACCGCTGCGCGGCAACCGGTTCGCATCGATGACGGAACGCGGGCCCATGGCCCGCGTTTTTCGTGCCGCCCCATTCGCCAGCCGCATCAACCCGGCCAGCCTTGCACGAACTAAGGCCGGCTTCGCTTTCTGAAGCCTGTTCACTATCTCCACGCAGTTCGTGCCGGGTGGGCAGGCTCTGGGGATCAGGCCTGGGTGCTGACCATCGCGCCGGAAGCGGACGCGCCGCCCAGATCGCTGGAAAGCGTCTGCAGGAAATTGCCGAGCGTGGCGCCGCTGGTCGCCCCGCCCAGTGAGCCGACCAGGTTCTGGAAACTCTCCTCCAGCGAACCGAGCACGCCGCCGGAGGTTCCGGAGGTCGACGACACCGCTGCCGTGGAGGTGGTCGCGGTCGAGGAGCTGCCGCTGGCCGAATCGAGCTGGCTGATCAGGCTCTGCAGGTCGCTCTGCATCTGGCCGCTGCCGCCACCGTGGTGATGGTGCCCGCCGCGATGCCAGCTGCCCTGCCCGACACCGTCGGTGCCGGTGGCCGCCGGGTTGGCCGCCGCCGTGGCGGACGTGTCTGCCACAGCCCCGGCGGCGGTCGTGCCGTCAGTGGCAGCCGTCGTGCCGGTTGCCTGGCTGCCTTGTGCCTGCAACGCACTCATCAAGGTCTGCATGAAGGCCGACATGGCCTGCTGCGGGCTCTGCGTCGAGGAAGCGCCGGCCCCGCTGCCGGCCGTCGTCGTGCCGGCGCCGCTACCCGAAGCGCCCGCGCCGCCGCCCACGCCCAGCGAGGACAAGGCCTGGAAAACCGAGCCGAACAGGCCGCCCGGTGGCGGGGCGTAACCGATCGTGCTGGCGCTGCCGCTGGTCGCACTGGTGCTGGCGGATTGGCCGGGCTGGGTCAGCCAGGGGTTGTTGTTTGAAATGGAGTTGATCGTCATGGAGGGTTCTCGTGCGAAGTCGGACTGTCGATCGGGCCGCCGGATCCGGCGGCCTTCATCACACCAAGCCTCATCCATGCGGCGAGTGACGCAGATGCCCCGGTGGGAGCTCACGCGAGACAACCCCTAGCAATTCGCTGACCAGAGCCCGCTGCGTCGCATGGCAACGCCGTGTAAAGAAACGTAATGCCGCTGGCGGCGCGGTTTGCGGCAGGCGCGGACAGATCGTGGCGGCAACGGATCGCTTGCCTTGCCGCAACGGATTCGCGCATGCGTCAAAAAAACCGCCGGTATTCCGGCACGCGCGCCGGTTTCATGACGATGCGGCGCCAGGCATGCGGCCCCCGTCGCGACACCGCGCGACAGCCATCCGTGCGTGGCGCCTATGCCGATACCAGCCCATGCGAGGCCAGCCAGCCGCGCAGGCCTGCGGGGTCGCGGAACCACCACGCATGCATACCCAGCGCCGCCGCCGCATCGACGTTGCGTCGTGCGTCGTCGATATAGATCGTCCGCGCGGGGTCGATCGAATAACGCTCGAACAGCCGCCGGTAAATGCGTGGATCCGGCTTGATCAGCCGCTCCTCGCCGGAAACGACGATGCCCTCGAACCAGTGCAGGAAATCGAACATCTCGATCTCCATCGCGCGCGGAAAGGTTTCATGCGACCAGTTGGTCAGCGCGTACAGGCGCACGCCGCGCGCCTTCAGTTCGGCCAGCAGGTCCACGCTGCCCTGGATCACGCCGCCCAGCATGTCCCGCCAGCCATCGCGATAAGCCGCGATCAAGTCGGCATGCTGCGGAAACTGCGCGCTGAGGCTGTCCACGGCTTCGCGCCACGGACGGCCCGCATCCTGCTGCTCGTTCCATGCGCTGTTGCAGACCTCGGCAAGGAAACGCTCCATCGCCGCCTCGTCGTCGAACAGCCGGCGATAGAGGTAACGCGGATTCCAGTCGACCAGCACACCGCCCAGGTCGAATACCACGGTATCGACCGCGTCGTGTTTCCCGTTCATCGTCACCCGCCGCCGCGCCAAGACAGGCATGAATGTATACAAACGCGTCCGTGGCGTCAGCGATTCCACGCTGGCCGGCGCAGGAAGCGCCGGCGGGATGCCGCGCGGCGGATTACGCCACGACCAGCCGTGGTGCCGCCTTCCTCGTCGTGACGGTCAGTGAGGTCGGTACCAGCGATGACCCCGTCGCCCCTTCCCCGATCGCCTCGATGCGGATCGTGCCGACGCTGTCCGTCGACTGGATGATGGCCTGCGCCAGACCGTTGAACAGCGACCGCCTGGGCTCCTTGTCGCTTTCGTGGCTGTTGGGGTCGCCATTGCCTACGCCGATCAGCCTGCCCGCGCCGGAAATGCGGAAGGTGACCTTGTTGTCCGCCGTCGGCACCGGACGGCCATGCTCGTCGAGCACGTCGACCGTGATCATGGCCACGTCCTGCCCGTCGGCGGCGATCTCAGCGCGATCGACGGCCAGCCGCAGCTTGCGCGCCGGGCCGGTGGTTTCGCGGCGCTCGACCAGCACGACCTTGCCGTTCCTGCGGCCGCGCGCCTCGATCACGCCCGGGGCATAGGCGACCTTCCACTGCACATGGCCGAAGCGCGGCACTTGCTGGATGCCCAGGCTCCTGCCGTTGAACAGCAGCTCGACCTCGTCCAGGTTGGTGTAGGCCCACACCGCGATCTCCTGGCCTTCCTTGCCGGACCAGTTCCAGTGCGGGAACAGGTGCAGGCTGGGCGTCTTCGTCCACCAGGCCTTGTAGTAGTAGTAATAGTCCTTGGGGAAGCCGCACAGGTCGACGATGCCGAACTGCGAGCTCACCGAGGGCCAGCCATACGGCGTCGGTTCGCCGCGGTAGTCGAAGCCCGTCCAGGCGAACCCGCCGGCCAGCCAGTCGCGGCTGCCGTAGAAGCTCCACCACTGCTCCGGCGTCTCGCCCCACGGCACCACGCCGTCGTAGCTGTTGACCGTGTTCTTCTTCGGATCGGTCACGTATTCGCCGCGCGTGGCGATGGCGCTGGAGGTTTCCGATCCGTATATCGCGCGCCTGGGGTGCTCCTTGTGGAACGCATCCGGGTACTTCAGGTTGTAGTTGAAGCCGATAACGTCGAGCGCATCCGATACGCCCTGCTCGTTGTCGCCATTGACCGCCGCCGACACCACGCGGGTGGGATCGAGTTCGTGGCAGCGCCCGACCATCGCCGCGCCGATGCGTTCGCCCTGCTGTTCCAGCGCCCCCTTCTGCAACCGCCACTCCTCGTTGCCGATCGACCAGAGGATGACCGAGGGCGAATTGCGGTAGCGCTTCACCATGGTGTCGAGCTGCTGCATGCCGCTGGGGCTGGCGCTCATGTGCCGCGTCTCGCACATCATCATCATGCCCATGCGGTCGCAGGCTGCCACCCATTCGGGCGTCGGCATGTTGTGCGAGGTGCGCACGGCATTGCAGCCCATGCCCTGCAGCACGCCCACGCGGAACGACTGTAGGCGGTCCGGCAGGGCCGCGCCCACGCCTGCGTGGTCCTGGTGGTTGCAGGTGCCCTGGATCTTCAGCGGTTTGCCGTTGAGGAAGAAGCCGCGGTCGGGGTCGAACGCCGCCGTGCGGACGCCGAACGGGAACTGCTCGGCATCGCGCGTGGCGCCATCGACGATGACCTTGACCAGGGCCGTGTAAAGGTGAGGCTCGTCCGGCGACCAGAGTTGGGGCGCATCCACATGTGCCGTCGTCTGGCAGTTCGCCGGCGTGTTGGGCGCAATCGCCTGTGCAGGCGTCGTCGCGTGCGCCACCACGCGGCCGGAGGCGTCGGTAATGCTCCACTCGAGCGAGGCATGCACGGCGTGTTCGCCCTCGTTCTCGATCAGCGTGGCCAGGGCCAGCGTGGCCACATCGCCCTCGACGGTTGAACGCACCACGCTTTCCCAGCGGCCGAGATGCACCGGATCCATCTTGGTCAACCAGACATGGCGATAGATGCCGGCACCCTCGTAGAACCAGCCGTCGCCGAAACTGGCATCGACGCGCAGGGCAATGACGTTCTTGCCGCCGTAGTTGAGGAAATCGCTGAGATCGAAGCGGAACGGCGTGTAGCCATCGTCATGCCGGCCGATGAAGCAGCCGTTGACGAACAGCACGATATCGCGCATCGCACCGTCGAACTCGATCCAGATGCGACGGCCGCGGTCGCTCGCGGGAATCTCGAAGGTGCGCCGGTACCAGCCCACGCTGGTCGCCGGATAACGGCGCCCGAGCGGCTTGTAGCCGTGCGAGGTCAGCCGGGTATCGTCGTCGCCGCTGTCGTCGTGGACGGGCGCCAGCTCCACGGCCCAGTCGTGCGGCAGGTCCAGCGCGTGCCAGCCGGCGTCGTCGAAATCGGTCGTGGCGATCTTGAAGTCGCCCGTCTTGGAAAAATCGCCCTGGCCGAATCCGTAGCCGAAATCCTTGGTGGGATCGCAGCCATTGCCGAACGCGAAGCGCCAGTCGAAATCGAGCAGCCATTGCTCGCGCGGCGCCACCGGCGTATCGCCATGCTGCAGGGGCAGCGACGGCTTCCCGCCCGTCGCACCACCAATCGCCTCCGCCAATAAAGTGCGCGGCAAGAGGCAGGAACCTGCCAATCCGATGCCGGCGAAGATGAAGGTGCGGCGCGTGGTATCGACCATGGGCATCGGATCCGGGCAGCGTGCGGTTCCGTGGAAATTACTCGCTGCGCCGCCGGTTTCCAAGGCAGGCGCACGCACGAGGCGCCATGGCGGAATTCAGGCCACGGCTTCGGCGCGATGCACGGCCACGCCGCGCGCGGAAAATGCCGCGCGGGTCGCCTTGTCCGCCGAATGTTCCACCACCAGGTGCTGCACGCGCGCCAGTTCGGCCACCTGGTGCGTCGCCACCACGGCCAGCTTGTCGTCGGTGGCGACTATCACGGTTTCGTCGCTCGCCTCGATCATGGCGCGCTTGAACAGCGACTCCTCGCTGTCGAATCCCCACAGGCCATGCGCGGCATCGATGGCGCACGCACCGGGGAAGCAGAGGTCCGCGCGCACCCTGCGCACCTGGTCCACCGCCTGTGCGCCCGTCGCGCCGCCGCTGGCGGCGTCGATGCGGCCACCGATCAGCAACACATCGAAGCCCTCGCGATCGAGCAACATCTGGGCGATGTGCGGCGCGTTCGTGATCACGGTGAGCCGCGCATCGCGCGGCAGCTCGGCGGCGATGGCCGCGTTGGTGCTGCCTGCATCGATCAACAGGGTCTGCCCGGCCTGGACCAGGCTCGCCGCCTTGCGCGCCAGCGCCTGCTTGCGCGAGGAATGCTCGTTGCGGCGCTGCTTCAGCGGCGTCAGCGTGATGGCCGGCAACAGGGCGCCGCCGTAGACGCGCTTGCACAATCCCAGTGCCGCGAGCTCGCGCAGGTCGCGGCGGATGGAGTCCTCGGACACCTCGAACGCCTGCGCCAGTTCCACCGCCACGACGCGGCCGTCCCTGCGCAGCCTCTCCAGGATGCGCTGCTGGCGCTCCTGCGGCAGCGCGCCGCTGTCCGGCGGCGGCGGTGCGACTCTAGCCATGCAATGCCTCCCGAGTGTCATTGGCCAGCAGGTCCAACGCCCGCAGATGGGCACGCAGGCCCGCCGGGTCGCGGAACCACCAGCCGCGCATGCCCAGCGCCTCGGCGGCTGCGACATTGCGCGGCGCGTCGTCGATATACAACGCACTCCGCGGATCCACGCGGTAGCGCTCCAGCAGGCGCTGGTAGATGCGCGGGTTGGGTTTGACCAGACGCTCCTCGCCCGACACCACGATGCCTTCGAACCAGTCCAGGAAGGCGTAGCGCTGCCGCGCGACCGGAAAGGTCTCCTGCGACCAGTTGGTGAGCGCCAGCAGGCGCACGCCGCGTGCCTTGAGCTCGGCCAGCAGGGCCACGCTGCCATCGATCGCACCGCCCAGGGTTTCCACCCAGCGCAGGCGATAGGCGTCGATCAGCGGGGCGTAATCGGGAAACCGGGCCTGCAGCACGGCCACCGCCTCCGTCCACGGACGCCCGGCATCCTGCCGCTCGTTCCATGCGCCGTTGCAGACGGCGCGCAGGAACCATTCCATTTCATCTTCATGGTCGAACAGCTGCCGGTACAGCAGGCGCGGGTCCCAGGCGATCAGCACGTTGCCCAGGTCGAAGATCACGGTGTCGACAGGCTTGTTCATCGCTGCACGACCCTGGCCGACAGGCCGAGCAGCACCAGCAGCCCCGCCACACCGCCGAAGGCGAGCGGCAGGCTGCTCGCGTGCGCCACGAAGCCGATCAGCGCCGGACCGAGCAGCAGGCCCAGGTAGCCGAGCGTGGTCGCCGTGGCGATCGCCACGGCCGGCGGCGTGCCCGGCAGCCTGCCCGCGGCGCTGAACAGCACGGGCACGATGTTGGACGCGCCCAGCCCGATCAACACGAAGCCGGCCAGAGCGGCCACCGCATTCGGCACCGCCGCCACGACGATGAAGCCCGCTGCCGCGAGGCAGGCACCCACGCGCACCGTGCGGCCGGGACCATGACGCCCCACCATGCGATCGCCGGCAAACCGTCCCGTGGCCATGGCTACCGAAAAGCAGGCATAGCCGAAGCCCGCCGCGCTCGCGGCGACACCGCGGAAGTCGCGCATGAAAACAGCGCTCCAGTCGAGCATCGCGCCTTCGGCAAGAAAGCTCACGAAGCACAACAGGCCCAGCAGCCAGACCAGTGCATGCGGCATGCGCAGGGCCGGCCGTGGTTCGCCGCCGCTCCGCGGCGCGTCGTCGAGCAGGCCGCCACGCAACCACCACACGACACCCAGCAGCAGTACCGCGATCAGGGTCGCCGCCACGATCAACGGCGCGCCCAAGGCCAGCAGGCCGCTCATGACGACGGCGCCCACCAGGCCGCCCAGGCTGAACAAGCCGTGGAAGCCGGACATCAGCCGTCCACCATCCCATCGCTCCACGTCGACCGCGTGCGCATTCATGGCCACGTCGACGGTCCCAAGCATCACGCCGAAATAGAACAGGGTGGCCACCAGCGCAGCCACGCTGTCCACCCACGCCAGCACGGGCAGCGCCAGGCACAGCAGCAGGCCGGCCGCCACGATCAGGTTGCGGTTGCCGAGACGGTGGGCCAGCCAGCCCACGAACGGCATCGACAGCATTGAGGCGCCGCCGAACGCCAGCAGGACAAAACCGAGCCGGGCATCGTCCAGGCCCAGGCGTGCCTTGGCGTACGGCACCATCGGTGCCCAGGCCGACATGCCGATGCCGGAGACCAGAAAGATCAGCCGCGTCGAGCGGCGCGCAGCGGCCAGCGAAGTGAAGGGAGCGCCGACGACGGCGGCCTCGGAGGGCGTGTCCACAGGATTTCCTGCATCAAAATCAATGGATATAAATATACAAAAACATGCAAAAACGTGCAATCAGGTCCATCCATGCGGACGGACTCCGGCATGCACCGGAATAGCGACATGGAAGAGCCTCCCATCGCGCGGATGCAGCGCCGCGATGCCTCGCGAATGGCCCATGCCATAATGAACGACCCACCCGCTGCCAATGCCGATCATGAGCCGACGCCTGCTCGTCACCCACGCCCTGCCCTACGCCAATGGCCACCTGCACCTGGGCCACATGCTGGGCTACATCCAGACCGACATCTGGGCGCGGGCGCAGCGCATGATGGGCAACGAAGTGCATTTCGTGGCGGCGGACGACGCGCACGGCACGCCGATCATGCTGGCCGCCGAGAAGGCCGGCATGACGCCGGAGGCGTTCATCGCCGGGATCCGCGCCAGCCACGAGGCCGACTTCGCGGACTTCCACTTCAGCTACGACCACTACCACACCACCCACTCGGACGAGAACCGCGAGCTGGCCGCGCTGATCTACACGCGCCTGCGCGACGGTGCCCAGCGCGGTAGCGCGGAAAATCAGACTTATATCGCCAAGCGCAGCATCCAGCAGCTGTACGATCCCGAGAAGCAGATGTTCCTGCCGGACCGCTACATCAAGGGCACCTGCCCGAAGTGCGGCACGCCCGACCAGTACGGCGACAACTGCGAGAACTGCGGCGCCACCTACGCGCCCACCGATCTCATCAACCCGTACTCGGTGGTCTCCGGCGCCACGCCAGTGCTGAAGGATTCGGAGCATTACTTCTTCGAGCTCTCCAAGTTCGAGAATCTGCTGCGCGACTGGTTCGCCGGCAAGTACACCGGCGGCAAGCCGGTGGCGAACAGCGGCGTGGCCGCCAAGCTGCGCGAATGGCTGGACGGCGGACTGAAGGACTGGGACATTTCGCGCGACGCGCCCTACTTCGGCTTCCCGATCCCCGATGCGCCGGGCAAGTTCTTCTACGTGTGGCTGGACGCGCCGGTGGGCTACCTCGCCAGCTTCAAGGCGCTGTGCGACCGCACCGGCCTGAAATTCGACGACTTCCTCGGTGCCGGCAGCCAGGCCGAGATGCACCACTTCATCGGCAAGGACATCATCAACTTCCACGGCCTGTTCTGGCCGGCGATGCTGCACGGCGCGCAGATGCGCGTGCCCACCGCGCTGCACGTCAACGGCTACCTGACGGTGAACGGGGCGAAGATGTCCAAGTCGCGCGGCACCTTCATCCAGGCGCGCACCTACCTCGACGCCGGGCTCAACCCCGAGTACCTGCGCTATTACTTCGCCAGCCTGCTCAACGACACGCCGGTGGACGTGGACCTCGACCTCAAGGCCTTCGAGGAACGCGTCAACTCGCACCTGGTCGGCAAGTGGGTGAACATCGCCAGCCGCACCGCAGGCTTCGTGCACAAGTTCTCCGGCGGCAAGCTGGTCGATGCATTCGACGCGGAACACGCCGCGCTGTGGCAGAGCCTGCTCGCGCAGTACGAGGGTGTCGAGGCGCTGTACGAGGACGGCGAATTCGCCGAGCTCACCCGCCGCTTCGTGCAGATGGCCGACCTGGTCAACGGCCACATCGCCGGGAAGGCGCCGTGGACGATGGCGAAGGACGAGTCGCGCCGCACGGAGCTTGCGCAGGTGTGCTCGTTCGCGCTGGCCGCGTTCCGCCTGCTCGCGGGCCTGCTGAAGCCCATCCTGCCCGCCACCGTGGCTGCCGCCGAACAGTTCCTCGCCGCGCCCATCGCCGGCTTCGCCGACGCGCGCGACGCGCTGCACGGCCACACCGTCAACGCCTTCGAACCGCTGCTCGCGCGCCTCGACCCCAAGCGCATCGAGGCGATGGTCGAGGCCTCGAAGGAATCGCTGGGCGCGCCTGCGCCTGCCCCGGAACAGCCCAAGAAGAAAACCATGAACGACACCGCCAAGCCCGCTGCCGCTGCCGTTACCGCCGACGCGCCCTCCACCATCGCCATCGACGACTTCGCGAAGCTCGACCTGCGCGTGGGCAAGGTGCTGGCCTGCGAGTTCGTGGACGGCTCCGACAAGCTGCTGCGCTTCGAGCTGGATGCCGGCGCGCTAGGCAAGCGGCAGATCTTCTCCGGCATCCGCGCCGCCTATGGCGAGCCGGAGAAACTGGTCGGCCGCAACGTGGTGTTCATCGCCAACCTCGCCCCGCGCAAGATGCGCTTCGGCCTCTCCGAAGGCATGATCCTCTCCGCCGGCGACGGCGGCAGCGACCTGTTCCTGCTCGACGCCGACCAGGGCGCGCAGCCGGGCGCCACGGTGCGCTGATTGTTTAATCCCCTCTCCCCTCCGGGGAGAGGGTTAGGGTGAGGGGACGCCCTTGCCACAGCCCACAAAAGTGCGCGCAGCCATCTTCAAGTCCTTCGCCAGACCAACCCCTCGCCCCGCCCCTCTCCCCGGAGGGGAGAGGGGGAAAACATGACGCATCCACTCGCCGACCGCATCGACGCCCTCCTGCCGCAGACGCAATGCAAGCAATGCGGCTACCACGGCTGCCGCCCCTACGCCGAAGCGATCGCGCGCGGCGAGGCGGCGATCAACCAGTGCCCGCCCGGCGGTGCGGCCGGCATCGCGAAGCTGGCGGCGCTGCTGGATCGACCGGCGCTGCCGCTGAACCCCGCCAACGGCGTGGAGAAGCCGCGCATGCTGGCGCGGGTGGTCGAGGACGAATGCATCGGCTGCACCAAGTGCATCCAGGCCTGCCCGGTGGATGCCATCGTGGGCGCGGCCAAGCTGATGCACTCCGTGCTGACCGACGACTGCACCGGCTGCGAGCTGTGCGTGCCCGCCTGTCCGGTGGATTGCATCGTGCTGGAACCGATGCCCGCTGAGCAGATCGACCAGGCGCATGTCGATGCTGCGCGCGAACATTTCCGGAAACGTGAAACGCGGTTGGCACGCGAAGCCGCCGAACGCGAGGCGGAGCTGGCCGCGCGCAAGACGGCGGTGGACACTGCCGCGTCAACCAACCCGGTGCTGGCCGCGCTGGCGCGCGCCCGCGCGAAACAGGACAAGTCGCCATGAAACGTGCCAACGTGGTCGAGCTGTTCACCCGCCTGCGCGAGCTGAACCCGCACCCCACCACCGAACTCGCCTACACCACGCCATTCGAATTGCTGGTGGCCGTGGTGCTGTCGGCGCAGGCCACCGACGTGGGCGTGAACAAGGCGACGAAGAAGCTCTATCCCGTGGCGAACACGCCGCAGGCCATCCTCAAGCTCGGCGAGGAAAAGCTGAAGAAATACATCAGCACCATCGGCCTGTTCAACGCCAAGGCGAAGAACGTGATCGCGCTGTGCGGCATCCTGATCGAACAACACGGCGGCGAGGTGCCGCGCACGCGCGAGGCACTGGAGGCACTGCCCGGCGTGGGCCGCAAGACTGCCAACGTGGTGCTGAACACCGCCTTCGGCGAACCCACCATCGCGGTGGACACGCACATCTTCCGCGTCGCCAACCGCACCGGCCTCGCCCCCGGCAAGGACGTGCGCGCGGTGGAGGACAAGCTGGAAAAGGTGGTGCCCGCCGAGTTCAAGCAGGACGCCCACCACTGGCTGATCCTGCACGGCCGCTACGTATGCAAGGCACGCAAGCCGGACTGCCCGGACTGCGTGATCCGCGACCTGTGCCGCTACAAGGACAAGACGCCGGCTCCCTGAACCGGCGTACGAGTCGCCTGCGACAGGCGTCCCGTATGCAGTCCGCCACGTTTTAAGACTGCCGTAAGCCGCCGACCTTATGATGGCGCTCCAAGGAGGGTGGCGCGCCGCGCCGCCGGCTCAACACAGGTGATCCGACGTGCACATCATGCTGGTCGAGGATGACGCCCAACTCGGCGAGGCGATCCGCCACGCCCTGGTGCAGCAGGCCTACGTGGTGACCTGGCTGCGCAATGGCCGCGAGGCCGCGCAGGGTCTGCGGGACCAGTCCGCCGACCTGGTGCTGCTCGACCTCGGTCTGCCCGACCGGGATGGACTCGACCTGCTCGGCGAAGCACGCCGCAACAACATCAAGACCCCGGTCCTGGTGATGACCGCGCGCGACGAACTGGAGACCCGCATCCGCGGCCTGGACCTGGGCGCCGACGACTACCTCATCAAGCCCTTCCACCTCGACGAGCTGTCCGCCCGCATCCGCTCACTGATCCGCCGAACCCGGGGTCTGGCGGACAACATGATCGAGGCGGGCGATCTGCGCATGAACCTGGCCAGCAGCGAGGTGATGTTCCGCAACGAGCCGGTGACGCTCACGCGCCGCGAATTCGCCCTGCTGCGCGTGCTGATGGAACGCGCCGGGCGCATCGTGCGCCGCGAGACGCTGGAAAACTCGGTGTACGGCATCGACAAGCCGGTCGAGGGCAATGCGCTGGAGGTGCAGGTGCACTGGCTGCGCCGCAAGCTGGGCGCGGACGCCATCCGCACCGTGCGCGGCATCGGCTACATGCTGCCGCGGGAACCGCGATGAAGCCGATCAGCCTGCGCCACCGCCTGACCTGGCTGATCATCGGCGTGATGGTGGTCGTGCTGATCCCGCTGGGCGTGCTCAGCTACCAGCGCGAGCGGCTGGAGATGAACCAGTTGCTGGACGGCCGCCTCGCCGAGGCCGGCCGTACCCTGGGCGTGCTGGTCGAGCACAACGCGCCGGACCTCGACCACGCGACGGTCACGCCGGACGTCAACAACAGCGGCGCCCTGATCGTCACCGTGCATCGCCACAACTACGAACCGGACGTCGGCTTCCAGGTCTACGACCGGCAGGGCCGGCCCGTCGTCACCACCTCCAATTTCGCCGACCTGCCTGCACCACGGGCCGAACTGCACGGCTTCGACAACATCACGCACGACGGCTACCGCTGGCGCACCTTCGTGCTGCAGAACCGCGCCGGGCTGGTGATACGCATCGGCGAACGCTACGACAACCGCCAGGACATCACGCGTGGACTGATGCTCGAACACGCCCTGCCGCTGCTGATCGGCCTGCCCCTGCTGGCCCTGCTGACGGGCCTCGCCGTGCGCCAGGGTCTGCGCCCGCTGGAGCTGCTCACCCGACAGTTGGCCACGCGTACGCCGGGCAGCCGCCAGCCGGTGTCCGACGAGCAGGGCCCGCGCGAGATCAAGCCGCTGATCGCCACGCTCAACCGCCTGCTCGGCCGGCTGGAAGATGCGATCGAGCGCGAGCGGCGCATGAACGCCGACGTGGCCCACGAGCTGCGCACACCGCTGGCGGCCACCATGCTGCACCTGGAAAGCGCGGCGATCGCCACCGACCCGGAAGATGCGCGCTTCGCCCTGCAGAACGCCCGGCAGGGCACCACCCGGCTGGCGCGGCGCATCGAGCAGATCATGGCGATGGCGCGGCTGGAGGCCGGCGCCGCCGCCGAGGAACGCTCGCCGCAGGACCTGGTCGCGCTGGTCACCGGTGTGATCGAGGAGCTCGCCCCGCTGATCGCGGAAAAGGACATCGCGCTGAGCCTGCTGCACGACGGCACCTCGCTGTACGTGCCCGGCCACGAGGTGGCGCTGATCGCGATGCTGCGCAACCTCATCGAGAACGCCATGCGCTACGTCAAGCACGGCGGCCAGGTGGAGGTGGCGCTCAGTCGCGGCGACGACGACGCCATCGTCGACATCAGCGACGACGGCCCCGGCATCCCCGCCGATCGCCGCGAAGCGGTGTTCGAGCGCTTCCGCCGCGAGGTGCGCGACGAATCGCGCGGCTACGGCCTGGGGCTGAACATCGTCCGCCGCGCAGCCCAGTTGCACAACGCCCGCATCGACCTGCTCGATTCCGCCTGCGGCCACGGCCTGCACGTGCGCATCTCGCTGCCCATGAGCTGATTTCCCGCGCACTGCCTGAGAGTCTGTTCAACGTCTCCCCGTGGCCCGGGCCGGGTAGGAGCGCACCCTGTGCGCGAATGGCTCTGGCGCCGATCGGAGCAATAGCTTTCGCGCACAGGGTGCGCTCCTACCGGCTGGCATCCATCGGGCCGATGCCCGCGTTGCCTTGCCCCGGCCGTCAGGTGACGGCAGGGCCACGCAAGCCACGTGGAGGTCGTGAACAGACTCTTGGAGCCCGTCCGCGATCTGCGCCTGTACCATCGCGCGCCCGGGCATATGAACGGTTGCAGTATCCGGGCGGGGACAAAAGGTTGACTTAAGGATGCGGTGCGAACATGCCGCACTGACAACGCACGACCAGAGAAAGCTCGCCCGCCACACCCCCGTCCCCGCAAGACCCGACCGCCGGATTCTCCCAGCATGCTCCCGTCCCGATGGGGCGCAGGGCGTGCCCCGGCTGTGCCGGCCGAAGGAACCCCTGCATGCTTGCCCTCGTTCGTCTCGCACTCGCGCGCCCGCTCACGTTCATCGTGCTGGCGCTGGTGATCCTGATCGTCGGCCCGCTGGCGGCGCTGCGCACGCCGACGGACATCTTCCCGAACATCGGCATCCCGGTGATCGGCGTGGTGTGGTCGTACAACGGCCTGCCGCCCAACCAGATGTCCGGCCGCGTCATCTACTACTACGAGCGCCAGCTCACCACCGCGGTCAACAACATCGAGCACATCGAGTCGCAGTCGCTGCCCGGCGCCGGCATCGTGAAGATCTTCTTCCAGCCGGGTACCGATATCCGCACCGCCACCGCGCAGGTCACCTCGATCTCGCAGACGGTGGTGAAGCAGATGCCGCCCGGCATCACGCCGCCCACCATCATCAACTACAACGCCTCCACCGTGCCGGTGCTGCAGATGGCATTCTCCGGCAAGGGCCTGTCCGAGGCGAAGATCCGCGACATCGCGCAGAACGAGGTGCGCCCGACCCTGGTGTCGGTGAACGGCGTGGCGATCCCCACGCCCTACGGCGGCAAGCAGCGCCAGGTGACGATCGACCTCGACCCGCAGGCGCTGGCCGCCAAGGGCCTGTCGGCGCAGGACGTGGCGAACGCGCTGGCGGCGCAGAACCAGATCATCCCGGTCGGCACCGCCAAGATCGGCACCTACGAATACCACGTGCAGCTCAACAACAGCCCGACCGCCATCGACGCGCTCAACAGCCTGCCGATCCGCACGGTGAACGGCGCCACCATCACCATCGGCGACGTGGCGCACGTGCGCGACGGCTCGCCGCCGCAGAACAACATCGTGCGGGTGGACGGCGGCCGCGCGGTATTGATGCCCATCCTCAAGACCGGCAGCGCCTCGACGCTGGCGGTGGTCGCAGGCGTCAAGAAGCTGATGCCGCTGATCAAGGAGACGATGCCGAAGTCGCTGAAGATCTCCCAGCTCGCCGACCAATCGGTGTTCGTGAAGGACGCGGTCGCCTCGGTGGCGCGCGAGGGCATCATCGCCGCGCTGCTGACCTCGGTGATGATCCTGGTGTTCCTCGGCAGCTGGCGTTCCACCGTCATCATCGCGGTGTCGATCCCGCTGGCGGTGCTGTCGGCGATCGCCCTGCTGTCGGCCACCGGGCAGACGCTCAACGTGATGACGCTGGGCGGCCTCGCGCTGGCGGTGGGCATCCTGGTGGACGACGCCACGGTGACCATCGAGAACATCAACTGGCACCTGGAACAGGGCAAGGACGTGCGCACCGCGATCATGGACGGCGCGAAGCAGATCGTCACGCCCGCCTTCGTCTCGCTGCTGTGCATCTGCATCGTGTTCGTGCCGATGTTCATGCTGGACGGCATCGCCGGCTTCCTGTTCCGACCGATGGCGCTGGCAGTGATCTATGCGATGGCGTCGTCGTTCGTGCTGTCGCGCACGCTGGTGCCGACGCTGGCGATGTACCTGCTCAAGTCGTACCACACCGAACACGGCCTGGGCGACCACCCGGAAGACCCCTACATCAACCACCACGAGGGCGACCAGCATCGCCGCCGCGGCCACGGTGCGCTGGTGCGCGGCCTGGTGGCGTTCCAGCAGAAGTTCGAGCATGGCTTCACCCGCGTGCGCGACCTCTACTACGCGCTGCTGGCGACGGCGCTGAAGCTGCGCTGGGTGTTCGTGGGCGGCTTCCTCGCCTTCGTGCTGGCCTCGTTCGCGCTGGTGCCGTTCCTGGGCCGCGACTTCTTCCCTGCGGTGGATGCCGGCGCCATCGCGCTGCACGTGCGCGCGCCGATGGGCACGCGCATCGAGGAAACCGCCGCGGAGTTCGACCACATCGAGGCGGCGATCCGCAAGCTCATCCCGCCGGACCAGCTCAAGACGGTGATCGACAACATCGGCCTGCCGCTGTCCAACACCAACCTGATCTACAGCAACACCGGCTCGATCGGCCCGCAGGACGGCGACATCCAGATCGTGCTCGGCGGGAACCATGCGCCCACCGAGGGCTACGTGGAGAAGCTGCGCAGGCTGCTGCCGCAGGAATTCCCCGGCACGACGTTCTCCTTCCTGCCGGCGGACATGACCAGCCAGATCCTCAACTTCGGCGCGCCGGCCCCGCTGGACATCACCGTGACCGGCCGCAACAGCACCGCGAACGAGGCCTATGCGACGAAGATCATGCGCAAGCTGCGCGACATCCCCGGCATCGCCGACGTGCGCGTGCAGCAGAGCACCAACTACCCGCAGCTCAACGTGAAGGTGAACCGCATCCGCGCCGACACGCTGGGCATCACCGAGCGCGACGTCACCAACAGCATGGTCGCCTCGCTGGCCGGCTCCAGCCAGGTGGCTCCGGTGTTCTGGCTCGATCCGCACAATGGCGTGTCCTACGCGGTGGTCGCCTCGACGCCGCAATACAAGATGGATTCGATGGCCGACCTGCTGCGCCTGCCGGTGACCGCCTCGGCCGGCAAGGACAGCCAGGTGCTGAGCAACATCGCCACGCTCACCCGCGGCCCCAGCGCGGCGGTGGTGTCGCACTACGACATCCTGCCCACCTTCGACATCTATGCCTCGGTGCAGGGCCGCGACCTCGGCGGCGTCGCCGGCGACGTGCAGAAGGTGCTGGACCAGTTCGCCAGCAGCCGTCCGAAGGGCACGCTGGTCACCTTGCGCGGCCAGGTGCAGACGATGGACACGGCGTTCAGCGGCCTGCTGTTCGGCCTGCTCGGCGCGATCGTGATGATCTACCTGCTGATCGTGGTGAACTTCCAGTCCTGGCTCGATCCGTTCGTCATCATCACCGCCCTGCCCTCCGCCCTGGCCGGCATCGTGTGGATCCTGTTCGTCACCCACACGGCGCTGTCGGTGCCCGCGCTGACCGGCGCCATCCTGTGCATGGGCGTGGCCACCGCCAACTCCATCCTGGTCGTGAGCTTCTGCCGCGAGCGCCTGGCCGAGCACGGCGACGCGATGAAGGCTGCGCTGGAAGCAGGCTTCACCCGCTTCCGCCCGGTTTGCATGACCGCACTGGCGATGATCATCGGCTTCATGCCGATGTCGCTGGGCCACGAACAAAATTCGCCGCTGGGCATCGCCGCGATCGGCGGCCTGATGTTTGCCACCTGTTCCACGCTGGTGTTCGTCCCGGTGATCTTCAGCATCGTCCACGGGCGCGAACAGCACGCGCCTACCGCCGTTCCGCAGCTCGGAGAAGCTCCCCATGTCGCATGAACACGCCCCGCCGGCGAATCCGCGCACGCTACGCCTGCGCCCGGCGGTGACCGGGTTGCTGGTGATCGCCGCCATCACCGCCGCGATCGGCCTGGAGGTGCGCGCGCACGAGTACCACCAGCTGGTGGCGCAGACCGACGTCGAGGCGATTCCCACCGTGGCGCTGGTCGCCCCGCTCGGCGCGGTCGGCAAGCACGCGATGACCCTGCCCGGCCATATCGACGCGTGGATCAGCGCGCCGATCCACGCGCAGGTCTCCGGCTACGTGAAGAGCTGGAACACCGACATCGGCAGCCACGTGCAGGCCGGCGAGACGCTGGCGGTGATCGACACGCCCGAGCTGGACCAGCAGTACGAACAGGCCAAGGCCGTGCTGGCCCGGGCGAAGGCCAACGCGCAGCTGGCCAAGGTGACCAGCCAGCGCTGGCAGCACCTGCTCAGCTCCAACTCGGTGTCCAAGCAGGAGGCCGACGAGAAGGCCAGCGAAGCGGCGGTGGCCGAGGCGAACGTGCTGTCGGCCAAGGCGGACGTGGATCGCCTCGCCGCGCAGGAGGCGTTCCGCAACGTCACCGCGCCGTTCGCCGGCACGGTCACCGCGCGCAACACCGACATCGGCGACCTCGTCACCGCTGACAACTCGTCCGCGCAGCCGCTGTTCACCGTGGCGGACACCGACAAGATGCGCCTGTACGTGGCGGTGCCGCAGCGCTACGCGTCGTCGATCCGTCCGGGCATGACGGTTTCGCTGACCGTGCCGGATCATCCGGGCAAGGTCTACCACGGCACCCTGATCGGCTCGTCCGACGCGGTGAGCCAGGCATCCGGTTCGCTGCTGGCGCAGTTCGAGGTGGCCAACGACAACGGCACACTGCTGCCCGGCGACTACGCCGACGTGCAACTGCCGCTGACGACCAGCAACGCGATCACCAGCGTGCCGGCGACCGTGCTGATCTTCCGCGCGCAGGGGCCGCAGATCGCCGTGCTCGGCCCCGGCAACAAGGTGGTGATGCGCAACGTGCACATCGCGATGGACCTGGGCGGCGTGCTGGAGATCGACCGGGGTCTGCAGCCGAACGACCGCATCATCGACAATCCGCCCGATTCACTGGCCGCCGGTGACACCGTGCGCGTGGCCAACGGCAAGGAGTCGTCGCATGGCGACGAGTGAGAACTCCAGAATCGTTCGTGTCGAGCGTAGCGAAGCAGGGCTTCGCGAAGCCGGAACACCAAGGGCGCAGCCGGCGGCACTTCGACTGCGCGCCTGCGGCGCTACGCTCGGTGCGAACGGAAATGTGCGAACCATCCTGGCACTGGCGCTCGCCAGCCTGCTGGCCGGCTGCTCGCTGGCCCCCGTCTACAAGGCGCCGGCGGTACCGGTGCCCGCCGCATACAAAGAAGGCACCGGCCTGTGGACGCACGCTGCGCCCGCGGACATGAGCCCGCGCGGCAACTGGTGGACGATGTTCAACGATCCGGAGCTGGACAAGCTCGAACAGTTGCTCGACGCGAACAGTCCTTCGCTGGCGATCGCGCTGGCCCGTTACGAGCGCGCCAGCGCATTCGAGAGCGAGGCGCGCGCGGGGCTGTTCCCGCATCTCGGCGTCGGTGGCAGCGCTAGCGACGACCGCCAGTCGAACAACCGCCCGCTGCGTGGCTCCAACCAGCCGAACGAATACGACGACGACAGCGTGCAATTCGGCGCCGGCTACGAATTCGACCTGTGGGGCCGCATCCGCAACGAGGTCGCCGCCGGCCACGCGCAGGCGCAGGCCGCGCAGGCCGACCTGGCTTCGGCCAGGCTCAGCCTGGAAGCCCGACTCGCCGGCGATTATTTCCAGCTGCGCGGCTACGACTTCCAGGCGCAAATCCTGCAGAGCTCGCTGAAGGCCTACCAGCAAGGCCTGACCCTTACCCGGAACCGCATGGAGGGCGGCATCGCCTCCGGCCTGTCGGTGGCGCGTGCGCAGAACCAGTTGTCCGACGCCCATGCCCAGATCGACGAAGTGGCCGCGCAACGCGCGCTGACCGAGCACGCCATCGCGACCCTGATCGGCGTGCCCGCCCCCGACTTCACGCTGCCGGCCTCGTCGCAGAAGACACACGTGCCGACCATCCCGGCCTCGGTGCCATCCACCTTGCTACAGCGCCGGCCCGACATCGCCGCCGCCGAGCGGCGCACCTTCGCCGCCAACGCCGGCATCGGCGTGGCGCGCGCCGCGTTCTTTCCCGACGTCGGCATCTCGGGCATGTACGGCTGGCAGGACACCGGCGAAGGCAACCTATTCTCCTTCGGCAACCGCACGTGGGCGCTGGGTCCGTTCGTCTCGCTGCCGCTGTTCGACGGCGGCCTGCGCCGCGCGCGCGCGCGCCAGGCGCACGCCGAGTTCGACGAAGCCTCCGCGCAATACCGCCTGACCGTGCTCGACGCCTTCGAACAGGTGGAGGACAACCTCGCGCTGTTCACCCGCCTGACCCACGAGGCGCACGACGAAGATGCCGCCGCCAGCTCGGCGCAGGCCGCCCAGCAGATCGCCACCAACCGCTACACCGAGGGCATCATCAACTACCTCGACGTGGTCACCGCGCAGACCGCCTACCTCACCGCCGAACGCGCGGCGCAGCAGGTGCGGACGCGGCGGTTGCAGGCCAGCGTCGCGTTGGTGCGCGCACTGGGTGGTGGCTGGGATGCGGCGATGCTGAAGAAGCCTCCGATACCCGTAGGAGCGGCTTCAGCCGCGACCGGCCGCACGAATCGCGGCTGAAGCCGCTCCTACGCCGCTCCTGCGACAACGCAAAAGCAAACGGCGGGCATCGTGCCCGCCGTTTTCCGTCCCTGGGTCGAACTCCCTTCCAATAAGCGTCAGAACTTGTAGGTCAGCATCACGCGGTTGTAGGTGAACGGCTTGTTGCCCGGGTTCAGGTTGTTGATGCCGCCCGAAGATTTTTCCCAGCGGTCGCGGATCTGGAAGCCCTTCAGGAAGCCGTCGAAGTTGTAGATGATGTCGAAGTAGGTGTCGTGGGAATTGCCGTTCAGGTCCGTGGTGTACTTCGCGTAGGCACCCACCAGCTGCAGCCGGTTGTCGAAGAAGCCGTAGGTCATCTTGGCCTTCCACGCATGGCCGGGACCGGCCTCCACCAGACCGCGGATCATCGAGCTGGTGTACAGCGGATCGGTGGCATAGCTGGCGGTGAACGGCGAGATGATGCTGCCGCCGCCGACCGCGCCGTTCTCCTGGTCCAGCTTGTTGTAGAACAGGTCGAATCGGCCGTTGGGGATCACCACGCCAAGATTGGCGCCCCACGCGCTGCTGTCCACCTTGGTGCCGGCGACACCGTTGATCTTGAGCTGGTTGGCCACCAGCACATTGTCGGAACCGCCGCCGCTTTCGGTCAGCGCCTGGAAACCGATGACCGGGTCGAAACCGGTGCCGGTCTTGAAGACGTAGCTGCCATCGGCGTAGCCCATGCGAGCGAAGTTGAGGAAGTCGTAGTACCAGCCCTGGGCCTTCAGGCCGCCGTTGACATAGGTGGTACCCAGCACCCATGTGCCGTTGGTCTGCTTCGCGGTGGCCGGCAGGCCCTGGTTGCCGCCGTACAGGGTGTCGCCCTGGTAGGTGGTGGGGTAGTAGTTGTTGTCGTCGAAGTAATCGCTGGACGTGCGGCTCTTGTAGCTCAGCTCACGGATGCCGATGATGTCCCAGCCCTTCACCGGCGTGAAATCGACGGTCAGGGCCTCATACGAATTCGGCAGCAGGCGACCGTCGCTGTTGCCCATCCACGGTGTGTTCAGATACTGGTCGCCGGCGCGTGCCATGAACCAGTCGTTCTTGTACTGCAGGTAGGCCTGGCCCAGCGCCGTCAGCGAGTCGCTGGCGCCCATCAGGGTGGTGTCGACCCGCTTCGGGTTCTCCGCCAGCGAACCCAGCGCGTTCGCACTGATCAGGGATGCGCCGGCACTGAAGCCATCCAGTGAAGCGGTCTGTGCATTGAGCAGGATGGAACCGCCGAAGGCGCGCGCGCTCGGCTTCGAGGCCGCGTCGTAATCGTAGGTGCGGTTGAACTGGTACAGGCGCAGCTCGCCGTCCACGTGACCCTGGGTGAACAGGTCGCTGAGGCTGTTGACGTTGTCGTTGTCATCGGCGTGGGCGCCGACACTGAGCATAGCGAGGGCGCCGGCAATGGCTACGGCGACGAGTTTGTTGCGCATGATGGAGGACTCCGCGTCGGGACAAGTAATGGTGTTTCCAGTGTTCCCCTCCCAAGCCGTCACTTGATCTGGAAGGGATGGACTGCACCGCGTCGGCATTAAGTTTCCGTGATGAATATGACACTCGTCTTCATCGAACATGACGGTACGGTTACGGCATCACGCGGCCTGCATATGGCCGAGGGCTGTTGCATCGACACCCTGCGACTCCTTCGGTCCTGCCGCTGGGCGCCGACAACCATCAGGGCGGTCGAGCTCCTCCCGTGACACGGCGTTCCGCGAATGCGATGCGCGAAAATGGGGGCTCGCACGCTGCTGCTATGCTTGCCGGATGCCCGAACACAGCAGCCCTTCCGCCCTCCGCATGGCCGACCGCTTCCGGGGCTTCCTGCCCGTGGTCGTCGATGTCGAAACCGGCGGCTTCGACGCCGAACGCGACGCCCTGCTGGAGATTGCCGCGATCACCATCGGCATGGATGCACGCGGCTTCCTGCACCCGCAGGCCACCGCGCACGCCCACGTGGAACCCTTCCCAGGGGCCAATCTCGACCCGCGCTCGCTGGAGATCACCGGGATCGATCCGGACAACCCGCTGCGTGGCGCGCTGACCGAGCGACAGGCGCTGGACCACGTCTTCCATGTGGTGCGCGAGGCCGTGCGCGAGGCCGGTTGCCAGCGTGCGATCCTGGTCGGCCACAATGCGGCGTTCGACCTCGGCTTCCTCAACCAGGCCGTGCGCCGCTGCGGGCACAAGCGCAATCCGTTCCACCCTTTCAGCTGCTTCGACACCGCCACCCTGGGCGGCCTCGCCTACGGGCAGACCGTGCTCAGCAAGGCGGTACTGGCCTCCGGCCGCACGTTCGACACCCGCGAGGCACACTCGGCGATCTACGACGCCGAATCCACCGCCATGCTGTTCTGCGACATCGTCAACCGCTGGCGCCAGCTGGAAATGTTCGAACGCGAGCGGGTGGGCCTGGACGTCGATTGAGGCCCACGCACGGCGATACTGTCATCCGCCTGCAACATTCATCTCATTTCATTGCAACACGCCACCGCTGCAATGGCGGGCACCGGGCGCCGCCCCGTGCACCCCAAGGAGCCAACGTGTTGACCTCACCCCGATTCCTGTTCCGCCTCGGCGCGTTCACCGCGATCGCCGCCGCCTGTTCGCTGGGCGCCCTGTCCGCCCACGCCACCGACATCACCGGCGCGGGCTCCAGCTTCGTGTACCCGGTCATCTCCAAGTGGTCGGCCAGCTATGCCGAGAAGACCGGCAACCGCGTCAACTACCAGTCGATCGGCTCGGGCGGCGGCATCGCCCAGATCAAGGCCGGCACCGTGGACTTCGGCGCCAGCGACATGCCGCTGGACGAGGCCACCCTGGACAAGTCCGGCCTGGGCCAGTTCCCCGACGTGATCGGCGGCATCGTGCCGGCGTTCAACGTGTCCGGCGTGGCGCCGGGCAAGATGGTGCTGGACGGCCCGACCCTGGCCGCCATCTACCTCGGCAGGATCACCAGCTGGAACGATCCGGCCATCCAGAAGCTCAACCCCGGCCTGAAGCTGCCCGACACCAAGATCACCGTGGTGCATCGTTCCGATGGTTCGGGCACCACCTTCAACTTCTCCGACTACCTGTCCAAGGTCAGCCCGGAGTGGAAGAGCAAGGTGGGCGAAGGCACCGCCGTGAACTGGCCGGCCGGCATCGGCGGCAAGGGCAACGAGGGCGTCTCGGCCTACATCCGCCAGATCCCGAACTCGATCGGCTACGTCGAATACGCCTACGCGCTGCAGAACCACATCGGCTACGCGCTGATGAAGAATGCCGCCGGCAAGGTGGTCGAGCCGAAGACCTCCAGCTTCCAGGCTGCCGCCGCCACCGCCGACTGGGCGCATGCGAAGAACTTCAACCTGCTGATGACCAACGCACCGGGCGCCGACGCCTGGCCGATCACCGCCACCTCCTGGGTGATCATGTACAAGCAGCCGAAGAATGCCGCCAACAGCAAGGTCACCTTCGACTTCTTCAAGTGGGCCTACGAGCACGGCCAGGAACAGGCCCGCTCGCTCGACTACGTGCCGCTGCCCGCCGCCCTGGTGAGCCAGATCGAGAACTACTGGAAGACCGAATACAAACAGTAAGCCGCAAGAAAGCCCCTCTCCCTCCGGACACGGGGAAGGGCCATGGATGGCCCTGCCTTGAGGAGTGAGGAAGAGGGGTCGGGGTGAGGGTTCAGGCGTAGCGAAACGTTTCACATGCCTGAACCCTCATCCGGCCCTTCGGGCCACCTTCTCCCGGAGGGAGAAGGAAAAGCCCTCCACGCGGAAACCGCATGTCATCGACCCCAGCCACCGACCTCGTCTCCAACATCGACCGGCGCAGCCGCATCGATGCCCGCCACGATGCCTGGTTCCGCGGCTTGCTGAGGTTCTGCGCCCTGCTGGTGCTGGCTGCGCTGCTGGGAGCCGCGCTGTCCACGCTCTGGGGCGGCCGCGAAGTGCTGTTCAAGGACGGCTTCCATTTCCTTTCCAGCGACGCCTGGAACCCGGTCACCGACGACTACGGCGCGCTGGCGCCGATCTTCGGCACCCTGGTGACGTCGCTGATCGCCCTGGTGCTGGCGGTACCGGTGAGCTTCGGCATCGCGCTGTTCCTCACCGAGATCGCCCCGACCTGGCTGCGCGGCCCGGTCGCCACCGCCATCGAACTGCTGGCCAGCATCCCGTCGATCATCTACGGCATGTGGGGCCTGTTCGTGTTCGTGCCGTTCATGGCGAGCATCGAGCCGACGCTCAGCGACACGCTGGGCAAGCTGCCGCTGGTCGGCAAGCTGTTCCAGGGCCCGCCGATCGGGCTGGGCCTGCTCACCGCGGGCATCGTGCTGGCGGTGATGATCCTGCCCTTCATCTGCTCGGTGATGCGCGAGGTGTTCCAGACCGTGCCCACCCGGCTCAAGGAATCCTCCTACGCGCTGGGCTCCACCACCTGGGAGGTGGTATGGGACATCGTGCTGCCCTACACGCGCTCGGCGGTGATAGGCGGCATCTTCCTCGGCCTCGGCCGCGCGCTGGGCGAGACGATGGCGGTGACCTTCGTGCTGGGCAATGCCTACGACCTGTCCAGCTCGCTGCTGATGCCGGGCACCTCGATCTCCTCCTCCATCGCCAATGAATTCAACGAGGCGGTGGGCACGCACCGCTCGGCGCTGATCGCGCTGGGCTTCCTGCTGTTCGTGGTGACCTTCTTCGTGCTGCTGATCGCGCGCCTGATGCTGCGCCGCCTGTCGCGCAGGGAGGGCAACTGATGGCAGCCTCGGTCTACCTGCGCCGTCGCGCCGTCAACGTGGTGGCGCTGACCTTGAGCGCCTGCGCCACCCTGCTGGGCCTGGTGTTCCTGGCCTGGATCCTGTGGGTGACGCTGAAGAACGGCCTCGGCGCGATCACCCCGCGCCTGTTCACGAAGATCACCGCCTATGCCGACCAGGGCGGCCTGTCCAACGCCATCGTGGGCAGCCTGATCATGGACCTCATGGCCCTGCTGATCTGCGCGCCGATCGGCGTGCTCGCCGGCACCTTCCTCGCCGAATACGCGAACCGCACCAGGCTCGGCGCCACGATCCGCTTCCTCAACGACATCCTGTTGTCCGCTCCCTCGATCGTGCTCGGCCTGTTCGTGTACGTGATCGTGGTGCTGCCGATGTCGAACCTCACCCATGGCGCGGTGTCGTTCTCCGGTTTCGCGGGTGCGGTGGCGCTGGCGCTGATCGGCCTGCCGGTGATCGTGCGCACCACCGACGAGATGCTGCAGCTGGTACCCGGCACGCTGCGCGAGGCCACGCTGTCGCTGGGCATCCCGCAGTGGAAGATGACCGTGCAGGTGCTGATGCGCGCGGCCACGTCCGGTATCGTCACCGGCGTGCTGCTGGCGCTGGCACGTCTGGCCGGCGAGACTGCGCCGCTGCTGTTCACCGCCTTCGGCAACAACTTCATGACCGCGCACCCGCTGGACAAGATGGAAAGCCTGCCGGTGGCGATCTACCAGTACACCAACGATCCCAACCCAGACCTGCACGCCATCGCGTGGGCCGGCGCGCTGTTGATCACACTGTTCGTGCTCGCGCTCAGCCTGCTGACCCGAATGCTGTTCTCCCGCCACAAGGTGCGTTATGAATGACCTCGCCGCCAACGCCGCGGACTTCACGGCTGCCGCGGAAACCACCACCACTGCGCCCACCAAGATCACCGTGCGCGACCTGCATTTCCACTACAACGGCTCCCATGCGCTGAAAGGCATCAGCATGGACATCCCGGAGAAGCAGGTCACCGCGATCATCGGCCCCTCCGGCTGCGGCAAATCCACCCTGCTGCGCATCTTCAACCGCATCTACGCGATCTACCCGAAGCTGGTGGCCAGCGGTGAGGTGCTGCTGGACGGCGAGAACATTCTCGACCCGAAGTACTCGCTGAACCGCCTGCGCAGCAAGGTCGGCATGGTGTTCCAGAAGCCGGTGCCGTTCCCGATGACGATCTTCGAGAATGTGGCCTACGGCATCCGCCACCACGAGAAGCTGTCCAAGACCGACATGACCGAGCGCGTGGAGCAGGCGCTGCGCCGCGCCGCGCTGTGGGACGAGGTGAAGGACAAGCTCAAGCACAGCGCGCTCGGCCTCTCCGGCGGCCAGCAGCAGCGCCTGTGCATCGCCCGCGGCATCGCGCTCAAGCCCGAGGTGCTGCTGCTGGACGAGCCCACCTCGGCGCTCGACCCCATCGCCACCGGCCGCATCGAGCAGCTGGTGGAAGAGCTCAAGCACGACTACACCATCGTGATCGTCACCCACAACATGCAGCAGGCCGCGCGCGTCTCCGACCGCACCGCCTTCATGTACCTGGGCGAGTTGATCGAGTTCGACGTCACCGAGAAGATCTTCACCAAGCCCTCGAAGAAGCAGACCGAGGATTACATCACCGGGCGGTTCGGCTGATACGACAACTCCCTCTCCCCTCCGGGGAGAGGGCTGGGGTGAGGGGTCGGACGAGCCCTCGGCACATCGCTCCGCCCGAACTCTCTCCCCCAACCCCTCTCCCAAAGGGAGAGGGGAGACAATAACGAGGCAACCATGGGCACCACCAAAGAACACATCATCAAGAGCTACGACGACGAGCTGGCGCGCCTCACCGGCGAGCTGGTACGCATGGGCGAGCTGGCGGTGAGCCAGCTGGAAGCAGCGATCGACGTGGTGGAGCGCCGTGACGAGCGCGCCGCCCAGCACGTGGTGGGCAACGACGACGCCATCGACCTGCTCGAACAGGAAATCAGCCACGACGTGGTGCGCCTGCTCGCGCTGCGCGCGCCGATGGCCGGCGACCTGCGCAACGTGTTCGCCGCGCTGCGCATCGCCGCCGACATCGAGCGCATCGGCGACTACGCGGCGAACGTGGCCAAGCGCTCGATCCCGCTGTCGATGGCCGCGCCGATCAATCCCACCAGCGGCCTGGCCCACCTCGCCGAACTGGCCGCCTCCGAGGTGCGCGAAGTACTGCGCGCCTACCGCGACCGCGACGCCGAACGCGCCTACCAGGTATGGAAGGACGACGTGGAGCTGGACGACGCCTACACCGGCTACTTCCGCCAGCTGCTCACCTACATGATGGAAGACCCGCGCAACATCACGCCGTGCACGCACCTGCTGTTCATGGCGAAGAACATCGAGCGCATCGGCGACCATGCCACCAACATCGCCGAGAACGTGTGGTACCAGGTCACCGGCGAACCGCTCACCGCCCAGCGCAACAAGCGCGACCTCACCGCCAATCCCGAAATGCCGAAGCTGGGCGATCGCGGGGACTGAGGCCCGACAACGCTTCACGCGGCCAGTACTGTAGGAGCGCACCCTGTGCGCGAATGCTTTGATGCCCAATCGGAGCAAAAGCATTCGCGCACAGGGTGCGCTCCTACGGCATTCCGTCCGACCACCTGGGCATCAATCGACGTTCCGACCCGCGCGCTTCAACTGCACCCCGCGCGCGATGCCGTAGATGCCGATGGCGATCCATGCCACTTCGAGCAGGAACGCAGACCAGTTGAAGCTGCCGAACGTCAGCGACAGCAGCACGCCGAATGCGCCCAGGATGTTCATCAACTGGTAGGCCAGCTTGTTGCCGTGCAGCTTGCGGGCCTGCAGCAGGAAGTACGCCAGCAGCACCAGCAGCACGCCGACGTAGCCGGCCCAGTCGTACCAGTGGAAGTTCATCGCAGTCCGCTCCGTTGACGCAACGCCTCGAACAGTACGACACCGGTCGCCACGGAAACGTTGAGGCTTTCCATCGCGCCCGGCATCGGAATCTTCGCCGTGAAATCGCAGGTCTCGCGGGTGAGCCGGCGCAGACCCTCGCCCTCGCTGCCCATCACCAGCGCCACCGGCCCTTTCAGGTCGATGCCGTAGATCGACTGTTCGGTGTCGCCGGCCAGGCCGGTGATCCACACGCCGGCGTCCTTCAGCACGCGCAGCGTGCGCGCGAGGTTGGTCACCGCGATCAGCGGCACGCGATCAGCGCCGCCGGCCGAAGCGCGGCGCACCACCGGGGTGAGGCCGACGGCGCGATCCTTCGGCACGATCACCGCGGTGGCGTTCGCCGCCGCCGCACTGCGCAGGCAGGCGCCGAGGTTGTGCGGGTCGGTGACGCCGTCCAGCACCAGTACCAGTGCCGCGCCACCGGCCCGCTCCAGCAGTTCCGGCAGATCGCCTTCCGTCGCCATTGCGGGGGCTTCGTACAGTGCGGCCACGCCCTGGTGGCGCGCTTCGCCGGCAAGTTTGTCGAGCTGCTCGCGCGGGCGATGGTGCACCGGGATCTTCAACGCCTTGGCGCGCTCGGCCAACTCGTGCACGCGCGGGTTGCGCTGGCCGTTTTCGACCAGCAGTTCGCACACGCGCGCGGCATCGTTGTTCAGTGCGCCATCGACCGGGTTGATGCCGACGATCCAATGTTCGTTCATTTCCTGCCTTTCGGTTTCGGTGGGCGCGCGGCCGGCTTCTGCGTGGCGCGCGGCGCTTTCTGCGTGCTCTTGTGCGGCTTGCCGCCGGCCTTCGCCGCGGCGGCCTGCCCCGCCGGCTGGCGCGAACGCGTGGCGGCGGGCGGCGGATTATCGCGCGGCGGCGGCACGGTGGGGGACACCGGCTGCTCGCGCCGGCCGAACATGCGGCCGATCGCCTGCGCCGCCTTGCCCACCATGCCCGGCGCCTTGCTGCCGGGCAGCGAATAGCGCTCGCCCGCCGCGGCGTAGTCATAGGCCGTGCCGGTGCGCGGCGGGGTGGCAGCAGAAGCGCGCGGCGCCACCAGCCGGAAGTCGATCTTGCGATCCTCCAGGCTGGCGCGCAGCACCTGCACGCGCACGTGGTCGCCGAGCCGGAACTGCACGCCGCTGCGCTCGCCCTTGAGCAAATGGCGCTGCGGGTCGAAGTGGTAGTAGTCGTTGCTGAGCTGGCTGATGTGCACTAGGCCGGACACCTTGGATTCGTCCAGCTCCACGAACAGGCCGAACGAGGTGACGCCGGTGACCACGCCGGCGAATTCCTCGCCCACGTGCTTGGCCATCCACGCGCACTTGTAGCGCTCGTCCACGTCGCGCTCGGCCTCCTCGGCGCGGCGCTCGCGCTGCGAGCAGTGCACCGCCATCGTGGCCATCTGCGCCGGCGTGTATTCGTAGCCGGACGGCTTGGCGCCGGTGAGCGCGTAGCGGATCGCACGATGCACCAGCAGGTCCGGGTAACGGCGGATCGGCGAGGTGAAGTGCGCGTAGGCCGACAGCGCCAGGCCGAAGTGGCCGCGGTTGTCCGGCTGGTAGGCCGCCATGCTCTGCGCGCGCAGCAGCACGCTCTGGATCAGTTCGCGCTCGGGCCGCTCCTGCACCAGCCGCAGCACGTCGGCGAAGTCGGCGGGCGTCACCTCCTCCACCGGCGGCATGCGCAGCTTGAACTCGCGCAGGAACTGCTGCAGATCCTCGTACTTCTCCGCCGGCGGCGGCTCGTGCGCGCGGAACAGCGCGGGGATCTTCTTCTTTTCGAGGAACAGCGCCGCCTGCACGTTGGCGGCGATCATGCATTCCTCGATCAGCTTGTGCGCGTCGTTGCGCTGGGTGGCGCCGGCCGACTCCACCTCGCCGCGCTGGTCGAGGCGGAACTTCACCTCGGGCGTCTCGAAGTCGATCGCGCCGCGTCGCTTGCGCTGCGCGGCCATCGCCTTGTACAGCGCATGCAGGTTTTCCAGCTGCGGCAGCACGTCGGACACCGCATCGCGGGCGCCGGCCTCGCGCAGGCCCACCGCCTGCCACACCTGGTCGTAAGTGAGCCGCGCGTGCGAGCGCATCACCGCCGGGTAGAACTTCGACTTCACCACCTCGCCTGCGGCGTCGACCACCATGTCGCAGACCATGCACAGCCGCTCGACTTTGGGATTGAGCGAGCAGATGCCATTGGACAGCGTCTCCGGCAGCATCGGCACCACGAAGCCTGGGAAATAGGTGGACGTGCTGCGCTCGTAGGCTTCCTTGTCGAGCGCGCTGCCCACCGGCACGTAGTGCGATACGTCGGCGATCGCCACCACCAGCCGCCAGCCGCCGCCACGCTTGGGCTCGGCGTACACGGCATCGTCGAAATCGCGTGCGTCGGCGCCGTCGATGGTCACCAGCGGCAGCTTGCGCAGGTCGACCCGGCCTTCGCGCTCGACGGCGGTGACTTCGGGTTCCACCTCGGCCGCATCGCGCAGCACTTCGGGCGGCCATTCGCGCGGCAGGTCGTGGCTGGCGATCGCCATCTCGATCAGCAGCGAGGGCTGCAGGCGCTCGCCCAGCACGGCGCGGATCGCGCCCAGTGGGCCGCGGTGCGGCGTGGGCGGATCGGTGATCTCGACCACCACGATCTGCCCGGCGCGCGCGCCCTGGGTTTCGTCGGGCGGAATCATCACGTCCTGGTGCAGGCGGCGATCATCCGGCGCCACCAGGGTCACGCCGTTCTCCACCACCACGCGGCCCACCAGTCGCGGTGAACGGCGCTGCAGCACCTCGGCGATCGCGCCCTGGCGGCGGCCGCGCCGGTCCACGCCCACCACGCTGGCCAACACGCGGTCGCCGTGCAGCACGCTGCGCATCTGCTGCGGCGAGAGATACAGATCCTCGCCACCCTCGTCGGGGCGCAGGAAACCGTAGCCTTCGGCGTTGGCCAGCACCACGCCGGGAATCAGGTCGAGCTTCTGCACCGGCGCATAGCCGCCGCGCCGCCCCAGCAGCAGCTGGCCGTCGCGCACCATCGCGCCGAGGCGCTTGTGCAATGCGTACAGGTCGTTGGCGTCGTGCAGCTCCAGTGCCTCGGCGATGCGCGCCTCGGTGAGCAGCTCGCCGCGTTCCTCCAGCAGGGCGAGGATGGCCTCGCGGCTTGGGATGGGCCGCTCGTAGCGCTGCGCCTCGCGCTCGGCGTGCGGGTCGTGCCCGGCGTCGGCCCGCTTGCGCTTGCCGGCGGCCGGGCCGCCGTTCGCGCTCTTGCGGGGAGCTGGGGTTTTCCCGGCCGGCGCGCGACTGCCCGCGTGCTTGCCTTCCTTGTTTTTTCTGGTCACGAAATCGCCTTGTGTGGGTTGCCGCACCGCGAACGGTGCAGCGTCTGGATGGGTGCGTCAACAAACTGTTGACAAGACCAGGACAGGTGCCTACTCTACGCGGCTCGCGCAGCCCGAAAGGCTTCAGCGATCCACCTGCCCAGGTGGCGGAATTGGTAGACGCACTAGTTTCAGGTACTAGCGGGTAAAACCGTGGAGGTTCGAGTCCTCTCCTGGGCACCAATTGTAGACGAAGCCCGCAGCGATGCGGGCTTCGTCGTTTCTGCGATCCACACGTGCCGCAGCGGATGAGCCGCCGATGACGTCTTCGCCCCATGCCCTCGCCGACCGACGCCATTGGGTGTTCGATCTCGACGGCACGCTGACCGTCGCCGTGCACGACTTCGCCGCGATCCGCCGGGCGCTGGGCATCCGCGACGACGAGGACATCCTCGTCCACATCGCCGCCCTGCCCGTGCATGAGGCCGACGCCAAGCGTGCCTGGCTGCTCGAGCACGAACGCGGACTCGCGCAGGCTTCCCGCCCCGCCGCCGGCGCGGTGGCCTTGGTGCGCACGCTCGCGGCACGCGGCTGCCGGCTCGGCATCCTCACCCGCAACCTGCGCGAACTGGCCCTGCTTTCGCTCGAAGCGATCGGCCTGGCCGACTGCTTCGACCCGGGCGACGTGCTGGGCCGCGAAGACGCGCTGCCGAAGCCCGATCCCGCCGGCCTGTGCCTGCTGGCCGGGCGCTGGGCAGTCGAACCCGCCCGACTGACCATGGTCGGCGACTATGCCTACGACCTGGCCTGCGCCCGCGCCGCCGGCGCGCAGGCCGTGCTGGTGAACCTGCCCGGGAACCGCTGGCCCGATCTCGCCGACTGGCACTTCGCCGACTGCCGCAGCCTGGCCGCCGCGCTGGGCGCCATGGCCGGCTGAGGGTGCCTGATCAACCCCGGCTACCCAGCGCGGGCCCTTTGAGTTCGACCATGTTGCCCTGCGGGTCGTAGCAGTAGATCGACGGGCCTTCGCCGCGCGCGCCGTAACGCAAGCCCAGCTCGCCGACCCGCACGCCGTGCGCCTCGAGATGGGCGAGGATCGCCGGCTCGTCGTAATCCTCCACGCGCAGGCACAGATGGTCCATGTTGTGGCCCTCCGCATCTGGTGCGGCACCGCCCAGGCGGCCGAGCTTGCCATCCATGCTCACCAGATCGATCAGCGAGACGCCGGCGCGCAGCTGCACCAGGCCGATCGCGTCCTGCCGCCGCTCCTCGCGGCAGCCCAGCACGTCACAGTAGAAATGCCGCATCGCCTCGGGGTCGATGGCGCGCAGCACGACGTGGTCGATTTCGCCGATGCGGATCATCGCGATCCTTCCGTTGCGGGAACCAGGAACATGCAGCATACCTGCCACCCTCCATTCGCCGCACATCCCCCCGGCGAAGTCCGCCCCGCCTCCGGATGGCCCGCCAGCCCTGCCTGAACCGCGCCATGCGGCCATGCCAGTGGCCCACGGCGGCAAAGCGCACAGGTGGCCGCACCTGTATAATCGTCGGCTGCAAACGCATGGTGGGAGAAGCGTCCGCTCCATCAGGAGCGTACCGCTGCCGAAGGCGCAACGCCCGTAATCGCTCAGGCCCCATACCATCCTGCGCATAGCACTCTGGAGAGACCGGTCGAATCCGGCGCCGAAGGGGCACGAGGCTCACGCCTCCAAACTCTCAGGCAAAAGGACAGAGGGGCGCCCCGCGTGCGGCTCGCACGTTGCTTTCGGACGCCCCTGCCATGAGCCAGACCCCCACTTCCCTGCGCGAGCTGGAACACCACGACGCCTTCATCGCGCGCCACATCGGCCCCAACGATGCCGAAATCGCGCACATGCTGCACACCGTCGGCCATGACTCGCTGGAGTCGATGACCGACGCGATCGTGCCCGCGAAGATCAAGTCCACCGCGCCGCTGGCGCTGCCCGCCGCGATGACCGAAGTGGAGGCGCTGGCCAAGATCCGCGCCGTCGCCGGCAAGAACCGGGTGTTCCGCAGCTTCATCGGCCAGGGCTATTACGGCACCCTCACGCCCAACGTCATCCTGCGCAACATCCTGGAGAACCCGGCCTGGTACACCGCCTACACGCCATACCAGGCGGAGATCTCGCAGGGCCGCATGGAAGCGCTGATCAACTTCCAGACCATGTGCGCCGACCTCACCGGTATGGAGATCGCGAATGCCTCGCTGCTGGACGAAGCCACCGCGGCGGCCGAGGCGATGACGCTGGCCAAGCGTTCGGCCAAGGCCAAGGGCAACGTGATCGTGGTGTCCGGCGACGCGCATCCGCAGACCATCGAGGTGATGCGCACGCGCGCCGAGCCGCTGGGCCTGACGGTCAAGCTGGCCAACTCCGCCGAGGAATGGGACGCCGCGATCGCCGCGGACGACTACTTCGCGGCGCTGATCCAGTACCCGGCCAGCAGCGGCTGGCTGATGGACTGGAGCGGCGACGTCGCGAAGATCCACGCCAAGGGCGCGCTGGCCATCTTCGCCACCGACCTGCTGGCGCTGACCCTGCTGAAGACGCCGGGCGAGATGGGCGCGGACATCGTGATCGGCAACTCGCAGCGTTTCGGCGTGCCGTTCGGCTTCGGCGGCCCGCACGCCGCCTTCATGGCCTGCCGCGATGCCTACAAGCGCTCGATGCCGGGCCGGCTGATCGGCGTGTCCATCGACGCCGAAGGCAACAAGGCCTACCGCCTGACCCTGCAGACGCGCGAGCAGCACATCCGCCGCGAGAAGGCCACCAGCAACATCTGCACCGCGCAGGTGCTGCTGGCCGTGATGGCCTCGATGTACGCCGTCTACCACGGCCCGGAAGGCCTCACCCGCATCGCCACGCGCGTGGCGCGCCTCGCCGCCATCCTCAAGGCCGGCCTGCAGCAGCTCGGCTTCACCCAATTCCACCACGACAGCGCGTTCGACACGCTGAGCCTGAAAACCGGCGAGCGTACCGACGCCATCGCGGCGCGCGCGGTGGCTATGGGCGCCAACCTGCGCAAGGCGTGGGGCGAGTACCTGTGCATCTCGCTGGACGAGACCACCACGCGCGCCGACATCGAACTGCTGTGGCGCATCTTCGGCGGCGACGACGCCAAGCTGCCCGGCATCGACGCGCTGGACACCTCCGCGCCATCGCTGATCCCGCAGCCGCTGCAGCGCACGTCAAAGTTCCTCACGCACCCGGTGTTCAACACGCACCACAGCGAGCACGAACTGCTGCGCTACCTGCGCGCGCTGGCCGACAAGGACCTGGCGATGGACCGCACGATGATCCCGCTGGGCTCGTGCACCATGAAGCTCAACGCCACCGCCGAGATGATCCCGGTGACCTGGCCGGAGTTCGGCAACATCCATCCGTTCGCGCCGGCGGCGCAGACGCAGGGCTACGAGGAACTGATCGCCGGGCTGGAGGCGCAGCTGGTGGAAATCACCGGCTACGACGCGGTGAGCCTGCAGCCGAACTCCGGTGCGCAGGGCGAATACGCCGGCCTGCTGGCGATCCGCGCCTACCACCAGTCGCGCGGCGAAGGCCATCGCGACATCTGCCTGATCCCCGAGTCCGCCCACGGCACCAACCCCGCTTCCGCGAACCTGTGCGGCATGAAGGTGGTGGTCACCAAGTGCGACGCCAACGGCAACGTGGACCTGGAAGACATCCGCGTGCAGGCCGAGAAACATTCGGCCAACCTCGCCGCGATCATGCTCACCTACCCGTCCACCCACGGCGTGTTCGAGGAGGACGTGGTGGCGATCTGCGACATCGTCCACCAGCACGGCGGACAGGTGTACACCGACGGCGCCAACATGAACGCGCTGGTCGGCGTGGCCAAGCCCGGCAAGTGGGGCTCGGACGTCAGCCACCTCAACCTGCACAAGACCTTCTGCATCCCGCACGGCGGCGGCGGTCCCGGCGTGGGCCCGTGCGCGGTGCGTTCGCACCTCGCGCCGTTCCTGCCCGGCGCGCTCGGCAACGACGGCGCACGCACGCAGGGCACCGGCAACGGTGCGATGGTCAGCGCCGCCACCTTCGGCAGCGCATCGATCCTGCCGATCTCGTGGATGTACATCACGCTGATGGGCACGGCGGGCCTGCGCAAGGCCACCCAGGTGGCGCTGCTCAACGCGAACTACATCGCCAAGCGCCTCGCGCCGCACTACCCCACGCTGTACACCGGCCGCAACGGACTGGTGGCGCATGAGTGCATCCTCGACCTGCGCCCGATCAAGGACGCCACCGGCATCAGCGCCGAGGACGTGGCGAAGCGCCTGATCGACTTCGGCTTCCACGCGCCCACGCTGTCCTTCCCGGTGGCCGGCACGCTGATGGTGGAGCCCACCGAGAGCGAATCGCAGTACGAGCTGGACCGCTTCATCGACGCGATGATCCAGATCCGCGACGAGATCCGCGCGGTGGAAGACGGCCGCCTCGACCGCGACGACAACCCGCTGCGCAACGCCCCGCACACCGCGTTCGCGGTGAGCGCCAGCGAGTGGACGCACGCCTACCCGCGCGAACTGGCCGCCTTCCCGCTGCCCTCGCTGAGGTTGCAGAAGTACTGGTCGCCGGTAGCCCGCGTGGACAACGTCTACGGCGACAAGAACATCATGTGCGCCTGCATCCCGGTGGATGCGTACAAGGAAGACGCCGAGGCTTAAGCGCTCTGCTCCCCTCGCCCGCTTGCGGGAGAGGGGCCGAGGGGAGAGGGCAGCCTTTCGCACCATTGCCCCCTCTCCCCAGCCCCTCTCCCGCAAGCGGGCGAGGGGCTCAATGCCAAAGGCCGCCATGTGAACTGATCCATCACTTCGCATACGAACGATACGATGACAATCGACGAGGGAACTTGAATGTCAATGGTGTCGATCGAGATCGTCAAAGGCTTCGTCGCGGATTTCGACAATGGCGGCAAGGACGGTGGCAACGTCACCGGGCTAATAGTGACTACCTTCATGGTCGGCGACCCGCCTGTAAGCTTTTGGTCGCCCTTCTCGCTTGATTCGCCCATTGCCACTGGAGACTACGTCGCGGTGGCCGGCCAGCGCTCGCTGGTGCCGGGGATCGGCCGCGTGGCTTTGGCATATCGTCGTCTTGGCACTTCAGGAAGCTCGCATTTGTTCAATGCGGCTTTCCCGATCATGTGCATTCTGTTCGGAACACTGGGCATCTTCGGTGGCTTGTTTCTCAGACCACTCAATGCCGATACCGAATCAATGACTGTAGGGCTTGTCGCTCTTGGCTTATTCGGCATTTGGCGACTCGGGTGCATGTGCACGGCACGTCGCATGTTGAACAGCATAGACCCCGTCCTGTCCACATACTGACGCGAACAGTGATTAAATTCTCAGCCTGACAAAGCTCCTTTGAGCGGCGCTGAAATTCGCCACTCCAAGAACAGGACTGCGTTCTTATCACGCAGCTCCGGCACAGACCGTCATTCCCGCAAAGGTGGGAATGACGGCTCAAGCATGGGGAGCACGCGATGATGCAAACCTGGAAACCGTCGCAGCTGTTCGCTGCGTCCGCCTCACCATCCGCTCTGCTTCAACCAGGCATCGATCTGCGGCACCTGCCTGTTCCGTACCTCGGCGCGGTGGCGAATCATGTTTATCACCATATCGGCACTGCTGCGCGCATCGGGCGCAATATGCGCCGCGGCGAACGCCTGGATGCGGCCGATGATCTTCGGATCGTTCGATCCCCAGGCCAGATCCGGATAAAACTCCGCGCGGTCGTTGGGTCCGACCATCGCATCGACCTGCGCGCGATGCGCTACCGCAAAATCGAAGGCCAGCTCCGGATGCATAAAGCTGACGCCAGTGAATATCGCGCTGCCGTTGGTGCCGATCTCCGGGGTCAATGCCAGGTTCAGCGCGCGCGTCGCCAGTCCCTCGTCTTCGGCCAGGGCGAGCATCCCGTAGAGCTTCTGCCGCACCAGCGGCGCCTTCTCGCTTCTGGCCATGGCCAGCAGCCGATTCCACGTATCCGCATCGGCCTGGCGCGCAACCACGTAAAGCACGTTCTGGCGCAAATCCCCCGATGATGCGTCCGGCAGGGCAAGAAAGCGCTGCCGTGCTTCGGTGACGATCCGCCCATCGTCCAAGGTACCGAGCGCCGCGATCAGCTGCGTACGCAGCACCTTGTACGACGCCAGCTCGCCCGGCCTGGGCAGCCAGCCCACCCGCGCAAATACCGCCTCCAGCCGTGCGGAGGCAAACCGTCGATAGCGCGCACGCGCGGCCGGATCGTCGCGAAAATACGCATCGAATCCGGACAGGTGCCGGGTGACATCCCACCAGAACATGGGGTTGCTGGCGGGCGACGCCGCCTTCACCAGCTCGAACGGCTCGGATACCGGTTGCATGCCGGCCATCGACAAAGCCCAGGCGTTGTCGAACTCGCCCATCTGATCCATGCGCGAAAGTTTCTGGAAATTCGCGTTGATCGCTGCGAGCAGTGACAGCGAGTACAGGGAATGGTAGTAGCCGGTCTGTCCCGCGTTCACCAGCAATGCGCCGCAGCCCGGCAGCTTCAGCGTCGCACTGCCCACCACCAGTTGCCGGACCTGCGGCTGCCCGATCACCTGGGCGATCACCGGCACTCGCCAATGCCCCGGCACTTTGCCCGGCTGATCCACCGCGAACTCGCCCTGGCTCACCTGTACCGTGGTCTGGCCGTCCCGGCATTTCGCATCGGCCACACGCAGCAGCGGCACGCCCGGCTGGGTAGTGAAATCATGCGCGATGGCGGCGACCGGCTCGGTCGTCACGCCCGCCATGGCCTGCCACAGGTCTTCGGATACGGCATTGCCGTAGGCATGCTGCGCGATGTACCGGTGCAGGCCGCGGCGCCAGGCATCTTCGCCGATGTAGTGCTCCAGCATCCCGATCAGCGCCTCGCCCTTGGCATAGGTGATCGAATCGAAGGCCTGCTGGCCTTGCTCGGGCGAAGCGACCGGCTCGATGATCGGATGCGTGGTCTTCTGCGCATCGATATCCATGACGCCTTCGCTGAACCATACGTTGTAGACGTCCTGCTCCCACTCCGGATGCAGCTTGCTGGTGGCGCGCAAGGCCATCCAGTTGGCGAAGCCTTCGTTCAGCCACAAATTGTCCCACCAGCGCATGGTGACCAGGTCGCCGAACCACAAGTGCGCCATCTCGTGCGCCAGCGTGTTGAATACCGTGCTCTTGTTCATTTCGCTGGAAATGGCCGGATCGAGCAGCATGTAGTCTTCGAACGAGAAGATCGCGCCCCAGTTTTCCATCGCCGCGGTACTGCTACTGCTGCCTGGCGCAAGCACGATGTCCAGCTTCGGCAAGGGATAGCGCAAGCCGAAATAGGCGTTGTATTCGGGCAGGATGGCGCGCGCGGATGCAAGCGCGAACTGGCCCTGCGCCGCTGTGCCGCGCGGGGCCACCAGACCGATATCCGTGCCGTCCACCCGGGTGCTGATGCGCTCGAAATCGCCCAGGCCGAAGAACAGCAGATACGTGGACATCGGCGGCGTGGCGGCAAAGCGCACCCGCTGCAGATCGCTGCCGACATCGTCCTGCGCGGCAACCGGCATATTGCTGACCGCCATTTCGCCCTTCGGCACGATCGCGGTCAATGCAATCGTGGCCTTGTATGCCGGCTCATCCCAGCACGGAAAGAAACGCCGCGCATCGGCATTCTCGAACTGGGTGTACAACGCGCGCTGCGGGCCCTGCTTGCCCTGGTAATTCACCGCGAACAAGCCGAACGCCTGCGCGTTGATGACGCCGGCATAGTCGATGCTCAGCTGGTAATGGCCGGCCGGCAAGCTGGAGGGAAAGGCAAACGTAGCCGTCTGCGCCTTTTTGTCCTGCGTGATGCGCGGTGGATCGAGGTGCGCGTGATCCGGGCCGCCACTCAGCACCGCCCGAGTCAGGTCCAGATCCAGCGCATTGAGCGTGATGTTTGCGGTGGGGCGCAATACATCGAGCGCGATCACAACCTTGCCGTCGAAACGCATGGCCTGCGCGTGCGGCGTAATGACGAGATCGTAATGGGTGGGACGTACATCCGCGGGCAGCTGCGTCGTCACAGCCACCGGTGGGGTATTCGCTGCAAAGGCATGGCTTGCGCTCAGCAGCATCACCGCCATCAGCGTCATCGTTCCAAACAGCACCCGCATCGGCCTTCCCCCGTCATGGACTCTTGTGTCCGCGCGGCGTTCCATGCCAAGGATGCCCCGCCTCCCCATCATGCCGGCCGGAAAGTAGCACAAGGCAGGTGCTCCCCGGCGGCGCGGCGACCCTGCCGATCTCGTGGATGTACATCACCCTGATGGGCATCGCGGGCCTGCGCAAGCCCCCAGTGGCGTTGCCCAGATCCAGATCCGCGACGAGATCCGTGCGGCGGAAGACGGCCGCCTCGACCGCGACGACAACCCGCTGCGCAACGCCCCGCACACCGCGTTTGCGGTGAGCGCCTGCGAGTGGGCGATGCCACCCGCGCGAACTGGCCGCCTTCCCACTGCCCTCGCTGAAGCTGCAGAAATACCGGTCGCCGGTGGCATGCGTGGACAACGTCTACGGCGACAAGAACATCATGTGCGCCTGCATCCCCGTGGATGCGCACCAGGAAGACGCCGGGGCTTAAGCGCTCTACTCCCCTCTCCCGCAAGCGGGAGAGGGGCTTTCGATTTTCCAAGCCCCGCCATGTACGGTTTTTTGTCGGCAAGGCTTGAGTCACCGGCGGATCCCCACATGTATCTCCATTGAGCCGGACGGACGCATGACGGGATCACATGCCCTGCCGCATGTCAGAATGCAGATCCTGTTGCGTCTGACACCCATCCATTCCCCCGGGATCGTGAGGTCATCGCCTTGAACGCTTCCACGCTTGCCGAGCCCAGCCGCCGCACCGCCGCCACTGCGCCGCTGCCGCGCACACCGAACCTGCACGAAGCCGACCCCGCGCGCATGCGCCAGGTGCTGCGCGAATACTTCACCAGCACCTTCGACCGCTACGAATCGCTGTTCGAGACGCTCGCCGTCGACGCGGCCTGGTACGAGCCGCCGATCACGCTGCGCCATCCGCTGATCTTCTACTACGGCCACACCGCCACGTTCTTCGTCAACAAGCTGCTGCTGGCGCGGATGATCGAACAGCGCATCGACCCACACCTCGAATCCGTGTTCGCGGTGGGCGTGGACGAGATGAGCTGGGACGACCTCGACGACACCCACTACGACTGGCCCGGCGTGCCCGAGGTGAAGGCCTACCGCGACAAGGTGCGCGCGCTGGTGCTGCGCCTGATCGACGAGGCGCCGCTGACCCTGCCGATCGGCTGGGACCATCCGTGGTGGACCATCGTGATGGGCATCGAGCACGAGCGCATCCACCTGGAAACCTCGTCGGTGCTGATCCGCCAGCACAAGCTCGCCTACGTGAAGCCGCATCCCGCGTGGCGGCCCTGCACGGAAAGCGGCACGGCGCCGGAGAACACGCTGGTGAAGGTGCCGGCAGGCAGCGTCGCGCTGGGCCGCTCCATCGACAGCGCGATCTACGGCTGGGACAACGAATACGGCCGGCACGAAGCCGAGGTGGCCGCCTTCGAGGCCAGCCGTTTCCTCGTCAGCAACGGCGAATTCCTCGCCTTCGTGGAAGACGGCGGCTACGCCCAGGCCGGCTGGTGGGACGAGGAAGGCAACGGCTGGCGCGAATTCGCCAAGGCCGGCCATCCCACGTTCTGGCGCAGCTCGGCGGACGGCTGGAAGCTGCGCCTGATGACCGAGGAAGTGGCCATGCCATGGGACTGGCCGGTGGAAACGAACTACCACGAGGCCAGGGCATTCTGCCGCTGGAAATCCGCGCACAGCAGCCAGCCGGTGCGCCTGCCCACCGAGGACGAATGGTATCGCCTGTACGCCGAAAGCCGCCGCGGCGCGCCGCACGGCGAAACGCCGGGCGCGAACCTCAACCTCGCGCACTGGGCCTCGTCCTGCGCGGTGAATCGCTTCGCACAAGGCGAGTTCTTCGACGTGGCCGGCAATGCCTGGCAATGGACGGAAACGCCGATCTATCCGTTCGAAGGGTTCCAGGTGCATGCGATCTACGACGACTTCACCACACCCACCTTCGACGGCCGCCACAACCTGATGAAGGGCGGCTCGTGGATCGCCACCGGCAACGAGGCCGAGGCCGCTTCGCGCTACGCCTTCCGCCGCCATTTCTTCCAGCACGCAGGCTTCCGTTACGTGGTGTCCAAAAACATGAAACCCGCCCCCGCCTCGCACTACGAAACCGACAAGCTGCTCAGCGAATACGCCGAGTTCCATTACGGCGACAGCTACTTCGGCGTGCCGAATTTCTCGAAGGCGCTGGTCGATCTGGCGCTGGGCGCGCTCGATGCTTCGCCGAAGCGCAAGGCGCTTGATCTCGGCTGCGCCTCGGGTCGCGCCAGCTTCGAACTGGCGCGCCACTTCGCCCACGTCATCGGCGTGGATTTCTCCGTACGCTTCATCGGCCAGGGCGTGGCCCTGGCGCGCGGCGACAGCCTGCGCTACCTGCTGCAGGACGAAGGCGAGCTGGTCGAATACAAGTCGCGCAACCTCGCCGAGTTGGGCCTGGCGGACACCGCGGCCAAGGTGGAGTTCTTCCAGGGCGACGCCTGCAACCTCAAGCCGCAATTCAGCGGCTACGACTTCGTGCTCGCCGCCAACCTGATCGACCGCCTGTACAACCCGGCGCAATTCCTCGAAGCCATCCACGAACGCCTGAACCCGGGCGGCATCCTGATGATCGCCTCGCCCTACACCTGGCTGGCCGAACACACGCCGCGCGCGGACTGGGTGGGCGGCTTCAAGAAGGACGGCGAAAGCTTCACCACGCTGGATGGCCTCGATGCCATCCTCGGCCAGCACTTCGAGCGGCTGGGCGAACCACGCGAAGTGCCATTCGTGATACGCGAGACGCGGCGCAAGTACCAGCACACCTTGTCCGAGGTGACGCTGTGGCGGCGGCGCGCGTGAGCCGCTTGGATCGCTTCATCGACACCCTTGTGCAAGCGCACGACCGTCCGACACTTCTTCCCTCTCCCTCCGGGAGAGGGGCCGGGGGAAAGGGTCCGGTCGAAGCGCATTGCAAGCGTCTTGCGCAAGTCACCAACCTATCGCTCCGCCCGGACCCTCTCCCGCCCTTCGGGCATCCTCTCCCGAAGGGAGAGGGGCTCACTAGCCAAAGCTCGCGCACACTCGAATCCCACTTCGTGGTTGTCCGAAGCGATTCGCGGGGCCGCCCATGACCTTCGACTTCGACCAGCCCATCGATCGCCGCGGCAGCCACGCGCTGAAGTTCGACGGCCGCCGGCAGAAATTCGGCAGCGACGAGGTCAGCCCGCTGTGGGTGGCCGACATGGATTTCGCCGCGCCGCCGCGCGTGGTCGAGGCATTGCAGGAACGCGCGCTACACCCGATCTACGGCTACACGCAATACCCCGAAAGCCTGCAGCAGGCACTCCTCGGCTGGTGCATGCGCCGCCATCGCTGGCACGTCGAGCGCGACTGGCTGGTGCCGGTTTCCGGCGTGCTGGCCGCCTTGTCCGCCGCCGTGCAGGCATGTACCGCCGCGGGCGATGCGGTGATCGTGCAGCCACCGGTCTACCCCGGCTTCTTCCGTGCCGTGGAGGATGCCGGCCGACGATTGCTGCACAACCCGCTACGCGAAACCGGCGGCCGCTACACGATGGACCTCGCGCAACTCGAACAGCAGGCCCGCGATGGCGCGCGCGCCCTGCTGCTGTGCAACCCGCACAACCCTGTCGGCCGCGCCTGGTCGCCGGACGAGCTCGGCGAAGTGCTACACATCACGCGCCGCCACGACCTCACCGTGATTGCCGACGAGGTGCACGGCGACCTCGCATTGCCCGGCGCCACCTATTGCCCGCTGGGCAGCCTGGCGCAGGCGGATGACCGCGTCATTGCCCTGCTCTCGCCCGGCAAGACATTCAATCTCTCGGGGCTGGCGCTGTCCATGCTGGTGGCCGGGCGCGATGACCTGCGCACCGCATTGCGCAAGACGGTTGCCGCCATGCATCTGGGCGACGCCAACCCCTTCGCCATCGCCGCGGCGGAAGCCGCATGGCGCGAAGGCGATGCGTGGCTGGACGCGCTCAAGCTCTATCTGGGCGGCACACGAGACTTCGTCGCCGACCGCCTGCGCACGCGCATCCCCTCGGTCCACCTGGTGCCGCCCGAAGCCGGCTACCTGCTGTGGCTGGACTGCCGCGCGCTGGACATGGATGACCACGCGCTGCGCGACTTCTTCATCCATCGCTGCCAGCTCGGCCTGAATCCCGGCATCGATTTCGGCCCCGGTGGCAACGGCTTCATGCGCATGAACATCGGTACGCAGCGACGGAATATCGAGGCGGCACTGGGTGCCCTTAAGGCGGCGTTGGACTAACTGCTTGCCTAAGCCAATGATTGTTCTCGACAACGTCTATGGCGACAAGAACATCATGTGCACCTACATACCAGTGGATGCGTACAAGGAAGACGCCGAGGCGTAAGTGCCTCACCTCCTCTCCCACTTGGAGGAGAGGGGTTGAAGATCAAGGCCTCTCCATGCACACGGCTTTTCTGACCAAGAGTGGATCTAAACCATCGAAGCGCTGAGACTAGTTCGGCTTATATTTGAGAGTGGCCGAATTACGTTGGTCAAACTTTGGCATTTGCGAATAAGGAATATCGAACTCAGGTATCTTGGAAGAGATATCCCCGATCGTCACTACTCTCTTCACTTCGGACAGCTTTACTCTTAAAAAGAATGCAAGATTATTATCTTGCATGCACTCCCCTGCATATGAAAATCGCAGATTTTTGACAAGCAACTTCCTATCACGATACACAGTAAGCTCCAAATCAGGATCTCCCGGCCCGCACTGCCCCATCACCATGTCATTCAAGCTCCAAGGCGAGACGATGATTAGGTAAACATTACCTTTCAGTGTGCACGAAACCTTCCAATCTCCAATTTTTTTGCGATAAGTCCCGTGCACAGCATCATCAGGCACTCCTTCGGGTGGTGAAATGTACTTGACCAGCGAGCCAAGCCACTTTGACCGATACCCGCTGGGTGCTGGATACGTTTCTTGGTCGCCATCTACGGAAATCTCCTGCACATCCACCACATTGGTGGCGGCATCACATCCCACGAGAGCAAAATTCGACCAATCGTCCGCGTGGGCAGGCCGACCAACCAGTGCGAATCCCACAATTATTGCAATAGGCACGAAACGTAGCCATTGAATACGATTCACAGCCCCCCCTAATGAGACAGCACGCCTCACACATGCTCTGCAACAAAATTTGTTGCTAAGCTTAACCACAATACCGCTACCCACGTCGATCCACAAAAATTACGACGGCACTTTCCAAAATAATGGAAATCCAGCCAACGAATACCGTAACTGACCTCTTCCAGAGCAAAAACAAGGCCCTGCATGCGGAGCCTTGTTTCATGTCACCTGCCGAAACGCTCAGCCCCCGTTCTTCGCCAACCAAGCATCCACCGCCGGCAGGCGATCCTTGCGGACCATCATGCGGTACTGGATGTTGGCGATCACGGTGTCGGCCGGACGGCGCGAGGACGGATCGATGGTGGCCTCGTAGGCCTTGATCTTCTCGATCATCGCCGGATCGAACGAGCTGCCGCCCAGCGACGGGTAGTAGCGGCTGCTGGAGGTGGAATCGACCAGCTTGTCGATCTGCGCGCGATGCGCCATGGCGAAGTCGTAGGCCATTTCCGGATGCTGCCAGGACACGCCGCGGATCATGCCGGCGCTGTTGGTGGCACCGGGCTCGCCGGTGAGCGCGAGGTCGAGTGCGCGCTGCGCCAGCGCCTTGTCCTCGGCGACGGAGAGCAGGCCGTACAGGCGATCCTTGATCATCGGCGACTTCTCGGCCCTGGCCTCGGCATGCAGCTTGTCCCAGGTGGCCGCGTCGGCATGCTGCGCCACGATGGCAAAGATGGTCTTGCGCAAGGCCGCCGGCACCGCCTTCGGATCAGTGGCCTGCGCGTCGAAGCGGCGGCGCACTTCCTTGAGCATGTCCGCGTCACCCAATTCGGACAGCGCACCGATCAACTGCGTACGCAGCAGCGTGGTCGAGGTGCTCTCGTCCGGCCTGGCGTCCCAGCCCACGCGCGCGAACACCGGCTTGAGCTGCGCCACGGCATAGGCGCGGAAGCGATCCTGGCGCGCCTTGTCGCCGCGGTAGTACTGGTCAAGCCCTTCGAGGCTGCCGGCCACTTCCGCCCAGATTTCCGGATCGGCATTGGCCGGGGTGGACTTGGCCATGTCGAGGAAATCCGACACCGGTTCGAGGCCGGCCATGCTCTCGGCCCAGGTGTCGCTCATCAGGCCGAGCTGGTCGATCGGCGCGAGCTTGTTGAAGTCCTGCTTCAGCGCGGCAAGCTGCGCCGGCGCGTACAGCGTGCGGTAGTAACCGCTCTGCCCCGCGTTCACCAGCACCGGGCCGCAGCCCTTCAGCTTCAGCGTGGCGGAACCATCCACCAGCGTGCTGGCGGCGGGGCTACCGACCACCCGCGCGATCACCGGCACGTGCCAGCGCAGCGGCTGCTTGTCCGGGCGATCCTTGGTGAACTCGCCCTGGGTCAGCTTGATGGTGGTTTCGCCGTTGCTGCACATGGCCGAGTCCACCTTGATCAGCGGCACGCCCGGCTGCAGGGTGAAGTCGTGCGCCACCTGGGTGATGTGCTTGCCGGGGGCCACGCCGTCCATCGCATGCCACAGGTCGTCGGACACGGTGTTGCCGTAGGCATGCGCCTTGAGATAGTTGTGCACGCCCTGGCGCCAGTTCTCCGGGCCGACGTAGGCCTCGAGCATGCGGATCACCGCCTCACCCTTGGAATAGGTGATGGTGTCGAAGGCCTGGCTGGCCTGCTCCACGGTGTCGATCTTCTGCACGATGGGGTGCGTGGTGGCCACCGCGTCGACCGACATCGCGCCTTCGCGCACGCCCACGGTGTCGAGCACGGTGTTCCACTCGGGATGCACCTTCTCCGTCTCGCGTTCGGCCATCCACGAGGCGAAGCCTTCGTTGAGCCACAGGTTGTCCCACCAGTTCATGGTCACCAGGTCGCCGAACCACTGGTGCGCCATTTCGTGCGCGGCGGTGTTGAACACCTCCATCTTGTCGCCCTGCGTGGAGAACGACGGGTCGAGCAGCATGGCGTACTCGAAGGTGAAGATCGCGCCCCAGTTCTCCATCGCCGAGAAGAACTGGCTGCTGCCCGGCGCGGCGATGTTGTCCAGCTTGGGCAGCGGGTACTTGATGCCGAAGTAGTCGTTGTAGTCGTGCAGCACGGCCTTGGCCGAGTCCAGCGTGAAGGCCGCCTGCGCGCCCTTGCCCTTCTGCATGACCACGCCGATCTCGGTGCCGTCCGAGGTGGTGGTAACGCGGTCGAAGTCGCCCAGCCCGAAGAACAGCAGGTAGGTGGACATCTTCGGCGTGGTCTGGAAGGTCACCTTCTCCATGCCGTTGCCGGCGCCGGCCTTCGAGGCCACCGGCATGTTGCTCACCGCCATCTCGCTGGCGGGCACGGTGACGCTGAGGTCGAACGTGGCCTTGTACGCCGGTTCGTCCCACGACGGGATGAAGCGGCGTGCGTCGGAGTTCTCGAACTGGGTGAACAGCGCGCGCTTCTGGCCCGAGGCGGTCGGGTAATCGATGGCGAACAGGCCGTTGGCCTGGGTGCCGATGGTGCCGACGTAGTCCATCGCCAGCTTGTAGCGGCCCGGCGCGACGGGCTTGTCGAAGCTGAAGGTGGCGGTCTGCGTCTTTTCGTCCACCGCGACCTTGGCCTTCATGGCCGCGACCTTGCCCGAGGCCGGCGCCAGTGTCACCGACGAGAACGTCATGCCTTCGGCATTGAGCGTGATGCGGGTGCTGGGCTTGAGCACCTGCACGTCCACGGTCACCCAGCCGTCGAAGTCCATCTTCTCGGCATGCGGAGTGATGGCCACGGCGTAGTGCACGGGGCGCACGTTGCGCGGCAACTGCGTGGGGGTCTGCGACGACGCGGCCGCCGCCGGCCGCGCCGGCATCGCCAGCGTGGCGCCGGCGGACATGGCGAGCGCCAGCGCGATCGCGGAAACCAGGGACTTGCGCATGGAAACCTCTCCTTGGAGGACAACGTGGGATGGATTGCCGCCCATGGTGGTGCCGGCGACGACGGGCAGGAATGGCCGGAAGTCATGCCTGCCGGCCATGCTTCGCGCCGCCTTTCGCCCGTTCCGCACCCGCCGAACCCAGCCTGGTCGCTTGCCCGGCGAAACCCGCAGAATCGGCCGCTATGCTCGCTCCCGACGATCCACCACCGGGGACACCATCGTGATCAAGGGCATCTTCTTCGTGGCACGGCTGGTCATCGCCTGGCTGCTGGCACTGTTCTTCATCCTGGTCGTGATGGGCCACAGCGGCCCGTTCCGCAACATCCAGCCGCTGCCGGAAATCATCGCCTTCGCGGTGCTGGTGCTGGTGGTGACCGGCGCGTTCTCCCACCTGCGTCGCGTGCGCCTGATCGCCGGGCACGTGAACCTGGACACCCTGGGCAACCGCCAGCGCCGGCAGATCGAATTGCCGTTCGAGGCCGGCGAGGCGTTCGACATGCTGGATGCGACGATCCGCGAGCTGCCTTATACCGAGGAAGTCGAAAGCGCCCGCGACAGCCTGCAGGTACGCTCCAAGATGCGCCGCCCGAACCCCTATGGCCGCGCCGTGCTCGGCTGGCTCAACCCCTTCAGCTGGCTTGGCAGCCGGCGCAACCAGATTTTCGCCACGGTGACGCCGGGCGACGGCATCGGCAGCGTCATGCTGGTGTGCGAACCGGAGAGCGGTGCGTGGACCGACTGGTTCCGCGTGGACGACGGCAGCAACCTGGTCAATGCCGAGGCGATCTCCCGCGCCCTCGCCCGCCGCGTGACCGAACGCCGCCGCCGCGAACAGCAGGCCGCCGCCCAGACCGCCACCGACAAGGAACTGGCGCAGGCCAGACTCAACCTGCTGTACGCGCAGGTGGAGCCGCACTTCCTCTACAACACGCTGGCCAGCGCGCAATACCTCACGCGCAGCGAGCCGGCGCAGGCCGACCGCATGCTCGGCCATCTCATCCAGTATCTGCGCCACTCGCTGCCCAGCGCGGAGGAAACGCTCTCCACGCTCGGCGAAGAGCTGGAACGCGCGCGCGCCTACCTCGAGATCCTGAAGATCCGCATGGGCGCACGGCTGGAGCTGAAGATCGAAGTGCCCGATGCGCTGCGCGCCATCACGCTGCCGCCGATGATGCTGCAGACGCTGGTGGAGAACGCGATCAAGCACGGCCTCGAACCCAAACCCGGCGGCGGCACCGTGTGGATACTGGGCCGCCGCGACGGCGACAGCGTGGCGATCACGGTAGTCGACGACGGCCAGGGTTTCGGTGCGGCCGGCGGCGGCACCGGCATTGGCCTGAAGAACGTGCGCGAGCGGCTGCAACTCGTGTACGGACCGCGCGCCTCGCTGGCGGTGGTCGCCAACGTGCCGGAAGGCGTGGCCGCCACGCTCACCGTGCCGGCGCAACAGGCTGCACCGGGCGCAACGGAATCACGCTCATGACCCGCGCCGTGATCGCCGAGGACGAACCGTTGCTGCGCGATGCGCTGAGTCGCCTGCTCAGCGAAGCGTGGCCGGAACTGGACGTGATCGCCGAATGCGAGAACGGTGCCGACACACTCGAAACCATCGCCACGCACCATCCGGACGTGGCCTTCCTCGACATCCGCATGCCGGGCCTGAGTGGCCTGGAAGTGGCCGCGGCGGCAGCCGAAGCCAGTCCCGCCACGCAGGTGGTGTTCACCACCGCCTACGACCAGTACGCCATCGCCGCGTTCGAACGCGGCGCGATCGACTACCTGCTCAAGCCCATCACCGCTGAACGACTCGCCGCCACCATCGAACGCCTGAAGCGGCGCGCCACCGCCGGCCACGCCGCGCGCAGCGACCTCGCCCTGCTGCTGCGCGAACTGGCACAGGGTGCCGCGCAAACCGGCGCCGCGCCGCCGCTGACCTGGATCACCGCCGGCACCGGCCGCGAGACGCGGCTGATCATGGTGGACGACGTCGCCTACTTCCGCGCCGACCACAAGTACACCGTGGCGATGACCGCCGACGGCGAGGCATTGCTGCGCAAGCCGATACGCGAACTGCTGGAGCAGCTCGACCCGGCCGTGTTCAAGCAGATCCACCGCTCCACCATCGTCAACCTGAAAGCGATCGCCTCCATCGTCCGCGACGACAGCGGCAAGGGCACCGTGCGCCTCAAGCAACGCCCCGAAACCCTCACCGTGAGCCTGCCCTTCATGGCGCTGTTCCGCAGCATGTGATCCACCGCGCGCGGCTCGCCATGTGCAGCCACGCGTAAGACCCAACCACATCGGAAAACTCATCATGTTGAAGCTGACGATGGCCGGCTTGGCCGGCCTTTGCCTGGCCGCTTGCGCCTCGCAACCCCTCGATCACGACCTGCTGCGCCTGCACGCCGAGCGGAACTGCAGGGTACGCGCCGCCGTCTCTCCCGCCTATGCCGTGGACAGCACCGGCATTGGCTTGCGCAACGTCGCGTTCGATCGATGCATGCGCGCCGCCGAGATCGCGAAAGCTCGTTGAGCCGCGCCCTCGCGCCAGATCATACGCGCGGCGCCAGCCGTGCAGCCCGTCAAGGTGATCGCACCGCCTTCGCGAAGCCGTTCACGACCCCTGCCCCGTTTCACCTTCGCGACGCGGCAAGCGCCAACCCGGCCGCACGAAATGGCAGGTATAGCCGCCGGGGTAATGCTGCAGGTAGTCCTGGTGCTCCGGCTCGGCTTCCCAGAAATCGCCCAGCGGCTGGATCTCGGTCACCACCCGCCCCGGCCACAGGCCGGAGGCGTCCACGTCGGCAATGGTGTCTTCGGCGATGTGCTTCTGTGCCTCGCTGGCGTACAGGATCACGGAACGGTAGGAACTGCCGCGATCGTTGCCTTGCCGGTTCGGCGTGCTCGGGTCGTGGATCTGGAAGAAGAATTCCAGCAGTTCGCGGTAGCCGATGCGCACAGGATCGAACACGATCTCCACCGCCTCGGCATGCGTGCCGTGATGGCGATAGGTGGCATTGGGCACATCGCCGCCGGCATAGCCCGTGCGGGTGGACAGCACGCCCGGCAGCTTGCGCAGCAACTCCTGCACGCCCCAGAAGCAGCCCCCGGCAAGCACGGCGCGTTCGGTAGCCATCATTCGCCCTCCACCTGGTCCAGCCATGCGCCATAGCCCTCCGCTTCCATGTCGGCGCGCGGCACGAAACGCAGCGAGGCGGAATTGATGCAATAACGCAGACCGCCGCGCTCGGCGGGGCCATCCGGAAAGACGTGTCCCAGATGGCTGTCTCCATGCGACGAGCGGACTTCGGTGCGGGTCATGCCGTGCGTGCTGTCGCGCAATTCGCGGACGCTCGCCGGCTCCAGCGGCCTGGTGAAGCTGGGCCAGCCGCAGTGCGAGTCGAACTTGTCGGTGGAGGCGAACAGCGGCTCGCCCGACACCACATCCACATAGATGCCCGCGGCGTGGTGATGCAGGTATTCGCCCGTGCCCGGATACTCGGTGGCGTTCTGCTGGGTGACGCGGTACTGCTCGGGCGTCAGTCGCGCCAGGGCTTCGGGGGTCTTGCGGTACATGGACATGGCAAGTCTCCACTCGGGATCGACGCGAACCGAGATGGGGGCGCGCGGGGCCGATCCAAACAAGTGTAGCCAAGCAAAAGCCCCGCGACGCGGGGCTTTTGCTTCACCGGCAGCAGGCGTCGATCAGGCGAACGGGTCGTCCAGCACGATGGTGTCGTCGCGGTCGGCGCCGGTGGCGACGATGGCGAGCCGGCAGCCGGAAAGCTCCTCCACCGCGCGCAGGTAGGCGCGGGCGGCGGCGGGCAGCCTGTTCCAGTCGCGGATGCCGGCGGTGGATTCCTGCCAGCCCGGGAACTCCAGGTACACCGGCTTGCACTCGTCCCAGCCGTCCGCATCCAGCGGCGCCAGCTCGCGGCGCTTGCCGCGGTACTCGTAGGCGATGCAGACCTTGATCGTCTCCAGGCCGTCGAGCACGTCGAGCTTGGTGATCGCGAGGCCGTTGATGCCGTTGATCTGCACGGCGCGCTTCAATGCCACCAGGTCGATCCAGCCGCAACGGCGCGGACGACCGGTGCTGGCGCCAAACTCGTTGCCCACCTTGCGCAACCGCTCGCCCATCTCGTCGTGCAGCTCGGTGGGGAACGGACCGCCGCCCACGCGCGTGGCGTAGGCCTTGCAGATGCCCAGCACGTAGTCGATGTCGTGCGCGCCCACGCCGGTGCCGGCCAGCGCGCCACCCACCGTGGTGTTGGACGAGGTGACGTAGGGATAGGTGCCGTGGTCGATGTCGAGCAGCGCGCCCTGCGCGCCTTCGTACAGGATGTTGCCGCCGTCCTTGCGCACGTCGTGCAGGATGGTGGCCACGTCGTCCACCAGCGGCCTGATGTACTCGCCCCAGGCCAGCGCGTCCTTCAGCACGGTGTCGTAGTCCACCGGCTCGGCCTTCAGCCACTGGGTGAGGATGAAGTTGTGGTAGTCCACCGCGGTCTTCAGCAGCGCGGGCAGCTCGTGCGGGTACATCAGGTCGGCCACGCGGACCGAGCGGCGCGCCACCTTGTCCTCGTAGGCCGGGCCGATGCCGCGGCCGGTGGTGCCGATCGCGCTCTTGCCGGCGGCGGCCTCGCGCGCTTTGTCGACCGCGATGTGGTACGGCATGATCAGCGGCGTCGCCGGGCTGATCTTGACGCGCGAGCGCACGTCCACGCCCTGCTCCTCCAGCTCGGCAACTTCCTTGATCAGCGCCTCCGGCGACAGCACCACGCCGTTACCGATCAGGCACAGCGCATCGTCGCGCAGGATGCCCGAGGGGATCAGGTGCAGCACGGTCTTCTTGCCCTTGATAACCAGGGTATGGCCCGCGTTGTGGCCACCCTGGAAACGCGCCACCGCGCTGACCCGCTCGGTCAGCAGATCGACGATCTTGCCCTTGCCCTCGTCGCCCCACTGGGCCCCGAGGATGACAACTGACTTGCCCATGACGTTCTCGCTCAATTTGAGGCGCCCCTTGGTGGAGCGCGAAAAGGTACCTGTGTCGGCGCTTAGCTGCCGTGAACTCTTTCAGTGACGCATGCACCGCGTCGCCTGGCCTGGCGACGCGACGCTCAATGCTTGGCCGGCTCCGGATTGCCGAAGTAGTGCAGGAATTCCGAGTCGGGCTTGAGGATCAGCACACCGTTGCCGTTCTCGAACGACTTCCTGTAGGCGGCCAAACTGCGGTAGAACGCGAAGAATTCCGGATCCTGGCTGTAGGCCTGCGCGTAGATCGCCGCGGCCTGGGCATCGCCCTCGCCACGCACCCTGGCCGCGTCGCGCCCGGCATCGGCACGCAGCACCTGGCCCTGGCGGTCGGCATCGGCCTTGATCTTCTCCGCCACCTCCTGGCCAGTGAAGCGCAGTTCGTTGGCCAGTTGCAGGCGTTCGGCACGCATGCGCTTGTACACCGACTCGCTCACCTCGTCCGGCAGATCGATGCGCTTGATGCGCACGTCGACCACGGCGATGCCTAGATTCCTGCGCGCCGAAGCATCGGTCAGCTGGCGCACCCGCTCGGTGATGTCCTTGCGGCCACCGGAGATCAGGTCCTGCAGCGTGCGCGCGTTGAACTCGAAGCGCAGCGCATCCTTGATGATCGGGGTCAGCCGCTGTTCCGCCTGCAGCTGGTCGCCACCGGTGGCGCGGTAGTAGGCCGCGTTGTCGGCGATGCGCCACTTCACGTAGAAGTCGACGTTGACGCTCTTCTTCTCGGAGGTGAAGTAGCGCTCCGGTTGCGCATCCAGCGACAGGATGCGCTTGTCGAAATGCAGCACCTGCTGGACCACCGGCAGCTTGAGGTGCAGGCCGGGCGGGTAGTCGGCGCGCACGATGCGGCCGAACTGCAGCAGCAGCGCGCTCTGCCCCTCGCTCACCACGAACATGCTGTTGAGGCCGAGCAGCACGAGCAGCACCGCGACGACGATGGCAACGATCCGCCTCATGGCTGCTTCTCCTTGTCCGCGGCCGCATCGCTGCTGGAGCTCGCCGCTGCAGGCACCACCACCGCCGCGGCGCCAGCCGCGCTGCGCGCGCTGTGCCCGGCCGGCAGGTTGATGATGTTGCGTCCGCCGGAACCGTCGATCACCTTGGGGTTGTCGGCCATCACCTGTTCCATCGTCTCCAGCCACAACCGCTTGCGGGTCACCGCGGGCGCAGCCTTGTATTCCTTCAGCAGCAGGTCGAAGCGGGCGACGTCGCCCTGCGCGCGGGCGATGCGCTCGGCCTTGTAGCCCTCGGCCTCGGCGGCGATGCGCGCCGCGTCGCCGCGCGCCACCGGCACCACCTTGTTGGCATAGGCCAGCGCGTTGTTCTCGATGCTCTGCTTGTCCTCGCGCGCGTTGTTGACGTCGTCGAAGGCGTCCTTCACCTCCGCCGGCGGGGCCACGTTCTGGAAGCTCACCTCGGTGACGCGCAGGCCGCTGTCGTAGCTGTCCAGCGTCTTCTGCAGCGCCTGCTGCGCCTCGCTCACCAGGTTCACGCCGGCGGCGGAAAGGATCTGGTCCATGTCGCTGCCGCCGACCACCGAGCGCACCGCGGCTTCGGCCGCCGCGCTCACGCTGCCGTCGGGATCGCTCACCGAGAACAGATACTTGCGCGCGTCGTCCACCTGGTACTGCACGGTGAAATCGATGGTGATGATGTTCTCGTCGCGGGTCAGCATGGAGACGCGGTCGTTGACCGAGCGGATGCGCGTGGCCTCGACCTTGTCCACCGCCTCGATCGGGGTCGGCAGCTTGAAGTGGAAGCCCGGCGGCAACGTGCGCGCGTACTCGCCGAAACGCAGCACCACGCCCACCTGGCGCGCGTCGATGATGGTGTAGCTGCTCATCAGCAGGCCCACCACGACCAGCACGATGACGGCGGTAAGAATGCCGCCGGGACCGCGCCCCAGCCGGCCAAAATGGCTGCCGAGACTCTTCAGCAGCTGGTCCGGCGAGAACTTGTTGCCGCCAGGACGCGGCCGGTTCCACGGATCCTTCTGCCCGCTGCCGGGTTCATTCCAGGCCATGGTCAGTCTCCTTTAGAGCCTGTTCGATGCCTTCGCATGGCCCGCGCCGGAAGCTGTTTGCGCGCAGGCCAAGGAAGAGCGAAGGAGTGGACGTCGGTCCACGACTGAGTGATGACGCGGGTCTGCGGGCAAACAGACCCGGCCCTCCGGGTTGCCTTGCCGGGGCCGCCATGCGGCAGCGCGCGGCTTGACCTGCCAGCCAGCCAGCCAGGCGCTGCGCCACGCACTACCACCTGACGGCCCCGGCAAGGCAACGCGGGCAATGCGAAGGCATCGAACAGGCTCTTGGCTGGGGAGGCCGGCTATGCGCGCCGGAGCGAGTCGGTTTGGACGCAACGAGCATGTAGCGGAACCAGGCTGCCTGTCGGGGGTGGCGCCGAGGGTTTTCGGTCGCGCAAACGATTGGAATTCTAGCAGAGCGAGGCAGCGTCCGGGGGCGATGCCGCCAGCAACGCGCGCAGCAGCTCGGTCTCCGCCGCACTGCCGCCGTTGAGCGGCGCGATCACGCTGCGCGGCGCGTCGATGCGCAGGCGCCAGCCGTGCTCGTCCACCTGCTCGCCGGCGATCGCTCCCACCGCCTTGAGCCGTGCGTGCAGGCGCCCCGCCGTCAGCGGCAGGCGCAGCTCGGACTGCACCCGCTCACCGCCCAGCAGTTCACCCAATGCCTGGCGCAACAGTTCGATGCCCGCACCGGTGGCGGCAGAGAGCCACACTGCCTGCGGCCGCCCATCGGCATCGCGATCGATGCGAGGTTGTATCGATGTACGGGCAACCGCGCTTTCTTGAAGAGTACAGCCAGGGATGGCTGTTTCTTGATCTTCGCCGGCAGGGATGACGGCGCCGGCGCCGTCATCCACGCCCATCAAATCGATCTTGTTGTAGATCCGCAGCTGCGGCACGTCGCCGGCGCCGATCTCCTCCAGCACCTGGTCGACCACGCGGCGCAACGGCTCGCGCTCCTCGTCGGCGGCGTCGCCGACGTGCAGCAGCAGGTCGGCGTCGCGCGCCTCGGCCAGGGTGCCGCGGAAGGCCGCGACCAGGTCGTGCGGCAGCTCGCGGATGAAGCCCACCGTGTCGGCGATCACCGCCGGGCCGCAGGCAAGGTCGTCGAGCCGGCGCACGGTGGGATCGAGCGTGGCGAACAACTGGTCGGCGGCATACACGCTGCCCGCGGTGAGCGTATTGAACAGGGTGGACTTGCCCGCGTTGGTGTAGCCCACCAGGGCCACCCGCGGCACCGTGTTGCGCAGGCGCGCGCGACGCTGCTGGCCGCGTTGGGTCTGCACTTTTTCGAGGCGTCGGGTGAGCTGCTTCACCCGTTCGGCGAGCAGGCGGCGGTCGGTTTCCAGCTGGGTTTCGCCGGGGCCGCGGTTGCCGATGGCGCCGCCGCGCTGGGCGTCCAGATGGGTCCAGCCGCGCACCAGCCGGGTGGCGACGTGCTTCAACTGGGCCAGCTCCACCTCGAGCTTGCCTTCGTGCGAGCGGGCGCGCTGGGCGAAGATGTCCAGGATCAGGCCGGCGCGGTCGACCACGCGCGCGCTGAGATGCTTCTCCAGGTTGCGCTCCTGCACCGGGCTGAGCAGGTGGTCGACCAGCACCAGGTCGGCCTGCAGCGCGCGCACCATCTCGGCCACTTCCTCGGCCTTGCCGCTGCCGATGTAGTAGCGCGGATTGGGCATCTCGACGCGTGCGGAAACGCTGCCCAGCACCTCGGCGCCGGCGGACCTGGCCAGTTCGGCGAACTCGGCGGCGCGGCGTTCGGCGTCACCGCTGCCACGCGCATGCGGCAGCACGAGGATGGCGCGCTCGCCTTTCTTCTGACGATCAAACACGTGGACTGGCGGCCTCTGCGACGGTGCGGAATCGATGGGATCCCGCTTTCATGTGGGCCGGCAGGCCATCAATCAAGCATCCGGCGCGTCGCCGGCCGGTGCGGCGTCGACATGCGCCTCGTGGCCGTCGTGGCCGTTGCCGATGCGCACGTTGCGGCTGGGCACCACGGTGGAGATGGCGTGCTTGTAGACCATCTGGCTGACCTGGTTGCGCAGCAGCACGACGAACTGGTCGAACGATTCGACCGTGCCCTGCAGCTTGATGCCGTTGACCAGATAGATGGCCACCGGCACGCGCTCGCGGCGCAAGGCATTGAGGAAAGGATCCTGCAGCGATTGTCCCTTGGACATTTCTTGTTCTCCCCTGAGCGGCGAACCGGCCGGGGAAAAAACGCCTGCGGCGCCCCGGCCCAACTGAAGGGATGTTAACCGGGTTCAAGGGCTTGAAGGAAGGGGTTTTTCGGGGAATCCACGCACGAAAACGAAGACTCGCCGCGCCCGCTTCACTCCGGGGTTCCGAGGAACAGCCGGATGGCTTCGGCCGCCCCCGCCAGCGGCGGCGAAACCTCGGGATCGAACACGCGTGCATCCAGCTCGGCGCGCAGCCAGGTGATCTGCCGCTTGGCCAGTTGCCGGGTGGCGAAGATCGCACGGTCGCGGAAGCCGGCGGCATCCGTCGCCCCGTCCAGGTGTTCCCAGCCCTGCCGGTAGCCCACCGCGCGGATCGCCGGCAGGTCGGCATGCAGGTCGCCCCGGGCGCGCAGCGTGCGCAACTCGTCGAGGAAACCCGCCGCCAGCATCGCGTCGAAGCGCCCGGCGATGCGGGCATGCAGCGGCCGGCGATCGCCCGGCAGCAGGGCCAGCTTGAGCACGCGCCACGGAAACACCTCGCCACGACCGCCACGCTGCAGTTCGGACAGGGGACGCCCGCTGAGCTCGATCACTTCCAGTGCGCGCTGCAGGCGCTGGGCATCGTTGGGGCCGATCCGTGCCGCGGCGGCGGGATCGAGCCGCGCCAGCCGCGCATGCATGGCCGGCCAGCCCGTGTGCGCCGCTTCGCCCGCCAGCCGCGCGCGCAATACCGGATCGGCCTCGGGCAGTTCGGACAGGCCACGCTGCAGCGCCCGGAAATACAACCCGGTACCTCCCACCAGCAGCGGCACCCTGCCCTGCGCCGTGTCGGCCCGCATTGCCGCCAGCGCGTCGTCGCGGAACTCCGCCGCGGAATACGGCCGTGCCGGGTCGCGGATGTCGATCAGCGCGTGCGGATGGCGCGCCAGCGTGGCCGCATCCGGTTTCGCCGCGCCGATGTCGAGGCCGCGATAGACCAGCGCCGAATCCACACTGACGAGATCCAGCGGAAAGCGGTCCGCCAGCTCGCAGGCAAGCGCGGTCTTGCCCGAGGCCGTGGGGCCCATCAGGAAGATGGCGGGGGGACGGACGTCGAGGCTCATGCGGACCGGCGCGGGAACTGGTGCGCAAGGGTAACCCACCCGCGCCTGCGCAAAACCTCGCCAATCCAAGACAAGTGCCTGACACGACGGCATGGATCGGAGTTGTCCACATGGTTGTCCAGCACGTATCCACACCGCTTGTGGATAGATCGGTGACGCGCGACCGGAAAACGCAGAGCAGCCCGGCATGGCCCCGTGCAACACGCACGGCGATGCCTCGCACTGCGACAGGCGCAAGAGCCGGCACGGGAAGCCCATGTGTAATCGACATGTCGCTTCGTGCGTTTACCCCCGCCATGCCCAAGTCCCGCACGCTCAATGCCACGCTCCTTGCCGCTGCCCTGCTGGCCGCTGGCTCCCGGGCATCCGCCCAGCAAACCGCCGCGCTGCCCGACTTCAACGGACTGTGGCGCATCAGCGACCAGGGCAGCGACAGTCCGGCACAGGTCACCGCCAGGCTGCGTGCGGAGATCCGGCGCGAACAGTCGCCCACCGTGGCCCCGGCCGCCGCCTCGTCGAGCGGCAATGCGCCGCGGTCCGGCAACGGCGCAGGCGGCGGCAGACATGGCGGCGGCATGGGCGGAGGCCACATGGGTGGAGGCGGCATGGGCGGCGGACATGGCCGCGGCGGCGGCAAGCACGCCAGCACGTCATCGGACGATTCGTCCGGCGACAACGATATGCTCAAGTCGCCACCCATGCTCGACAACGATTCCATCCTGGTCGTGCAGCAGGATGCCAGGGCCGTGCAGGCCCGGCTCGAGAACGGCGAACAACTGGATGTACGGCTCGATGGCAACCACCAGCAGACGCTCGACGGCAGTGCCGTCGCGCGCCGCCAGGCTGGCGGCCCGGATCTGCAGTTCAGCCTGGAATTCGGCGACGGCGGCCGGATCGAGGAAACCTGGTCGCGCTCCGCCGACGGCCGCACGCTGCAAGTCGTCGAACAGTGGCAGCCAGGCTTCCTGCAGCGTCCCGTGGTATTCCGCCGCGTCTACCAGCGCGTCGACTGAGTGCGCGGCAACGCCATGGAGACGAGCCGCCGCGACGAGGATCTATAATCCGCGTCTTCCCCGCCCGTCCGGGCCAGCCATTGGATTCCCCATGCCGCAGACGATGAAAGCCCTGGTCAAGCGCAAGCCCGAGCAGGGCATCTGGATGGAAGAAGTGCCGGTGCCCGAGGTCGGCCCGAACGAGGTGCTGATCAAGCTGGAGAAGACCGCGATCTGCGGTACCGACCTGCACATCTACAAGTGGGACGAATGGTCCCAGCGCACGATCAAGCCGGGCCTCACCATCGGCCACGAGTTCGTCGGCCGCATCGTGGAGATCGGTCCCGGCGTCACCGGCTACAAGGTGGGCGACCGCGTCTCGGCCGAGGGCCACATCGTGTGCGGCCACTGCCGCAACTGCCGCGCCGGCCGCCAGCACCTGTGCCCGAACACCATCGGCATCGGCGTGAACCGCAACGGCGCGTTCGCCGAGTACATGACCATGCCGGCCTCGAACCTGTGGCCGATCCCCGACCAGATCCCGTCCGAGCTGGCCGCCTTCTTCGACCCCTACGGCAACGCCGCGCACTGCGCGCTGGAATTCGACCTGATCGGCGAAGACGTGCTGATCACCGGCGCCGGCCCGATCGGCGTCATCGCCGCCGGTATCGCCAAGCACGTGGGCGCGCGCAACGTGGTGGTCACCGACGTCAACGACTACCGGCTCAAGCTGGCCGCCGACATGGGCGCCACCCGCGTGGTGAACGTAGCCAACCAGTCGCTGAAGGACGTGATGAAGGATCTGCACATGGAAGGCTTCGACGTGGGCCTGGAAATGAGCGGCAACCCGCGCGCCTTCAACGACATGCTCGACTGCATGTACCACGGCGGCAGGGTCGCCCTGCTCGGCATCCTGCCCAAGGGCGCCGGCATCGACTGGGATCGCGTGATCTTCAAGGGCCTCACCCTGCAGGGCATCTACGGCCGCCGCATGTACGAGACCTGGTACAAGATGACCCAGATGGTGCTGACCGGCTTTCCGCTGCAGAAGGTGCTCACCCACCAGATCCACATCGACGACTTCCAGAAGGGCTTCGACCTGATGGACGCCGGCAAGTGCGGCAAGGTGGTCTGCTCCTGGAATTGACGCACCGAAGCGATCAAGGCGGGGTTGGCCTCACTTGCCCATGGCCACATGGAAGCATGTGAAACCGCCCCGTTCTTCATGGCGACTATTTATTGCTGGCGGAGGACGTCCCGGCTGTCGCAGGCAGGGCACCGGCAGTGAGCTTGTAGGTGCACCACTTGCCGCTTCCGCCGACGCCAGCCGCCATATTGCCCGTTATCGAGCAAGGGCCGTTGATGCTGTCGCCGTGCATTCTCCAGTAGCCGCGCATGACGGGGCCGATGGATGCCAGGGTGAAATAGACGTTGGACTTGCCGTCGGCCTGTGGCTCCGCATGCAAAATCACATCCATGTAAACCTGCGACCTGACGCGCTTGCCATTGATGCGGGCAGACGACTTGACCCAACCCTGCACGCTGTTCCAGAGCAGGTTGTTCACGGCGCCGGGCAAGCGTAGGGAGTGCTGGATGTCGCGAACCTGCCCTTTGTTGGTCACGACCACCAGCAGGGGAATATTCGTGACGGTGCCGGACTGAGTCTGGGCCGCGCCACTCACCGCCGATTGGGGAAAGTTGGAAGAGCTTCCCGGCGAAGCGTCACGGGCAACAGCATTCGCTCCCAACAAGACTGACATGGCAAGACCAAGCAGTACTGCATTTGTACGGTCCATATCCCTACCTCCTGCAAATGATGCGTCGTGGTGGGTGTCCTGGCTCTTACTCTCGGGAACCGAAGCCGTCAACTTGCGCAGCTTCTTGCGTCGACCATGTTTCCATCTTCGTGCCGCTCCAGTCTCAAACCTCGGGGTGAGCCCGTACAACGCGTGAAGACTCAATGGGAGGACAGCAACGACCAAGCATGGTGCAGCTGCTCCAACCGCAATACCGAACAGCCCTGAGTAGGGTGGTCTGCTCCCGAAATTGACGGACGACGCTACCGCGCGGCGCCCGCTTCGCCGGACCACGACCAGGATGGTTCCCCGGAGTCCGGCCCGTTATAGTCGCCTCGCCGACGCACGGGGGAAATCGGTGGAAGAGTTCCTCGCTCGCCTGAAAGCGCACAAGCTGGTGCAGTGGACGCTGGGCTATATCGCCGTGTCCTTCGCCATGCTGCCGGTGCTGGACATCGTGGCGGAGCGCTTTGGCTGGTCGCAGACGATGGTGCGTTGCCTGATCATCGCGATCGGCACCGGGTTCTTCGTGGCGCTGGTGATCGCGTGGTACCACGGCGAACGCGGCGAACAGCGGGTCACCCGCACCGAGCATGCGATCCTGGCGACGCTGGTCGTGCTGGGCGGGCTGGCCATGTGGCGGATCGGGCCGGCGGCGCCCAAGGCGACCGAACCCGCGCAGGCGACCGCGCCGCGGCAGGTTGTGGCGCCGGCAAGACCCGCCGCCTTCGACCCACCCGCCGACACCCTGGTCGTATTGCCGTTCGCCAACGAAAGCGGCGATCCCAAGCAACAATACTTCAGTGACGGCATCACCGAGGAACTCACCAACGCGATTGGGCAGAACACCGCCCTGCGCGTGATCGCCTGGGATACCGCCTCGCATTACCGCGACAGCACGCAACCGGCCACCGCCATCGGCAAGGTCCTCGATGTCGCCAACGTGCTCACCGGCAAGATCCTGCGCGAAGGCAACGAAATACGCGTGATCGTAGAACTGGTGAACGCCCGCACCGGCTTCCAGGTCTGGTCAAGCCACTACGACGATTTGCTGGCCAACGTGTTCCAGGTGCAGGACCAGATCACCGCGGCGATCGCGGGTGCGCTGAAGGTGAAGTTCGCGAGCCTCGGCGCTGCGCGGACCGTCAACCCGCAGGCGCACGACCTGGTGCTGCAGGCGATTGCGCTGGGAATAAAAGCCCGCACCGCCGCGCCCCTCGAGCAGGCCCGCAAGCTGTTGGAGCAGGCCATCGCGCTCGATCCGGACTACGCCGACGCCCACGCCGGGCTGGCGGGCGCGTGGTTCGTCCTGACCCAGTACTCCACGTTGCCGCTCAAGGACGCCTTGCCCAAGGTGCGCGAGGAAGCGCACAAGGCGCTGGCGCTGGACCCGCGCAACGTGAACGCACTGGTAGCGTTGGCCAATGCCGACGTGGCGGAAGGCAAGCTCGCCGAAGCCAGGGCTGGCTACGAGCACGCGCTGGCGCTCGACCCCAGCAATGCCAACGCGCATCTGGATTACGGCAACGTGCTGCCGCTGAAGTCGGGATTGGCGCAGTACCTCGAAGCCGTGCAGCTCGATCCCGACAACGCCACCGCGCAGAACAATCTCGTCGCGCAATATCTGGACCTCGGAGAATACGCGCAGGCGCTGGCACCCGCACAAGCGCTGATGCGGCTGGACCCGACCAGCGCCGACAGCGCGCTCGGCCTGGCGCAGATCTATTCGCTGCTGCACCGCTCCGAAGATGCCGTGAAGGCCTTCGATTTGGCCCAACCCGACACCGAACTCGCCAAGGCGCTGGTCGCAGCGGGCCGGCTGACCTATCAATCGCTGCTCGATCCCGCGTTGCACGCGCAGGCGGTGACCGCGGTGGAGGCGCTGCGCCGACGTGCCGACCTCGATCCCGATTCCATGGGCGACGTGATTCAGCTCGAGCTGGCGCTGGGCCAGAACCCCATCGCGCTGGAGCAGTTGCCGAAGCTCTGCGCTGCGTCGCCGGTCATCTGCAGCGACCTCAGCCTCACTCCCGCGTACCTGCCGCTGCGCGGCGACCCGCGCTTCCAGCAACTCGTGCGCCAGTACGACACCGTCTCCAAACCCGCCGCTGCCGCCACCGCCGCGCCGGCTACAACAGCCGGACCATCGCCGTAACGCGTAGCCCCTCGGCGCAAAAGGGCCGCCCCCTCTTCCCTCGCAATGGCGACACCGCAGACCCGGGTCGCCGCCCGCGTCTTCCTGCCGGGGCATCGCCTACATGGATGGCCACGACGCCGCGCGATACCCGTGAATTCGGCATGATGGACCAACGCATCCCCGCAACACCCCACCCGACCACGGTATCTGCGTAAACTTCGCCTGTCCGGCAACTGCCGGAACAGGGGAAGTACCCGGCGATGCGTCGCCGGTCCGACACGCCAACGGGATATTGCCAGCATGAACGATCCTCGCCCTTCGGTCGCCTCCCGTCTGGCGATGGCACGCGGTCACGCGGAACGGCTGTATCGCTCGCACCGGCTGCGCCGGATCGCGCTGATCGTCGCCATCGTGCTGGCCGTGTTCGGCCTGCTCGGCTTCTTCGTCGCCCCGCCGATCATCCGGAGCCAGCTGCAGACGCGGCTCACCGCCCTGCTCGGCCGCCCGGTCAGCGTGGATGCGGTGCACCTGAATCCGTTCACCCTGCGGCTGCAACTGGACAAGCTGCACATCGGCGACCGCGACGGCCACTCGCCATTCGTCGATGTCGATCGCGTCGTGGTCGATGCGTCATGGAGCTCGCTGTTCCGCATGGCGCCGGTACTGGACAAACTCTCGCTGCAGCACCCGCAGCTGCATATCGCACGCACCGCGCCGCAACAGTTCAACTTCTCCGACCTGGTGGACAAGTTCTCGGGCCAGCCGGCGAAACCGGACAGCAAGCCGGCGCGCTTCGCGCTGTCCAACATCAGCGTGCATGACGGCGACATCGCGTTCGACGACGCGGTGACGCATGCCTCGCACCGCATCGACCACCTGGAACTCGGCATCCCGTTCATCGCCAACCTGCCGCACGATACCGACGTGTTCGTGCAGCCGCTGCTGGCCATGGACGTGGACGGCAGCCCGCTGCGCATCGCGGGCCAGACCAAGCCGTTCGCGGACAGCCTCGAATCGGTGGTGAGCTTCACGCTGGATCACCTCGACCTGCCCCGCTATCTCGGCTACGTACCGGCCAGGCTGCCGGTGGCGATCCCGCGCGGCCAGCTGTCCGGCCAGCTCGAACTGTACTTCGTGCAGGCGAAGTCCGGCCCGCAAGTGCGGCTGGGCGGCCAGCTGCAACTGGACGACTTCGCGCTGACGGCTCCCGACGGCACTCCCATCCTCGCGCTGGGCCACGCCGGCGCGGCGCTGGACGACGTGGAACCCCTGCTGTCGCGCTACCGCCTCGGCGCGGTGCAGCTGGACAAACTCGACCTGCATTACACCAGCAAGTCCGGTGGCCACAGCAATTTCGACGCGTTGACCGGTGGCGCCGCCACCAAACCCACCACGCCTGCCACACCGGCCACCGAAGTGCGTATCGCCGCGCTCAACCTGCAGGACGGGCGTTTCGAATATACCGACGCCAGTGGCCGCAAACCCGCCACGCTGGCGCTGGAGAACATCCACGGCACGCTGCGCGGGTTGTCCACGGTCGCCGCGCCGGCGGCCGCGATCGACCTTGCCGCCACGCTCAACGGCGGCAGCCTCGCCATGAACGGCAAGCTCGACCTGGCGAACAGCCGTTACGACGGCACGCTGGGCCTCAAGGGCGTGGGACTGGCTCCGCTGCTGCCACTGGCGCCGCCGCTGCTCAACGCCGACCTCACCAAGGGCACGCTCGACGCCAGCGGCCAGTTGCAGGTGGACTGGGGCAAGACCTTCAACTTCAGCCTGCAAGCGGCCACTGCGGCGATCAACGACCTCGCCCTGCGCCAGGGCAGCCGCACGCCGCTCGCCTGGCAGTCGCTCGAAGCCGGCATCACGCGCTTCGACCTCGCCAGCAGCACGGCGCAGCTCGATCACCTGACTTTGCACGGCCTGCACGTGGAGGCGCGGCGGCTGCATGACGGCGGCATCGACCTCACCGGCCTGGTCAAGTCCGGACCGTCGCACGGTTCGCACAAGTCGTCGCCAGCGCCCGCCTGGCACTGGAGCATCGCCCACGTCGGCATCGACGGCAGCACGCTGGCGCTCACCGACCCGCGCATCGCCGGCAAACACGGGCGCGCCGAGTTCAAGCTCGACCGCACCAGCATCGACGGCCTTTCCGACGACATGCGCCGGCCATTGAAGCTGGCGCTGGATGGCGGCATCGGCCGCGGCAGCCTGCGCGTCGACGGCAAGCTGCGCCCGCAGCCGCTGGATGCCGACCTGCGCGTACGCACCACACGCCTCGACATCGCCCCGCTGCAGTCGCTGGTCGGGACAGCGCTCAACGTGACGCTCACCAGCGCCCTGCTCAGCGCGGACGGTCGCGTGCGTTACCGCGAGCATCACCCGCAGGCGCTGCTGGACTGGCGCGGCCGCGTCACCCTGGGCAACGTGCGCGTGCAGGACAAGCTCACTGGCGACGACTTCCTGCGCTGGAACTCGCTCAACGCCAGCGGCCTGACCGTGCGCATGGGCGAGGACGTGCCGCATGTGTCGGTGGCCGGGTTGGCGCTCAGCGATTTCTACGCCCGCGTCATCATCAATGCGAACGGACGGACGAACCTGCAGGACGTGGTGGCCAATCCGGCCGCCGCCCCCGTCTCGGTGACCCAGGTGCAGCAGCAGGCGCCCGCACCGAAACCACAGGCGAAACCGGCGACTCCCGCCCCGGCCGGCACGACCGCGGCACCGGCCGCGGACATCCAGATCGGCCAGATCACCCTGGCACGCGGCCACCTCAACTACACCGACGACTTCATCAAGCCGAACTACACCGCCAACATCACCCAGCTCGACGGCCAGGTGGGTGCGTTCGGCACGGCCGGCGGCCCGCCTGCCGCGCTGACCCTGCAGGGCCAGCTCGACGACAACGCACCGGTGAACATCACCGGCACGATCAACCCGCTGGCGCCGGTGGCCTTCCTCGACGTGAAGGGCAAGGCCGACGGCGTGGAGCTCACCCATCTGTCGCCCTACTCGGGCAAGTACACCGGCTACCCGATCACCAAGGGCCGGCTGACGATGGACGTGCACTATCAGCTGGACAACGGCAAGCTCAACGCCGACAACCATATCTTCATCACCCAGCTCACCTTCGGCGACGCCATCAAGGGGCCCGGCATCAGCCACCTGCCGGTGAAACTGGCGGTGGCGCTGCTGAAGAACGCCGACGGCAACATCGACGTGGACGTGCCGGTGACCGGTTCGCTGGACGATCCGCAGTTCAGCGTGGGCAGCCTGATCTGGCACGCCTTCGTCAACCTGATCGGCCGTGCCGTGACCTCGCCGTTCCGGCTGATTGCCTCGGCCATGGGCGGTGGTGGCAAGCAGCAGGATCTGGGCTACCTGGAATTCGCCCCTGGTTCGGCCATGCTCGACGCGAAGGCGCAGGACAAGCTCGCGCAGATCGTGAAGATCCTGCAGCAGAAGACCTCGCTGAAACTGGACATCACCGGCCGCGTCGATCCGAAGTTCGACGAGAGCGGCCTACGCAAGGTGATGGTGGACGACCTGGTGCAGCAGGAGGCCGGCGATGGCGTCGACCTCTCGAAGCTCACGCCCGACAAGTACGACAAGTACCTGAAGAAGGCCTACAAGCACGCCAAGTTCACCAAGCCGCGCGATGCCATCGGCCTCACCAAGTCGCAGCCGCCGGACGTGATGCGCAAGCTGCTGGAAACCAACATGCCGGTGGACGCGGATGCCTTGCGCCACCTTGCCGAGCGTCGCGCGGACGCCGTGCGCGCCGCGCTGCGCGGCAAGCTCGACGACAGCCGCGTGTTCGTGCTGGCGCCCAAGGTCGATGCCAAGGGCATCGACGATGCGGGCAAGACCACGCGCGTCGATTTCGGCCTGCACTGAAAACCGACGGTTTTCCGCCGTGGGCAAAAATCGTAGAGAGCGATTTTCCACATCGCAGCAGCGGTGGTCCGAAGGGCGGCTGCCATGGATGGCAGTCGCAAAAAGGCCGACAATAGGCATTTCCCCCACGAGCGGAATCCCACCATGAGCTATCCCGGCCAGGCGCGCTACGCCAGCGAACTGAAATCCATCCGCGAACAGGGCCTGTTCAAGGCCGAGCGCGTGATCGTCTCGCCACAGTCGGCCGAGATCGAACTGGAGGGCGGGCGCAAGGTGCTGAACTTCTGCGCGAACAACTACCTGGGCCTGGCCGATCATCCCGAGGTCATCAAGGCCGCCAAGGAGGCACTGGACACCCACGGCTTCGGCATGGCCTCGGTGCGCTTCATCTGCGGCACGCAGGACCTGCACAAGCAGCTGGAGAGGAAGATCGCCGACTTCTTCGGCACCGAGGACACCATCCTCTACGCCGCCTGCTTCGACGCCAACGGCGGCCTGTACGAACCGCTGCTGGGCGAGGAGGACGCGGTGATCTCCGACGCACTCAACCACGCCTCGATCATCGACGGCATCCGCCTGTGCAAGGCCAGGCGCTTCCGCTACGCCAACAGCGACATGGCCGACCTGGAGAAGCAGCTGCAGGCCGCCGACGCGGCCGGCGCACGCACCAAGCTGATCTCGACCGACGGCGCATTCTCGATGGACGGCTTCATCGCGAAGCTCGACCAGATCACCGCGTTGGCCGCGAAGTACAACGCACTGGTGCACATCGACGAATGCCACTGCACCGGCTTCCTCGGCGAGACCGGCCGCGGCTCGGCCGAGGTCAACGGCGTGCTGGACAGGATCGACCTCTTCACCGGCACGCTGGGCAAGGCACTGGGCGGTGCGCTCGGTGGCTTCACCACCGGCCGCGCCGAGATGATCGAGATGCTGCGCCAGCGCTCGCGGCCGTACCTGTTCTCCAATTCCTTGCCGCCGCACGTGGTGGCCGCCGCGATCAAGGTGTTCGACATGCTGGAGGCCGCCGGCGACCTGCGCGCGAAAGTGCAGGAGAACACCCGCTATTTCCGCGAGCAGATGACCAAGGCCGGCTTCGACATCAAGCCCGGCGTGCATCCCATCGTGCCGGTGATGATCTACGACGCGCCCAAGGCGCAGGCGATGGCCACCGCATTGTTGGAAGAAGGCATCTATGTCACCGGCTTCTTCTACCCGGTGGTGCCGCAGGGCCAGGCGCGTATCCGCACCCAGATGAGTGCGGCGCACACCCGCGAACACCTCGATCGGGCGATCGCGGCATTCACCAAGGTAGGCAAGCAACTCGGCGTGATCTGACGCTCAACGCCGCCGGAGCTGCGCCACCTCGTCCGCATCGAGGTGGCGCCACTGCCCCTTGGCGAGCTCGCCCAGCGCCAGCGGCCCGATCGCCACCCGAACCAGGCGCAGCACGTCGATGCCCAGCGCCGCCAGCAGGCGGCGGATATGCCGGTTGCGACCCTCGTCCAGCACCACTTCCAGCCAGGCGTTCTTCTCGCCAGTACGCAGCAGCGCAACGCGCCGTGCCTTGAGCAAGTCGGCGCCCTCGCGAACACCGGCCTGCATCGCGGCCAATGCCGCCGCCCCGGGCAGCCCCGCCACCTGCACGTGATAGGTCTTTTCCAGATGGGTGTCCGGCTCGGTGATGCCAGCAGCCCAGATACTGTCGTTGCTGAGCAGCAGCAGCCCTTCGCTGGCCTTGTCCAGCCGTCCCACCGGCCCCAGCCACGGCAGGCCGGCGTCGCGCAACAGGCCGTAGACCGTGTCGCGGCCACGCTCGTCGGCCGCGCTCACCACGATGCCGCGCGGCTTGTTCAGCGCGAGATAGACGCGCTGCGCCGCCGCCACGGCGACGCCATCCAGGCTGAGCTGCTGGCGTTCCGCCTCGACCGGGTATTCGGGATCGCGCACCACGCGGCCGTCCACGCCCACGCGCCCCGCGCGCACCGCGGCCTCGGCCTGGCTGCGCGAGCACACGCCCAGCTTGCTCAGCACGCGGGCGACACCGTGGCGCCTGCCGCCTTGTGATCCGGGTTGTTTCGTGTGCGTCATCAGGCAAGCCAGGCAATGCTTTCGCGATTATCCATGATCGCGAAAATCAGACGGCGCTGCGGCCGGATCGATCCCCGTGATTCCAAAGAAAAAGCCCGGCATGGGCCGGGCTTTTTCGTGACACTGCGACAAGTCCGATTACTGCTGGACCTGCAGCTCCACACGGCGGTTCTGCGCACGGCCCGCATCGGTGCTGTTGTCGCCGATCGGATCGTTCGCGCCATGGCCGATCGGGCCTTCCAGGCGGCTCGCGTCCACACCGTGGCCGGTCAGGTAGTCGTACACGATCTGTGCACGACGCTCCGACAGCGCCTGGTTGTACGCCGGCTTGCCCTTCGAGTCGGTGTAGCCCGCCACCGTCACGTGCACGTCCGGGTAACGCTGCAGCGTATCCACCGCCTGATCCAGGATCGCCACCGAGTCCGACGTCGGCACGGCCAGCGCCTTGTCGATTTCCGAAGCGTGCACATGGCCCTTCTTCGGATAGTCGAACTTGAAGTTCACACCACGCAGGTCGATCACCACCTTCTGCGGCGCAGGCGCTTCAGCCGGCGGCGGCGGCGGCGGCGGCGGCGGGGCCACCGGAGCCGGAGCAGCCGGCACCGCGCCAAAGCGCGACACGATGCTCAGGCCCAGGAACCAGTCGCCGTAGCCGCTCTTGTTCGGCTGGCTCTGGTCGTCCCAGTCGTAGCGGTAGCCACCTTCCACACGAACGTCGGAGCTGTCGGTGATCGACTTGGACAGACCCAGGCCCAGCTCGGCCGCCGGAGCCCAGCTGCTGTCCATCGGATCCTTGTGATGGCTGCCCATCACCGCGCCCAGCAGATACGGACGCCACGAACCATTGGTGAAGTACCAGCGCGCAGCGACGCCCACGTTGTTGCTGGCCCAGGTACCGGCATGGTCGTCGATGTCACGCTTGGTGCGGTCGACGAACAGGTCCAGCGAGAGGTTCGGTGTGAAGAACTTGCCCACGGCCAAGCCGTAATAGATCTGGCGGCTGTTGGTGTTGCGGTCCGAGTCGTTGTAATAGCCGCCGATGGTCGGCGCGATGTACCAGCGATCATCGAAACCATTCGGCCACGCCGGAGCAGCCGAGCTGTCGCTGCTGCCCGTGGTCGCCGCCGTGTTGTCCTGTGCGTGAACAGCACCCACGCCGCCCAAGGCCAGGGCAACCATGAAATAAAGGCCCTTGTGTTTCATCAGGTCTCTCCTCGTCAATTTGGTATTCGCGTCCGTTACACGCCAAAACGAGCACTGGCATGGCGTTGCATTTAACATCTTCGACAGCTTGTAACGCCTGTGCTTGGCGTTCTCACTCTGCAAGCGGGAACGAGTGTAGCAAAATCGTTAAACGCCGCGCACGGGGCAAAACAGCTTTTGCACTCCTCGGTACACTATCGTTCAGGGTTGATGACCGTCCCTTCCCCTACACCTGCCCGCGTGTATTTTTTGTATTGATCGAACGATGCCGCGACCGCATCGGCTTGCGATGTCCGATCCACGAAAAAGCCCGGCATGGGCCGGGCTTTTTCGTGGCACTGCGACAAGTCCGATTACTGCTGGACCTGCAGCTCCACACGGCGGTTCTGCGCACGGCCCGCATCGGTGCTGTTGTCGCCGATCGGATCGTTCGCGCCATGGCCGATCGGGCCTTCCAGGCGGCTCGCGTCCACACCGTGGCCGGTCAGGTAGTCGTACACGATCTGTGCACGACGCTCCGACAGCGCCTGGTTGTACGCCGGCTTGCCCTTCGAGTCGGTGTAGCCCGCCACCGTCACGTGCACGTCCGGGTAACGCTGCAGCGTATCCACCGCCTGATCCAGGATCGCCACCGAGTCCGACGTCGGCACGGCCAGCGCCTTGTCGATTTCCGAAGCGTGCACATGGCCCTTCTTCGGATAGTCGAACTTGAAGTTCACACCACGCAGGTCGATCACCACCTTCTGCGGCGCAGGCGCTTCAGCCGGCGGCGGCGGCGGCGGCGGCGGCGGGGCCACCGGAGCCGGAGCAGCCGGCACCGCGCCAAAGCGCGACACGATGCTCAGGCCCAGGAACCAGTCGCCGTAGCCGCTCTTGTTCGGCTGGCTCTGGTCGTCCCAGTCGTAGCGGTAGCCACCTTCCACACGAACGTCGGAGCTGTCGGTGATCGACTTGGACAGACCCAGGCCCAGCTCGGCCGCCGGAGCCCAGCTGCTGTCCATCGGGTCCTTGTGATGGCTGCCCATCACGGCCGCCAGCAGATAAGGGCGCCATGCGTTGCTACCCAGGTAGTAACGCACCGCAACACCCACGTTGTTGCTGGCCCAGGTACCACCCTGGTGGTCGATGTCGCGCTTGGTGCGATCGACGAACAGGTCCAGCGAGGTGTTGGCCGAAATGAACTTGCCCACGCCGAGGCCGTAGTAGAACTGGCGGCTGTTGGTGTTGCGGTCCGAGTCGTTGTAATAGCCGCCGATGGTCGGCGCGATGTACCAGCGATCATCGAAGCCATTCGGCCACGCCGGAGCGGCCGAGCTGTCGCTGCTGCCCGCGGTCGCCGCCGTGTTGTCCTGTGCATGAACGGCACCCACGCCGCCCAAGGCCAGGGCAACCATGAAATAAAGGCCCTTGTGTTTCATCAGGTCTCTCCCTTTTCGTTATTGAAACAATCGCACCCGCTTTACTGACGCGGCGACTCTTGCGCTAATCCGGTCGATCCATCCGGCTTCACGCAAATCTAACACATCGTGAATGTCGTGACAATTTGCGACGACCCATGTCGCCATGCAACATATGGCTCGGCGAGATTTGCCGCGAAGGCGCATTCAGAGCGTGAACATGCCCAGGAAGTGCTGGATCGGCATGGCATCCAGCGCCGCCGGATCGCGGATGGCTTCCAGGATCGCCTTGACCTTGTGCGACGGCAGGTGACCGCGCATGGCCGCTTCGAATTTCTTCAGCAGCATCGGGATGCCCTCGGCGCGGCGCTTGCGATGGCCGATCGGGTAGTCGATGGAAACCTTCTCCGTCGACGTGCCGTCCTTGAAGAACACCTGCACCGAGTTGCCGATGTAGCGTCTCTCAGGGTCGAAGTAGTCCTTGGTGAACTGCGGGTTCTCGCCGACCACCATCCTGTCGCGCAGGGCGTCGATGCGCGGGTCGGCAGCCACGTCGTCGTTGTAATCATCAGCGGTGAGACGGCCGAAGATCAGCGGTACGGCCACCATGTACTGGATGCAGTGGTCGCGGTCGGCATAGTTGGCCAGCGGGCCGGTCTTGTCGATGATGCGCATGCCCGCTTCCTGGGTCCCGATCACAACCTTCTCGATCTGGTCGAGCTTGCCGGCCACGGCGCCATGCAGCCTCATGGCGCACTCCACCGCCGTCTGGGCGTGAAACTCCGCCGGGAAGCTGATCTTGAACAGCACATTTTCCATCACGTAGCTGCCGAACGGGCGCTCGAACTCGAACGCGTTGCCCTTGAAGGCCACGTCGTAGTAGCCCCAGGTCTTGGCCGACAGCGCCGACGGGTAGCCCACCACACCGCGATACACCGCATTGATGGCGTGGATGACAGCGCGGCGGCAGGCATCGCCGGCGGCCCAGCTCTTGCGCGGACCGGTGTTCGGGGCGTGGCGGTAGGTGCGCAGGGCGCCGTTGTCGATCCAGCTATGCGAGACGGCGGTGGTGATCTGCTCCTTGTTGCCGCCGAGCATGGCCGTGGCCACGGCCGTGGAGGCCAGGCGGACCAGGATCACATGATCCTGACCCACGCGGTTGAAGCTGTTCTTGAGGGCGTAGCAACCCTGGATCTCATGGGCCTTGATCGCGTACCCCAGCACGTCGCGCACAGTCAGCGGCTTGCCGCCTTCGCGCTCGGCCTTGCGGCCCAGGTAGTCGGCCACAGCCAGGATGGCGCCCAGGTTGTCCGATGGATGGCCCCACTCGGCCGCCAGCCAAGTGTCGTTGAAGTCCAGCCAGCGGATCTGCGTGCCGATGGCGAACGCGGCTTGCACCGGATCCAGCTCGTGGCTGGTACCCGGCACACGGGCACCGCCCGGTAGGTGGGCGCCTGGCACGACTGGCCCGAGATGCTTGACGCACTCGGGAAACTTCATCGCCATCATCGCCGTAGCCAGCGAGTCCAGCAGCATGTAGCGCGCGGTGTCGTACGCCCCGGTGGAGTCGATCCGATAGTCGACCACGTAGTTGGCGACGTCGACCATCGGCTGGTCGGGGTCGGGACGCTTGGCGGAGCGAATGTCATGCGCACTCATGGGTGCTCGTCTCCTCGCGCAGGAAAACCGTCATCGCATGGGAAGCACAGACCCTATCGCTTGACGCGGACCTTGTCGAAGTTGCCTGACCGTGTCGCCATGCCAGAGGGAAACCGTCTCCTCCCCTGTGGGTTTACTCCACGGGCACACGCACCCAGCCTTCCATCAGCACGCGTGCGCTCCGGCTCATGATGGCCTTGGTAACGGTCCACGTACCGTCAACGAGCATCGCCTCCGCGCCGACCCGCAGCGTTCCCGACGGATGGCCAAAACGCACCGCCTGCCGCTCTCCGCCGCCGGCCGCAAGATTCACCAGCGTGCCCGGAATGGCCGCAGCCGTACCGATGGCCACTGCCGCCGTACCCATCATGGCGTGGTGCAGCTTGCCCATCGACATCGCGCGCACCAGCAGGTCGATGTCGCCTGCCTTCACGGGCTTGCCGCTCGAGGCGACGTAATCGGCCGGCCTGGCGACGAAGGCCACCTTGGGCGTGTGTTGCCGCGTGGCGATCCCGTCGAGCGACTTGATCAGGCCCATGCGCAGCGCGCCGTGCGCGCGAATGGTTTCGAACATCGCCAGCGCCTTGTCGTTGCTGTTGATGGCGTCCTGCAATTCCGTGCCGGTGTGACCGATGGCGGAAGCCTCGACGAAGATGGTGGGAATGCCGGCATTGATCATGGTCGCCTTGAGCGTACCGACGCCCGGCACCTCCAGATCGTCCACGAGGTTCCCGGTGGGGAACATGGCCCCACCCGCGCCGTCTTCCTCGGCGGCAGGATCCAGGAACTCCAACTGCACTTCGGCCGCCGGGAAGGTCACGCCATCCAGCTCGAAATCACCGGTTTCCTGCACTGCGCCATCGGTCATCGGCACATGGGCAATGATGGTCTTGTCGATGTTGGCCTGCCAGATGCGTACAGTGGCGACACCATTGCGGGGAACACGTGCGGCATCCACCAGACCACCCGTGATGGCGAACGGACCGACCGCCGCCGACAGGTTGCCGCAGTTGCCGCTCCAGTCGACGAACGCCTTGTCGATCGCCACCTGGCCGAACAGGTAATCCACGTCGTGGTCCGGCCGCGTGCTTTTGGACACGATCACCGTCTTGCTGGTGCTGGAGGTGGCGCCGCCCATGCCATCGATCTGCTTGCCGTAGGGATCGGGGCTGCCGATCACCCGCTGCAGCAGCGCATCGCGCGCCGCGCCCGGCACCTGCGCCGCCTCGGGCAAGTCTTGCAGGCGGAAGAACACACCCTTGCTGGTGCCGCCGCGCAGGTAGGTGGCGGGAATGCGGATCTGGGGCTTGTGGCTCATGGAAATCCAGTGTCGATGCAATGCTGTCATCGCCCTCTCTTCCTTGCGGGAGAGGGGTTTCGGTCATGCTGCCTGCGAAGCCTCGATGAAATCCTGCGCGAAGCGCTGCAGCACGCCACCCGCATCGTAGATCAACACTTCCTCGGCAGTATCCAGACGGCAGGTCACTGGCACCTCGATGCGCTCGCCGTTCCTGCGATGGATGACCAGGGTGAGGTCTGCGCGCGGCGTGCGCGCACCCACCACGTCGAAGGTCTCGGTGCCGTCGATGCCCAGCGTCTTGCGGTTGGTGCCGGGCTTGAACTCCAGCGGCAGCACGCCCATGCCGATCAGGTTGGTGCGATGGATGCGCTCGAAGCCTTCGGCCACGATCGCTTCCACGCCGGCCAGGCGCACGCCCTTCGCGGCCCAGTCGCGCGACGACCCCTGGCCGTAGTCGGCGCCGGCGATCACGATCAGCGGCTGCTTGCGGTCCATGTAGGTCTCGATCGCCTCCCACATGCGCGTGACCTTGCCTTCCGGCTCCACGCGCGCCAGCGAACCCCTCTTCACTTCGCCGTCGACCACGGCCATCTCGTTGATCAGCGTGGGGTTGGCGAAGGTGGCGCGCTGCGCCGTCAGGTGGTCGCCGCGGTGGGTCGCATACGAATTGAAGTCCTCTTCCGGCAGGCCCATCTTCGCCAGGTACTCGCCTGCGGCGCTGTTGGGCAGGATCGCGTTCGACGGCGACAGGTGGTCGGTGGTGATGTTGTCACCGAGCACGGCCAGCGGACGCATGCCCTTGAGCGTGCGCTCGCCGGCGAGTGCCCCCTCCCAGTACGGCGGACAGCGGATGTAAGTGCTCTGCGCGCGCCAGTCGTACAGCGGCGCGGCGCGGGTACCGGTGCGGCCGGTGCGCGCGAACATCGGCTCGTAGACCTTGCGGAACTGCTCGGGCTTCACGCTGGACGACACGATCGCATCGATCTCCACGTCGCTGGGCCAGATGTCCTTGAGCGTCACCGGCTGGCCGTTGGCGTCGATGCCAAGCACATCCTTCTCGATGTCGAAGCGGATGGTGCCGGCGATGGCGTAGGCCACCACCAGCGGCGGCGAAGCCAGGAAGGCCTGCTTGGCATACGGATGGATGCGGCCATCGAAGTTGCGGTTGCCCGACAGCACGGCCGTGGCGTACAGGTCGCGATCGATGATTTCCTGCTGGATCGCCGGATCGAGCGCACCGGACATGCCGTTACACGTGGTGCAGGCGAACGCGACGATGCCGAAGCCGAGCTTCTCCAGCTCGGGCAGCAGGTTCGCTTCCTTCAGATACAGTTCCACCGCCCTGGAGCCGGGCGCGAGCGAGCTCTTCACCCAAGGCTTGCGCGTGAGGCCGCGCGCATTCGCGTTGCGCGCCAGCAGGGCTGCCGCGATCACGTTGCGCGGATTGCTGGTGTTGGTGCAGCTGGTGATGGCGGCGATGATCACCGCGCCATCGGGCATCTGGCCCGGCTGTTCCTTCCATTGGCCGGCGATGCCACGTGCGGCGAGATCCGACGTGGGCAGGCGCTTGTGCGGGTTGGACGGCCCAGCCATGTTGCGCACCACCGAAGACAGATCGAACGTCAGCGTGCGCTCGTATTGCGCGTGCGCCAGCGTGTCGGCCCACAGGCCGGCGGCCCTGGCATAGGTTTCCACCAGCCTGACCTGCTCGTCGCTGCGGCCGGTGAGGCGCAGGTAGTCGATGGTCTGGTCGTCGATGAAGAACATCGCGGCGGTGGCGCCGTATTCGGGGGCCATGTTGGAGATGGTCGCGCGATCGCCCAGCGTGAGGCTGGCCGCGCCCTCGCCGCGGAATTCCAGGTAGGCGCCGACCACCTTCTCCTTGCGCAGGAACTCGGTGAGCGCCAGCACGATGTCGGTGGCGGTGATGCCGGGCTGGCGCTTGCCGGTGAGCTCCACGCCGACGATGTCGGGCAGGCGCATCCACGAGGCGCGGCCGAGCATCACGCTCTCCGCCTCCAGGCCGCCGACGCCTACGGCGATCACGCCGAGCGCATCCACGTGCGGCGTATGGCTGTCGGTGCCGACGCAGGTATCGGGATAGGCCACGCCCCTGCCCTGATCGTCGCGCTGCACCTGGATCACCGGCGACATCTTCTCCAGATTGATCTGGTGCATGATGCCGTTGCCCGGCGGGATCACGTCGACGTTCTCGAACGCCTGCTTGGTCCACTCGATGAAGTGGAAGCGGTCTTCGTTGCGGCGATCCTCGATCGCGCGGTTCTTCGCAAACGCGTTCGGGTCGAAGCCACCGCACTCCACCGCCAGCGAGTGGTCGACGATCAGCTGCACCGGCACCACCGGATTCACCTTGGCCGGGTCGCCGCCGCGCTCGGCAATCGCATCGCGCAGGCCGGCAAGATCGACCAGAGCCGTCTGGCCGAGGATGTCATGACACACCACGCGCGCCGGGAACCACGGGAAATCGCGCTCGCGCTTGCGCTCAATGAGCTGTTTGAGCGACTCGACGAGGATCGCCGGATCGCAGCGGCGCACCAGGTTCTCGGCAAGCACGCGCGAGGTATACGGCAGCGTGTCATAGGCGCCCGGCTGGATCGCCTCAACGGCCGCGCGCACATCGAAATAGTCCAGCGACGTGCCGGGGAGGGATTGGCGGTAGACGGTATTCATGGATATCAGGAACCTTTGGGATGAACGCCCGGCAGACGTGTTGACGGACCATTTTAGCCGGTGCAGGCCTCTTCCTTAAGGTCCCTGGTTTGACTGCCGTGCATGACAGCGTCGACAATGGACGGATACTGATCCCAAAAGGGAGTAGTTCCGGACACCGTTTCATCAGGTGTCCTTGCGGTGGTCGTCATCACGAGCGGAACACCGCTCCGGTCACCGCAGCGGTCCTGCCGCGAACGAGACTTTTGCAGTCATGACGGGCCGCGCGTGTCCGTCATGGCTGCACTAGTCTTACGCGCAGGGACCGACGCATGGCACCCACCGAATTTCTCTCCGGCCTGATGGCCATCGTCCTGCTCGACCTGGTGCTGGCCGGCGACAATGCCATCGTGATCGCACTGGCCGCGCGCAAACTTCCCGTGTCGTTGCAGAAGCGCGCCGTGTTCTGGGGCAGCTTCGGTGCGGTGCTGGTGCGCATTATGCTTACCGCGGCAGTGGTCTGGCTGCTGGAGCTGCCCGGCCTGATGCTGGTTGGCGGCCTGTTGTTGCTGCCGATCGCCTGGAAGCTGCTGAAGCAGGAAGACGCACCGCACGAGGTCGCCGCTGCCGGAAGCTTCTGGTCGGCGCTACGCACCATCGTCGTCGCCGATGCGCTGATGGGCCTGGACAACGTGCTGGCGATTGCCGGCGTATCGCGGGGCGACCTGCTGCTGGTCGTGCTGGGACTGCTGATCAGCGTGCCGCTGGTGGTGTGGGGATCCACGCTGATCCTGAAGCTGGTCGAACGCTTCCCCGTCATCGTCTATCTCGGCACCGGCGCGATCGCCTGGACGGCCGGCCGCATGATCGCGCACGACCACCTGCTGCGCGGCTGGTTCGATGCCCACCATGGCCTTGCGCACGCGCTGGAACTGCTGCTGGCCGTGTGCCTCTGCGTGGAGGGATGGCGGCGACGACGTCGGCGGCCGCCGCCGGGTTGAGGCGCCGGCTTCCGTATCAGAGCGTCATTGGCACACGCACCGTCACCAGCACGTCGGGCGTATCGCGGGTAACGCCGGCTCCCAGCGTGAAATTGACCGTGCGGGTGGGACTCAGGCGATAGGCGCCGCCGATCAACAACTGACCCAGCCAGATCTTGGTCGAGCCGGGTACCGTCTGGCCCATCTCCTTGGTGACACCGATAAAGCTCTGGTCGTAACCGATGCTGAGCGTGGCCTTGTCGTTCAGGGCGAAACCCATGCCGATGCTCACGTCGCCGACATTGCCGATCCTCACGTTGCCCAGATACTGCCTGCCCAGCACGAGGTCCTCCCACACACCGTGTCGCTCGAAGTTGTACAGATAGCTGAGGTTGCCGAAGAACACGACCGGATCGGACGGCAGCAGCCAGGTCATGCCCGGCTGCGCGGAATAGAAACCGGAACCGGTCGGCAGCTGCAACGGCAGGCCAGTGCCGGTGACGTTCTCCACGCAACGCGTCACGCAATCGGTGGTCACCTCGAACGGGTCCGTGCCGGTGCGCGACTTGAAGCGGAACCAGCCGACGAAATACGGTTTGTCCGCGCCGCCATCGTTGAACTGGTAGCGCGCCGTGGCCTCGATATCGCCCAGGCCGCTGCCGCTCGAACTCAGCACGTTGTTGGTCGCCGTCCCGGTGAAGATCTCGCGGCTGACGATGTTGCTGCCCGTCCACACGTAAGGCACGCGCACCTCCAGCTCGAAGCGGTTGGTGAAGCCGTAGCGCGCGGTGAGCGTGGTGGTCTGGGTGGTGGTCCGCACCGTGCGGACGTCGATCAGGCCGATCAGGATCGCCGGAATGACGGTGTAGCCGACCAGGTCGACCTGATCGGCGGAGGAGTAGCCGAACTGGTAGGAAGGCTCGATGACGAGCTTGCCCTTGGGTGTCAGCACGCCGGGCTGATTGGAGATCGGCGCGACTTCGGGCGGACGGGTATCCGTCGGCGGCGCCTGCCCGACGGTCTGTTCCTGTGCGGCAGCAACCGGCTCCACTGCACCAGGCGCCGGCATCGGCTCCGTCGATGCGTTGGCGCCGGAGCCGCCCAGGTTGCCGCCGCGCTGCTGCGCAAGCTCCTGCGCGCCGACCGCATGGCGCAAGGCCCGGTAGTCGGCCTGCTGCTGTGCAAGCTCCTTCCGCATCGCTCCAAGTTGAGCTACCTGCGCATCGATCTGCTGGCGCATCGCATTGATGCGTTCATCCTGTTCCTGCAGCCGCTTGCGGATCGCCGCGGAAGACGCCGGGGTGTCGCCGGGCGACGACGACGCCGGCGCTTGCGCCTCCTGCGCCCCAGCCCAGCCGCCGACGAGCATGAGTCCGGCACAACCCGCCGACCACAGCCACCGTTTGCGTTCCATGTCAGCTCCTGGCGAAACCGAAGGTGTGGATCCCGGCACCCGCAAGCGACACGGGCATCGGCGCGGAACCGCTCAATGCCCCAGCGACAGCAATTGCGCCGACTGCAGGGTGCTCTGCAGATTCATGTTGCGCAGGATCTGCATGGTGTTCACCGAAACGTCGAGCGTGGTGAGCGTGCGGATCGACTGGTTGTTCAGCGAGTTCTGGATGACCGTCGCAAGGCCGGCGTTCAGCCCCAGCAGGGAAACGGGTGCCGTGCTGCCCGAGGCAGCCGCACTCGTTGCGGGCGCGGCATTGGCCATCGTCGCGGACGAGGAGACCGTGCTGGCCGGCGCGGCCTGCACCGGTGCGGCCTCGACGCTGCCCGTTCCCGTCGAGGATGGCGTGATGCCGCCACCCGGCGAACCCTGCGCCAGCGCTGTCGCGGCTGCGTTCTGCGCCGTCGTGGCCGGATCGACGCTGTTGCCCGATCCGTTCTGGATCACCAGGTCCAGGTTGCCCAGCGCCGCCGCCAGATTGAGCGCCTGTTGCGGGGTGATCTGTGCCACGTTCGGTATGTCGATGCTGGTGGAGGCCACCAGGTTGCCGTCGATGTAGGCGACCTGCTGTATCCCCAGCGACGCCACCAGGCCATCGCCCAGGTCGAACCCGCCGCGCACCTGGTCCAGCCCGGCGTCGTCGACCGGTTTGCCGAAATCCGCCACGGCCGCCCGCCGACCGGCAGGTGCCGCGCCCTGCTCCGCATTTGCATCGCCCGGACGCGACGCTCCGGCATCCGGGCCCGCGGCCGCCCCGCCCATCGCATGCGCGATCCCCGTGCCGCCCAGCAGGCACAGCGGCAATGCCACACGCATCGTGCTCAACAGCTTCTTCATCACGATCACCTCAATACTGGCCGGGGCCGTACTTGGGCATGGTGAGGTAGTACAGCGGGCGCCGGTCGACGCCTGCTGTCAGCGACGCGTACGGCGCGGCCTTCCAGTCACTGACCGTGTTGAATCGCGCAAGAGCGCGCCGGTTGTAGATCACGAACAACAGCTTGTTCTTCCATAGCTGCTCGAAGCGGTCGCGCGGAATCGAGCGCGTGCCCAGGGCGGGATCGCCGATCAGCACACGCCCGTAGGCCAGCCCCTTGATCACCACGAAATGGTGGTACTTCTTTTCCTCGATCAGCACGATCGCCGGCAGGTGTTCTTCCTGGAGTTTCTCGAGCGGCGCATGGAAGCCGTCGGCCTGGAAGCCATTGGCTTCCAGGAAGCGCTTGATGTCCAGCAGCGAAAATCCTTCCTTGTTGATCTTCGCGCGGTTGCCATGCGCGTACATCTGCGCGAAGGCGATCTGCTCGCTGACCGGATAGCCGTACTGGTAGGTCAGCAGGGTGGCCACGGCCGCGGAGCCGCAGCTGAAGTCGTATTTCTGCCGGATGGTGTTCCTGAACCTGGCTTCCTTCAGGGTGGTCAGGTGCAGCGCAAGGGTCTGCTGTGCACCGTTGTTGATCAGCACCGTGGCAGCCGGCACGCTGGCGGGGCCCGCGATCGCCACCAGCATCGCAAGCGATGGCAGCCATTGCCTCATGGCTTGAACTGCACGTTGACGATGACGCCGTTCTGGATCAGCACGTTGTTGCCGGTGTTCTGGATGACCGTCGGCAACCCCGTGGCGCCACTGAACGAGTTTGCGCTGATCGCATTCGATCCGGTGTTCACCCTTGTCGCGCTGTTGTTCGATACCGTGCCATTGAGGTTCTGGTTGTTGCGGACGCTCGTGCCGCCGCTGTAGCTGTCCAGCGTCGCTGCACTCACCGCCTGCCCCAGTCCGCCGACGTAGGCCGGAGACGTCGCCGCGGCCGCCTGCCGTTGCTGGCCGGCATCATTCGGCGCCGCCGCGGCGTCCAACCCTGCAAGCGTTCCCGCAAGGCACAGCAGCAGCGCGCCTGTCGCAGTTCTCGTCGAAGGCATGACGCTTCTCCCTCACATAGGGCGCATCGAAAACGACCGGGGCGGCCGATTGCCGAAGGCGACCGGCCAGCACCGCCGACACGATGGGGCGATGCGCGCCCCATCGTGTCGAATGGCCGTCTCTCAATGGCCCACGCTCAGGTTGGCCTGCACAGTCACGCCTTGCTGGATCAGCGCCGCCGCGCCGCTGTTCTGGGCGATCGTCGTGATGCCGGCAGCGCCTTCTCCGGCGGCACTCATGCTGTTGGCCATGTCGAAGGAGCCGGCATCCGCCGCCGCCGTTCCGCCATTGCCGCCATTGCCTGCCGCACCGCCGCTGCCGTCACCGCCCGTGCTCATGCCGCCGGCACCGCCGGCTCCACCGGCGCCGCCGACACTGGCGACCGCACCGCTGGTGCCACCCATCGACGAGCTGTTGCCGCTGGTCGAGGTCGCCGCGCCAGACGTGTTGGTGCCGCCACCCGCACTACCGGCGCCGCCCGTGGCGCCGCCCGTGCCGGCGTGATGGCCGGCGTTGGCCGAGGCATCACCGCCCGAACCCCAGCCGTTGGCGCCGAACGCGCCGCTGCCGGCCGCGGAATCGCCGCTGCTCGAACCCGAACCACCGGCGAAGCCGCTGTGCGCGAAAGCGTTGCCGCCGTCGCCGCCCGATCCGCCATTGGCGTTGCCGCCACGGCCGCCGCTGCCGCGGCCGCCATTGCCGCCACGCGCGCCGTTCGCGTTGCCGAGGTTGTCGGCGCTGTTGCCGATACCAAAGACCCTGACGTTGCTCACCGCCCCTTCAAGGTCGGTGTTGGCCACCGCGACGCTCTTGTTGAATGCGTCGCTGACCGAGGCGCTGGCCGTTCCGCCGTTGTCCGCCGCGGCCGTCCCGAAACCGGAGCTGTCGACATCGCTCAAGCTCACGTTCTTGGTGTTGGTGCTCGAGTCGGTGTAGCTATGCGTGCTCGAATTGGTGTTGCCCGAATGGTTGACCGAGCTGTTGTTGTGCTCGTTAGACGAGTTGTTGTTGTGCTGGTTGGAGTTGTTGTTCGCCATGGCCGGGAGGGCAAGTCCCAAACCAAGCACCAGCGCCGTGTAAAGAAGAGTCTTGCGCATATGGATTCCTCCCGGAATGCCACAGTGACCCCCTGCTTTTGCTTTGCCTGTCCAGCAAGCTCTCCTCCCCAGCAAACTGCATGCCGCCCACGCCACGCCTGGCGGCTCTCAAAAACAGTGCTTGCGAATCAATCGATTGCACGCAGATCATTCGACCGCTCTTCGCGACAGTGGATGCATGGAAGATTCCAGGCGATACGCTCCTGTTACATCCTTTTCCCGCCGCAGTTGCGGCCGGACGGGTCGCCGCAGGCAAGGTTTCCAGAAAGGTCAACCAGTTGCGCCCGAAATCGCCAATCGCTCGAGACTGTATCGTTTCCGTTACAGCCGTCGTCATTGCGAAACACCCGATGAGAATCGGCTTCGTCCATTGCCCAAAGGAAAGGGGCCCTGCGGCCCCTTTCCTCGCTGTCTCGAACCCTCGGCGGCTCAACGCTTGTCGATCGGCACGTAGGTCTGGTCCTCGGGGCCGATGTAGTTCGCACTAGGGCGGATGATCTTGCCATCCTGGCGTTGCTCGATCACGTGCGCACTCCAGCCCGAAGTGCGGGCGATCACGAACAGCGGCGTGAACATCGCGGTGGGCACACCCATCATGTGGTAGGCGCTGGCCGAGTACCAGTCGAGGTTGGGGAACATCTTCTTGATCTCGCCCATCACCTTCTCGATGCGCTCGGAGACGTCGAACAACACCGGGTTGCCGCCGTCGGTGCACAGCTTGCGCGAGATCTCCTTGATGATGACGTTGCGCGGGTCGGACACCGTGTACACCGGGTGGCCAAAGCCGATGATGATCTCCTTGCGCTCCACGCGGGCGCGGATGTCGGCCTCGGCCTCGTCGGCGCTGCGGTAGCGCGCGATGATCTCCATCGCCACCTCGTTCGCGCCGCCGTGCTTCGGACCGCGCAGCGCGCCGATCGCGCCGGTGATGGCCGAGTACATGTCCGAACCGGTACCGGCGATCACGCGGGCGGTGAAGGTGGAGGCGTTGAACTCGTGCTCGGCGTACAGCACCAGCGACTTGTCCAGCGCGTTCGCGTGCAGCTCGCTGGGCGCCTTGCCGTGCAGCACGTGCAGGAAGTGCGCGGCGATGGAGTCGTCGTCGGTCTCGGTCTCGACGCGCTTGCCGTTGTGGCTGAAGTGGTACCAGTACAGCAGCATCGAGCCAAAGCTGGCCATCAGGCGGTCGGCGATGTCGCGGGCACCGGTGACGTTGTGGTCATCCTTTTCCGGCAGCACGGTGCCCAGTACCGAGCAGCCGGTGCGCAGCACGTCCATCGGATGGGTGGCGGCCGGCAGCAGTTCCAGCGCACTCTTCACCGGCGCCGGCAGGCCGCGCAGGCGCTTCAGCCTGGCCTTGTAGTTCTGCAACTCAGTCCAGTTCGGCAGCACGCCGTAGACCAGCAGGTGCGCCACTTCCTCGAAGCAACCCTTGGCGGCCAGGTCGTGGATGTCGTAGCCGCGGTAGTGCAGGTCATTGCCGCTGCGGCCTACCGTGCACAGCGCGGTGTTGCCGGCGGCCACGCCGGACAGCGCCACGGATTTCTTGGCCTTGGGAAGGACTTGCTCGCTCATGGGTGTCTCCTGTGATGCAGGGGTAAATCAAAACATCCGCGTAGGAGCGACTTCAGCCGCGACCGGTGAGTGGATCGCGGCTGAAGCCGCTCCTACAAGGCATTCGTGCAAGCGCGTCAGCCTTGCTTGTTGAACAGCGCATCGAGCTTGTCCTCGTAGGCGTGGTAGCCCAGGAAGTCGTACAGCTCCTCGCGCGTCTGCAAGGTGTCGATGATGTGCTTCTGGGTGCCCTCGCGGCGCACCGTCTCGTAGAAATTCAGCGCCGCCTTGTTCATGGCGCGGTAGGCGCCGCAACAGTACAGCGCGATGTCCACGTTGGCCGAGCACAGCTCGTCGGTGGTGAAGAACGGCGTGGAACCGAATTCGGTGAGGTTGGCCAGGATCGGCACCTTCACCGCGGCCTTGAACCTGCGGTAGTCGTCCAGCGTTTTCATCGCCTCGGGGAAGATCATGTCGGCGCCGGCCTCGACATAGGCGCAGGCGCGCTCGATGGCGGCGTCGATGCCTTCCACCGCGGCGGCGTCGGTGCGCGCCATCACCACGAAGCCGGCGTCGGTCTTCGCATCCACCGCGGCCTTCACGCGATCGACCATCTCCTCCTTCGGCACCACTTCCTTGCCGGGGCGGTGGCCGCAGCGCTTCTGGCCCACCTGGTCCTCGATGTGCACCGCGGCCACGCCGATGCGCTCGAAGTTGCGGATGGTACGCGCGATGTTGAAGGCACCACCCCAGCCAGTGTCGATGTCCACCAGCAGCGGCAGGCCGGTGGCATCGACGATGCGGCGTGCGTCGGTGAGCACGTCTTCCATGGTGGAGATGCCGAGGTCGGGCATGCCCAGCGAGTTGGCGGCCACGCCGCCGCCGGAGAGGTACAACGCCTGGTAGCCCACGCGTTTGGCCATCAGGCCAGCGTAGGCGGTGATCGCACCGATCACCTGCAACGGCGATTCGGCGGCAAGCGCGGCGCGGAAGCGGGTGCCCGCAGTGGCTGACTGTGTCATGTGGCCTCCGTCAAAACAGTCATTTTAGCCTACGTGGCCGCGCACCCGGGATAGGACGTTCGCCGGGCCGACGCGGTGCGCGACGGCATGGCCGCGACGAGTGCCTCTTGCGTATCGCGCAGCCGGCCATACCATAGTCTTAGACAATGATACCCATGCCAACAATCAATTGGATTGATTGCAAGGCGCCACCTAACATTCTTCACAAGCTTTCAACCACCAGGAGCAACACAGATGTCGCTTATCAACACCGAAGTGAAACCGTTCAAGGCGCAGGCGTTCAAGGCCGGCCAGTTCATCGAAGTGACCGAGGCCGACCTCAAGGGCAAGTGGTCCGTGGTGTTCTTCTACCCGGCAGACTTCACCTTCGTCTGCCCGACCGAGCTGGAAGACCTCGCCGACAACTACGCCGAATTCCAGAAGCTGGGCGTGGAAATCTACAGCGTCTCGACCGACACGCATTTCTCGCACAAGGCGTGGCACGACACCTCGGACGCGATCAAGAAGATCGGCTACACCATGGTCGGCGACCCGACCCATGCGATCAGCCGCAACTTCGAGGTGCTGATCGAGGATGCCGGCCTGGCCGACCGCGGCACCTTCGTGGTCGATCCGCAGGGCAAGATCCAGATCGTCGAGATCACCGCCGGCGGCATCGGCCGCGACGCCAAGGAACTGCTGCGCAAGGTGAAGGCCGCGCAGTACGTCGCCAGCCACCCGGGCGAAGTGTGCCCGGCCAAGTGGAAGGAAGGCGAGAAGACCCTGGCTCCCTCGCTGGACCTGGTCGGCAAGATCTGATCCATCGCTACACCTGCGACACCGGACCCGGGCGCCAGCCGCCCGGGTCCCTCCCCGAGGATGCTTGTGCCAGCGGCCCGTGCCCGGCTTCGCTCCCCTCGCAGCCGCCCTCCCCCCGACATCGGCCGCTGCCACAAGCCTCTCTCTCCCCCTTTCCCATCCGCACCGGAGTGCTCGCCATGCTCGACGAAGCCATCAAGGCCCAGCTGAAGGGCTATCTGGAAAAACTCACGCAGCCGATCGAACTGGTCGCCACGCTGGACGACAGCGCGAAGTCGCGCGAGCTGGACGAACTGCTGCACGAAATCGCCTCGCTCAGCGACAAGATCGCCCTGCGTCGCGACGACAACGAAGCGCGCAAGCCCTCGTTCGCGATCAACCGCGTCGGCACCGACGTCGGCGTGCGCTTCGCCGGCATCCCGCTGGGCCACGAGTTCACCTCGCTGGTGCTGGCGCTGCTGCAGGTGGGTGGCCATCCGTCCAAGGCGGCGGCCGAGACCATCGCGCAGGTGCAGAACCTCGAAGGCGAGTTCCACTTCGAAACCTATTTCTCGCTGTCCTGCCAGAACTGCCCGGACGTGGTGCAGGCGCTCAACCTGATGAGCGTGCTGAACCCGAACATCCACCACGTCGCCATCGACGGCGCGCTGTACCAGGACGAAGTGGATCGCCGCCAGATCATGTCGGTGCCCACCGTGTACCTGAACGGCGAAGTCTTCGACCAGGGCCGCATGAGCCTGGAACAGATCGTGGCGAAGCTCGACACCGGTGCCGCCGCGCGCGCCGCAGCAGCGATCAGGACCAAGCAAGCCTTCGACGTGCTGGTGGTGGGTGGCGGCCCGGCTGGCGCCGCGGCGGCGATCTACGCCGCGCGCAAGGGCATCCGCACCGGCGTGGCGGCCGAGCGCTTCGGCGGCCAGGTGCTGGACACCATGGCGATCGAGAACTTCATCTCGGTCGACTACACCGAAGGCCCGAAGCTGGGTGCGGCGCTGGAGCAGCACGTGCGCAACTACGACGTGGACATCATGAACCTGCAGCGCGCCACGAAGCTGGTTCCGGCCGATGAATCTGCCAGCGGCCTGGTCGAGATCGAACTGGAAAACGGCGCCAGCCTGCAGGCGAAGTCGGTGGTGCTCTCCACCGGCGCGCGCTGGCGGCAGATGGGCGTGCCCGGCGAGAACGACTACCGCAACAAGGGCGTGGCCTACTGCCCGCACTGCGACGGCCCGCTGTTCAAGGGCAAGCGCGTGGCGGTGATCGGCGGCGGCAACTCCGGTGTCGAAGCAGCCATCGACCTGGCCGGCATCGTCGCCCACGTCACCTTGATCGAGTTCGACAGCAAGCTGCGCGCCGACGAGGTGCTGCAACGCAAGCTGCGCAGCCTGCCCAACGTGGAGGTGATCGTCAGCGCGCAAAGCACCGAGGTGCTGGGCGACGGCCAGAAGGTCAGCGGCCTCGTCTACAAGGATCGCAACGACGGCACCATGCACAGCCTCTCGCTGGAAGGCATCTTCGTGCAGATCGGCCTGCTGCCCAACACCGAGTGGCTGAAGGGTACGCTGGAGCTCAGCCCGCGCGGCGAGATCGTGATTGATGCGCGCGGCCAGACCTCCCTGCCTGGCGTGTTCGCCGCCGGCGACGCCACCACGGTGCCGTACAAGCAGATCGTGATTGCGATGGGTGCGGGCTCCACCGCCGCGCTGGGTGCGTTCGACCATCTGATCCGCACGTCGGTGCCGGCAGCGGCGATGGTCACGGCTTGAGGCTTATTACAAGGCGAGCGGTGCCCACCTTGCGCAAATGCCCTTCGACTTCGGCCCTGCGGGCCTACGCTCAGGGCGAACGGACGGAGATCACCTCATCCATTCGCCCTGAGCGTAGCGAAGCGGAGTCGAAGGGCCATCCCCATCGCACCTTCTAGCTCGCCTGATCCGGCCCCCGCTCCAGCGCCTTGCGGATCTCCTCCAGCGCCGCCGGATCGTCCAGCGTGGACAGATCGCCTGGATCGCGCTGCTCAGCCAACGCCTGCAACGAACGGCGCAGCAACTTGCCCGAGCGCGTCTTGGGCAAGGCATTGACCACATACACCCGCGTCGGCTTCGCCACGCTGCCGAGCTGGTCCACCACGCACTGCTGCATGCCGCGCGCCACTTCGCTGGCGCCGCCCCCCGCCTCCTGCTTCAGCGTGGCGAACACCACCGGCACCTGGCCCTTTAATTCGTCGCGCACGCCGATCACTGCCGCCTCGGCCACCGCCGGGTGGCCGGCCACGGATTCCTCGATCTCGCGCGTACCCAGGCGGTGCCCGGCCACGTTGATCACGTCGTCGGTTCGGCCGAGGATGAAGGTGTAGCCGTCTGCGTCGCGGATCGCCCAGTCCAGCGAGCTGTAGACCAGCTCGCGGAAGTGGCTGAAGTAGCTGTGCACGTAGCGGTCGTCGTCGCGCCAGATGGTGCTGAGGCAACCAGGCGGTAGCGGCGGTTCCAGCACCAGCACGCCCTTGGTGCCGGCCGGCACTTCCCTGCCGCTGTTCTCGTCGATCACCTTCATCTTGTAGCCCGGCGCCGGCAGGCCGGGCGAACCGAGCTTCGCGGGTTTCATGTCCAGTCCCGGCATCAGCGTGATCGCGGGCCAGCCGGTTTCGGTCTGCCAGTAGTTGTCGACCACCGGCACGCCCAGTTCCGCGTTGATCCATTGCGAGGTGGGTTCGTCCAGTGGCTCGCCGGCGAGGAACAGCCACTGCAGCTTCGACAGGTCGTGTGAATGCAACCAGCTCGCGTCCTGTTTCTTCAGCACGCGGATCGCGGTGGGCGAGGAGAACATGCTGCGCACGCCGTATTTTTCGCACAGCCCCCACCACACGCCCGGGTCGGGTCGCGTGGGCAGGCCTTCGTAGAGCAGCGAGGTGGCGCCACCGATCAGCGGCCCGTACACGTTGTAGGAATGCCCCACCGCCCAGCCCACGTCGGAAGTGGAGAACATCACCTGCCCCGGCGCGATGTCGAAAATGCAGCGTATCGACATCGCCATCGCCACCGCGTAGCCGCCGGTGTCGCGCTGCACGCCCTTGGGCTTGCCGGTGGTGCCCGAGGTGTAGAGCAGGTAGCTGGGTTCGTTCGACTCCAGCCACGCGACTGGCACCTCGGTGCCATCGTGCTTCGCGCGCAGCTCGGCGTAATCCGCGTCGCGGCCGAGCACGCGCGTCATCTGCGGGTCGAGCCCGCGATCGATCACCAGCACTTTCGGCGGAGGCGCCGAGGCCTCGTTCAATGCCGCATCCACCAGCGGCTTGTACGGAATCACCTTGCCCGCGCGCATGCCTGCATCGGCGCAGACCAGCAACTTCGGCTGCGCATCGTCGATGCGCAACGCGAGGTTGTGTGCCGCGAAGCCGCCGAACACCACCGAGTGGATTGCGCCGATGCGCGTGCAGGCCAGCATCGCGAACACCGCCTCGGCAATGTTCGGCAGGTAGATCACCACGCGATCGCCGCGGCCCACGCCAAGCGACTGCAGCACCGCGGCAAAGATGTTCACCTCGCGATGCAGCTCGCGATAGCTGAACTCGCGCGTGATCCCCGTCTCGCTGGATACCGCCACCAGCCCCAGCTGCTCCGCGCGTTCGGCGAGATGCCGGTCCACCGCGTTGTAACAGAGGTTGGTGGTTCCGCCCACGAACCAGCGTCGGAACGGCGCGCTCGATTGATCGAGGATTCGCTGCGGCGGCGTGTCCCAATGGATGCGCCGGGCTTGTTCGGCCCAGAACATCTCCGGCTGCTCGATCGACTGCCGGTAGAACGCCTCGTAGCGCATCGCCTGCCCTCCGGTCCCGGTACTGCAAGGCTAGATCATGCCCCCGTCCGGGACACCGCGACCATGGTCGAAACCTCGCCCGTGCAGCTAACCGGAGGGCCCCTGCCCCCTGCGCCGGCCGGCAAAGGTCGGCAACTGCCAGTGATAGCGCAGCGAGAGCTGCCGGATACCGCTACTGAGCAGGATGCCGGCCCACGGCAGCCATTGCACGGACCAGCCCAGGCGTTCGCCGAGCACCTCGACGCTGGCGCCGAGCAGGGCGGCGGAGGCATAGATCTCGCGTTGCAGGATCAGCGGTATCCGGTTCAGCAGCACGTCGCGCATCACGCCGCCGCCGACCGCGGTCACCACGCCAAGCAGGATCGCAGGTTCCGCGCCGTGGCCGTAATGCAGCGCCTTGTGCGCGCCGGCGACGGCGAAGAAGCCCATGCCGATGCCGTCGAAGAAGCGCACTGGATAGGCCAGCCGCTGCACCAGCGGATAGGCGCCCAGCGCGGTCAGCACCGCCAGGATGGACACGCCCATGTAGCGCCAGTCCGACAGACCGGTGGGCGGGATCGCGCCGATGCACAGGTCGCGCACGATGCCGCCGCCGCAGGCCACGATGAAGGCCACCGCGGCGATGCCGAACAGGTCCAGGTTGCGCTGCCTGGCTGCGATCGCGCCGCTCAGCGCGAAGACGAAGGTTCCGGTCAGGTCGAGCAGGGAAAACAGGAAAGCCTCGCTCATCCCTGCGCCCCGGCGCCGGCGATCCACGCTGCGGCGGCGGACAACATCGCCTGCAGTCCGGTCTTCAGGGTACGCGGCAGCACCGGCGCGAACTTCGGCGAGTGGTTGCTCGGGATCGCGTTGATCTTTCCCTTCGCCCTGGCCTCGGCGTAGATCGCCGGGTCGGTGCCGCCGACGAACCAGAACACGTAAGGCACTTTCCAGGTCCGGCCGAACACGCTGAAGTCCTCGCTGGCCGCGGCCGGCGCCGTCTCGTACGCGCGCTCGCCGAATTGCGCCTTGAACGCGGCGACCACGCGCGCGGTCGCCTGTGCGTCGTTCTCGGTCAGCGGATAGCTGCTCAGGGTGGTGAATTCCGGATCGCGCTCGGCGTTCGAGGCGGCGCACTCGGCGCAGCAGATGCGCTTCACCGCCGACAGCATGTGCTCGCGCACGCCTTCGTCGTAGGTGCGGATGTTGAGCTTCAGCGTGGCGTCGTCCGGGATGATGTTTTCCTTGGTGCCCGCCTGCAGCGCGCCGACGGTCAGCACGGCGCTGTCGATCGGCGCGATCTCGCGCGAGACGATGGTCTGCAGGCGCAGCGTCGCCGAGGCGGCCATGATCACCGGGTCGATCGCCGTCTGTGGCTGCGAACCGTGCGAGCCGCGGCCGAACAGTTTCACCTTCAGGCTGTCGCCGGCCGAGAGTATCGTGCCGCTGCGGTAACCGACCGTGCCCGCCTCACCGACCATCACATGCTGGCCGAGGATGACCTCCGGCTGCGGGAAGCGCTCGGCCATCCCGGCATCCATCATGCCCTGGGCGCCCCGACCGACTTCCTCGCCGGGTTGGAACACCGCCAGCACAGTGCCCTTCCACCGGTCGCGGTGTTCGGCCAACAGGCGCGTCGCGCCCATCAGCCAGGTCACATGCAGGTCATGCCCGCAGGCATGCGCCACGCCCACCTCGATGCCGTCCTCGTCCTTCGCGGTCACCGTGCTGGCATAGGGAAGCCCAGTGGCCTCCACGACCGGCAACGCATCCATGTCGGCGCGCAGCATCACCGTGGGGCCCACGCCGTTGCGCAGCAGGCCGACCACGCCGGTGCCGCCGACCCCGCGCGTCACCTCGTAGCCATGCGCGGCCAGCCAGTCGGCCGCGATTCCGGCGGTGCGGACTTCCTGCATCGACGGCTCCGGATGGCGATGCAGGTCCTGGTAGATGCGTTCCAACTCGGGCAGCAAGGCCTCGATGGAAGCATCCAGTGCGGCGACCAGTGAACTCATGATGTGTCCTCGACAATGCTCTGCGTGCAGATTCAATGCAGCGGGTCGTACGACCCGTTCCGGTAGATGCAGCCGGCGCGCATCACGAAATCCACCTGCGCCGTCGCTGCGATGTCGGCGAGCGGGTCGCCGCGCATCGCCACGATGTCGGCTTGCCGGCCTGGCGCGAGCACGCCGATGTCCGCGCATTGCAGCAGCTCGGCGGCAACGCTGGTGGCGGCCTTGAGCGCACGCACGGGCGTCAGCCCCGCCGCCACCATCGCCTGGAATTCGAGGATGCCGCGGTTGAAGGGAAACATGCCGCAATCGGTGCCATAGGCGATCTTCGCCCGGCTGTTCACCATGCGCCGCTGGGCGATCTCGATGGCATCCACATCGCGTTTGAACTTCCAGGTCGCCTGCGGCGGTAACTGGTTCGCCAGCAGCATGTCCTTGTCCTCGCGCGTCATCTGCATGGTCGGCACCAGGAAGGCGCCATTCTGCTCGGCCATGCGGACGCCCTCGTCGTCGATCAGATAGCAGTGCTCCAGGCTGCGCACGCCGGCGCGCAATGCCTGCTTGCAGCCTTCCGCCGCTCCGGTATGCACCGCCACCGGCAGGCCGAGCTGGTGGGCGGCCTCGGCCAGGCACCGCATCTCGTCCTCGAACCAGGTCACCCGTGCCGGATCGTCGCCGAAGCTCATGTAGCCGCCGGTGTTCATGGTCTTGATCCAGTCGCCGCCGAACGCGTGCTCCATGCGCACCAGCTCGCGAAGCTTGCCCGGCGAGTCGGCCACCTTCGACAGGCCCGAGTGGCAATGACAGGGAAACGCGCCCTGCATGTCGCCGTGGCCTCCGGTCGCACTGATCATGTGCGCGGCCACGAACAGCCGTGGACCGTGCACCAGGCCGCGGGCGATCGCGTCGCGCAGGTTGATCGTCGGCCAGTCCGGATCGAACGTGCCCATGTCGCGCAGCGTGGTGAAGCCGTAGCGCATGTACTGCTGCGCCAGATGCAGGCCGGTCAGGGCCTTGGTCGCCGAGCACTGCAACACCTGCTCTTTCAGGCGCAGACCGTCGAGGCACAGGTGGACGTGCGTGTCGATGAAACCCGGTGCGACCGTGCGGTCGGCCAGATCCACGACTTTCGCTCCCGCGGGCCGTGCCACCGTCGGCGCGATCTCCGCCACGCGATCATGCTCGACGAGGATTTCGGCGGGTCCCGAGAGACCATCGCCGAGACCGTCAAACACCGCGCCGCACACTAGGACTGTCGCTGCCATCCGCCGAGCCTCCGTCCGACGCATGAGCATATTCCCGTGCCCACGGGACCGGGTAAAAGCGGCGTGACAGCGCCATCCGCTTCGCCTGGAACTGCTTGCGGCCAAACAACGACGGGCCGGCAAAAGCCGGCCCGTCGGGTGTCGCGGGATCATCTGGTTAGCGTGCCTTCGCTGCCCGCAAGGACGCGCCCGTGCGAAATCACTTCGCGAACAGGTGCTCCACGCCCGCGCGCTCCTCGCGCAGTTCCTTGTTGGTGGCGTCGATGCGCGCCTGCGAGAACGCGTTGATCGCCAGGCCCTGCACGATGGCGTACTTGCCGTCCTTCACCGTCACCGGGTAACCGAAGATCACGCCCGGCTCAATGCCGTAGGAACCGTCGGACGGGATGCCCATCGAGACCCAGTCGCCCTCGGCCGTGCCCTGCGCCCAGGTGCGCATGTGGTCGATCGCGGCGGAAGCGGCCGAGGCGGCGGACGAAGCGCCGCGCGCCTTGATGATGGCCGCGCCACGCTGCTGCACGGTAGGGATGAAGTCGCTCTCGTACCACGCCTGGTCGACCAGGCTCAGCGCCGGCTTGCCGTCCACGGTGGCGTGGTGCAGGTCCGGATACTGGGTAGAACTGTGGTTGCCCCAGATCGTCATCTTCCTGACGTCGGTGTTGTGCTTGCCGGTCTTCTCGGCCAGCTGGCTCATCGCGCGGTTGTGGTCCAGGCGCACCATCGCGGTGAAGCACTTCGGATCCAGGCTCGGGGCATTCTGCTGGGCGATCAGCGCATTGGTGTTGGCCGGGTTGCCGACCACCAGCACCTTCACGTCGCGCTTGGCGTGGTCGTTCAGCGCCTTGCCCTGCGGAGCGAAGATCGCGCCGTTGGCTTCAAGCAGGTCCTTGCGCTCCATGCCCGGGCCGCGCGGACGGGCGCCGACCAGCAGCGCGTAGTCGACGTCCTTGAAGGCGACGTTGACGTCGTCGGTGGCGACCACGCCGGCCAGGGTCGGGAACGCGCAGTCGTTGAGTTCCATCACCACGCCCTGCAACGCGGGCAGCGCCGGAGTGATTTCCAGCAGGTGCAGGATCACGGGCTGGTCGGGGCCGAGCATGTCGCCGGCGGCGATGCGGAACAGCAAGGCGTAGCCGATCTGGCCGGCGGCACCGGTAACGGCAACTCGAACGGGGGCTTTCATCGTTGGATCTCCGGGATGGGTCGTGCGGGATTCGAAAAACGTGCTTCGCCTCAAGCGAGTTCGGCGAAGAACTCCTGGATGCGTTGCAGGCCGGGCTGCAATTGAGCCGGCGGGCAGGTATAGGAAATGCGCAGGGCACGCGGCTCGCCGAAGGCCGAACCCGGCACACAGGCCACGCCCTTGGCTTCCAGCAGTGCGGCGCACAGTTCCACGTCGCTGGAAATCTTCGTGCCGTTGTGGCTCTTGCCGAACGCCACCGAGATGTCGGGGAACGCGTAGAACGCGCCCTGCGGCCGCGGGCAGGTGACGCCCGGAATCGCGTTGAGCGCGGCGACCACGGTGTCGCGCCGTGCGGCGAATTCGGCGCACTTGGCCTGCGGGATGTCCTGCGGGCCGGTGAACGCGGCCACCGCGGCGGCGGTGATCACTTCCGGCACGCTGGTGATGTGATTGGAGTTGAGCGTGGTGACCGCCCTGGCCACGGATTCGGGGCCGGCCAGCAGGCCCACGCGCCAGCCCGGCATGCCGTAGGTCTTGGACACCGAGTCGACGAAGACCAGCCGGTCCTTCAGCTCCGGCTTCGCGAACACGAAGTTGTGGTAGCCGATGCCGTCGAACACCATCGAGTTGTAGATGTCGTCGGTGATGATCCAGGTGTCCGGGTGTTTCGCCAGCACCCCGGCCAGCGCGGCGATTTCCTCGCGCGTGTAGACCATGCCCGTCGGATTGGACGGGTTGTTGAACAGGAACACCCTGGGCTTGCGCGCCAGGGCGGCGTCGAGCTGCGCCGGGGTGAGCTTGTAGGCCTGCTCCGGGCCGCAATGCAGCACGTTGGCCTTCGCGCCCACGATGTCGGCGATGTCGCGGTAGGTGGTCCAGTACGGCGCGGCGAAGGCGATCTCGTCGCCTTCGTCCAGCAGCGCCTCGGCCAGGTTGTACAGCACCTGCTTGGCGCCGATACCCACCGACAGGTTGGCGTGGCCGTAGCCGGTGAAGCCCAGCGCCTCGATATGCTTCAGGAACGCATCCAGCAACGGCTCGGCGCCACGGTTGCTGCCGTACTGGCCGCTGTCATGGCTGAGCGCCTCGCGCGCGGCCGCGTACACGTGCTCGCCGGGCAGGAAGTTCGGCACGCCGATGGAGAAGCTGATGATGTCGCGGCCGGCGGCCCTGAGCTGCTTCGCCTTGGCGGCGATGACCATGATCGCGCTGGGCTTGGCGCGGCCGACGCGCTGGGCGAGCTGGGGCATGACTTCCTCGTGTTCGTGGGGAGGGGAACGGAAGCGGCAAACCCGGCGATTTTAGCATGCGGCAGTGCCGCGGCTCCGGCTTCCGCAAGAGTTTGCGCCATCACGATCCATGGATGCATGCCCTGCCTGCGGATGGCATGATGCCGCCGCTGCCACGCCCTCGCCGGCGCGCGCCGCGACGAGTCGCCAGGACGCGCGACTTCCGCACTATCCAGGGGACTTCATCAACCACGTATGAGGACACACGGATATGCATTGGCTCTGGGTCATCATCATCGGTTTCATCGTCGGCGTCATCGCCAAGTTCATCCGCGGCGGCAGGGATTCGGTGGGCTTCATCGTCACCATCATCATCGGCATCGTCGGTTCGATCCTCGCCACCTGGGTCGGCGAAAGAGTGGGCTGGTGGCCCGCAACCGGATTCGTGCATTTCATCGCTTCGATCGTGGGCGCGATCATCCTGCTCGCGATCTACCACGTGCTGTTCAAGCCCAGCGCCTCCTCGTGAGGCGTGGTCGTGCGGGCGGGCGCGACCTGCCCGCACGATTCAACCAGGGACGGGTCGTCCGACCCTCAGCCGAACAGCTTGCCGGCCAGCCCCGCCAGCGAACCAAGATCGAGACCACCGCCCTGCCCCTGCGCCGGCACCTGGCCATCCGGAGTGAGATGGTCGACCACATGCGGCAACACCTGCGCCAGCGCGCCGGACAGCTGCCCCTGGTCCATGCCCAACCTGCCCGCCGCCTCCTGCAGCACCGAGCCCAGCCCACCGTTCTGCAGCGCCTGGTTGAGCTGGTCGCCGGATACGGCCTGGTTGGCGCCATTGCCCACCCATGACTGCGCTGCCTCGCCGAGGCCGCCCTGGTGCAGCATGCTGGCCAGGCCCTGCACGCCACCTGCCTGCTGGACCAATTGGCCGGCCAACGACACCAGATCCGTACCGCCGGCCTGACCGCCGCCGCCGAGCAAACTACCGAGTAATGACATGGCTGCTCTCCTTGGGGTGATGGAAGCCGCGCGCTCGATGCCGCGCGCAGCCTGCCGATTCTATGGATCGCATGCGGTCACTGCCGTAACCGGCGCGTGAAAAAGCCACCGCCCGGGGGCGGTGGCTTGCGGGGATCATGCAGGTCGTCGATCAGCCGCGCTGGTCGAGCACGCCGTTCCACTCCTGCACGCGGTCTGCCTTGGACGCGAGCAGCGCATCCGCGTCGCCCTCGACCATGACCTTCTCGATCACGTCGCCCTGGCGGATCGCATCGACCACTTGCTGGTCGTCCGCATCCACCACTTCGCCGAACACGCTGTGCTTGCCGTCCAGCCAGGGCGTGGCGCCATGGGTGATGAAGAACTGGCTGCCATTGGTGCGCGGGCCGGCGTTCGCCATCGACAGCACGCCCGGCTTGTCGTGGCGCAGCGAGGGATGGAACTCGTCCTCGAACTTGTAGCCCGGGCCGCCGCGACCGCTGCCTTCCGGGCAGCCGCCCTGGATCATGAAGTCGGCGATCACGCGATGGAACGACAGGCCGTCGTAATAGCCGCGCTTCGCCAGGTTCACGAAGTTCGCCACGGTCAGCGGCGCCTTGTCATCGTGCAGGCGCAGGCGGATCGGGCCGCGGTTGGTTTGAAGAGTGACTTGGATGGCCATGGGGATTCCTCTGCGTTGGCACGGGGATGCGTCGTCGACGCGCGAATGGCCAAGCATAACGCAGCCCCCGCGCAGCGTTCGACGAGAAAGCCGAGCGCGGCGCCCTGCAAGCGCGTATAATCGACCGATTCGCCTTTCAGAAACCTGCGTGACGATCCCCGCATCGCCCGAGCCCTGACCATGTCCATCGAAAACCTGCGCAATATCGCCATCGTCGCCCACGTCGACCACGGCAAGACCACCCTCGTCGACCAGCTGCTGAAGCAGTCCGGCACGCTCAGCGAGCGCACCGTGCTGGCAGAACGCGTGATGGACTCGAACGACCAGGAGAAGGAGCGCGGCATCACCATCCTGGCCAAGAACACCGCCATCAAGTGGAACGGCAACCGCATCAACATCGTCGACACTCCCGGCCACGCCGACTTCGGCGGCGAGGTGGAGCGCGTGCTGTCGATGGTCGACACCGTGCTGATCCTGGTCGACGCGATGGACGGCCCGATGCCGCAGACCCGCTTCGTGACGCAGAAGGCGTTCGCGATGGGCTTCAAGCCGATCGTGGTGATCAACAAGATCGACCGCCCCGGCGCCCGCCCGGAATGGGTGGTGGAGCAGGTGTGGGACCTGTTCGACCGCCTCGGCGCCACGCCGGAACAGATGGAGTTCCCGATCGTCTATGCCTCGGCCCTGAATGGCTATGCCAGCCTCGACGAGAGCGTGCGCGAAGGCGACATGACGCCGCTGTACGAGGCGATCATGCAGCACGCGCCCAAGCCCGAGGTCGATCCGGAAGGCCCGTTCCAGATGCGCATCAGCCAGCTGGACTACAACAACTTCGTCGGCGTGATCGGCATCGGCCGCATTCAGCGCGGCACGCTGAAGAAGAACATGCCGGTGGCCGTGATCAACCGCGAGGGCAAGAAGCGCCAGGGCAAGGTGCTGCAGGTGCTCGGCTTCATGGGCCTTGAGCGCATCGAGCAGGACAGCGCCGAGGCGGGTGACATCGTGGCCATCTCCGGCATCGCCGAGCTGACCATCTCCGACACCGTGACCGCGCTGGACGCGCCCGAGGCGCTGCCGGCGCTGACCGTGGACGAGCCGACCATCTCGATGACCTTCCAGGTCAACAACTCACCGTTCGCCGGCAACAAGGATCTGTCGGGCGGCAAGTTCCTCACCAGCCGCCAGCTGAAGGACCGCCTCGACCGCGAGCAGGTGCACAACGTGGCGCTGAAGGTCGAGCAGGGTTCCGACGCCGACAAGTTCCTCGTCTCCGGCCGCGGCGAACTGCACCTGTCGGTGCTGATCGAGAACATGCGCCGCGAGGGCTACGAGCTGGCCGTGTCGCGCCCGGAAGTGATCATCAAGGAGATCGACGGCCAGAAGATGGAGCCGATCGAGCAGCTGGTGGTCGACGTGGAGGAAATCCACCAGGGCCCGGTGATGGAGCGCCTCGGCGTGCGCAAGGGCCAGCTGAAGAACATGGAGCCCGACGGCAAGGGCCGCGTGCGCCTGGAGTACATGATCCCGGCGCGCGGCCTGATCGGCTTCCAGAACCAGTTCAAGACCCTCACCCAGGGTTCGGGCCTGCTGTTCCACGTGTTCGACCACTACGGCCCCAAGGAAGAAGGCCAGATCGCCAAGCGCCTCAACGGCGTGATGATCGCCAACGCCGGCGGCACCACGCCCGCCTACTCGCTGGGCCCGCTGCAGGAACGCGGCAAGCTGTTCGCCGCCGAGGGCGACAACGTGTACGAAGGCCAGCTGGTCGGCATCCACGCCAAGGACAACGACCTCACCGTCAACGCGATCAAGCCCAAGCCGCTGACCAACATGCGCGCCTCGGGCAAGGACGATGCGATCCAGCTGACCCCGGCGACCAAGTTCTCGCTGGAACAGGCACTGGACTTCATCGACGACGACGAGCTGGTCGAGGTGACCCCGAAGGAAATCCGCCTGCGCAAGAAGCACCTCACCGAGAACGACCGCAAGCGCGCCTCGCGCGGCGGCTGAGCAGTCTGCCCCATGCAACGCAACCAAAGGCCGCCGCGAGGCGGCCTTTGGTTTTCTGCGCACGACTTGCGCCCTTGATTATTTGTATATACATTAAATCACGTGGATGTCAGCTATGACCCAGCCAAGAGCGAACGGAACATCGCCGAACGTGGCCTGTCGTTCGAGCGGCGGTGGAGTTCGATTTCGAGACAGCGCTGTTCATCGAAGACACCCGTCAAGACTGCGGCGAAGTGCGCTGGCAGGCGCCGGGTCTTCTGGATGGCCGGCTGCACATGCTGGTATTCGCGGAAACCGCAACCGGCATCCGGGTCATCAGTTTTCGCAAGGCGAACAAGCGTGAGGTAAAGCGGTATGAGCAAGCGACCCGACCCTGAAATGATCGACCACGAGAACCCCGAGTGGACGGACACCGACTTTGCCCGCGCCAAGCCGTTCACCAAGTTGCCGGCAACATTGCAAGCCAAACTGCGCGGCCGCCCAAAGGCCGCGGCTCCACGCGTGGCGATCAGCCTGCGCTTACCGCTCGACGTGCTTGATGCGTGGAAGGCCACCGGCGCCGGCTGGCAGACGCGCATGGCCGCCATGCTGGCCAGCCACGCGCCGCACACGAAGGCGCGATAACCACAGTATCGACGCGTTGACACCGGGAGCCGAGGGCCGCCGCAAGGCGGCCTTTCGCTTGATGGGAGGAGTTACGGGCAGCGATGCGGGAGCGTAGGATGCAGCGCGCCTTCATCGAAGCCTGCGACCGCGGCTGCGCGCGCGGACGGATCGCCTCGCCCCATCCCCACCCGGAGAACTCGCCATGCAGACACGTATCCAGGGCACGACCATGCCGGTGCTCGAAGTGCAGCTCGATCCCGGCGAAAGCGTCTTCGCCGAAAGCGGCGAGTTGTCCTGGATGAGCGCATCGGTGCAGATGACCACCCACACCCAGATGGGCGGCGGTGGCGGCCTGTTCGGCATGTTCAAGCGCGTGGTCGGCGGCGGCAGCCTGTTCATGACGGATTACCGCGCCGTCCAGTCCCCCGGCGTGGTGGCCTTCGCCACCAGGGTGCCCGGCCATATCGTGCCCGTGTCGGTGGCGCCGGGCAGCGAATACATGGTGCACCGGCACGGTTTCCTCTGCGCCACGCCGCAGGTCGCCATCGGCGTGGGTTTCCAGCAGTCGCTGGGAGCAGGCATCTTCGGCGGCACCGGCTTCCTGCTGCAGCGGGTCAGCGGCAGCGGCACGGCCTGGCTGGAGCTGTCCGGCGAACTCATCCAGAAAGACCTGGCCCCCGGCGAGACGCTGCGCGTGCATCCCGGACACGTCGGTGCCTTCCAGGCCTCGGTGAGCTTCCAGATCACCACCGTGCCCGGCATCAAGAACGCCATCTTCGGCGGCGACGGCATCTTCCTGGCATCGCTCACCGGCCCCGGCACGGTGTGGCTGCAGACCCTGCCGATCTCTCGCCTGGCCCACCAGATCGCCGAATACCTGCCGGGCGATGGCAACCGGGCGGCGTCGACCGGCATCGGTGCCGGCCTGCTCGGCGGCGTCGTCGGTTCGATATTGAGCGGCGACAACAACTAGCCGGCCCGCGGTCCTGGCGATGCAAACCGCGGGGCACGGAGCAAGACGCACTTTCCGACGCGGCATGGCGTGCCGGATTGCGATGCTGCGCCGTGCCTGTCCGCAACGACAGGCCAGCCTTCGCGGCGACCCGTCCGGACGCGTTGACAGCCTCACGGGCCGCGACTACAGTGCGCGCGCCTTCAGCCCGGCTGTCGGCTTCCTTGGCCACTTCCAGCGAGAAATGGACAGTATTCCCAGTCGATGCGCCGGTGACCGCAAGCCCTTGCGGATGCCGGCGTTGCACAACCCGATGAACGCCTGCGACCGCCTGCGGTCGGCCCTCGCCTTCCTCGACTGAGGAGACGGGCCGCCTCCATGCGCCGCGGGCGCATGCAGAGGCGAGCCCATGTTGCTTCACCGCTTCCCTGTTCCAGGAACATTGCATGCGACGCCAACGCGTCGCGCGTTCGCGCGCGCCTGCCATCTGACCGCCACCTGCGCACGGCATGATGCACTCCGCCATGCCACGGATCACGGAGGTTCCTGATGTCGAGCGACAGTCGACCTCCCCCCGCGCCCCGTCCGGGCGCCTTCCCGACGAATCCACCTCCCACCGGGCCACGGCGCCCGGCGTGATGCACGGCTGAGCGCCCGCTTGCATCCGCCGTCGCCCGCCCGCTGCCACGGATGCAAGCCATGTCCAACCACGTTTCCCGCCCGCGCGTCGCTGCCTGCACGCTCGCCCTTGCCCTCGCCTGCATGCTCGGCGGTTGTTCGCACGATGCGGCCGAGCACGAGGCCGCACCCGCTTTTGTCCACCACGGATCGCGCATCGAAGTGCCCGCCGATTCGCCGCTGCGCCAGCGCCTGAAGATCGCGCCGGTCGAACTGCGCCAGTCGCCGCACGAGCTGGATTTCCCTGCCACCGTCGAAGCCGATCCCGCGCACACGGCCAACGTGCTGCCGGCGCTCACCGGGCGTGTGGTCGAGCTGCATGTCGACCTGGGCCAGCAGGTGCAGCGCGGCCAATTGCTGGCGGTGATCGACTCCGGCGACATGGCCCAGGCCTATGCCGACGTGGACAAGGCACGCGATGCACTGAACCTCGCACGCAAGGCGCTGGACCGCGCCCGCGGCGTGCAGCAGGCCGGCGGCGCGGCGGTGAAGGATCTCGAAGCCGCGCAGAGCGGCTACGTCCAGGCCGGGGCGGAATACCGGCGCGCGCAGACGCGGCTCGCCGCGCTGGGCGGCAGTGCCGCTGCCAGGAACGGATCGCGTCCCATCCAGGTACGCGCGCCCATGGCCGGCACGATCACCACGTTGTCCATCGCGCCCGGCACGTTCGTCAACGATCCCACCGCGTCGATGATGACCATCGCCAACACCGACAAGCTGTGGATCACCGCCGAGGTGCCGGAAGACGCGCTCGGCCTGGTGGCCCAGGGCCAGTCCGCCACGGCCAGCGTGCCGGCATACCCGGACCGGGTGTTCCGCGGCACCGTGACTTCGGTGGGCGCCGTGCTCGATCCCGCCAGCCGCCGCGACCCGGTGCGCATCGCCATGGCCAACGCCGACCACGCGCTCAAGCCCGGCATGTACGCCCGCGCCAGCATCGCCGTGGCGCAGCCGGCACAGATGTTCGTGCCCGAGTCCGCGCTGCTGATGAACAACGACAGCACCACGGTGTTCGTGGAAGTGGTGCCGTGGACGTTCGAGCGCCGCACGGTGGAACTGAGCTACGACGAGAACGTGGGCGCGCGCGTGCTGAAGGGCCTCAAGGCGGGCGATCGCGTGGTGGTGGCCGGCGGAGTGCTGCTCAATGATTAACCGCATCATCGAGTTCTGCTTCCAGAAGCGCACGCTGTTCTTCGTGGTCAGCGTGCTGGTGGCGATCTTCGGCTGGTACTCGTGGACGCAGCTTTCCATCGAGGCCTATCCCGAACTCAGTGCCGTCACCGCGCAGGTCACCACCCAAGTGCCCGGCCTCGCCGCCGAGGAGATCGAGCAACAGATCACCACGCCGCTGGAACGCGCGCTGGCCGGCACGCCGGGCCTGATGCACATGCGCTCCAGCAGCACCTTCGGCCTGTCGCTGATCACGCTGGTGTTCAAGGACGGCAGCGAGGATTACTGGGAGCGCCAGCGGGTGATGGAGCGCATCGCCCAGGCGCAGCTGCCGCCCGGCATCACGCCCGGCCTCGACCCCGTCTCCGGCCCGGCCGGCGAGATCTACCGCTACACGCTGGAATCGGACACGCAGAACCTGATGCAGTTGTCCGAGCTCAACGACTGGGTGGTGATCCCCGCGCTGCAAGCCGTGCCCGGCGTGGCCAACGTGGACAACTTCGGCGGTTACACCAAGGAGTTCCAGCTGGTGCTCGACCCGGCCAGCCTGCTGCGCTACGGCGTGAGCGTGAACCAGGTGATGCAGGCGATCACGTCCAACACGGCGAACGCCGGTGGCGGCCGCATCACCCGCGGCGAGCAGAGCTACATCGTGCGCGGCATCGGCATGGTGCATTCGCTGAAGGACATGGGCGACATCGTGGTGAGCCAGTCGAACGGCTCGCCCGTGCTGGTGCGCGACCTCGGCCAGCTGCGCTACGGCCACCAGGTGCGCGAGGGCATCCTCGGCAAGGACAGCAACCCCGACACCGTCGAGGGTATCGTCGACCTGCTGAAGTACCAGAATCCGTCCGCGGTACTGGTGGACCTGCACGCCAAGGTCAACGAGCTCAACAGGCAGCTCGCGCTGAAGGGCGTGAAGATCGTGCCCTACCTCGACCGCGACGACCTGGTGCGCGCCACCACCGACAAGGTGTTCCACACCGTGATGGAAGGCGTGGGCCTGGTCTGCCTCGTGCTGATCCTGTTCCTGGGCAGCCCGCGTGCGGCGCTGGTGACGGCCACGGTGATCCCGCTGTCGCTGGTGACGGTGTTCATCCTGATGCACCTCACCGGCATGAGCGTGAACCTGTTCTCGATCGGCGCGATCGATTTCGGCGTGATCGTGGACGGCGCCATCGTGGTGACCGAGGCGATCCTGCTGCGCCGCGAGGCCAGGCCACACGAGGAACTGGCCGCTTCCGACGTGATGGCCGCCACCGCGCAGGTGGGCAAGCCGATCTTCTTCGCCACGCTGATCATCGTCACCGCCTACCTGCCGCTGTTCGCGTTCGAGCATGCCGAAGGCAAGCTGTTCCGGCCGATGGCGTTCACCGTGGGCTATGCACTGCTGGCCGCGCTGCTGTGCACGATCACGCTGATCCCAGGCCTGGCGTACCTCGCGCTGCGCAAGCCGCGCAAGCCGTTCCACAACAAGCCGCTGGAGCGGCTGCATGCCGGCTTCAAGTCCAGTCTGGACCGCCTGCTTGCGCACCTGCGCGTGGCCTATCTCGCCACCGCGCTCGCGGTGATGGCCGTGGTCGTGCTGGGCGCCACGCTGGGCCGCGCCTTCCTGCCCACGTTGGACGAGGGCTCGCTGTGGCTGCAGGTGCAGATGCCCAGCGGCCTGTCGCTGGATCAGGCCAGCAGCATGGCCGGCGAGCTGCGCCACGTGGTGCGTTCCTTCCCCGAGGTGTCCTACGTGGTCACCCAGTTGGGCCGCAACGATACCGGCACGGACCCGTGGACGCCCTCGCACGTCGAAGTGGCGGTAGGGCTCAAGCCCTACGACACGTGGCCGGGCCATGAAAGCAAGGGCGCCTTCGTGCAGCGCTTCCAGTCGCGGCTGGACCGCGAGCTGCCCGGCATGACCATCGGCATCAGCCAGCCGATCAGCGACGGCGAGGACGACATGGTCAGCGGCGCACACAGCGCGCTGGTGCTGTATGTCTACGGCGACGACTTCAGGCAGATGCGCAAGCTCAGCGAGAAGATCGTGGACACGCTGAAGACCATCCCGGGTACCGAGGCGGCGATCTTCCAGGATCCGCCGATCCCGCAGCTGGTGATAGCGGCGGATCGCGACGCCGCCGCGCGCTATGGCGTGAACGTGTCCGACATCAGCAGCCTGATCCAGACCGCCATCGGCGGCGCGCCGATCACCCAGGTGTACGTGGGCGACCGCATCTACAACGTCACCGCGCGTGTGTCCGACGCGGTGGCGAACAACGTGGAAGCCATCGGCAGGCTGCCGCTCACCACCGCCAGCGGCGGGCAAATCCCGCTGTCGCTGGTGGCGCACATCGCCTACCGCACCGGCGAAGGCACCATCGCCCACGAGGGCGGCAAGCGCGAGCTGTCGATCACGGTGGACAACAACCGGCTCGCGCTGTCAAAACTGGTGTCGCAGGCGCAGGCGCTGATCGCGCAAAAGGTGCACTACGACCCGCAGGCATATCGCCTCGAGTGGGCCGGCACCTTCCAGGAAGCCGAGCGCGCACAAGCGCGGCTGATCGTGGTGCTGGGCATGGTGATGGCGATCATGGCCGTGCTGCTGTTCGGCGAGTTCGGCAAGCTGCGCCAGGCACTGCTGGTGCTGGGCGTGGTGCCGCTGGCGACCCTGGGCGGCCTCGTCGCGCTGCACCTGCGCGGCGAGACGCTGAACATCGCCACCGCAGTGGGCTTCATCGCGCTGTTCGGCGTGGCGGTGCAGAACGGCATCATCATGGTGGCCAACATCAACCGCCTGCGCACGCAGGGCATGGTATTGCCGCAAGCCGTGGTGGAAGGCGCCGCCGAACGCTTCCGCCCGGTGCTGATGACCGCCACCGTGGCCAGCATGGGCATGCTGCCCGCCGCGCTCGCCACCGGCATCGGCACCGACGTGCAGCGCGGCCTCGCCACCGTGGTGGTGGGCGGCCTCGCCATCGCCACCCTGCTCACGCTGTACCTGCTGCCCGCGCTGTACTACGCGCTGGAAAGCTGGATCGAGCGCCGCCATCCGCCACGCGCCGTCAGCTCGGTACCGGCACAGGGCATCGTCCATTGACAGCCACGCGGCGCGCCGCTTGCAGCGCGCGCCGCCACCAGGTGTTCGCATGAAGACACTCATCCCACGCAAGTTCCGCACGCTGCCGGCCCTGATCGGAGCGCCCCTGATCGGCGCGACCCTGCTCGCCGGCTGCATGGTCGGCCCCGACTTCCATCGCCCCGACGCGCCGAAGAACAACCGCTACACGGTGCAACCGATGCCGGCCACCATTGGCCAGGACGGAGATGCACAGCACCTCGTCGCCGGCATGGACGTACCCGCGCAGTGGTGGACGCTGTTCCAGTCGCGGCAACTCGATGCGCTCGTCAAGCAATCGCTCAAGGCCAACCCCGGACTGGTCGCCGCGCAGGCCGCGCTGCGGCAGGCGCAGGAGGCCGAAGCCGCCGGCAAGGGTGCGCTGTACCCGACCGTGACGGCCGACTACAACGTATCGCGCCAGCGCATCGCCGGCACGCTGGCCAGCCCGGCCGCCTCGGGCTACGACTACTACACCCTGCACACCGCGCAGCTCAGCGTGTCGTGGGCGCCGGACCTGTTCGGCGGCAACCGGCGCCAGCTGGAGGCCTTGCGCGCGCAGACCGACGTGCAGCGCTTCGAACTGGATGCGGCCAGGCTCAGCCTGACCTCGAACGTGGCGGTCGCGGCGATCCAGCAGGCCGGGCTGCGTGCGCAGGTCGAAGCCACACGGAAGATCATCGCCAGCCAGCAGGAAACGCTGGACTCGTTCCAGCGCCAGCTCAGGCTGGGCCAGCTCGCGCTGGCGGACGTCGCCGCGCAACAGGCCACGCTGGCGCAGACGCAGGCCACGCTGCCGCCGCTGCAGAAGCAGCTCGACCAGCAGAACGACGCGCTCGCCGCCCTGCTCGGTGTCGCACCGGCCGACGCGCAGGTGCCGGCCTTCGACCTCGCCGACCTGCACCTGCCCGGCCAGCTGCCGCTCAACCTGCCCTCGCAACTGGTGGCGCAACGCCCGGACGTGCGCGCCGCCGAGGCGCAGCTGCATGCGGCCAGCGCCCAGGTAGGCGTGGCCGAAGCCAACCGCCTGCCGAAATTCACGCTCAGCGCCAACGCGGGCAGCGCGCCGACGGACATCGGAAACCTGTTCAAGGACGGCACGGTGTTCTGGAATCTCGCCGCCGACGTCAGCCAGCCCTTGTTCGATGCCGGCAGCCTCAAGCACCAGCAGCGCGCCGCCGAGGCCGCCCTGGATGCGGCGAAAGCGCAATACCGCGGCACGGTGATCGCTGCGCTGCAGAACGTGGCCGACACGCTGTACGCCCTGAAGGCCGATGCCGACGCGTTGCGGGCCGCGCAGATCGCCGAGCAGGCTGCCCAGCGCAGCTTGGACATCAATCGCCGCCAATTCGACTTGGGCGACGTGAATCGTCTCGCCGTGTTGCAGGCCGAGCAGGCCTGGCAGCAGACCGAGATCATGCTGGTGCAGGCACAAGCCGCGCGCTACAGCGACACCGCCGCACTGTTCCAGGCCTTGGGCGGCGGCTGGTGGCAGAACCAGCACGACAGGGAAACAAGCGCCAAGTGACACGCACGCGACGAATACGGTACCTGCTGCTCGCCGGCGCCCTTGCGCTGGCAGGCAACGCATGCGCCGACGATGCGCCGTCTTCCGCACCGCTGTTCGTGCCGCAATGGCTGGGTGCGCAATACACCTTCGTCGACCAGCGCCAGGATCGCGTGCACTCGCCCTACTCCGGCCCGCTGAGCCTGCGCCCGCAAGGCGACACCAAACGCTCGGACACCTTCGGCGCCTATTTCGGCGTGGCGCTGCCCTGGCACCTGGCCTTCTATTTCGACGTGGAGATGTTCCGCGGCGCCGGCGTCAGCGGCGCCACCGGATTGGGCGGCCTCACCAACGGCGACGTGATCCGCGCGGGCGTGGCCGGGCTGGGCAACCACGCCTACGTGGCGCGCCGCTACCTGCAATGGTCGCTGCCGCTGGGCGGCGCAAGCGAAACCGTGGAACGCAGCCAGGACCATCTGCCCGGCACGCAAGCCACGCGGCGCCTCGTGGCGAAGCTCGGCAAGATGGCGGTGAACGACGACTTCGACACCAACCGCTACGCCGACAGCACGCGTACCCAGTTCATGAACTGGGACCTGTTCAACGCCACGCCCTGGGACTTCGCCGCCGACACGCGCGGCTACACCGATGGCCTGATGCTGGCCTGGATCAACCCGGCCTGGACGCTGCGCTACGGCGTCTATCGCATGCCGTACCAGGCCAACGGCCCGCGGCTGGAAAGCAACCTCTCCGACGCGCGCGGCGAGCAGGTGCAACTGAGCGTTCATCCGCAACCGGGCGGCTGGGTCCTCCGCCTGCTCGCCTTCCGCAACATCGCGCGCATGGGCAGCTACAGCGAAGCCATCGCGCAGGCGCTGGCCACCGGCGCAGTGCCCGACGTGCAGGCCACCGATACCCCGGGCCGCCACAAGTTCGGCTTCGTCATCAACGGCGAACTGCCGCTGGCCGACGGCGGCGACACCGGCCTGTTCATGCGCGCCGGCTGGAACGACGGTCACACCGAATCCTTCGTGTTCACTGAGGTGGACCGCACGGTCAACGGCGGCTTCCAGCTCTCCGGCGTGCACTGGGGCCGCAGCGACGATCACATCGGCGTGGGCTTCGCGCTCAACGCACTGTCGCCCCTGCACCGCGAATACCTTGAAATGGGTGGCAGCGGTTTCGTGCTGGGCGATGGCGCGCTGAACTATGCGCACGAGGAAATCGCCGAGCTGTACTACAGCTACGCGCCGTTCGCCCACCTCACGCTCAGCCCGGATTTCCAGTGGATCCGCAACCCGGGCTACAACCGGGACCGCGGACCGGCGATGTTTGCCGGGTTGCGGGCGCATGTGGAGTTCTAGCTAGGCCGGCAATTGCGCCCGCTCCAGCGCGGCGACGTGCCGCTCCAGCCGCGGCCCGAGGTAGCAGTGCGAACCACAGGGCAGCAGCCCCACCCTGCCGAACTCGCGCAGGTACCAGGCAGGCGCGCGCGCCACGAAACCGTGGCGGTCGCCGTCCACGTCGTCGCGGCTGGTGAACACTTCGAGGAAGGCGATGCCTTCCAGCATCTCGCCGATGCCGGCGAGGCCCGCGCGGATTTCCGCCGGCTTCAGGTAATGCAGCACGTCGGTACACACGATCAGGTCGAAGCGCGTGTCGAAGCGCAGGTGTTCGAGCTGGCCGAAGCGCGCCAGCCCGATGTTGCGGCTGCGGCCGTAGCGCGCCACCACGTACTCGCTGGCATCCAGCCCGCGATAATCGATGCCAGGCCTGAGCGCACGCAGCGGCGCGCGCCACGCGCCCTCGCCGCAGCCCACGTCCAGCACGTTGCGCAACGGCCGGCCGAGGTAGTACTCCGCCTGCGCCACCACCATCGCCACCTTGCGCCTGAGCTCGGCCGGCGAGCCCACCGCATGCGCGGGGTTGCGGTACCACTTGTCGAAATAGGCGCGGTCGTAGGTCTTGGGCATGGCGGCACTCCGGCGGGATGCGCATGGTAACCGGTGCAACACCATGGCCATGAGGCCGCGAAAGATGAATCGCCAGCGAATCCGCCCGGCGCGCCACGACGCCGCGGTCATCCGCTCCGGCACCTCCGGCGTTGAAGCCTCGACCCCTTCGTCGGAGAACGGACGCATGTCTGCCACACCGATACGTCGCCGCAGCGTCGCGCTGGGCCTGCTGCTGGGGTGCCTGCCGGCGCTGGCCTGTGCCGGCCAGGCCATGCCGCCGCGCATGCCCAGCTCCACCGTCACCGCGAAGGTGGACGGACTGAGCCTTTCGGACATCGCCTGGCTGCGCCGCGACGGTTTCGGCCTGGACAGCGCCACGCTGGCGCGCTACCGCGAACTCGGCCGCACGCGCTTCCTCGACGAGCAACTGGCCGGCGGCGACGACGCGCTGCCGCCGCAGGTGGCCGCGCAGATCCGCGCCTTTCCCGTGGTGAGCACCCCGCTGCCCGAGCTGCTGGCGGATTTCCGCAGCCGTCAGAAACAGTACAAGGACACGCCTGCCGGGCCGGCCAAGGACATGGCGAAAAAGGCGATCCAGCAGTACCGCCGCGACCTCTACCAGCAGGCCGCCCAGGCCGAGCTGCTGCATGCGGTCTACGGCGGCGACCAGCTCAAGGAACAGATGGTGTGGTTCTGGCTCAACCACTTCAGCGTGTACGCGGACAAGGGCCCGGTGCGCGTGTTCGCCGCCGACTACGAAGAGCAGGTGATCCGTCCGCGCGCGCTGGGCAAGTTCAAGGACCTGGTGATGGCCACGTTGCAGAGCCCGGCCATGCTGGTGTTCCTCGACAACGTGCACAACGTCAAGGACAAGACCAACGAGAACTACGCGCGCGAGCTGATGGAGCTGCACACGCTGGGCGTGGGCTCGGGCTACACGCAGGCCGACGTGCAGCAGCTGATGCGCGTGCTCACCGGCGCCGGCCTGCTGCCGCCGAAGCTGGCGATGCGCGGCGACCGCTTCGGTGGCGGACGCCCCGGCTTCGTGCGCGACGGCCTGTTCCGGTTCAACCCGAACCAGCACGACTTCGGCGACAAGAACTTCCTCGGCCAGACCATCAAGGGCAGCGGCTACGCGGAGATCGAGCAGGCGGTGGACCTGATCGTGCGCCAGCCCGCCTGTGCGCACTTCGTCTCGCAGCAGCTGGCCGAATACTTCATAGCCGACCAGCCCCGGCCCGCCCTCGTGGACGCGATGGCGCACACCTTCCAGCGCACCGATGGCGACATCGCGGCGGTATTGCGCACGATGCTGCTGTCGAAGGAAGCCGCCGCCGTGGGTGGGCACAAGTTCAAGGATCCGATGCGCTTCCTGGTCTCCGCGATGCGGCTGACCTACGATGGCCAGCCGATTCCCAACGCCGTACCGCTGGTGAACTGGCTGCGCCAGATGGGCGAGCCGCTGTACGGCCGCATCACACCGGACGGCTGGCCGCTGGATTCGGCAAGCTGGACCGGCTCGGGCCAGATGAGCAAGCGCTTCGACTTCGCCCGCGTGATCGGCAGCGGGCGCAACCGGCTGTTCGCGGACGGCGACATGCAAGTTGCGAATGACCCGCCGCCCGGCGCACCGGACCTGCAGGGCTCCGCGCTCTACCGCGACGCCATCGCGCCACGCCTCTCCGACGCCACCCGCAATGCGCTGGTGCAGGCCAAATCGCCGATGGAATGGAACACCTTCCTGCTGTCTTCGCCTGACTTCAACTATCGCTGAGGTGCCACCATGAACCGTCGCGAATTCCTGCTTGCCGCCGCCGGCGCAGCCGCCGCGTCCACGCTGTCGTTCTCCGGCCGCCTGTTCGCCGCACCCGCGAACTCGCCGCGCTTCCTGCTGGTGTTCCTGCGCGGCGGCTATGACTGCAACAACCTGCTGGTGCCCTGCGGCAGCGACTTCTATTACGAATCGCGCCCCACCCTCGCCATCGCCAAACCCGACCTGGACAACCCCGACAGCGCGATGGCGCTGGACGCGGACTGGGGCCTCAATCCCGTGGTGCGCGATACGCTCTATCCGCTGTGGCAGAAGAAGCAACTCGCCTTCATCCCGTTCGCCGGCACCAACGACCTCTCGCGCAGCCACTTCGAGACCCAGGACCACATCGAGCGCGGCGAGCCGCTGGGTCACGAGGCGAATTACCGCTCCGGCTTCCTCGCTCGGCTCTCCGGCCTGCTGACCGGCACGCCGGCGATCGCCTTCACCAACAACCTGCCGCTCTCCTTCCAGGGTGCGGGGCATGACATCCCCAACATCTCGCTGAAGGGCGATCCCAGGGCGCATTTCAACGAGCGGCAGGCGGCGATCCTGTCCGGCATGTACAAGGGCACGTCGCTGGCCCAGGCCACCGCCGACGGCCTCGCCCTGCCCAAGACCATATCCGCCGACCTGCGCAACGAGATGGTGGCGGCCAGCCGCGGCGCGCCCAGCGCGCACAACTTCGCCGCGGAAACGCAGCGCATCGCCACCCTGATGCGCGACCAGTACCGGCTCGGCTTCGTCGACGTGGGCGGCTGGGATACCCACGTCAACCAGGGCAACACCAAGGGCGGCCTCGCCAACAACCTGAAGAACCTCGGCGAAGGCCTGGCCGCCTACGCCGACGCGCTGGGCGGTGCCTGGAACGACACCACCGTGGTGGTGCTCTCCGAATTCGGCCGCACCTTCCGCGAGAACGGCGACCACGGCACCGACCACGGCCACGGCACCGTGCACTGGGTGCTGGGCGGCCAGGTCGCCGGCGGCCGGGTCGCCGGCGAACAGCTCGCCGTGGCCCAGCAGAACCTGCTGCAGAACCGCGACTACCAGGTGCTCAACGACTACCGCGACGTGCTTGGCGGCCTGTTCGCGCGGCTGTGGGGCTTGAACGCCGGTCAGTTGCAGACGGTGTTCCCACAGGCGAAGCCGCGGGATTTGCAGCTGGTGTAGATTGGCGCGATCCGGATGCCGGGTTTTCCGATGCCCCGATCTCTCCGTACGCCACAACGCCTCTACACAGTCACCGTGGCCCTTTGGGCCGCCAGCATGGCGATCCATTGCGCATGGTTCATCCACCAGGCGCTTGCGGGGCCGCCCAGTCCCGACCTGTATGCCAACCACCTGTCGTTCGTGCTCGTGGTGTTCCTGTTCTTCCGAGTGCCTGCGTGGCTGGCCGGCTTGCTGCTGATACTCCTCGGCGAATTTGCGGTGTTCGGCCGCAAGCGCCCCCCGCCCGGCGCTGACGGCGCATGCAGCTGACCCGCCTCGTCTCCCTGCCGCTTCCGTTACACATCTGTCGCCCTGCGAGCGCCGCCCTGCTTGCGCTGCTGATGCTGTCGCTTGCCGGCTGCGCGAATGCCCCCGCGCATTCCGGCACGGCGTCCACGGGCGCCGGCCTCACCCGCGACGACCTCACCTGGCTGCGCCGCGATGGCTTCGGCGTGGACAGCGCCGACGTGGCGCGCTACCGCGCGCTGGGGCGCGAAGGTTTGCTGGATGCACAACTCGCCGACCGCATGCATGGCTCGCTGCCGCCACCGGTCGCCACGCTGATCCATGGCTTCGAGGCGACCCGCACGCCCCCGGCGCAGCTGCTTGCCGGGCTGTACACCGCCCAGCAGCAGCTCAAGGCGATGCCCGCCGGGCCGGACAAGGACGCCGCCAACAAGGCGCTGCAGCAGCACGGCAACCAGCTGATGCAGGAAGCGCGGCAAGCCGAGTTGCTGCAGGCGGTGTACGGGCCGAACCAGCTCAAGGAGCAGCTGGTGTGGTTCTGGCTCAACCACTTCAGCGTGTACGCGCCCAAAGGACGCATCCGCTGGGAGCTGGCCGACTACGAGCAGCGCGTGATCCGCCCGCATGCGCTGGGCAAGTTCCGCGACCTGGTGATGGCCACGCTGGAAAGCCCGGCGATGCTGGAGTACCTGGACAACGCGCAGAACGCCAAGGGCCATGTCAACGAGAACTACGCACGCGAGCTGATGGAGCTGCACACGCTGGGCGTGGGCTCGGGCTACACCCAGCAGGACGTGCAGCAGCTGGCGCTGATCCTTACCGGCGTCGGCATCGCGCGGGTGGACGGCAAGCCGCAACGCTTCAACGCAAAGATGGCGCCGCTGGTGGTGCAGCATGGCCTGTTCGAGTTCAACCCGTACCGCCACGACTTCAGCGACAAGGTCTTCCTGGGCCAGCGCATCAGGGGCCGCGGCTATGCCGAGGTGCGCGAGGCGGTGGACATCATCGTGCACCGGCCGGCCTGCGCGCAGTTCATCTCCCGCCAGCTCGCGCAGTACTTCGTGGCCGACAATCCGCCGCCCGTGCTGGTGGCGCGCATGGCGCAGATCTTCCAGCGCACGGACGGCGACATCGCCGCGGTATTGCGCACCCTGTTCGATTCGCGCGAACTGCTGACGAGCGGCCGCCAGTTCATGGACCCCACCCGCTTCGTGGTGTCGTCGGTGCGCCTGGCCTACGACGGCAAGCCGATCGCGAACGCCCTGCCGCTGGTGTACTGGCTGGACCAGCTGGGCGAACCGCTGTACAGCCGCATCACGCCCGACGGCTGGCCGCTGGACGGCGCGAGCTGGACCGGCTCCGGCCAGCTTTCCATGCGCTTCGACATCGCCGCCGCGATCGGCAACGGCAACACCCAGCTGTTCACGCCACTAGGAAGCACTACGCGCGAGGCCGGTTTCCCGATGCTCACCACGCGGCTGTACTACGACGCCATCGAGCCGCATCTCTCCAAACCCACCCGCGGCGCGCTGGCCAAGGCGCAGTCGCAGCAGGAATGGAATACGTTCCTGCTGGCTTCGCCGGACCTCAACTACCGGTGAGGCTTCGCATCGGCGCGACTGCGTTCACCCGATACTTACGCGCCGGCGCAATGCGAGAATGCGCCGATGACTCCGCTGAAATATCTCCAGGCGTATCCGCCGGCCCTGCAGGACAAGGTGCACCAGCTGATCGCGCAGCAGCGGCTCGGCGAACACCTGGCCACGCGCTACCCGAATCACCATGACGTGCAGAGCGACAAGGCGCTGTACGCCTATGTGGCCGCACTGAAACAGCAACACCTGAAGAACGCGCCGGGCATCGACAAGGTGCTGTACGACAGCAAGCTCGACGTGGTGCAACGGGCGCTGGGCCTGCACACCGCAGTCTCGCGCGTGCAGGGCACACGGCTCAAGGCGAAAAAGGAGATCCGCGTGGCAAGCCTGTTCAAGGCCGCCGCGCCGGAGTTCCTGCAGATGATCGTGGTGCACGAGCTGGCGCACCTGAAGGAAACCGAGCACAACAAGGCGTTCTACCAGTTGTGCCAGCACATGCTGCCGGATTACCACCAGCGGGAATTCGACCTGCGCCTGTACCTGACCTGGCGCGAGTTGCCAGAGACAAACCGACACTCCCTCAACCGTTCATCCTGAGCGTAGCGCAGCGAAGTCGAAGGACAGCCACATCCTTCGGCCTTGCAGGTCTGCTCTCAGGTTGAAACTCGCGGGCACCCAAACCAATCGAATGCGAATGGGAATGACGATGGATAGCTCAGCACTGCAGAAATACCTGTTGCGACTGTTCGAGAGGCACGACGTGCAGCTCGACGTCGACGAGGATGGCTGGCTGACCACCGACGGCGATTTCCCGACCGTGCGCGCCCAGTGGCACGAAGGCGCGGCCGGCGCGCCGGGCCACCTCGACATCGACGTGGTGCTGAGCGAGGAACGCTGCATCGAGGAAAGCTTCGCCGGCCACGGCACCGGCACGGACGGCTGCATGGCCGCCCTGCGCGCATTCGAGCGGAGCGCGCTCCATCCGCTGCTCGCCGCCTGCTGGTACGTTACCGACGAACGCAAGCTGACGTACACAGCATGGGAGATCGGCGTGCGCACCTGGGACGTGTTCACCGGCCCTTACACGCTGCACGGCGCGGACATCACCGACCTGGAGGTGCTGGAACAGGTGCCGGCGGCCATCGAGTCCGTGCTGCAGCGCGAGGCCTTGACTCCCGAACTGCACTGGCTGCGCCTGGTGTACCGCCGTACCGCCGATGGTGAAGCGCGCTGCGAAGTGCTGCTCGACAACGAGCCGTGGGCGGCGAGCAGCGAGGCGGTGAGCGCGTTGGCGTGGCCGCAGGAGGGCAACTACAGCGCGCATGGGTTTGTGGTGCTTGATGTGCGGGATTATTGAGGGGCGGGGCGTTCGCTTTACCACCTCGGCACCATTTCAAGAAGTGAATACGCCCTGTTTTGGTTTTGATGTCGGCAGGGAGGCTCGCTCTACGGCACGAAGTCACCGATCCGCTCGCTATACCAGAGATGAGAGGGTCCGCAGGCATTATGGAGTTTGTGCGGGTTTCTTAGCCGCGCGCACTTGCTTGATAGCGGCAAACAATGCTTGGTGATCTTGCCCCAAGCGATCTTCCAACCCCTGGCTGGCGAACATATTGAGGATGTTGACGGCCATGTCCAACATGGCTCGTGTAGGCATGTTAAGCACGGTGATACTGGCCACGCTGGCCGAAGTGGTGCTGAAAGACCCCACCACGGCCTTGGACACAAAGCCGCCCACGGAGAGCTGTAGCAATGAATCGGCGTAGATGTTGGCAGCGCTAGCCTGCAGTTTGTCTATTGACTGAGTAATGTCGGTGGGTTGCAATTCGACCTTGCGTGACGCGGTGGGCTGGCTCGTGACGGTATTTTTGGGCTTGGTGGCCATGATCAATCCTGCAACTCTTGCTGGTAGCCGGGGGCAAACAGGTCGTCCTCGGATAGGTGATGACTTTCTAGGGCAAGGGTAGAGTAAGCCGCGAGCTTGACGATGAGCGCACAGTCGAAGGCCCGCGCGACTTTTTGTAGTTGTGCGAGTGAGTGTGCGCCGTAGTCGGGGTCTTCCAGCCGGCTTATGGCTGATTGCTTGGTGCCCATACGCTTGGCCAGTTCGGCTTGGCTCATGCCACGGCGCTCTCGGTTGATGCGCACCTGCCAAGCAATGCCTTGCTCCACCGCCGCCTCAGCGTAGGCCTCGCGGTAGGCTTGATCTACCCAGCGTGTCTTGCCGCGCAATAGATCCACTGAACTGACCCACGCCTGCACCAGCGGCGCCGTGGCGGCCAGGTAGTCGGCGCGCGCGGCAAAGGCCTTGGATTGGGCTATGTCAGCCAGCGTGCTTGAAGCAATGGCAGGAATGTTGCTCTGGAGCGACGACGCAACGCTTGCGGAAAGAGTCTGCGCGATGGCCGGCATCGCTTGGGTCGTAAGTGTCATCTTTTTCGGTCGCTATGACGGAGAGGACAAAGCCGTGCCGCGGTTGGTCGGCATGGCCGAATAGTCGCCATTGCTTGCGAGCCTCGTCTGCGAACCTTATCACATATATGTGATTTTGGATGAACGAGGCAGGCATCGGCTTGTGCCATTGGGTATAGGGCAGCTGACTAAGCTGGTCACGGGCGCGCTCGAATTTGGCCTGTGCCTTGATGGAGAGTGATTGGTGCCAGGCGTCGATGACATCGATCCCGCGATCCACACGGCAGAACCAGCGAAATGCGTCACATTGCGCGAGAGGCGCTGGACAGATAGCTGGCGGCGCGCGCTTGATTCGACGCATGGCACTCATGCGCAGCCGATGTGGGGAGACGACAGTTGATCGGGCATGGTGGCTCCCTCCCTGGAACGGTTACTGACCAACGTGGGTGGTCTGGTACTCGATGGTAACGTCGCCGAGGATATGGCTGCCGATGTTGAGCGCGGGCGGTGGCGTGGCCGGGGCTGCGTCCGTGGTTGCTTGAGCGGCCAGCACCGCGTTCATTTGGCCTTGAGCCGTGGTGAGTGGTGTGCCGAGATCCATCTAACTCCCCCTGTGGCCACCGACCTCCGGTCGGTATGGCACCCCGAGTGTGCACTGCATCTCACAGTTCAGTAAAGGCCTGCTCGCCGGCCTTGCGCAGCCGCTCGACCGCGAGCTTAGCGGCCGACTAAATCGATCGGTTGGTGACCACGTGGGTATAGAAGAAGGCCGCCGTGGCCGCGACCTGCGCCTCCGTGGGAAACCGCTTACCCCCTCAATTCACATGAGCGAACTCCGGCATGGCCTTGAACAACTGCCCGCTGCGCCACGCCTCGGCACCCTTCCGCTGATACACCACCTTGCCGCCCACCACGGTGTACAGCACCCGCGTGCGCAGGATCTGGTCGTCGGGGATGGTCAGCAAGTTACTTGAGAACACCACCAGATCGGCGAGTTTGCCGGGGCTTAGCGAGCCGAGTTGATGGTCCTCGAACAGCGCGTAGGCGTTGTTCCAGGTGTAGGAGCGCAGCGCCTGCATCCGTGTCTTGACCTGGGCGGGGAAGAAGCGCTGGCCGCGGCCGTTGTCGCGGGTCACCGCACAGTAGAAGCCGGCGATGGGGTTGGTGTCTTCCACCGGCGTGTCGCTGCCGTCCAGCACCATCGCGCCGCTGTCGATCAGCGTGTGCCACACGTAGGCGCCCTCCTTCGCGCGCTGCTCGCCGAGGTGCGGCACCACGTAGGGCGCGTCCGAGCAGGCGTGGATGGACTGCATCGAGGCGATCACGCCCATCTGCGCGAAGCGCGGGATGTCGGCAGGCGCGAGGTGCTGCGCGTGCTCGATGCGCCAGCGCAGCGCGTGTGCCGCCGGGTCTTCGGCAAAGATCTGCTGATACATGTCGAGCACTTCGCGGTTGGCGCGGTCACCGATCGCGTGGATCGACACCTGGAAACCGTCGCGCGCGGCGATGCGCGCGATTTGCGCGAGCGTGCTCATCGGCGTGACGTTCTTGCCGGTGACGCCCGGCGCGTCGTCGTACGGCTTGAGGAACCACGCGCTGTGCGTGCCCAGCGCGCCGTCGGACACATCCTCGCCCACGCCGCGCACGGTGAAGTGGTCGTCGGCAAAACCGATCGTGCGGTATTTGGCGAGGTTCTTGTCGAGGCTGGCGACGTCCAGCACACCGACATTGACGTACAGGCGCAGCGGGAAGCCCTTGCCGGCCTGCTGCTTGAGCCAGTCGATGGTCTTGAAGTCCTCGCCCATGTCGACGAAGCCGGTGATGCCCTTGCTCACCTCGTTCTGCATGGCGAGCTTCAGCGACTGCTCCTTGCGCGCGGCCAGCTCCTGCGGCGGCAGGCTGGCGAGGTAACGGTTGTAGGCGGCATACACCGCGTCACCCGCAGTGTCGCGCAGGGCGCCGATGGCGTTGCCCTGGGCATCGCGCACGATGCTGCCGCCGACGGGGTCGGGCGTGTCGTGGCCGATGCCGGCGAGCTTCAGCGCCATGGCATTGGCGTAGATCGCGTGGCCGCTGGTATGTGCGAGCAGCACGGGGTTGTTCGGCGAGACCGCGTCCAGGCTGGCCGGCAGCGGCAGGCCGTCGATGTTGGGCTGCGGCACCTTGTCCCATTTGCTCTGCTGCCAGCCCTGGCCGACGATCCATTCGCCCGGCTTGGCCTTGGCCACTGCGGCCTTCACCATCGCCACGATGGCGTCCCAGTTCGGCGCCATGCCCACGTTGAGCTGCATCAGCGAGTCGCCGGTGTCCAGCAGGTGACCGTGGCCCTCGATGAAACCGGGCGTGACAAAGGCGCCGTGCAGGTCCAGCACCTTCGTATGCGGGCCGATGTAGTGTGCGATGGCCTCGTCGCTGCCCAGCGCGGCGATCTTGCCGTCCTTCACCGCCAGCGCCTGTGCATGCGGCTGCAGCGGATCGAGCGTGGCGATGCTGGCGTCGCGCAGCACCAGGTCGGCGGGAGCAAGCGTGGGCGGAAAGCCCTGGATCGGCGCGTCGGCGGCGGTGGCCGTCAGCGACGCCAGGAGAAAAGCCGGAAGCCAGCAGCGACGGAAACGCATAGTGTTCCCCGATGAGCGCACAGGCGCGCCCGGGGAGCGTAGGAAGGGGGCCCGGCGGGGTCAACCGCCATGGGTCATGGTGGCTGCCGGGCCCTTCGAGTCCGCCTGGACGATCCCTGCATCAAAGGGGCGAAGTCGAAGCCCCGCACCAGAAGCCTCGACTCCGCCGCTTCGCAGCTACACCCAGCCGTGACCGGCAACGCCGCCATCGCCCGATCGACAAAGCAGCGTCACGACTGCACAGCCGCCATCAGCAAGGTCTTGGGCTCCAGGTACGCGCTCATGCCCCAGCGGCCCATCTCGCGGCCGAGCCCGGAGTGCTTGAAGCCGCCGAACGGCGCGCGCGGCTCGTGGGCCAGCGTGTTGACGAGCACGCGGCCGGAGTCGAGCCGGCGCGCCACACGCTCGCAGCGTTCGATGTCCTGGCCGAGCACGACGGCACTCAAGCCGTAGCGCGTGTCGTTGGCGATGGCGATCGCATCGGCCTCGTCCTCATAGGGAATGATCGTGAGCACGGGTCCGAAGATTTCCTCGCGTGCGATGCGCATGCGGTTGTTCGCACCGGTGAAGATCGTCGGCTTCACGAACCAGCCGGCGTGCAGGCCATCCGGTCGGCCTTCGCCGCCGGCGAGCACTCGTGCCCCTTCCTCGATGCCGAAGCGGATGTAGCCCTGCACGCGTTCCCACTGCTTCGCGCTGACCATCGGGCCGATGTCGGTATCGGCATCACGCGGATCGCCGGACTTGACCTGCGCGACGGCTGCCTGTGCGACCTGTTCGAACTCCGCGAGCCGCCGCCGCGGCACCAGGATGCGCGTACCGGCGATGCAGGCCTGGCCACTGTTGAGGAATCCCGCCTGCAGCACCAGCGGCATGATGGCGGCAAAATCCGCGTCGTCGAGCACCACGGTGGGCGACTTGCCGCCCAGCTCCAGTGTCACGCGCTTCATCGTCTCGGCGCCGGCGCCGACCAGGTGCCGGCCCACCGCGGACGAGCCGGTGAACGAGATCTTGGCGACATCGGGATGGCGCGCGATGGTTTCGCCCACCACCTCGCCACGGCCATTGACGATGTTCCAGACGCCCTTGGGCAGGGCTGCTTCGTGCAGCGCCTCGGCCACGATCTGCGTCTGCATCGCGCTCATCTCGCTGGGCTTGATGACGGCGGTGCAACCGGCCGCCAGCGCCGTCGCCAGCTTGTTGCAGATGAAACCGGCATCACTGTTCCACGGTGTGATCAGCCCGGCCACGCCCACCGGCGTCAGGATCACGCGCGCGCTGCCAGCCTGTTCCTCGAATTCGAAGGATCGCAGCGCGTCGATCGCCTGCGCGATGACATCGGCGGGATAAGCCGCCATCCAGCGACCACGCGCCGCCGGCGCACCGTATTCGGTGACGATGGCTTCCATCAGCGCGTCCGCGCGCGCGGCGATGGCCTTGTGCATGCGCTGCAGCGCGTCGATGCGTTCCTCGCGCGTGGTGCGCGACCATGCGGGGAACGCCGCCTTGGCCGCCGCGATCGCGCGCTGCGCGTCCTGCTCGTCGCCCAGCCGGACCTGGCCGATGACTTGCTCGGTGCTGGGGTTGTGCAAGTCGAACCATTCCTGGCCGTGCGGCGCGACGAATTCGCCGTTGATGTAGATGTGTTCGATGCGTTGCATGTCGATTCCTCCAGGGATGTGACCCGTAGCCCGCGGAACGCGCGAAGCATTGGCCGCCGGGTCGTTGCGCAACACAGTCTAGGGAGGGATCATTGTTCCGATAAGCCGTTTTATTTCGAATGACGTATCCCGTATATCAGGACAATCCATGCGCCGCACGGGAATGACCGAGCTCGAGGTGATCCTGGCCGTCGCGCGCCGCCACAGCTTCCGTGGCGCGGCGCAGGAGCTGGGCATGTCCACCACGGCGGTGAGCAGTGCGGTGGCCGGGCTGGAAGCCCGCCTGAAGGTGCGCCTGTTCAACCGTTCGACGCGCAGCGTGGCGCTCACCGATGCGGGGCAGCGCTACGTGGAGCGCATCGCCCCGGCGCTCGCCGAAATCCGCAGTGCCGGCGAGGAGGCCGGCAGCGGGCCCGACACGCCCAGCGGCACGCTGCGGATCAATGCGCCGCAGGGAGTGGCATCGCTGCTGCTTGAACCGCTGTTCGGCCGCTACGCGCAGCGCTATCCCGGGGTGCACATCGACCTGGTGAGCGAGTCGCGCATGATCGACATCGTGGCGGAAGGCTTCGATGCCGGCATCCGCCTCGCCGAATCGGTGCCGCAGGACATGATCGCCGTGCCGCTCACCCGCGACTTGCGCATGCTGGTGGTGGCGACGCCCGGGTACCTGCAGCGCCACGGCACGCCGAAGCACCCGCGCGACCTGCTCAGCCACCAGAGCATCGGCATGCACATGTCGCACGGCGGCATCTACCAGTGGGAGCTGGAGAAGAGCGGCCACAAGCTGCAGATGGACCTGCCCGTGCGCATGGCGCTCAACGAACTCGCCGCGATCAAGCAGGCGGTACTGCTCGGGCTGGGCATCGGCTTCATCTCCGAGTGGTTCATCGAGGAAGAACTGAAAGCCGGCGCGCTGGTGCCCGTGCTGGGGCCGTGGTGCCCGCCGTTCGACGGCCTGCGCCTCTACTACCCGGGGCGGCGCTTCGTGCCCGCGCGGCTGCGTGCGCTGATCGGGCTGGTTCGCGAGTTGCGGCTTGCCACGGGCTGAAGCAGGCTTCCGCACCACATCAAGGCGGCGCCGGAAGCATCTCGGGAAAACCGGCCGCAGTTGGCGTGATGTGGACCGCTACGCCACGCGCCGATACCGCCCCTGCATCACCGGCTCCCAGTGCACACCGCCGTCGAACGAGCTTTCCAGGGCCAGTTCGCAGGCGCCGTCGTGGAAGACATACGTGTGCCGCGTCTGTCCGCGCGGCGAGCTGCGCAGGAACACCAGCCGCTCGCCGTCCCAGTACCCCGGCGCCGGTTGCGCGGGTACGAAACCGTAGCTGTCGAACCAGTGCAGCACGTACTCGTCATGCCCGGGGCCGGTGGTGAACACGGCGTGCGCCTGCAAGGCGGGACGGCCGTCGCGCTCCTCGCGGTAATCCTGCAGCAGCGCGCGGCCGCCGAAATCCAGTCGCGCGGAGAAATGCCCGCGGGCCGGGCCGCCTTCGCCCCAGCGCGTGGTGGCGATGATCTCCTCGCCCTCCCACTCGCCGGCCAGCAAGGTCAGAGCGTTCTCCATCGCCTACGCCCTCCGCTCGACGCCACGCACCAGCAGATGCTTGGCGAGCTGGCCGTGCAGGTAACCGAGACCGCGCACCACGTGCAGCAGTGCGAAGAACAGCAGCAGGCCCAGTACGCACAGCACGGTCGCGCCGCCCCAGCCGCTCAGCCACTCGATGCCGCCGCAGAACCCGTCCGACAGGCCGACGCAGGTGCCGGTATCCCAATGCCCAAACACGGCGACCAGCTTTATGACGGGCGCGGCGATGAAAGCCAGCGAGACGGCGAGCCAGGTCACGATCAGCGTGAAGTAGAAGATGCCCAGCGGCAGCAGCAGCAGCGCGTACAACATCGAGCTCCAGCTGCGCGGGTCGGTGAACATCGCGCCGATGCGCTGGAACAGCGACATGTGCTTCGGCGGATACGGCGGCCGGCGCGGCATGCGCACACCCAGCATGGTTTCCACCAGGCGCCCTTCCAACAGGGCCAAGCCGCGCACGCTGCCGAAGAACAGCACGATGAACGGAAGGCCGATGATGAGCACCGAGAAGCCCGCCGACATCGAGAGGCCAGCCACCACCCAGGTGAAATAGGCGATGCCGGTGACCAGGCCGAACAGCAGGTAGAACAGCGCGCCCCAGGCGCGCGGGTCGGCGATCACGCCGAAGAAGCGGCCGGCGGCCGAGCGCCGCTTCGGCGGCGGCGGCGGGCGGATCGCACGCTGGATCCGGATCTCCTGGTCGCGGTAGATCTCGGCCACCTCGTCGGGGGCGCCGTAGCTTTCCACCACGTGCTCGAGCATCGCCGCCTCGTCGCGGCCGGGACGCTCGTACAGCTCGGCGCGCAGGTGTTCCTCGGCGTCGTACAGCGCATCCTGGATCAGCGCGGGGTCGGCGCCGCGCAAGGCGGCACGCAATTGTTCGAGATACTCCGCGATCGTGCGCGGCGGCCTGCTGCTGGACGGTGCATTCATCACAGTTCTCCCTGCAATACCTTGTCGACGCTGTCGCGACTGGCGTTCCACGCGGCGGTCCACTCGCGCAACACCTCGCGGCCGAATTTCGTGATGCGGTAGTAACGGCGCGGCGGGCCGCTCACCGAGGGTTCCACCTCGCTGTCCAGCAGGCCCGCGCCCTCCAGGTTGCGCAATACCGGATACAGCGCGCTCTGCTTGCCGGCCAGCACGCCCTCGCCCGCCTGCTCCAGCCGCTTGGCGATCTGGTAGCCGTAGAGCGGCTGGCGCGACTGCCCCAGCACCGCCAGCAACACCAGCGACACGGTGCCGGTGGACAGCTCCTTCTGGAATTTCTTCAGTTGGCTGGCGATGTCGTCCATACGCTTGCCCGTACTGCCTCATAGCTTGGAGTGAAGCATAGTGTTTACTTCACACTAGTACATGCGCCGGAAGTCATGTCCGGCGCCATTGGCGGCGACCTGACGTTTCTTCTATGGTTGCGGCTCACTCCCGACCATGGCGCCCGCATGTCCGCATCCACGCAACAGCCGGAGCACCTGAGGCGCAGCCTCTCCAACCGCCACCTGCAGCTGATCGCGCTCGGTGGCGCGATCGGCACCGGCCTGTTCATGGGCTCGGGCAAGACGATCAGCCTGGCCGGGCCGTCGATCCTGCTGGTGTATCTGATCATCGGCGTGATGCTGTTCTTCGTGATGCGCGCGATGGGCGAGCTGCTGCTGTCGAACCTGGAGTACAAGTCGTTCATCGACTTCTCCACCGACCTGCTGGGGCCGTGGGCCGGCTTCTTCTGCGGCTGGACGTACTGGTTCTGCTGGATCGTCACCGCGATCGCCGAGGTGATCGCGATCGCCGCCTACGTGCAGTTCTGGCTGCCGCACCTGGCGCCGTGGATTCCTGCGCTGCTGTGCGTGCTGCTGCTGCTCGGCCTGAACCTGACGACAGTGAAGATGTTCGGCGAGCTGGAGTTCTGGTTCGCGCTGATCAAGATCGTCGCGATCATCGCGCTGGTGGTGGTCGGCTTCGCGCTGGTGGCGTGGGGCTTCCACTCGCCGGCAGGGAACAAGGCTTCGCTGGCCAACCTGTGGAACGACGGCGGCCTCTTCCCGCACGGGCTGTCGGGTTTCTTCGCCGGCTTCCAGATCGCGGTGTTCGCCTTCGTCGGCATCGAGCTGGTCGGCACCACCGCCGCCGAAACCGCCGACCCGCGGCGCAACCTGCCGAAGGCGATCAACTCGATCCCGGTGCGCATCATCATCTTCTACGTGCTGGCGCTGGCGGCGATCATGGCGGTGACGCCGTGGCGGCTGGTCGAGGCGGACAAGAGCCCGTTCGTGGAGCTGTTCGTGCTGGCCGGCATACCGGCGGCGGCCAGCCTGATCAACTTCGTGGTGCTGACCTCGGCCACCTCCTCGGCCAACAGCGGCATCTTCTCCACCAGCCGCATGCTGTACGGCCTGGCCGGCGAGAACCATGCGCCGAAGCCGTTCGCGCGGCTGTCGAAGGCGGCGGTGCCTTCGCTGGGCCTGCTGTTCTCCTGCTTCTGCCTGCTGCTGGGCGCGGCGCTGATCTACCTCGTGCCGAACCTGGTCACCGCGTTCACCCTGGTCACCACGCTGTCCGCCGTGCTCTTCATGTTCGTGTGGTCGCTGATCCTGTGCGCCTACATGGCCTACCGCCGCAGGCGCCCGCAGCAGCACGCCGACTCGGCGTACAAGATGCCGGGCGGCGTGTTCATGTGCTGGGTGTGCCTGGCGTTCTTCGTGTTCGTGCTGGTGCTGCTCTGCCTGCAGTCCGACACCCGCGCCGCCCTGCTGGCCAGCCCGGTGTGGTTCGTCCTGCTGGGGATCGGCTACGCGTGGAAGAAGCGGCGCCCCGGCAGCCACGCCCCAGAAAGGGGGTAAGTCCATCCGCGGCTGCCGACGCACACCTGCAAGCCAAGTAGAATGGCGCGCCATTCGTCGCCGGGAAGACACATGCAGGGTTCGTCGGGAGTTTCGATCATCCATCCGCGCGTACTGGAGTCCGCGGACAACTGCAGGGCCGAATTTACCTCGGCAGCGCCGTTCCCCCACGTGGTGATCGACGATTTCCTGGCACCGGATTTCGCCGCGGCGCTGCTGGACAACTTCCCCGCCTTCGAGCGCGGCAATGCGGTGGGCGACGACGGCAAGCCGGGCGGCAAGTCCACGCTGGCGAAGATCCGCCAGCTCGGCCCGGTCTGGCAGCAGCTCGACGACGCGATCCAGAGCCCCGGATTCCTGGCGGCGGTGGGCCGGCTCACCGGCATCGACGGTCTGATCTACGACCCGTGGTATCTCGGCGGCGGCACCCACGAGAACCGCAACGGGATGAGCCTGGACCCGCATGTGGACTTCAACTACCACCCCAGCGAACGCTGGCACCGGCGGCTCAACCTCATCGTCTACCTCAACCCGGAATGGGATGCACGGTGGGGCGGTTGCCTGGAACTGTTCCGCGACCCGCACGCCGACGCGCGACCCGCGCGTTCGGTGGCGCCTGCGTTCAACCGTTGCGTGATCTTCGAGACCTCGGAGCGCTCCTGGCACGCCTTCGACCGGATCGGGCTGCCGCCGGAGCACGCCGGACTCACGCGCCGTTCCGTCGCGTTGTACTTCTACACGAAGGATCGCCCCGCCGCGGAGACGGCACCGCGCCACACCACCTATTACGTGAACCGCCAGCTGCCGGCGCACCTGGACGAAGGACATGCGCTGACGCGCAGCGACGTGGCCGAGATCAGGCAGCTGATCGAACAGCGCGACGGGCACATCCGCCTGCTCTACGCCGAGAACACCGCGCTGCGCCAGGCCCAGGATGCCGGCTTCACCGGGCATCTTCTGTACCTGGCCAAACGCGCCTTCGTGCGCTTCCGCAAGTAGCACGGGCACGACCCGGCAGCTCCTGCTAACGTGCCGCGACGCCAACAATCCGGGGAGACCACCATGCGCCATCATCTTGCCGCCGCCGTCGCGATGGCGCTCGGTCTCGCCGCGGCATCGGCCTTCGCCGCGCAGGACAAGCCCACGCCCACCACACAGGAACTGCTGGCGGCCTCGAAGCCTTCCGAATGGCGCACGCCCGACCCGGCCAACCTGCTCTACATGCAACTGCCCGCCGGCCGCGTGGTGATCGAGCTGGCGCCGGACTTCACCCCGCTGCATGCGCGGAACATCCGCACCCTGGTACGCCAAGGCTACTTCGACGGCCTCGGCATCGTGCGCGTGCAGGACAACTTCGTGACCCAGTGGGACGACCCGAACGGCGACGACGGCGGCGACAAGGCGAAGATGCATCCGCTGGGCAAGGCCAAGGCTACCCTGCCGCCGGAATTCACTCGCCCGATCGATCCGAAGCAGGCGTGGACGCCGCTGCCCGACGGCGACATCTATGCACCGCAGGTCGGCTTCTCCGGAGGCTTCCCGGTGGCGCGCGACCCGGCTCATGGCAAGGAATGGCTGGTGCAGTGCTACGGCATGGTCGGCGTGGCGCGCGACGTGCCGCCCGACAGCGGCAACGGCAGCGCGCTGTACGCGGTCATCGGCCAGGCGCCACGCCGGCTGGACCACAACCTGGCGGTGGCCGGCCGCGTGCTGCAGGGCATGCAGTATCTGTCGGCGCTGCCGCGCGGCAGCGGGCCCATGGGCTTCTACGAAAAGGCCGGCGAACGCACGCCCCTCGCGTCGGTGAAACTGGCCGCCGACCTGCCTCCTGCACAACGCGAACGGATCCAGGTGCTGCGCACCGGCAGTCCCACCTTCGTCGCGCTGATCGATGCCGCGCGCCATGGCCACAACGCGTTCTATCCCACACCGGTGGGCAAGCTGGGCATCTGCGATATCCACGCGCCGGTGCGGGTGGATGGGAAGCCGCTGTAACAAGAACCAATGTAAGAGGCCGCTCACGATCTCTCATCTGCTTGCCTCCATTGGGGGAGTGGGCGCTCCGCGTTTTCGCAAGACACGGGGCTCCCCTGCATTCCCGCGAAAGTGACGCCGGCATTCCGGTGCGCGATGGCAGCAAACCGGTGGCGCCTTGTGTGTGACGACGGACACCGCGGCGTAACCGTATCCGAACATCCGGCCTGGCCGTTCCGGTTATGGTGGTTTCCATGCGTCGACCGGTCCGTCACCCATGTCTTTGAACGATACGATGCACCTGTTGCGAGCCTGGCTGCGCGATCCGCGCAGCGTAGGCGCGCTGGCACCGTCCGGTCCCGCGTTGGCACGACTGATGACTGCCCATGTCGATCATGCGCACGGTCCGGTGATCGAACTCGGTCCGGGCACCGGCGTGTTCACCCGGGCCCTGCTGGAGCGCGGCCTGCCGGGACACCGGCTGGTGCTGGTGGAAACCGATCCGGTGCTGGCCAGCACGCTGGCGCAGCGCTACCGGCATGCACGCGTGCTGCGCATGGATGCGGCCAGGCTGGGGCGGTCGTCGTCACTGTTCGGCGACGAACGCGCCAGTGCGGTGATCAGCGGCCTGCCCCTGCTGTCGATCCCGGCCGACAAGGTCGCGGCCATCATCGAAGGCGTGTTCGAGCGCCAGCTGCAACAAGGTGGCGCGCTCTACCAGTTCACCTACGGCCTGCGCTGTCCGGTACCGCGTGCACTGCGGCAGCGCCTGGGGCTGGAGGCCGAACGCATCGGCGGCGCCTGGCTCAACCTGCCGCCGGCCTGGGTCTGGCGCATCCGCCGCCCGTAGGAGCGCACCCTGTGCGCGATGGCTCTGGCTCTGATCGGAGCAAAAGCTTTCGCGCACAGGGTGCGCTCCTACAAGAGCGAGGCATTACCCGCTCTTGCTAACGACATACTTTCGATATATCTTGAATTCACCAATTCGATATATCGGAGTGTGTCATGCGCATGCACCACCTGTTCCACCGCTTCGCCCAACACCGTCACCACGGCTGCCATGGCTTCGTCATGGACGAAGGTGAGCACGGCTTTTACGCTGGCCGCCACGGCCCGTTCGGCGAGCATCACGGCGGCGACGCCTTCGGCGGCTGGGATGGACTGCGCGGCGGCAGCCGACGCGGCGGCGGCCGCATGTTCGGCCACGGCGACCTCAAGCTGCTGCTGCTGGGGCTGATCGAGCAGCAGCCGCGCCACGGCTACGAGCTGATCCGCACCATCGAGGAGATGTTCCACGGCCAGTACACGCCCAGCCCCGGCGCGATCTACCCCACGCTCGCCATGCTGGAGGACATGGGTTACGCCCGCGTGGAAAGCGAAGCGGGCAACCGCAAGCTGTACGCGATCACCGATGCGGGCCGCACCTTCCTCCACGAGAACCGCGCCGCGGTGGACGCCGCGACCTCGCGCACCGAGCACAGCGCGCGCATGGCGGCGAAGATGGCCGCGCCGATGGCGGTGCGCAAGGCCATGCACGCGCTGAAGCATGCGTTGCTGATGCGCACGAGCTGGGACAAGGCCGAGGCGGAACGCGTGGCCGCGATCCTGCAGCGCGCCGCCAGCGAGGTCGCCACCGGCCAGCCGCACGACTGAACCGCTCAAGCCGCCGCTTCGCGGCGGTTCCCCAACGCGCCAGCCATCGCCAGCGCCCGCTCCCCACGAGGTAACCACGATGGCCCCTCATGCCCACCAGCGCCTGCGCCACGAGGTCGTGCTGCGCACGCTCGACGTGCTGCGCGTCGAGCGCCTCACCCCGCACATGCGTCGGGTGACGCTCGGCGGCCCCGCATTGCGCGGTTTCCACAGCGCAGCACCCGACGACCACGTGAAGCTGTTCTTCCCCGATCGCAAGGGCGAACTGGTGCTGCCCGCGCTGGGCGCGAACGGCCCGGAGTTCCCGACCGGCCGCGAGCCGTCGCCGATGCGCGATTACACCCCGCGCCGCCACGATGCCGCGCGCGGCGAGCTGGTCGTCGATTTCGTGCTGCACGGCGACGGCCCCGCCTCCGAGTGGGCTGCGCAGGCGGCACCCGGCCAGCGTCTCGGCGCCGGCGGCCCGCGCGGCTCGTTCGTGGTGGCTGGCGACTTCGACCGCTATGTGCTGGTGGGCGACGAAACCGCCCTGCCCGCGATCGGCCGCTGGCTGGAAGAGATGCCCGCCGATACACGCGTCACCGCATTGATCGAGGTCCCCGAAACCGCCGATCGCCAGCCGCTGCATTCGCGCGCCGATGCCGACATCCGCTGGTTCGAACGCAACGGCGAACCGGCCGCGGACAGCGCCCGCCTGGAACGCGCCCTGCACCAGCTGCCCGCCGTCGAAGGCGACAGCTTCTACTGGATCGCCGCCGAATCGGGCCGCGCCCGCGCCATGCGCCAGTGGCTGGACCAGCACGGCGTGCCGAAGGACTGGATCAAGGCCAGCGGCTACTGGAAGGCCGGCACAGACGGCGACGACTGATCCACCTGACGCCGCAAGTGAACGCGCGGTGAGCGGCGAGGCTTCGCGACCACGAAACCTTGCCATGCCATCGGTTATGCCATGGCACATCGCCATCACTGGCCCGATCACAGGAGACGCGCATGAGGCGCAGGCACAAGCTGCTGGCATGGATCATCGGCGTGCCCGTGACGCTCGCCATCGTGCTGGCTTCGGCGCTGGTGATCACGCTGTCCCTGTTCAACTGGAACAAGCTGAAGCCGACCATCAACGCGCAGGCCAGCACGGCGATCGGCCGTCCGTTCGCGATCAACGGCGACCTCGGCGTGCAGTGGATGCGCGAGCCGCAATCGCGGGGCTGGCGCGCATGGGTGCCATGGCCGCACATCGTGGCGCAGGACATTTCCGTGGCGAACCCGGCGTGGGCGAAGCAGCCGCAATTCGCGCATCTCGATGCGTTGCGCTTCAGCCTCTCGCCGCTGGATCTGCTGCAGCACCGCGTGCGCATCCCCACCCTGCAACTGGTGAATCCCAGCGTGGATCTGGAGCGCGACGCACGGGGCCGCGCCAACTGGACGTTCAATCTGCCACAGGGCAACACGCCTTCCGCATGGACGGTGGATCTCGGCGCCATCGGCTTCGATGCCGGCCAGATCGCACTCGACGACGCCGTCGGCCGCGTGAAGATAGCCGCACACATCGAGCCGCTGCAGCAGGCGATTCCCTACGACCAGATCATGGCGCAGGCGACGGCGGATGCGCGCACACAGGCGATCAGCAGCGCCGGGCGCGATGCCGGCAGGACGATGGGCAAGGACGACGAGCAAAGCCAGTCCGAAGACGCAGCCACGCGAAAATCCAGCTACCAGTTCGCCTGGACCGCGAAGGGCAGCTACCAGGGCGCGCCACTGGATGGCAGCGGCAGGATCGGTGCCGTACTGGCCTTGCAGCAGTCCGACCAGCCGTTCCCGCTGCAGGCGAAGCTGCGCATCGGCGATACCCACATCGCCCTGGCCGGCACGCTCACCGATCCCTTGCACCTAGGCGCACTGAACCTGCACCTGTGGCTCGCCGGCTCCAGCATGGAGAAGCTCTACCCCATCCTCGGCGTGACCCTGCCCGACACACCACCCTATGCCACCCGCGGCCGCCTTACCGCCACGCTGGGACGCAACGGCAGCCGTTTCGGCTATCACGGCTTTCGCGCACACGTGGGCGGCAGCGACCTCGCCGGCGACGTCGACTACGTCACCGGCGGCGCACGCCCCAGGCTTAGTGGCAAGGTGCAGGCCACGCAATTGCGCTTCGCCGATCTCGCGCCGCTGGTCGGCGGCGGCGGTTCCAGCACCACCGCGCCGCCACCCGCCGCATCGGATCGCGTGCTGCCCACGCAAGCCTTCCGCACCGACCGCTGGAAGGCGATGGATGCCGACGTGACTTTCTCCGCCGGGCGCATCGAACACGGCCCGTCGCTGCCGATCCAGTCGCTGTCCACGCACCTCGTGATGGATGACGGCGTGCTCACGCTGGACCCGCTGCACTTCGGCGTGGCCGGCGGCCAGGTAAACGGCATGCTGCGCCTCGACGGCAGTGCCGCATCGATGCGCGGCACGCTGAAGCTGGGCGTGCGCCGCCTGCGCATCGAACAGCTGTCGCAGAGCTTCGCGGCGATGCGCACCAGCCTCGGCGAGATCAACGGCGACGCCGCGCTGGATGCGCGCGGCAATTCCGTCGCCACCCTGCTCGGCACGGCCAGCGGCCAGTTGAAGCTGCTGATGGACAACGGCGCGATCAGCCGCAACCTGCTGGAAATGGCCGGCCTCAACGTGGGCAACATCGTGCTCGGCAAGCTGTTCGGCGACAAGACGGTGAAGATCGACTGCGCCGCCAGCGACCTCGTGGCGCAGGACGGCCTGTTCCGCACGCGGCTGTTCGTGTTCGACACGCAGGACGCGCTGATCGACGTCAAGGGCACGGTGAACTTCGCCGACGAGAAGATGGACCTGGATGTGACGCCCCACACCAAGGGCTTCCGCGTGCTGTCGCTGCGCTCGCCGCTGTACGTGCGCGGCACGTTCAAGCAACCCGACGTGGGCGTGCACACCGGCCCGCTGCTGGCGCGCGGCGCCGGCGCGGTGGCGCTGGGCGTGTTTGCCGCACCGGCGGCCGCGCTGCTGGCGCTGGTCGTCCCCAGCCACGACACCGGCAACGCCAATACCTGCACCACGATCCTGCAGCAGATGCGCACGCCGGCCCGGCGTTGAGTCTTTCTCTTTGCGATCGTCCATGATCGCGAAAGTCAAAGGGGCAGCCGTCCCTGGCTGCACTACTCATTGATCCTTGCAATCGTCCCTGATCGCGAGAATCAAACGGGCGGCCATCCCTGGCCGCACTTTTCAGACGGGTGCGACGTAGAATGCCGCGTCTCCCATCGATGTATCTCCATGCAAGCCACCAGCCAGGCCCGCCTGCAGATCCACTTCTGCGTGCTGTTGTGGGGCTTCACCGCGATCCTCGGCAAGCTGATCACCCTGCCCGCACTGCCGCTGGTGTGGTGGCGCATGCTGCTGGTGACCGCCGCGCTACTGCTGATGCCGCGGGTATGGCGCGGCTTGCGCGCGATGCCGGCGCGGCTGCGCTGGGCTTATGCGGGCATCGGCGTGCTGGTGTCGCTGCACTGGCTCACCTTCTATGCCGCGATCAAGCTGGCCAACGCCTCGGTGGGCGCCACCTGCATCGCACTGGGGCCGGTGTTCCTGGCCTTCGTGGAACCGTGGATCGCCAGGCGCAGGTTCGATCCGCGCGAGCTGCTGGTCGGCGCGGCCGTGGTGCCGGGGGTGGCGATGGTGGTGGACGGCGTGCCGCACGGCATGCGCCTCGGCATCGCAGTGGGCGTGCTGTCGGCGCTGTTCGTGGCGCTGTTCGGTTCGCTCAACAAGCGCCTGGTGGAACACGGCGACCCGCTCACCGTCACCTGCATCGAGCTGGGCACCGGCACCGCATTCCTCACCCTGCTGGCGCCGCTGCTGCCGCACACGGGCGCCGCTTTCGTGCTGCCGGACACGCACGACGCGCTGCTACTGCTCGCGCTGGCCTTCGGCTGCACCCTGCTGCCGTTCGCGCTGGCGCTGGTGGCGTTGCGCCATTTGAGCGCGTTCGGCACGCAGATGGTGACCAACCTGGAGCCGGTCTACGCGATCGTGCTGGCGATGCTGCTGCTCGGTGAGCAGCGGCAGCTCGATGGCTGGTTCTATGGTGGCGTGGCGGTGATCCTCGTGGCGGTGTTCGCGCATCCGCTGCTGGGGCGCAGGCAGCGTCCGGCCGAGCAGCCGGAATTGCTGGGGACTACCGAGAGCCACAACATCGTGGAGTAAGCATCTGCGGCTGGCGGGATCGCCAGCCTGCCCGCCTGCAGCGGCTTTCAGGCACCGGCTATCCCTTGGCTACTGCAGAAATTCAGTCCGCGTTGCCGGCGATGACCTGGCGCAGATGATGGATGAAGGCGCGTACCTTGGCCGGGGCATGCAGGCCGGCATAGACCGCGTGGAAGCTGCCTTCCGGCAGGCGTTGCGTGGGCAGCAGGCGTTCCAGGCGGCCGGCGGCGAGGTCGGCGTCCACCATGAAATCGGGCAGCACCGCCACACCGGCGCCAGCCAGCGCCATGGCGTGCACCGCCGCCGCACTGTCGGCCAGGGCCCGCGGCATCAGGCGCACACGGGCCCGGGTGCCGTTGCGTGCGGCGAAGGTCCAGTGGGCGGGCGAGCTGAGCACCGAGAGCAGGATGGCATCGTGCTGCGCCAGCTCCTGCGGACGGCGTGGCCGGCCTCGCGCGGCGAGGTAGGACGGCGCCGCCAACAGCAACTGGCGGAAGCCGGCCAGGCGCACCGCGCGCAGGCCGGAGTCGCGTAGCGGGCCGCCACGGATCGCCAGGTCGAAGCGGCCGCCGATCAGGTCGCTGATGCCATCGTCCAGCACCAGCTCGACACGCACCTCGGGATGCATGCGCAGAAAGCCTGCCAGTGCGGGCGCCACCACCATGGCGCCGTAGTTCACCGGCGCAGTGAGGCGCAACGTGCCGCGCGGCGTCTCGCGGTTCTCGCCCACGCGCTCGATCGCCGCCTCGGTTTCGCCGAGGATGCGCACGCAGTCGGCGTGGAACACCGCGCCGGCCTCGGTCAGCGCCATCCGCCGCGTGCTGCGCACCATCAGCGTCACGCCCAGTTCGCGCTCCAGCCGCGCCAGGTGCTGGCTCACCATCGCCTTGGTCTGGCCCAGCTGTTCCGCCGCCGCGGTGAACGAGCCCGCGCGCACCAGCGCCACGAACACCGCCAGCCGGTTGAGATTGACCTCGCCCACGAGCGCTCTCCACTGTCAATCCCTACTTTACAGTGAATTGCATCGTCGTCGATTTATCGGATCGGTGGCCTGGCGCATGCTGTGCTCCGTTCCCCATCCACCGGAGACCTTCCATGCAGATCGCACTGTTCGGCGCCACCGGCCACCTCGGCCGCGCCATCCTCGACGAAGCGCTGGCGCGCGGCCACGAAGTGACCGCCGTCGTGCGCGATCCGGGCCGCCTCGACCTCCGCCACGACAGGCTCAGGATCGTCGCCGGCGACGTGGCGCGGCCGGAAACCTGGCTGGATGTCGTGCACGCCAGTGCGGCAGCGGTGGCGAGCCTGTCCGCACGACGCGACGGCGACCCGGACAGCCTGCCCGCCAACGCGCGCGTCCTGCTGGACCAGTTGCCGCGGGCGGCCGTCCCGCGCCTCGTGTGGGTGGGTGGCGCCGGCAGCCTGGAAACCTCGCCGGGCGTACGCGTGCTCGACGACCCGAACTTTCCGGCGGCATGGAGGCCCGAGGCCGAGGCCCAGGGCCGCGCACTGGAGACCTTCCGTGCCAGTGCCTCGCCCGTCGACTGGACCTACATCAGCCCCGCCGCGCTGATCGAGGACGGCGAACGCACCGGTCGTTACCGCATCGGTGGAGACCGGTTGCTGACCGACGCCAACGGTGCCAGCCGCATCAGCGTGGCCGACTATGCCGTCGCCCTGCTCGACCGCATCGAGAAAGACGACGCCCCGCGCCGCCGCATCACCGTGGCTTACTGAACGGGCGGGATCCTGCCGTACCGGCCATTCCAGGCATGTCGTCCATGCCGGGATGACCGGCGTCGGCGTGATCGTGCCCCATGTCCATGTCGTCGTCCGGCGGCGCCTTGGCCACGATGGCCTTGTACTGCGCCGGCGTCATGCCCGGCAGCTTCCCAAGGAAGGCCACCATGCTCCAGATGGTGGGGTCGTCGTGGCCGGCCATGCCCCAGGTAGGCATCGCGCTCATCTTGATGCCGTGCTTGATCACCCAGAAGGCCTGCTTCGGATCGACATGCATCCTGGAAAGATCGGGCGGCTGCGGGTACATGCCCATGCGCAACTCCGAATCGCCCATGCCGGGGGCAAGATGGCAGCCGGTACACATGGCGGCGTACTGGCCCGCGCCCTTGAGGATCAGCTGCGGATCGTCGAGGTCGGGAACCTTGATGGCCTCCGAGCGCAGACGGATCGAGCGGTCGCGCAAGGCCTGCAGGGCGGCGAAAACCGGTCGGGTGTGATGGTCGTCCGCGCCGATGTCGTAGATGCCTGAGTAGACGAAGATCCCAGCGCCCGCGGCCAGGATCGCGAGCACCGCGGCGACGGTCAGGCCGTGGTGTTTGATGTGTCGTTTCATGTCGAGGTTCCCCTAGAACCAGATGCGGACGCCGGCTACCCACTGACGGTCGAAGATGGCCTGGCGGTCGTCGCGGGCGAAATCGGCCGTGCCGCCGAAACGCCGTGTCCACACCACGCCAAGGTAAGGCGCGAATTGCCGGCGGATCTCGTAGCGCAGGCGCAGGCCGAACTGGGCATCGGACAAACCGCCACCGAGGCGCCGGGCCGGATCGGATTGGCCATAGGCGTTGACTTCGAATTCCGGCTGCAGGATCAGCCGCTGCGTGAAGAGCAGTTCGTACTCCACACGCAGGCAGGCCGCGGTTCGTCCGGATGGCCCGACGTAGCCGGTGGCCTCCAGGTCGAGCCAGTACGGCGCCAGCCCCTGGATACCGAATGCGGCCCAGTAGCGCGAGGGGCCATCGCCCAGATCCTGGCGCACGCCGAACTGCGTGTTCCAGAACGTCGCGACGGCATGGCTCCAGAGCGCCTCGACATCGCCGTCCCCGATGCGGCCGCGGCTTTGCCCGCCCTCGCTGCGCACCCACAGCTTGTCGCTGTCGTTGCCATACCAGCCCTGCACGTTCCAGGCCTGCCCGTTGCCGTCCCTGCCGTCGAACGCCTCCAGCTGGTCGAACAGCAGCATGCCCAGCGACGCGTTGTCGCGCATGTCCATGCCGGACATGGAGCCGTAGCCGATACCGTCGGAATAGTCGGAGCGGCGCGCCGCGGGCGGCGGCTTGCCGCCTTGCATGGGGCCCATCGACATGTGGCCCATCGTATCGGTGCCGTGCGGCGTGCTGCCCACGCCGGACATGGCGTCATGGTCCATCGCCTTTGTCGCGTCGGGACTCATGCCCGGCATCGCGCGGGAATTCGCGTCCTGCACGCTGCCGGCTGCGGCCGGCGGCGACATCTCCGGCATCGCGTCATGGGCCATGCCGGGCATGGTGTCCATGGGCGCCATGGCACCGGGGCTCATGGCAGGCATGTGGTGCGCGGGTTTCGCGGTTGGCGTGCGATGGTGCCTGCGGACCTTCGCCGCAGTGGCGGGCTGGGGGACGCTGGTGGACGCAGCCGGCATGGACATGCCGCTCCCGTGGCCCATGCCCATGCCGGGCATCGCGCCCATGTCCATCGTGGCCGAGCTGCTGGCCGAGGCCGGCGTGGTCTGGGCGGCGACCATGCCTGACGCGGCCAACAACCCGGCGGCCAGCCACAGCGAATGTTGCAAGGCGGTGGCGGTGACCGATCGGTTCCGGGTCATGACACCACCACCTCGCGCATCATTCCCGCTTCCATGTGGTAGAGCATGTGGCAGTGGTAGGCCCAGCGCCCCGGTGCATCGGCCGTCACGCCATAGGCCACGCGCTGCGCCGGCTGCACGTTGACGGTGTGCTTGCGCACCTGGAACCCGCCGGCCGGACTCTCCAGCTCGCTCCACATGCCGTGCAGGTGGATGGGGTGGTTCATCATGGTGTCGTTGACCAGCACGATGCGCAGCCGCTCGCCGGCGCGGAAATGGATGGGCTTTGCGTCGGCGAACTTCACGCCGTCGAAGGACCACATGTAACGCTCCATGTTGCCGGTCAGGTGCAACTCGATCTCGCGACCGGGTTCGCGCGGGTCGATGGAACCGCCGAGGGTGTGCAGGTCGGCGTAGGTGAGCACGCGACGGCCGTTGCCGCGCAGGCCGGCGCCCGGGTCGTCGAGGTTGCTGCGGGGCATGTCCACGTGCATGTCCACGCCCGGGTTGCGGTATTCCGTGCGGGCATGCCGCACCCCCTCTTCCGGGGGTGCGGGTTCGGTGGAACCGGCAACGCCACGCCCTGCCCGCACTCTCTCCCGCGAGGAGAGGGAAGAGTCTCCCATCGCTCCCATCATGTCCCGCATGCCCAGCCAGACGAGCGGATCCATCGCGGGCACCTCCGCCTGCATGCCGGGTCGCGGCGCCAGCGTGCCGCGGGCGTAGCCGCTGCGGTCGGTGGACTGCGCGAACAGCGTATAGGCACGGTCTTCCCCGGGCTCCACGATCACGTCGTAGGTCTCGGCCGCGGCAATGCGGAACTCGTCCACGCGCACCGGTTCCACGTCCTGGCCGTCGGCGCCGACCACCGTCATCTTCAGGCCAGGAATGCGCACATCGAAGAACGTCATCGACGAACCGTTGATGAAACGCAGCCGCACTTTTTCCCCGGGCCTGAACAGCCCGGTCCAGTTGCCGGCCGGCGCATGGCCGTTCATCAGGTAGGTGTAGGCATGCCCCGACACGTCGCTGTAGTCGGTCGGGTTCATGCGCATCCGCTCCCACATCCTGCGCCGGGCGAGCGCCTGGCCCAGCCCGTGCTCGCGCGCGTCACGGAAGAAATCCGGCACCGTGGGCATGGCGAAGTTGTAGTAGTCGCCCTGCCGCTTCAGCGTCGCGAAGATGTGCCCGGGATCGTCGTCGGACCAGTCATTGAGCATCACGACGTAGTCGCGATCGGTGGGGAAGCGTTCGCCACTGGCGGCCTCGATCACCAGCGGGCCGTACAGGCCGGTCTGCTCCTGGAAACCGGAATGGCTGTGGTACCAGTAGGTACCGCTCTGCCGTACCGGGAAGCGGTAGGTATAGGTTTCGCCCGGCGCAATGCCAGGGAAGCTGATGCCGGGCACGCCATCCATCTGGAACGGCAGCAGGATGCCGTGCCAGTGGATCGAGCTGGGCACGCACAGGCGGTTGGTCACCTTGAGCGTCACCGTGTCGCCCTCGCGCCAGCGCAGCAGCGGTGCGGGCAACTGGCCGTTGACCACGGTGGCTGGGCGCTTGCGCCCGGTGTAGTCCACCGGCAATTCGCCGATGGACAGCTCGAAATGCGTGCCGCGCAATTCATGGCGTACCGCGGCACCCTGTGCCAGCGTGGCGCCGGCGCGCAAGCCCAACCCGGCGGCCACGCCGCCCAGCGCGAGGCCCTGCACGAAACGTCGGCGCGACAGCTGCACGTCGCGCGGATCCTGCCTGTTCATCCTTCACTCCTGCGCGGAATCACGGGACTCCGCTCGGTATCGCCGCGCACGCGGCAACGGGCCTGCGGCTGGCAGGCGATCAGCCGAACGAATCGGCATGAGCGGGAGGATTCAGGCCAGTGGTGGCCGCAGGGGTGGTGCGTGGGGAAGCTTGGAGGCGGCGGCAGGCCATGCCTGCCACGTCGCCACGACAAGACGTACTGGCACGATGGACGCAGTCAGTTCCGGCAGCGCCACCGTCATGTGTGCGCAGGCGCAATCGATATGCACACCATCCGCGTGTAGCGGTGCCGGCGCGCCGCCATGGTGAGTCATCGTCATCGCACCTGTCATGCCACCCATGCCGGCACAGCAATCAGCATGGGCGAACACGGAACCGGCCAAGCCCATCCACGCGCACAAGGCCAGCACGAACAGCAGGCGGCAGCGACGCAGTTGGCGGAGAGGCAAACGACTCATGCCACGAGCATAGCGATGCGCTCCACGCCCGCTCAACCCTGAAGTTGGCTTCATGCGGCCTGCACAGCGCGTGCAGCCTATACTTGTGCGCCATCCCACGGCTGCCGCCATGAACTACCGCCACGCCTACCACGCGGGCAACTTCGCCGATGTCCTGAAGCACGCCGTGCTGCTGGCGCTGATCGAGGCGCTCAAGCTCAAGCCCGCGCCGTTCTGCGTGGTCGACACCCACGCCGGCAGCGGCTGTTACGCGCTGGACGGTGCCGAGGCTGACAAGACCGGCGAATACAAGGACGGCATCACCCGCCTGCTGTTTCCCGACCTGCATGGCGGTGATGCCCATGCCGCCGCGCTGCCGCCGCTGTTGCGCCATTGGCTGGACTCCATCCTGGCCCTGCCCGGCAACGAGCATGGCCTGAAGCTGTATCCCGGCTCGCCCCTGCAGGCCGCACTGGCCATGCGCGAGATCGACAGCGCGCAATTGTGCGAACTGCATCCGGAGGAAGCCGCGCGGCTGCGCGAACTGTTCCGCCGCGACGCGCGCATGCACGTGCATGGACGCGACGGCTACGAGGCGCTGAAAGCGCTGCTGCCGCCGAAGGAAAAGCGCGGCCTGGTGCTGATCGACCCGCCCTACGAGGCGCAGGAGGCCGAGTACAGGTTGATCGAGCAGGCATTGAAGGAAGCGCTGCAGCGTTGGCCCACCGGTATCTACGCGGTGTGGTATCCGGTCAAGCGACGCAGCCAGGTGCAGCCTTTCCTGCGCTGGCTCACCCACTGCGGCGCCAGGCGCGTGCTGCACGCCGAACTGCTGGTGCACGGCGACGACTCGCCGCTGCGCCTCAACGGTTCCGGCATGGCGATCATCAACGCGCCCTGGCAGCTCGACGAAACCCTGCGCGAACCGTTGCGTGCGCTGGCACGCCTGCTCGCACAGGAGCGTCCTGCCGAGTGGAAGCTGGACTGGCTGGCGACCGAATCCACTGCCGCTCCGGCCAAACCGGCTCGCCTCCCCCCGACGCCACGCCGCCGCTAAGCTCACGATTCGTTTTTGCGATCACAGGCCATCACACGATCCTGGAGCCCGCCATGCGCCATGCCGCCATTTTCGCCCGCGTCGCCCTGCCCGCCCTGCTGCTCGGCCTCGCCGCCTGCGCACCCGCGCCGATCTACAAGATCGCGCCCGGCGCCATCGCCGCCACGCCGATGCAGGTGGCACAGACGCCGGAGCAATACATGCACGGCCAGGTGATCTGGGGCGGCCGCGTGGTGGATGTGCGCAACCTGCCCGACCACAGTGAGATCGAGATCCTTGCCTACCCGCTGGACTCCTCGCAGCGGCCGAAATTCAGCGCCGGCGGCAGCGGCCGCTTTATCGCCCTGCTGCCCGGCTACGCCGAACCGATGAACTATCCCGCCGGCGCCCCCATCACCGTCGACGGCCAACTCGACGGCAGTCGCGCCGGCAAGGTCGGCGAGGCCGACTACGTGTTCCCGCTGGTAAGCGTGGCGCAGTCGCATGTATGGACCGCCGAAGAAATGCGCAGCGGGCATCCCAACATCGGCTTCGGTGTAGGCGTGGGCGTCGGCATTCGCTGAGCTGCGCGAAACCCCAAATGGAGTCGCCGGGTTCGTGACGGCTCTGCGGCCGGCGCCAGCATGACCGCCAGTCAAGCCGGTACAGCCTTCGGGCCCGATCCGATGCGCTTGGCACACACCTGTGCTGACCGCCACTCCCGCGCTTCCTACGTATCCCGGCTGCGGGCGATGAGCCGGCTCTGCATCAGGGCCGCGGTGTGCAACATCAGAAACAGCGGGACCAGAAACGCAGGGATCACCAGCAGCGGCAACGTTGCCATCGGGGCGGTCGTGACCTCGCCCAGGGCTCCCGTGGACGGGCTGGCACTCAAGGTTCCAAGCGTGATGGCCATGGCAAGATCGAGCATGCCGAGCACATTCCAGCGGACGAATGCCCGGCTCGCGGCAAAGTCACGGCGACGCACGAGAGCGAGGATCATCCATGGTGCTGCGAAACCGACCGCCATGTCGCCGAGACCTGCCGGCAGCGCGAACATGGCCGGCAACACGCCGTGTGCGTACAGCGACAGGAAACCCAGGCCGGCCCATCGCCAGGCCTGCATGGCCGTGATAAGGCGCAGATCGAGCGAGAGAACGAACGCCCGGAACGACGGCGAATACCGCAGCCACGCAAAGAACAGCAGCAGGGGCGCCCCGACCCCGATGGCGATGGCGACCGGCGGCTGCCCGGGACGCCCGACAAAAGCACCGGATACACCGAGCAACACGACAAGCACGAACCATGCGGCCAAGGCGAGAATGACTCCCGGGTGGATGCCGCCAGCCCCCGCGGGTTGCGACCCGGCCGGGCGCGGAAGAACTGTGGCTGACATGAACGTCTCCTCAAGTAACTTGCATTCTGCAAGTTTGTAGCCACCCTAGCCTTATAGCTTGCATAATGCAAGTAACTAGCCGTCCTGCCACGGAGAACCGCCAGAATGAGCACCGCCAAGCCTTTCGCACGCTCTGCCTGCGCAGTCGCCAATTCGCTCGACATCGTGGGCGACAAATGGTCGTTGCTGGTGGTGCGCGACCTGCTGCACGGCAAGAGCACCTACGGCGAACTCGCAGACTCGCCGGAACACATCCCGACCAACATTCTCGCGGAGCGCCTCCGACGCCTGGAGGCGGCCGGCATCATCACCGGCACGCCCTACCAGAAGCGCCCGGTGCGCTACGCCTACGCTCTTACCCCGAAAGGCAAGGCCCTCGGCGACGTGCTGCTCGCGTTCGTGCGCTGGGGCAGGCAGCACATACCGGGAACGATGGTGATGGACCAGCGGCCGGCGAACGGCGGAAGTGCAGCAAAGGCGACGGCCACGCGGCGCACGCGCAAGGCACGCGCGAAATAAGGTCCACCGGGGAAAGCCACGCCAACGGACACGCGCCACTACAATGACTGCCACTCCCAGACCACGGCTCGCATGCCCGACCATGCCGACGTCGCACTCCGCACCCTTCACCGCCCACCCCATCGCCCATGTGCGCTCGCCGTACGCGCGGCGCATCGACGCGCCGCATCAGTCGACCGTGGTGGCGGGCACCGAGACGGGCGCCGAGGCGGAGGCGCGCATCGAGTTCGTGGACGGCTTGCCGGCCGAGGCGTTTCGCGACCTCGCCGGCTTCGAGCGGATCTGGCTGCTGTTCGTGTTCCACCGCAGCGAGGGCTGGAAGCCGCAGGTGCGGCCGCCGCGCGGCGGTGGCAAGCGCGGCGTGCTGGCCACGCGCTCGCCGCACCGGCCGAATGCGCTCGGATTGTCCGCGGTGGAATTGATCGCCGTGGAGCAGCGCGCACTGCGTGTGCGCGGCGTGGACCTGCTGGACGGCACGCCCATCCTCGACATCAAGCCCTACGTGCCTTATGCCGATGCCTTCCCGGCCGCGCGGGCGGGCTGGATCGATGCGATCGACGCGGCGCAAGGCCCGCATTCCGCGCCCGGCCCGAAGCGGCCGCGCAAGCCAATGGACGGCGGCGGATCCTGAGCCATGACGTTTGCGCAACTGCGGCAAACCGGCGCAAGGACTTGTATCCAGGCTGGAATCGGATCATGCTGCACCGCACACAATACGCTCAAGTATTGAAATGATCTCCGCCAGCCTGCGTTCGACCACTCCGCATCCGCCGCTGCCCCCGCGCAGCCGCGAACGCTATGCCTCCGCCCTCGCCGTACACACCACCCACGGTGAGCGCGTACGCAGCCGCGACGGCCGCGGGCTGTGGCTGCGCGAGATCGAGCCCGATGACGTCGCGGCACTGCAGCGCTGCTTCACCCGGCTGTCGCCGGAGGACATCCGCCGCCGCTTCCTGCACGCGATGTCCGAACTGCCCGCACCGATGGCACACCGCCTGTGCAACATCGATCCGGCACGCGAAACCGCCCTCGTGCTGATGGACGAATCGGTCCGCCCCGCCGAGATCCGCGGCGTGGGCCGCATCTACGTGGACGAGGCCGCCGACAGCGCCGAGTTCTCGGTGATCGTGGAACACGACTGGAGCCGCATCGGCCTCGGCGCGCTGCTGATGCAGCGCCTGGTCGACGACTGCCGCCGCCGCGGCCTCGCCGAGATCTGGGGCTATGTGCTGCTGGAGAACCGCCCGATGCTGGAGCTGTGCCGCGAGCTGGGCTTCACCCGGCGCCTGATGATGGACGAGCCGGGCACGGCGCAGATCACGCTGCGGCTGTAGCGCACTGCCCCCTCTCCCGCCGGGGAGAGGGCTGGGGGTGAGGGCCATGGTTGCCTCGACGCAAAGCCGGAGCGAGCTTCGCAGGTGACATTTCCGCGAGCACCCACCCCTCACCTCGATCCTCTTCCTCGCTCCTCCACGCGGAGAGAGCACAAGGATGTGCTCGGCTTTGGGGAGCGAGGAAAGCAGGGCCATCCATGGCCCTTCCCCGCGTCCCGGCGGGGAGAGGAAGAAAAGCCAAACTTGCGCAGCGCGCTACACTTGGCCGCTTTCCCGGCGCGGTTCGACGCTCGCGCCACCAGCGCCGACGAATCCATGCCCGCCCCGATACCGCATCCCCCGCTTCCCACCACCCCGAAACAGCGTCGCTACTGGACGCCACCGCACGGCTCGTCGCGCGCCTTGTTGCTGGCGGAAGCCGCGCGTTCGCATGCGGGCCTGCTGGTGGCCGTGACGCGCGACACCCAGCGCGCCTCGGCGCTGGAGGACGAATTGCGCATCTACGCCGGCGACCTGCCGGTGCTGCACTTCCCCGACTGGGAAACCCTGCCCTACGACGTGTTCAGCCCGCACCCGGAGATCGTCTCGCAGCGCATCGCCACGCTGTACCGGTTGCCCGGCGTGAAGCGCGGCGTGCTGGTGGTGCCGGTGGCCACGCTGATGCAGCGCATCGCGCCGCGTTCGCACATCACCGGCTCCGGCCTGGTGGTGGCGAAGGGGCAGAAATTCGACCTCGCCACCGAGCAGCGCCGGCTGGAAGCGACCGGCTACCGCAACGTGCCGCAGGTGGCCGAGCCCGGCGACTTCGCCGTGCGCGGCGCGCTGATCGACATCTTCCCGATGGGCGCGGACCAGCCCTACCGCATCGAGCTGTTCGACGACGAGGTCGACTCCATCCGCAGCTTCGATCCGGAGACGCAGCGCTCCGCCCAGCCGGTGGAGAAGGTGGAACTGCTGCCCGCGCGCGAATTCCCGCTCACCGACGACGCGGCGAAGGGCTTCCGCAACGCTCTGCGCGAGCGCTTCCCCATCGACGTGCGCCGCTGCCCGCTGTACCAGGACATGAAGGAAGGCGTCACGCCCGGCGGCATCGAGTACTACCTGCCATTGTTTTTTGCGGGCACAGCCACCTTGTTCGACTACCTGGCCGACGACGCGCTGTTCGTGCTCGGTGAAGGCGCAGGCGCAGCCAGCGAGGCTTTCTGGACGCAGACCGGCGACCGTTACGACCAGCGCGCCCACGACATCGAGCGCCCGGTGCTGCCACCGGCCGAGTTGTACCTGTCGCCCGAGCAATTGCGCGAACAGCTCAACCGGCGCCTGCGCGTGGAGGTGGTGGAGCCCGGCCATGCACACGCGATGGACACCGGCACGCAACCTGCGCCGGAGCTTCCACTCAACCGCAAGGGCGAGGAGCCTGGCACCTCGCTGCGCCACTTCCTGGAGAACTACCCCGGCCGCGTGCTGGTCGCCGCCGATTCGGCGGGGCGGCGCGAGGCGCTGCTGGAAACACTCGCAAGTGCGGGGCTGAAGCCGGAGAACGTCGATGGTTGGCAAGCCTTCCTTGCCGACGCCCCCTCTCCCGTAGGAGCGGCTTCAGCCGCGACCGGCATGCCGCGAATCGCGGCTGAAGCCGCTCCTACAACAGCGAAAGCTGCGCGCTTCGCCATCACCATCGCCCCGCTGGAGCAGGGCTTCGCGCTGACCAGGCCCGCACTCACCGTGCTTACCGAGCGCGAGCTGTTCGGCGAGCGCGTGCGCACCGAGCGGCGCCGGCGGCGCGGCGCGGCGCGCGATCCCGACGCGATCATCCGCGACCTCACCGAGCTCTCCGTCGGCTCGCCCATCGTGCACGTGGACCACGGCGTGGGCCGCTACCAGGGCCTACTGTCGATGGAACTCGGCGGCATGGAGGGCGAATTCCTGGTCATCGAGTACGCCAAGGGCGACAAGCTCTATGTACCGGTGGCGCAGCTCGGCCTGGTCAGCCGCTACTCCGGCACCGCGCCGGAACTGGCGCCGTTGCATTCGCTGGGTGGCGATGCCTGGGAGCGTGCGCGCAGGAAGGCTGCAGAAAAGGTGCGCGACGTGGCCGCCGAGCTGCTGGCGATCTACGCCCAGCGCGAGGCGCGCGGCGGCGAGTCGCTGTCCATCGACCGGCAACTGGTGGAGGAGTTCGGCGCCAGCTTCCCGTTTGAGGAAACGCCCGACCAGGACCAGGCCATCGACGCGGTGCTGCGCGACCTCGCCGCGCCGCGTGCGATGGATCGCGTGATCTGCGGCGACGTGGGCTTCGGCAAGACCGAAGTGGCGCTGCGCGCCGCCTTCGCCGCCGCCACCGCCGGCAAGCAGGTGGCGGTGCTGGTGCCCACCACCCTGCTCGCCCAGCAGCACTACCGCAACTTCGCCGACCGCTTCGCCGACTGGCCGGTGAAGGTGGACGTGCTGTCGCGCTTCAAGTCCGGCAAGGAAGTGAACGAGGCGCTGAAACGGCTCGCCGATGGTCAGATCGACGTGATCGTGGGCACGCACAAGCTGTTGCAGCCGGACATCAAGTTCAAGAACCTCGGCCTCGTCGTGGTGGACGAGGAACAGCGTTTCGGCGTGCGCCAGAAGGAACAGCTGAAGAAGCTGCGTGCAGAAGTGGACCTGCTCACCATGACCGCCACGCCGATCCCGCGCACGCTGAACATGGCGATGAGCGGGCTGCGCGACCTGTCGCTGATCACCACGCCGCCCGCGCACCGCATGGCCGTGCGCACCTTCATCTCGGCGTGGGATCCGGCCACCATCCGCGAAGCGTTCCAGCGCGAGCTGCAGCGTGGCGGCCAGGTGTATTTCCTGCACAACGAAGTGGAGAGCATCGAGCGCACCGCACGCGAGCTGGAGGAGCTGATCCCCGAGGCGCGCATCGGCGTGGCCCATGGCCAGATGGCCGAGCGCGAGCTGGAAAGGGTGATGGCGGATTTCCACCGCCAGCGCTTCAACGTGCTGGTGTGCACCACGATCATCGAGACCGGCATCGACATCCCGACGGCCAACACCATCATCATCGACCGCGCCGACCGCTTCGGCCTGGCCCAGTTGCACCAGCTGCGCGGACGCGTGGGCCGCTCGCACCACCGCGCCTACGCCTACCTGATCGTGCCCGACCGCAAGGCGATCACCGCCGATGCAGAGAAGCGCCTCGAAGCGCTGGCCTCGCTGGAGGAACTCGGCGCCGGCTTCACGCTCGCCACGCACGACCTGGAAATCCGCGGCGCCGGCGAGCTGCTGGGCGACGAGCAGTCCGGCCAGATCCAGGAGATCGGCTTCGGCCTCTACACCGAACTGCTCGACCGCGCCGTGCGCGCGCTGAAGAGCGGCAAGGTGCCCGACTTCGACCTGTCCAGCGAGCACGAAACCGAAGTCGAACTGCACCTGCCCGCGCTGATCCCCGACGACTACCTGCCCGACGTGCACACGCGCCTGACGCTCTACAAGCGCATCGCCAGCGCCCGCAACGAGGACGCGCTGCGTGACCTGCAGGTGGAGATGATCGACCGCTTCGGCCTGCTGCCCGGGCCCACCAAGACCCTGTTCGCGCTGTCCGGACTGAAGCTGATGGCCACCCCGCTGGGTATCCGCAAGCTGGACTTCGGCGCCAACGGCGGACGCATCACCTTCCGCGACAAGCCGGAGGTCGATCCCATGGCGATCATCAAGCTGATCCAGCGCCTGCCGCGCGTGTACAAGCTGGACGGCCAGGACAAGCTGCGCGTCACCCTCGATCTGCCGGGCGCCAGCGAGCGCATCCGCAGCGCGCAGGAAGTGCTGGTGCTGCTGGGCGCGCGCCGGCCCGGTTGACCGGCGCTGTCCAGTCCCGTCTGCGTGCGGGACTGGACTGGCAGACTCGCGTGAACTGTCCCGTTCTTTTGTGCAGGGACGGAAATCGACGCAGATCCAGCTCATTCCGGGAATCATTTTGCACCGCCGTTGTCCAAGAGATCGCCTACCGACAGGCGATCCGCGCCGACGCGCGAGAGCACACCGTTGGCGCCAGCCGTTCCCTTGGCGCGCGTGTCATCGGGGCGACTGTTCTCCTTCCCACGAATGGAGGTCGCCATGACTGACAAAACTGCCAATGCCTCGACTCTGGGGTACGCCGGCTTCGCGCTCACGCTATGGATGGTGAGCATGCTCAATGCCGGCTGGTTCGGTGCCGCACCGGCCCACATGGACATGATGCTGGCCTTCACCTTCGGCGGCGCCGTGATGGCGCTGGCCGGCCTGATGGAATTCTTCCGGGGGCGCACGATCGAGATGCTGATGTTCCTCGGCTTCGGCGCGTTCTGGTGGACCTGGGCCATGCACGCCCATGCCAGCGGCAACGACATGATGCGCGACAACGCCGGTGGCTACATGGGCTGGTATTTCCTGGTCTGGGCGGTGTTCGGGTTCTGGATCTGGCTGGGTTCGATGCACGCCGGCACCATGCGCAACCTGTTCATGCTGGGTGTGTGGCTGAGCCTGCTGGCGCTGGCCGTCGCCGATTGGAGCGCTGCCAACGGCTTCACCATGCTGGGTGGTTATCTCGGCCTGATCACTGCGTTGATCGGTGGCTACATCTCTGCCGCGGAAACGATCAATGCCGGTACCGGCCATATCGTGCTGAGCTTGGGCGACCATCACGACAGCCACGACGCGCACGGCACGGCGGTGCATGCCTGATCCGCATCCCTGAAGACATGTCCTGCATTTCTGCTGCCCGCCGCTCATGCGGTGGGCGGTTTCTTGTTTCCTGATCTCGTGAGCCGGCTGCGGCGGCACACCCCATCGGCATGACAGCTGTCACTGGATCGCTGCGCCCACGCACCGGGAAGATGATCGGGTCATCGCAGCGAGGACGCGACATGCAGGGGAATATCCGGGAAAACACGCAAAACCGCGCGTCCGACCAACCGCGTTTCGGTATCGACGCACCGGGCCTGGTACTGGGCTTCGCCATCGGCGGCCCACTGCTGCTGCTCGTCAGCCTGACCGGCTGGTTCGCCCTGGTTCCGCCCCTGATGTGGACGATGCGCTGCACCGGTCTCGTGCTGTGCGCCGAGGCGATCCTGATGACGCTGAGCAGCCTGCACGGCAAGCGCCGGGTGGTACGCGGGATGATCGAATCGCTGCAGTTGCGTGGTGACGAACAGGTGCTGGACGTAGGCTGCGGACGCGGCCTGCTGTTGCTCGAGGCCGCGCAGCGCCTGCCGCACGGCAACGCCACAGGCATCGACCTGTGGAGCACGCGCGATCAGAGCGGCAACGCCGCCGCAGCCACGCACCACAACGCCGAGCTGACCGGCGTGGCCGGGCGCGTGCGCATCGATACCGGCGACATGCGCCAGCTGCCTTATGCCGACGCCAGCTTCGACACCGTCGTCTCCAGCCTCGCCATCCACAACCTGCCCACCGAAACCGACCGTGAGCAGGCCGTGCGCGAGATCGCCCGCGTGCTGAAACCTGGCGGCCAGGTCGCCCTGCTCGATTTCCGCTGCACCGCCCTCTACGCGCAGACCCTGCGCGAGGCGGGTCTCGTCGTGCAGCGTTCGTGGCCCGAGTTCCGGATGTTTCCGTGGGTGTGGATCGTGCGCGGACGCAAGGCTGCAGCCTGACCGTCGCGACCGGCAGGAGCTGCCGCATTCACCATGGGCCGTCGTCCGTGTCTCTCCACAATGGGCCATGGCAGGTCGCGGGCACGGGTTGCCATATCGCGGCGAAATCACCCCTGGCCACGCCAAGGGTGCCGGGGGCGATCATGGTCGCCGCAAAGACCGCGTGCCCCCACTCACGATGCGCATCGCCTTGTCCCGGTTGATGCCTCCCCCCATCCCTGCGCCGATACAAGCCGGCCGGATGGAACCGCGTTCACGAACTGCACGAAAGCATCGAACAGCCGGGCTGGTGCCGTGCCCAATCGGGACGCTTGTGCGCAAAGGCCTCACGGCCGGTTTGCTCGTCGCATGGATGGCGCAGCACGTCCAGCAACTCGTGGATTCCGCTGCAATCGCCCTGCTCCGCGCGCGCGATTGCCTGCTGCGCGAGGTAGTTGCGCAACACGTAGCGCGGATTGGCGGCGCGCATGCGGGCGCGGCGTTCCATGGTGGGCAGCGGATCATCGGCGAGGCGGGCGGCGTAGCGCGCCAACCAGTCCATGCAGGATGGCTCGTTCGCGTGCCGTTTCGCCTCGTCGTAGAACGCCTCGTGCAGCGGCTGCAGTGCAGGGCGCCGCGGATCGAAATCGATGAGGCCGCGGAACCACAGCGTCATGTCCACCTCGGCCTCGTGCAGCAGGGCCTGCAGCGACTGCATCAGCGCCATGTCTCCGTCGCGGCAGACAGCAAGGCCGAGCTTGGCGGCGGTGTTGGCGCGATCCGCCTCGGCATAGGCGGCGGCATAGCGGTCCAGTCCGGCCTGCAGCGGCGCGATGTCGCCGAACAGCGGCGCCAGCGCGGCGGCGAGCCGCGACAGGTTCCACCACGCCACGTCCGGCTGCTGGCCATAACGGTAGCGGCGGCGCAACGCGTCGGTGGTGTTCGGCGTCCAGTCCGGATCGTAGTCGTCGATCCAGCCATAGGGACCGTAGTCCAGGGTGAGGCCGAGGATGGACATGTTGTCGGTGTTCATCACCCCGTGCACGAAACCCACCCGCATCCACCCGGCGATCATCTGCGCGGTGCGCGTGCAGATCTCGCCGAACCAGTCGCCGTACAGGCTCTCGCCCTGTCCTGCGAGATGGGGAAAATCGCGGCGTATCGTGAAGTCGGCCCATTGCCGCAACAGTGCCGTGTCGCCGCGCGCAGCGGACAACTCGAAGCTGCCGAAGCGGACGAAGGAAGGCGCCGCGCGGCAGACGATGGCGCCCGGTTCCGCGCGCGGGTGACCGTCGTAGAGCATGTCGCGCACCACTTCTTCGCCGGTGCCGACCAGGCACAGCGCACGCGTGGTGGGAATGCCCAGGTGATGCATCGCCTCGCTGCACAGGAATTCGCGGATCGAGGAACGCAGTACCGCGCGCCCGTCCGCGCCGCGCGAATACGGTGTCGGTCCGGCACCTTTCAGCTGCAACTCCCAGCGCTCGCCACTCGGCGTGACCGCTTCGCCCAGCGAGATCGCGCGGCCGTCGCCAAGCTGGCCCGCCCACACGCCGAACTGGTGGCCGCCATAGTTCGCCGCCCAGGGTTGCATGCCCGGCAACAGTGCATTGCCGCCGAATACCTGCGCGAAACCGTCGCTCGCGGGTTCGTCCGCGTCAAAGCCCAGCGCTGCGGCCATCTCCGTCGAACGGGCAAGCAGCCGCGGCGCGGCCACCGGCGTGGGCATGACGCGCGAGTAACAGGCGCCGGTTACTTCGCGCGGACCGGGCGCGTCGGATGGATCGCCGGGGAGTTCGCGGATGAAAGTGTTGTCGAAGTGCAGCGGGAGCATGCGGTCATGGTAGCTCGCCGCATACACCTGCCCCAGAGCAGAGCTTGCCCCTGAAAGTCTGGAAAACGCTTTCCTGCACTTCCCAGACTCGCCAGGCCCGGCCAATCACGTCCGTGATTGGGCCGCGTGCGTCCACCGGCAACCAATCACTTCGGCTTGCGGAAGCGATAGATGAACTGGTCGGTGTGGCCGCGTATCGACGGATCGAAGACCTTCACGGTGTGCGGGTCGGCCGGATTGCGCAAGGCATCGCTCTCGCCGTCGAACACAAAGCCGGCAGCCTCCACCTCCTGCTTCACCACCGCCGGATCGATGCGATGCAAAGTGTTGGTGTCGGCCAGGCCCGAGCCGGCCGGAGCCACGTGGTCGATCACCACGAACACGCCACCGGGCTTCAGCGCGTTGAAGACCGCCTTGTCGAACTTCGCCATGTCCACCGGACCCATGAACGGATCATGGTAATCGTGGTAGTTCTGCGCGGTGAACACCAGGTCGACCTTGGCCGGTGCACTGGGCTGGGCTGCAGGCTGCTTGAGCAGGCTGACGTTGGCGTAATGCGGCGTGGCCACCAGCTTCTGCCAGTTCGCGTAGCTCTTGGCCGAGTACTTCGCCATCTCGTCCGGCCATACGGTGTAGACGTGGCCATGCGGCCCCACGATGGCGCTGAAGACCCGCGTCCAGTAGCCGCTGGCAGGCACCAGCTCCAGCACCTTCTCGCCCGGCTTCACCTGGGCGAAGGTCATTACCGCGGCCATCTGGCGGCGCGCGTCATCTTTCGTATCGGCGGCGCGGGCAGGATCATTGATCGCGGCGGTAACGTAGGCGGGTACGGCCTGGCTGCCGGATTGCACGGCAGGCATGGCGGAGGCTGCTGTGGGGGGTGCAAGCACAAGCAATGCGGCAAGAACGGTCGGACGCATGACGAACTCCGTTTTCAGCGAGGGGACGCCGATTGTGCACCCGTTCGCCATGCGCCGCGTCCATGACGAGTGACGCATGCCGGCCTCAGGCTTGCTGCAGCGGCCAGCTGGCCAGCGTGCGGTAGTCGCGCTGCCCTGCCCGGCTCTCGAGCAGCGCCAGTTCGCGTACCGGCCAGTGCACTGGCGACACCGCCTTTTCCGGCAGCAGCACGCGACCATAGGCCAGCGTGACGTGCGGCACGAAGCACTCGTCCAGCTCGCTGCCAGGCACTTCCTGCAGCAGCCCCTCGCGCCATTGCCGCCAGAGCCGCTGCAACGCCTCCGGCGGCACGCTGCAGCACAACACGCGCGGCGGGTGGCGTCCACCGAAGCTGCGCAGGCGATCCAGCCTCCAGTCGAACGCCATGCCGTGCACGCTGCCGGCAACCCGCTCCACCGCCGCGACCAGATCGGGCCGCGGTGAGGAATGTCCGCCAAGAAAGTGCATGGTGGCGTGATAGCGCCGCGGGTTCACTTGGCGCAGTCGGGAATCCCGCGGCATACCTGCCTCGACCGCTGCCCGCGCCAGTGCCCTGCGCACGTCCTCATCGGGCAGAAGAGCAAGAAACAGTCGCCAGACCCTTTCGGCCGGCCCGGCTGATGGATCACTCGCGCTGCAACGCATGACGAGAAAACCCCTTGCGTCCGTGAAGTGTAGAGTGCGCCTGGAGCGGGAATCCCCGTTCTTTGCACCGACCTTCCGCGGCGGGCTGAAGCGTGACGAGCTGCAATGATGATGCGCCGCAATATGCGAACCGGAACTCACCTCGTCGCAAGTATTTGCGCGCACGACTTGGATACCGCTAAAGTGCTGCCTACGGCCACGCAGGGGTGGTCGAGGGGGTGAAGCATGCATATGCCGCTGACCCGCTCCGCAGTGGAACGTGGAGTCCGCCGGGTCGCATGGATGCTTGCTGGAAAGACTGTCGCTACGCCGACCACGAAGCACCCTCCCGTGGAAGCACCTGTGCTGGTGTCCTGGATTTCAGGGACGCATTCCCGGCGCGCCGACGAGGATGCACGACGTGCGCAGTCGTGCAGGACCGGCTGAATCCGCGACATGCGTGGGAGACACTCCTTCAGTGCAACGGCATGGTCGATGACGGGTGTGCCGTCAACAGTGCGCGAATCGCGTGCAGCTTCGCCTTGAACTGTGCCTCATTGACCGCTCCCAGTCGCAGCATCAGCTTCTGCCCCACCGACAGCGATTCCAGCGTGGGATCGACGTAGAGGTAACGCCCTTGCACCAATTGCAGCGCAGGCGGCTGCGCCGGCTCGGGTGCGACCAGCATGTCGTCGATCGCCGCGATCAGCCGGTCGTTGAAATAGCCCTTGGGGTAGCCCAGCTCGCGATAGGCCTGCTGGAACAGCGGGTAGCTGTGCACGTACCACGACACCAGCGCCTTCGGGTCGGCGTGCTGCACGATGGCCATGTAGGGCGCATAGCGCTCGGCGTTGTGCGTGTCGGCGGTGAGGATGCCCTGGGTCTCGCCGCTCCGGAACGCGCCGCGCGGCGTCCGCAGCGGCAGGATGAAGCTGCTGCCCAGCGCGTGTCGTGGCAGTGCATCGACGGTAGCCACGATGCGGCCCACGACCTGCTGCGGCAGCAACACCCCCTTCAGTCCCTCGCCGCCCATCGCGTACAGCGCCGAACTCACGCTGGCGTCGCTGTCGCCCAGTGCGGGCAGCGGCGCGGTGGACGCGGATGCCGGCACCTCGGCCTGCGCGATGGGGTGCCGGATGCTGGCCGCCGAGGCTGGCGCCGGCGCGCTTGCGGCAGTGGCCGCGGAGGATGCCGGCGTCGGCCCGGCGTTCGCGTTCGGCTGGGTGGCGCGCCACGCCACGTAGGCACCCACCGCGACGATGGCCACCACCGCGATCACCGCCGGCACCCAGCCGCCGCTGCCCGATTTGCGCCGGTACTTCACCATCCACCTCCACGCCTGTCGTCTCGATGAAAGTTCGACTCGAACACGGCCGAATCGTTCAGTACGGAGCGGCCGCACTCAAACCTTCAATCGGTACCCGGTCTTGAAGATCCACCATACAGCAGCCAGGCACAACACGAGGAATCCCAGGGTGGTGGCGAGGCTGATGCCCACGCCGACATCGGCCAGGCCGTAGAAGCTCCAGCGGAAGCCGCTGATCAGGTACACCACCGGATTGAACAGCGTCACCTTCTGCCAGAACGGCGGCAGCATGCGGATGGAATAGAAACTGCCGCCGAGGAAGGTCAGCGGCGTGATCACCATCAACGGCACCACCTGCAGCTTTTCGAAGTTGTCCGCCCAGATGCCGATGATGAAGCCAAGCAGGCTGAAGGTGACCGTGGTGAGCAACAGGAAGGTCACCATCGCCAGCGGATGCGCGATGGAGTAGTCCACGAAGAGGCGCGCCGTGGCGAGGATGATCAGGCCCACCATGATCGCCTTGGTGGCCGCCGCGCCCACGTAACCCAGCACGATCTCCAGGAAGGACAGCGGCGCGGAATGCACCTCGTAGATGGTGCCCACGAACTTCGGGAAGTAGATGCCGAAGGAGGCGTTGGAGACGCTCTGCATCAGCAGCGACAGCATCACCAGGCCGGGGATGATGAAGGCCGCGTAGCTGACCCCGTCCACGCTGGTGATACGCGATCCGATCGCCGAGCCGAACACCACGAAGTACAGCGAGGTGGAGACCACCGGCGAGGCGACGCTCTGCATCAGCGTGCGCCCGGTGCGGGCCATTTCGAAACGGTAGATCGCGCGGATGCCGTACCAGTTCATGCGCCCTCCTTCAGCAGTTGCAGGAAGATCTGCTCCAGCGTGTCCTGCCGCGTGCTGAGGTCGCGGAAGCGGATGCCGGCCCCGGCCAGGTCGGCCAGCAGCGCGGTGATGCCGGTACGCTCGCCCTGGGTGTCGTAGTTGTAGACCAGTTCGTTGCCGCCCGCGGCCAGTTCCAGCTTGTACTGCGCCAACGCTGCGGGCAGCGCGTCCAGCGGATCGTGCAGTTGCAGGCGCAGCTGCTTGCGGCCCAGCTTGTGCATCAGCGTGGCCTTCTCCTCCACCACGATCAGCTCGCCTCTGTTGATCACGCCCACGCGGTCGGCCATTTCCTCGGCCTCCTCGATGTAGTGCGTGGTGAGCACGATGGTGACGCCGCTCTCGCGCAAGCGCCGCACCATCGCCCACATGTCGCGGCGCAGCTCCACGTCCACGCCCGCGGTGGGCTCGTCGAGGAACAGCAGCTGCGGCTCGTGCGACAGCGCCTTGGCGATCATCACGCGCCGCTTCATGCCGCCGGAGAGCATCAGCATCCTGTTGTCGCGCTTGTCCCACAGCGACAGCTCCTGCAGCAGCCGCTCGATGTAGGCATCGTCCGGCGCCTTGCCGAACAGGCCGCGGCTGAAACGCACCGTGTTCCACACCGTCTCGAACGCATCGGTCTTCAGTTCCTGCGGCACCAGGCCGATCAGCGAGCGGGTGGCGCGCCAGCCGCGCACCACGTCGTAGCCGTCCACCGTGATGCTGCCGGCGCCGAGATTGACGATGCCGCAGATGATGCTGATCAGCGTGGTCTTGCCGGCGCCGTTGGGGCCGAGCAGGGCGAAGATCTCGCCGCGGCGGATCTCGAGGTCGATGCGCTTCAGGGCCTGGAAACCGCCCGGGTACACCTTGTCCAGCCCGCGCACGACAAGGATGTCGTCGCTCGCCGCTTGTGCCACAGCATTCATGCCTGTCTCCCGCGTGTTGCCGGTTGCCGTGAGGCAGCCAAGGCCGGAAATACTAAACCAATAAGTTTTGGAATCAACCGGCCTGTGTAACGACGCATGTCCAATGATCGCACAAATATGAAGTTTACCTTTGCAGTTTTCCTGCACATGGCGTAGCATGCGCCACCATGAAGACCGCCCTTCCCGACCCCCGCATCGCCCAGGCCCAGGCAACCGCCCGCGAACTGCGGGCACTGGTCGGCAGGCTGAAGCGACTGCTGCGCGAAAAGGTCGGCATCGAAGGACTCACGCTTTCGCAGATCGCGGTGCTGATCCATCTCGATCGCGAAGGCACCACCACGGTCAGCGAGCTGGCGCGCGCCGAGAACGTCAGGCCGCAATCGATGGGCACGACGGTGGCCGATCTGCAGACGCTCGGCCTGGTCGGCGGCGCGCCCGATCCCGGCGACGGGCGACGCATCCTGCTCTCACTGACGCGGCTGGCGCACGAGAAGATCAACGCCAACCGGGCTGCGCGCGAGGACTGGCTGTTCCATGCCATCCGCGAGCGCTTCGACGCCCATGAACAGGACGCCCTCGCACGCGGCGTCGAGTTGCTCAAACGGCTGGCCGAAGGCTGACCGCCTCCCCTTTTCAAACACGACGAGTCCCACCCATGGCACTGACCACGCTCGATCCCAAGACCGCCCTGATCGTCATCGATATCCAGAAAGGCATCGTCCAGCTGCCCTGCGCGCATCCCATGGCTGGCGTGATCGGTCGCGTGGTGGAGATCACGCAAGCCTTCCGCCGGCACAGTGCGCCCGTGGTGCTGGTGAACGTGGCCGGCGGCGCGCCGGGTCGCATCGAGCAACCGAAGCGGATGGGCGACCTGCCGGCGGACTGGGCCGAACTGGTTCCCGAACTGGATGCGCAGGCGAGTGACCATCTCGTCACCAAGCGCACATGGGGCGCGTTCGCGCACACCGACCTGCACGAACACCTGCAGAAACTCGGCGTGACGCAGGTGGTGATCGTCGGCGTGGCCACCAGCATCGGCGTGGAATCCACCGCGCGGCAGGCCTACGAACTGGGCTACAACGTCAGCCTCGCCACCGACGCGATGACCGACATGAACGCCGACGCGCACGCGAACAGCGTCATGCGCATCTTCCCGCGACTGGGCGAAACCGGCAGCACGGCCGAAGTCATCGACCTGCTCGCAAGCTGAGGAGGAAGCAACTCATGCCCTGGCTCCACTTCGTGTCGTGGTTCTTCGGTGGGGCCCTGCTCGCCAATGCCGTGCCCCATGCAGTCAGCGGCCTGATGGGACGCGCGTTCCAGAGCCCTTTCGCCAGGCCGCGCGGCGAAGGGCTCTCGTCTTCGATGACGAACGTGTGGTGGGGCTTCCTCAATCTCGCGCTCGGTTACGGGCTGCTGGCGCACGTCGGCAACTTCGACACGCACGACACCGCATGCATGGCCACGGCATTTGCCGGCGCGTTGCTGTTGAGCCTTTGCACGGCGCGCCACTTCGGCCGCTTCAACGGCGGCAATGCGCCGGAGCGCATGTGAGCACGAACGGCTCCGGCATGTTTGCTTCACTGCGCATATGGAACTACCGCGTGTGGGCCGGCGGCGCACTGGTATCCAACGTCGGCACGTGGATGCAGCGGGTGGCACAGGACTGGCTGGTGCTCACCATCCTCACCCACGACAACGCCGGCGCGGTGGGTGTGGTGATGGCCCTGCAGTTCGGCCCGCAGTTGCTGCTGTTGCCGTGGAGCGGCTATGCCGCCGACCGCTTCGACCGCCGCAAGCTGCTGATCGCCACGCAGGCCTCGCTGGGCCTGCTGGCGCTTGGCCTCGGGCTGGTGACGGTCACCGGCGTGGTCACCTTGTGGCAGGTGTACGTGTTCGCCTTCCTGCTCGGCTGCGTCTCCGCGTTCGATGCGCCGGTGCGGCAGGTTTTCGTCAACGATCTGGTGGGCGACGATTATCTGGCCAACGCGGTGTCGCTCAACTCCACCTCGTTCAATGCGGCGCGCATGATCGGCCCGGCTGTGGCCGGCCTGCTGATCGCCGCCGTGGGTTGCGGCTGGGTATTCCTGATCAATGCCGCCTCGTTCGCGGGCGTACTGGCCTCGCTGGCACTGCTGCGCGTGGATCAGCTGCACGACGACGAACGCAGCCCGCTCGGCGCCACCGGTGGCGGCGCCGAAGGCTTCCGCTACGTATGGCGACGGCCCGACCTGATGGCCGTGCTGGTGATGCTGTTCCTGATCGGCACGTTCGGCCTGAACTTCCCTATCTTCATCTCCACCATGTCGCTTACCGCGTTCCATGGCGGCGCTGGGCAATACGGCCTGCTCACCTCCGCGTTCGCGATCGGATCGGTGTGCGGTGCGCTCTATTCCGCGTATCGCAGCCAGCCGGGCATGGCGGTGCTGTGCACGGCTTCGGCCGTGTTCGGCACAGGTTGTGCGCTGGCGGCACTGGCGCCGAACGAAGGCCTGTTCGCTGCCGCGCTGGTGCTGACCGGCCTCGCCGCGCTGGTGTTCGCCACCGGCACCAACAGCCTGATGCAGCTCACCACGGAGCCGGCCATGCGCGGCCGCGTGATGGCATTGCGCATCGCCGTCGCCATGGGCGGCACGCCGCTCGGCGCCCCCATCGTCGGCTGGATTGCCGACCACTTCGGCCCGCGCTGGGCGCTGGGTGTAGGCGCCGCCGCGGGACTCGCCGCAATGCTGGTGGCACTGCGCCACATGGCCGGCCTGCGGGTGCGGCCGGTGGAGGCTCAGGCCTGATTCCGCGTTCCAATCAGGCAACCAAGAAGTTGCATTTCTCCGGACACGACGGCAATATGCAACTCATTGGTTGCAATCTGTCGCACATGGGAGAACCCACATGAACGCGAGCACCGACCGCATCGAACGGCAGATCCTGCTGCAGGCCCCACGCAGCAAGGTATGGCACGCACTGGTCGACGCCGAAAGTTTCGGCGACTGGTTCGGCGTGAACCTCAAGGGTCAGCGCTTCGTCGCCGGCGAAACCGCCTGCGGCCACATCACCTACCCCGGCTACGAACACCTGGTGTGCGAGATGCAGATCGAGCGGATCGAACCCGAGCGCCTGTTCGCATATCGTTGGCACCCCTACGCGGTCGACCCTTCGGCGGACTATTCGCAGGAACCGACCACGCTGGTGGAATTCGTGCTGGAAGACCATGCCGATGGCATCCTGCTGCACCTCGTCGAATCCGGTTTCGACCGCATCCCGCTGGCGCGCCGTGCCGAGGCGTATCGCATGAACAGCGGCGGCTGGGACGAGCAGATGCGGAACATCCAGAACTACCTGGCCCTGCACTGAGCACGCCATGCCGAAGCAACCTGCCTGGCAGAAGAGCGCGCCGGTGTTCGCCGCGCTCGGCGACCCGACCCGGCTGCGCCTGCTCGCCGCACTGTGTGCCGGCGGCGCGCTGTCGATCGCGCAGCTCACCGCCGGCACCGCGATCACCCGCCAGGCCGTCACCAAGCACCTGCAGGTGCTGGCGGATGCCGGGTTGGTGCGCGACAGCTGGCAGGGACGCGAGCGGCAGTGGGAACTGGAACCGTCGCGGCTGGCCGAGGCGCGCCGCGCGCTGGATGCGATCGCGGCGCAATGGGACCAGGCGCTGGCACGCCTGAAACGCCTCGTCGAGCGATGATGGCAGCGGCTCACGCCGCCTCGGCGCAATGCTCCATCACCTGCCGCACCTCGCACTCGATTTCCCATTCCTCCCCATGCACGGCAAGGAAGCGACGGGTGATTTCCAGCGCTTCGTCCATCGAAGCGGCCTGCAACATCGCATAGCCGGCCACCACCTCCTTCGTTTCGGTAAAGGGGCCGTCGACCACCGTCTGCCGGCCACGCGACAGCCGCATGCGCTTGCCTGCGGCCGTGGGCTGCAGGCCGGCGGTATCCAGCAATGAACCGGCTGCGCTCAATTCGGCCATCAACTTGCCCATGTCTTCCATCAATTGCGCACTGGGCTTCTGGCCGGCGCGTTCGTTGATCCGCACCATCGAAAGGAATCGCATCACGTCGTCTCCTGTGGGTATCGACACCGCGGCATGCGGCGCTCGTCTGGACGACGAACGGCGTGATGGCGGATCGACAAGCCGCGGAGCACTCCGCAAACCCGCCCTTTTGCCTTCGGAAGGCCGTACGCGATACAAAGCGCACCAGCCATCGACTCCGGGTATCCCCATGAGCAAGGTTCGCGTCGCCGGTTTCTCGCTGTCCCTCGACGGTTTCGGCGCTGGCGTCGAGCAGAGCCTGGACGACCCGCTGGGCAAGCGCGGTAAGGAGCTGTTCCAGTGGTACTTCGGCACCCGCGCGTTCCATGCGATGACCGGCCAGCCCGGCGGCGCGCAGGACGTCGACGACGCCTACGCGGTGCGCGCCATGGCCGGCTTCGGCGCCTTCATCCTCGGCCGCAACATGTTCGGCCCCCAGCGCGGGCCGTGGCCGGACGACGGCTGGAAAGGCTGGTGGGGCGAGGACCCGCCCTACCACGCGCCCACCTTCGTGCTCACCCGGCACCCGCGCGAACCGATCCCGATGGCCGGCGGCACCACCTTCCATTTCGTCACCGAAGGCATCGAGGCGGCACTGGCGCAGGCGCGTGCCGTGGCTGGCGGCAAGGACGTGAAGATCGGCGGCGGCGTGTGAGCACGGTGCGCCAGTACCTGCAGGCAGGCCTGGTGGACGAGCTGCATTTCGCGATCGCCCCGGTGCTGCTGGGCCGGGGCGAGGCCTTGTTCGCGGGACTGGATTTGCCGGCGCTGGGCTTCCGCGTGGTCGAGCATGCGGCCACCGCAGCGGCCACCCACGTGGTGCTCGCCCGTCACGCCTGAGCATGAGCCGATTCCAAGCCGCATCCACCAACCGCGAATCAGCGGTGAAAGAATATTTGTCTTGACATGATGTAAAAAATACAGAACATTATGTTCGTCACAACGAACTCAAGGGGAAGCATCATGTCGTCGCTGGAAAAACGCGCCTGGCTGACCTTGTGGAGCCAGTGCCCGCCTTACCTCGTCTATTTCCTGATCCAAGGCGTCTGGCCGAACTGGCTGACCACGTTCCAGCAGCGCATCGCCTGCCTCGCCGTCGTCGCCGGCGTGCACGCCATCGCTTACGTGGCCGGCCTGCTGTGGATGAAGCGGCAGGAGCGCGGCGAGCCGCTGCTGCTGGACGAGCGCGACCGCGCCATCGACGGGCGCGCCACCCGCACCGCCTACTTCGTGATGCTGACCGGCATGATCGTGGTCGGCGTGGTGATGCCCTTCAGCGACAGCGGCTGGAAGCTCACCAACACCGCCCTGCTCGCCATCGTGCTGGCCGAGACGGTGCGCTATGCGCTGATCGTGGCGGGCTACCGCAGGATGCCCCGCCTTGCCCACTGAGCCACTCACCAACGACGTGCGCCTGATGCGCTTCCTCGCACAGGACATGACCCAGGCCGAACTGGGCCGGCGCGTGGGCCTCACGCGCCAGACCATCGCCGCGATCGAACAGGGCCGCTACTCGCCCTCGCTGGAGGTGGCCTTCCGGATCGCCGACGTGTTCGGCAAGCGGCTGGACGAGGTATTCCACTGGAACCCCGGTGGCGGCGGGGGCGCGGAGCCCGGCGCGACGGCGTGATCGCACGCGCCTATTTCAGGCGCGTGTATTCGAGCTTCACCGTGAGTGCCTCGCGGCCATCGTGGCGTTCGTAATAGGCGTAGCTGAAATGGTCGGCGTCGGTGATCTCCATCACCTCGCGTACCGGCACCGTGGCGCCGCGCTGGCCGGACATCGCGCCGCGGAAGCTGCAGACGCGCCCGTTCGCCTCGCAATCGCCGTGCGCCACCACCACACCACCGAAATTCACGTCCATCCACAGGCTGTCGTAGCGGCCGGCGGCCGCGTCGTAGCCGAAGTAGCCCAGGCCACGGAAGGGCTTGACCGAGTCGATCTGCAGTTCCTGGCGCAGATGCTGGCCACCGAGCACCGCGGTGAACACGGCGCTGCCGCTATCGATGGTTGGCGCCTTGGCCGAATCGGCCCAGAAGGACTGGCGCACGCTCCAGCGCCCGGCCAGCCAGTCGAGGCGATGCGCCGGCGCGCTGGTTGACGTGGTTGGCGTGGCGTCCGCCGCACTGGCGGAAGGCGCAACGCACGCGGCGGCCATCAAGGCCACGGCGATGGGCAGGCAAGAGGACAAACGACGCAGAGGCATGGGTCATTCCGGCATGGGGGAGAGGCGCCAGCCTGCGCGGCACCGTGCCCCGCGTCCATGACCTCGCGGGTCAAGCCGCCGCGTATTCCCGCGCCAGCCGTGCGCATACCCCGGCCGTCTGTGCATCCGCGGGGAACGCGCTTTCGATGCGCAGTTCCTGCAGGGTCACGTCGTGCGGCATCGAGAACGTGGTGATCGTTTCGAAGAAACGCAGGGTGCCCGCTCGGCTGCGGAACTCCAGCGTGAGCACCGGCTCTGGCGCCGCGCCCTCATGCAGGGCGCCCGGCGCGGGCACGTCGGGATAGCGCGCGATCTCGGCCAGCAGACGGCGCGGCACGGGGTCGGTGGGCGCGGCCGCGATCTGCGCGTGCAGGTGGTGCAGGAACTTCTCCGCCACCGCGGGCCAGTTGACGATCACCGGGCGGAAATCCGCGGGGTCGAACACCTGGTGCAGCAGGTTGGCGTGGCGGCTTTCGCGGCCGTCCATCAGCAGGCGGTTCACGCGCATCGCAGCGCCATTGGCCAGCAGCACGTTCCACTGGCGATCCAGCACGAAGGCGGGATACGGCTCCTGCTGCGCCAGGATCAGCTCCACCGCGTGGCGCATGCGCTCCAGCGCGGGCGCGGCCCAATCATGCTCGGCGTATTCCGGCGCGTAACCCGCCGCGAGCAGCAACGCATTGCGGGCGCGCAGCGGCATGTCCAGCGTGGCGGCAATGCGCGCCAGCGCCTCGCGGCTGGGCCTGGCCTTGCCGGTCTCGATACAGCTCAGGTGACGCGTGGACATGTCCGCCGCCAGCGCCAGGTCGAGCTGGCTCTGCTTGCGCAGCGCGCGCCATTCGCGCAGCAACTGGCCGAGCGGTGGGGGCGAGGCGTTCGAAGCGGCGAGCGTGGCGACCATGCGGGAGTCCCGGCCAATCCATGTACAAGCGTGCGTCTCTCCGCTCTCCCGGCGGGGAGAGCGGGGGCAAGTGCTACTTCCGCGCCGCGATGATCTGGTCGAGGTAATCCGGCGTCCCCGCAATGCGTTCCAGGTGCGGGTATTGCAGGCCCTCGTGGTAGTCCACCGGCACGGTCTGCAGGCTGCCCTGGTACTTCAGCAGCAGTCGGATCGGCGCGCTGCCGCCTTTGGCAGCCTTGATCGCCTCCTTCAGCACGTCGCGCGAATAGGCCTGCCCGTTCACCGCCACCAGGGTGGCGCCGGTGCTGACGCCGGCCTTGAAGGCGGGACCGCCCCAGCGCACGTCGTTGATCCCGCCCTGCTTGTCCACGGTCAGGCCGATCGACCAAGCGAAGTTGTACATGTGGCGCGAGGATTCCGGCCGGCTGTCGTACTGCTTCTCGTAGGTGCTGGGCTGGTCGGTGTAGACCAACCTCCAGCCCGAGGCGGCAAGGCCGTCCAGCAGCGGCGGATCCAGCGCGTCGGCGCGGGCGCGCAGGAAGCCGGCCCAGTCGTATTTCGCCACGCCGTCGAGCGCCGCGACCACATCGTCGAAGGTATAGGTCTTCGTCACGAAGCTGCCGTTGTCCACGCCGAAGAAGACCTGTGCGAAATCGTCCAGCGACTTCCTGCCATGGGTGAGCTCGCGCAGCTTGGCGTCTACCGACAGCCACAGCATCTGGCCGCCCGAATAATAGTCCTCGCTCATCTGCCAGCTGCGGTACGGCAGCGCCGAACGGTGCGCAGCGGTGGCGTCGTTGGTGGTGTCCTCCAGCGTGCGCCACTGGAAGCCGGGGCGGTTGCGGTCGTAGTTCGCCGCGACCATCGCCAGTCCGTCGCGGAACTGTTCGGGCGTCCACAGGCCGGCGCGTGCGGTCAGCACGAAGCCCCAGTACTGCGTCTGGCCCTCGTACACCCACAGCAGCGAGTCGCCCATCGGCACGTTGAAGTTCGGCGTCCACAGGTCGGCCGGGCGGCGGAACTTGCCGTTCCACGAGTGCACGTACTCGTGCGCCAGCAGGTCGCGGTTGGGCGCGTTGTCGGCCCACGCCGTGAAGTAGTCGGCACCCATGCCGTCCTCGCTGGACTGGTGGTGCTCCAGGCCGTTGCCGGCCAGCTCGTCGGACAGCGAGAACAGGAAGTCGTAGTGGTCGTAGTGGTGCGAGCCGAACAGCTTCACCGCCTGGGTCACCAGCGCGCGGTGTTCCCTGAGTTGTTCGGGCGTCATCTCCAGGTACTTCGGCTCGTCGGCCACCACGTCCAGGTGCACCGGCGCCTTGCCGCCGGGATTCAAGTCCACGCGCTTGAAGTAGCGGCCCGCGTACATCGGCGAGTCGACCAGCGTGTTGTAGCTCACCGGCTTGAAGGTGGTGCTGTCGCCGGACTGCGAGCTGGTCTCCAGCGCACTGCCGAACTGCCAGCCTTGCGGCAGGGTAACGCTGGGCGCGAAGGTGATGTCGCGCGAGTAATGGCCGGCCGGATACAGCGACACCTTGTCCCATTCCAGCATCAGCATGCGGTCGGTCATCTCGTAGCCGTCGCGGCGCGGCGACAGGTACTGGAAATCCGCATCGAGGCTGGCGACGCCCGCGGGCACGTCGAGGTGGAAGGCATACACGTCGTACTTGTCGCGCGTCCACGCCACCGGCTTGCCGTTGGCGCTGAGCTTCAACCCCGCCAGCATCGCGACCGGGCCGCTGGGCGAGTGGTTGCCGGGGATCCACTCCGGATACAGCAGGGTCAGCTGGCCGGCCTCGACCGGGATGGTCTCGTGCACGCGGAAGATGCCCTGCCGCGTGTCGCTGGCATCGACGTGGATGGCGATGGTGCCCGGATACGGCGTGTCCTGCGGCGCCGGCACCTGCGCACTGCGCGACACCTGCGCGCCGGCGGCACCGGCCATGAGCGCCAGCGACACGGCCAGGGCGAGGCGCGCCGTGACATGGCGGCGGACGGGTTGCGGACGCACGGACGGAGCGACGGACATGACTGGCACCTGCGGCAGGTCGGGGACTTCCCCAACTTAACACCACCGGCCGCCGGCGCGAGGATGACGACTGGCACTGTGCGACGATGGAGCATCGTCGCCATCGAGGAGCCCGCCATGACCCCCAGCTGCCAGCCTCAGGACATCGTCCGCTTCTGGCGCGAGGCAGGTCCCGACAAGTGGTTCGACAAGGACGAAGCGTTCGACCGTGTCTTCATCACGCGCTTCCACGACGCGCACATGGCCGCTGCGCGGCGCGAACTCGACCACTGGCTGGACGAGGCCGAAGGCGCGCTGGCGCTGCTGATCCTGCTCGACCAGTTCCCGCGCAACGCCTTCCGCGGCACCGCGCACATGTTCGCCACCGATCCGCTGGCGCTGGGCTTCGCGCGGCAAGCCGTGACGCGCGGCCACGACCGTGCCGTGGATCCGGCGCTGCGCGTGTTCTTCTACCTGCCGTTCGAGCACAGCGAGGCGCTGGCCGACCAGGATCGTTCGGTGGCGCTGTGCGAGGGGCTGGACGACTACGCCCGATACGCCCGCACTCACCGCGACGTGATCGTGCGCTTCGGCCGCTTCCCGCACCGCAATGCCGTGCTGGGCCGCGAAACCACGGCCGGGGAACAGGCATTCCTCGACGAAGGCGGCTTCGCAGGCTGACGGCGACTACCGGACGAGCGTAGGAGCGGCTTCAGCCGCGACCGAGGCGCGCGGAATCGCGGCTGAAGCCGCTCCTACGGCCCACAGCAGGCAGGCAGGTGTCAGGCGAGCTTGCGTGCCGCCGCCACCACGTCCGCGTCTCCCGGCAGCACCAGGAACGCCGCGCCGGCCAGTGGCGTGAAGGTGTCGGCACCCACCACGCGTTCCAGCGGCGTGGCGCCGAGCCCGGCCTCGACGATGGCGGTGATCACGCCCTCGCCCACGCCCGCGCTCTTGCGGCCTTCGTCCAGCACGATGATGCGCTTGGCGCTCTTCGCCTGTGCCGCGATGAAGGCATCGTTGAGCGGCGCCAGCCAGCGCAGGTCGACCACGCGAACCTTCCACTTCAGTTCCTGCTCGATGGTGCGCGCAGCACGCAGCGCCATCGGCACGCCGTTGCCGAAGGTGAACACCACCAGGTCCTTCGCCTTCTCGTTGTAGACGCGGCCTTCGCCCAAGGTCATCGCCTCGCCCGGCGCGGAATAGGCGAACTGCCATTGCCCGTCGCCGGCCTCGTACAGATCCTTAGTCATGTACAGCGCGATGGGTTCGAGGAAGGCGCAGACGCGGCCGTCCACCTTGGCCAGCGCGGTAAGCGTGCGCAGCATGGTGGCCGCATCGTCGCCGCGCGAAGGACAACCGACCACGAGGCCCGGGATGTCGCGCAGCGCGGCGATCGAGTTGTCATTGTGGAAGTGGCCGCCGAAGCCGCGCTGGTAACCCAGCGAGGCCACGCGCATCACCAGCGGATTGCGGTACTGGTCGTTGGAGAAGAACTGCAGGCTGGCCGCCTCGCCGCGGATCTGGTCGCCCGCGTTGTGGAAATACGCGAGGTACTGGATCTCCGGGATCGGCAGCATGCCCATGTTGGCGTAGCCCTGGGCGAGGCCGAGGATCACCGTCTCGTCCAGCAGCGTATTGAACACGCGCGTGTTCTTGAACGCCTTGTGCAGGCCCTTGGTCACCGTGTACACGCCGCCCTTCTGCGCCACGTCCTCGCCGAACAGCAATGACTCGGGGTACTTTGCCATGACGTCGTGCAAGGCCTGGCCGATCTGGATGGCCAGGTGCCGCGGCGGCTGGTTTTCCGGCAGCTTCGCCTCGCCGCCGAAGGCCTTGAGGCGCGCCTCGGCGTAGTCGGCGCGCTCGGCCTCCGCTTTCACCGCAGCCGGCGTGTACGGCGCCAGCGGCTTCATCACGTCGTCCAGGCGCTCCAGCCTCGGGCGGCGGTCGGCTTCCTCGGCGGCGGCGAAGCAGCGCTTGCGGATGGCCTCGTTGAGTTCAAGCAAGGACGCCTTGGTGTACAGGCCCGACTCCAGCGCGATGGCCGCCGAACGCAGCAGCGGATCGGTGGCTTCCAGCGCCACCAGTTCCTCGATGCTGCGCCATTCGATCTCGAAGTCGGTGCCGGCGTGGCCCATGATGCGGGTGGTCCTGACGTGCAGGAAGGTGGGCCGGCGCGTGCCGCGGCAATGCTCCACCGCGCGCTGCACCTGCGCGTAACCCTCGGCGAGGTCGAGGCCATCGGCGAAGAAGTAGTCGAGGTCGGCGCGATGCTGGAAATTGTTCGCCACCCAGCCGGTCGGCGTCTTCACCGAGATGCCGATGCCGTTGTCCTCGCACACGAACAGCACCGGCGCGGGCAGCTTCTGGTAGGCCGTCCACGCCGCGGCGTTGAACGCGGTCTGTGCGGTGGCGTGGTTGCTGGAGGCGTCGCCGAACGAGCAGATGGCGATGGAATCCTCGGGAATCGGCAGCGTGTGGCCGATGCGCTTCGCATGATCGATCGCGACGGCGGTGCCCAGCGCCTTGGGCAGGTGCGAGGCGATGGTGGAGGTCTGCGGCAGCACCCAGAGCGGCTTGCTGCCCCACACCTTGTGGCGGCCGCCGGAGGCCGGGTCTTCGCTGGACGCGGCGAAGCTCAGTGCCGAATCCATCACCGGGTCCATGCCCGGCAACTTGCGGAAACGCTCGGCCATGAAGCCGCCGCTGCGGTAGTGCAGGAAGGCCGGGTCGGTATGGCGCGTCAGCCGCGCCACCATCGCGTTGCCTTCGTGGCCGCTCGAACCGATGGTGTAGAACACCTTGTTCTGCACGCGCAGCACGCGCGCCATCAGGTCGAGGTGGCGCGAGATCAGCTGCGATTCCAGCAGTTCGCGGAAACCGCGCGCATCCAGCGCACTGCCCGGCAGCACCGGCGCATCGTCGCGCGGCGCGGTGCGCGCCTCGCCCTGCCACTGCTGCACGAACTCGGTGAAGTTCTGATCGACGATCTCGGCGCGGTTGAAGCCCTTGTGGCGGGCGGCGATGGGAGCGGGCGTGGTGGTCATGGCGATGTCGGTTCGGTAGGAGCGGCTCGTGGCCGTCAGGAAGAGGAAACGATGGAGAGCACGGAAGGCTGGCGCAACTGGCGCAGCGCTGTGGCGCGGTCGCGATCCTTGTCGCGGCCGAAGGATTCGAAGATGCGGATCTGGTCGTCCAGCGCAGGCACCGGCACGGCCATGCCCTGCAGGCCGGCCAGCACCAGCCGGCCCGGCGACACCGGCTGCCAGCCGTCGCCCTGGTCGAGTTCCAGGCCACCCATCACCTCCACCGGCATGCCGGGAAAGTGGAAGCGGGCGAAGTGCGAACGGAAGCGGCCGTCGTCGACCGGGGCATGCGTGGCGTCGCGGCGATCGGCCCACAGTGTCGCCAGCATTTCGGCATCGGCGCGCGAAACCAGCACGTCGACGTCGGCCACGCTCACCTCGGCGCCGAGCAGGCGCGCCGCGGCGCTGCCGATCAGGCACCACGGCTCGACGCAATGCACGTGCAGCTCGGGCACCAGCTCGGCGAGCGCGACGAACAGCGCGGGCGGGATATGGCTCATGCGCGGCGGCGCAACCAGGCCTCGCGGCTCTGGCCCCATATCTCGACCGGCAACTCCTGGAACGGCTCGGGCAGGCGGCCAGGCCCGAGCAGGCTCGAACCCAGTCGCCGGGCAACGTGCTGCGAAGCGGTGTTGTCCGGCACGATGGTGTGGATCACCTCGCTCCAGCCCAGCTGCGCGAAGGCCCAGTCGATCGCGGCGGTCGCGCCTTCGGTCGCATAGCCTTTGCCCCAGGTTTCGCGCAACAGGCCCCAGCCCACCTCGGTGCCGGGCCAGCCCTCGGGGCACCATGGCCCCAACCGGCCGATCCAGCGACCGCTCGTCTTCTCGATCACCGAGAACATGCCATAGCCCTGCATCGCCCAGGCGCCGGCCATCGAAAGAAAACCGCGCCAGGCCACGGCGCGCGGCTGCGGGCCGCCGATGTGGCGGGAGTTCTCCTCGTCGCCCATCAGCGCGGCCCAACCCTCGAAATCCTCCGGCCGGGTCGGGCGCAGGATCAGGCGGTCGGTTTCGATGCGGATGTCGGTGATCGACATATCGGGAAGCACAATGCCTTGCCGGTGGCCGGAGCTGGGGGTTACCTCCTCTCCCCTTCGGGGAGAGGATCGAGATGAGGGGGCACTCTTGCGATGACTCCCGCTCGAAGCATGCTTCGCATGAAGGCTGCCGCGAGACCCGTCCCTCACCCCAGCCCTCTCCCCCGGAGGGGAGAGGGAGTGGCGATCAGAACGCGTTGATGCCGGTCAGTTCGCGGCCCACCACCAGCTCGTGCACGGTCTCGGTGCCCTCGTAGGTGATCACCGATTCCAGGTTCAGCGCATGGCGAATCGCGCCGTGCTCGGTGGTGATGCCGGCGCCGCCGAGGATGTCGCGGCACTGGCGCGCAATGTCGATCGCCATGCGGCAGTTGTTCCACTTCGCCAGCGAGACCTGGGTGGGCTGCATGGCGCCGGCGTCCTTCAGGCGGCCCAACTGCAGCGAGAGCAACTGCGCCGTGGTGATGCGGCGGGCCATGTCGGCGAGCTTGAGCTGGATGGCCTGGTTCGATGAAAGCGGACGCCCGAACAGGATGCGCTCGGCGCTGTAGTCCAGCACTTCCTTGAGGCAGGCCTGCGCGGCGCCGATCGGACCCCAGGTGATGCCGTAGCGCGCCTGGGTGAGGCAGCCGAGCGGCCCCTTCAGGCCCTTCACGTTCGGCAGGCGGTTCGCATCCGGCACACGCACATTGTCGAAGAACAGCGCGCTGGTGACCGAGGCGCGCAGGCTCATCTTCTTGTGGATCTGCTGCGCGGTGAACCCCCTGCTGTCCGTCGGCACGATGAAGCCCTGGATGCCGTCGTCGGTCTGCGCCCAGACCACCGCGATGTGGGCCAGGTTGCCATTGGTGATCCACATCTTGGCGCCGTTGATGACCCAGTCGCCGCCGTCCTTCTTCGCGTGGGTCTTCATGTTTGCCGGGTCGGAACCGCCGTGCGGCTCGGTGAGGCCGAAGCAGCCGATGATCTCGCCCGCCGCCATCTGCGGCAGGTATTCCATCTTCTGCTCTTCGCTGCCGTAGGCGTAGATCGGGTACATCACCAGCGAACTCTGCACCGAGGCGAAGCTGCGCAGGCCCGAGTCGCCGCGCTCCAGCTCCTGGCAGATCAGGCCGTAGCTCACCCCGCTCATGCCCGCACAGCCGTACTTCTCGGGGATGGTGGCGCCCAGCAGGCCGAGGCTGGCGATTTCCGGAATCAGCTCGGTCGGGAAACGTGCCTGGTCGAAGCAGTCGCCGATGATCGGCAACACCTTTTCATCGACGAAGCGGCCGACAGTGTCCTGCACCATGCGCTCCTCGTCGGAAAGCAGCGAGCGGACGTCGTACAGGTCGAGCGGGTTCAGGCGGGCAGCAGCCATGTGCGTTCCAGTGGCGGACGGGGAAACCCCGTATTCTACCCGGGGTACCCCGTGCCGGTCATGGCCGGGCGCAGCAGCCGCGCCGTGCGATCATGCGGCCCCGTCCCTTCCCCACCACGGAAAACCCATGATCAAGGGTGTGCTGCTGGGCTTCGCCAGCTTCGCGGCCTACGCGATCAGCGACGCCTTCGTGAAAACCCTGCACGGCAGCGTGCCACCGTACGAATCGGTGTGCATCGGCGCGGCGCTGGGCCTGGCCGCGCTGCCCTTCATCATGGACAAGGACGACCGCTGGCACGACGTTTTCGCCGCGCGCCGCCCGAAGCTGTGGTGGGCGCGGGCGCTGGCCGGCGCGGTGGGCAACATCTGCTCGGTCACCGCGTTCACCCTGCTGCCGATGGCCGAGGTGTTCTCGATGATCTTCCTGATGCCGATCTTCGTGACCATCCTCTCGGTGCTGCTGCTGAAGGAGCACGTGGGCTGGCGGCGCTGGACCGCGGTGCTCGTGGGCTTCGCCGGCGTGCTGGTGGTGCTGCGCCCCGGCTTTCGCGTGCTTGGACTGGGGCACCTGGCGGCGATCCTGTGCGGCATCGCGGCGGCGCTGTCGATGGTGGCGCTGCGCATGGCAGGCGGCGACGAGAAACGCATCAGCCTGTACGGCGCCGGCGTGATCGGTCCGCTGGTGGCCGGCGGCGTGCTGATGCTGCCCCATTTCGTGTGGCCGGATCTTTCACAATGGGGCCTGCTGGCCGGCTACGGCCTGCTCGCCGCGCTGGCCGGCGTGCTGCTGATGTACGCCACCCGGCTCGCGCATGCCAACCGCGTGGCGCCCACCCAGTACAGCCAGATGCTGTGGGCGATCGGCTTCGGCTACTGGCTGTTCGGCGACCACCTCGACTGGCCGATGCTGGTCGGCATCGTGCTGATCCTGGGTGCAGGGCTGTTCACGCTGGTGCGGGAGGAGCAGGTCACGAACTGGTGGAAGCGGATGCGTATCATCTGAGCGCCGGTGCAGGCGCGGCCATCACCATCCCGTGACGCGACATGTGTCATCCGGTTGCAATGGCATCCACACGACAGACGCGTCATGCTGAACCGCAGCCGACGCCGCCCTGCCGGAAGTCACGCCCCGACAGGTCAACCCTGCCGCCAGTGAATCGTTCAAGGCGATCTGACTTTTGCCCCGACCGCGACCGGCATGGCCTGGTCGACACCCGCATCGCAAGAAATTGATGAGGCGCGGTCGGCCCGTCGTATGAACGACGGCATGAATCGTTTGGAGATGGCACATGAATGCCAATGTTTCGCGCTCCACCCCACCCCGCCGCCCGAAACGCCACCTGTTGATCGTCGGCATCGTGCTGGCGGTGGTGATCGCCCTGATCGTGCTCCACCTGCTCGGCGGCAAGAAAACCCGGGGCGGCTTTGCCGCGCAGGTGGTGGGCACGGCCACCGCCACCCTCGGCGACATGCCGGAGAACCTCGACGAGCTGGGCACGGTGACGCCGACGGCTACGGTCAACGTGCTGCCGCAGCTGAGCGGTTACCTCACCGCGGTGGGCTACCAGGAAGGCCAGGATGTCACCAAGGGCCAGTTCCTCGCCCAGATCGACCCGCGCCAGTACGAGATCGACAAGCAGCAGGCCGAGGCGCAGCTCGCCAAGGACCAGGCCAGCCTGGCGCAGGCCCGGGCCGACCTGGCCCGCTATGCGCAGCTGCACCAGCAGAAATCGATCGCCGAGCAGACCTTCATCGACCAGCAGTTCACCGTGCAGCAGGACGAGGCGGCGGTGAAGGCCGACCAGGCCGCCATCGCGCAGGACGCGCTGAACATTGCCTACTGCCACATCACCGCCCCCGTCGCGGGCCGCGTGGGCCTGCGCCTGGTCGATCCCGGCAACTACGTCACCGCGTCCAGTTCGCCGGGGATCGTGACCATCACCACGATGAAGCCGACCACGGTGCAGTTCTCCGTGCCGCAGAACGCGCTGTCGCGGGTGCTGCAGCGCTTCGGCGCCGGCGCCAAGCTGCCGGTGGCGATCTACAACAGCGACAACAGCAAGCAGATCACCACCGGCACGGTGTATGCCATCGGCAACCAGATGGCCACCGGCACCGGCACGGTGCCGCTGCGCGCCACGGTGCCCAATGACGACGAGGCGCTGTTCCCCAACGAATTCGTCAACGTGCAGCTGCTGGTGGATACGCTGAAGAACGCGGTGCTGGTGCCGACCCCGGCCGTGCAGAACGGCGCGCCGGGCGATTTCGTCTATCTGGTCAATGCCGACAATACCGTCTCCGTGCACAAGGTCACCCTCGGCCCCAGCGACGGCAAGAACACCGTCATCCTGTCCGGCCTCGCCGCCGGCCAGACCGTGGTCACCGACGGCACGGACCGCCTCAGCGATGGCGCCAGGATCAAGCTCGCCGGCGCGCAGCCGGCCGCCGCGGGCAGCGCACCGGCAGCGCCGTCGTCCACGGCGGGCAAACGGCACTCCGGCTGGAAGAAGAAGCACGCGTCCGCCGACAGTTCGGCTTCGTAAGCGGCGGGCGCACAAGCGATGAACATTTCTCGACCGTTCGTGCTCCGTCCGGTGGCGACGGCGCTGCTGATGATCGCCATGGTGCTGGTGGGCCTGGTCGCGGTGCGCTTCCTGCCGGTGTCCTCGTTGCCTGACGTGGACTACCCGACGATCCAGGTGCAGACCTTCTACCCCGGCGCCAGCCCCATGGTGATGGCGACCACGGTGACCGCGCCGCTGGAAGTGCAGCTGGGCGAGATCCCCGGCCTGCAGCAGATGACGTCGAGCAGTTCCGCCGGCGCGTCGGTCATCACGCTGCAGTTCGATCTCTCGCTCAACCTCGACGTGGCCGAGCAGAACGTGCAGGAGGCGATCAATGCCGCCAACAGCCTGCTGCCCAGCGGCCTGCCCGCGCCACCCACCTACGCCAAGGTGAACCCGGCCGACCAGCCCATCCTCACGCTGGCGGTGACCTCGAACTCGATGTCGCTGCCCCAGTTGCAGGACGCCGCCAACAACCGCCTCGCCACCAAGATCTCCGAAGTGCCCGGCGTGGGCCTGGTCAGCGCCGCCGGCGGCAACGTGCCGGCGGTTCGCGTCGAGGCGGATCCGCACAAGCTGGCCGCCTACGGCCTCAACATCGACGACCTGCGTTCGCTGATCGCCAACGTCAACGTCAGCCAGCCCAAGGGCAATTTCGACGGCCCGAAGCTGGACTACACGATCAACGGCAACGACCAGATCCAGAACCCGCAGGGCTACCTCGACACGGTGGTCTCTTACCAGAACGGCGCGCCGGTGTTCCTGCGCGACGTCGCCCACGTGACGCAGGCCGCACAGAACAAGGAACTGGGCGCCTGGTACAACACCACGCAGGCCATCGTGCTCAACGTGCAGCGCCAGCCGGGCGCCAACGTGATCGAGACGGTGGATCGCATCACGCAGGAACTGCCCGCGCTGGAAGCCACCCTGCCTGCCGGCATGAAGATCAGCATCGTCAACGACAGTACCGGCGTGATCCGCTCCTCGGTGTCCGACGCCGCGTTCGAGCTGGTGCTGGCGATCGCGCTGGTGGTGCTGGTGATCTTCGTGTTCCTGCGCAACCTGCCCGCCACCATCATCCCGAGCATCTCCGTGCCGGTATCGCTGATCGGCACGCTGGCGGTGATGTACAAGCTCGGCTATTCCATCGACAACCTCTCGCTGATGGCGCTGATCATCGCCACCGGTTTCGTGGTGGACGATTCGATCGTGATGATCGAGAACATCGTGCGCTACCTGGAGGAAGGCAGGACGCCGCTGGAAGCCGCGCTGGAAGGCGCCGGCCAGATCGGCTTCACCATCCTGTCGCTGACCGTGTCGCTGATCGCGGTGCTGATCCCGCTGCTGTTCATGGGCGGCGTGATCGGGCGCCTGTTCAGCGAGTTCGCGGTCACGCTCGCAGTCACCATCGTGCTCTCCGCCGTGGTGTCGCTGACCCTGGTGCCGATGATGTGCGCGCGTATCCTCAAGGCACAGCACGACCGCCACCCCAGCCGCTTCGAGCGGATCAGCGAAGGCCTGTTCGACAAGCTGCTGGACGCCTACCGCCGCGGCCTCGTCGTGGTGATGAGGCACCAGACCACCACGCTGCTGGTGTTCCTGGCCACGCTGGCGCTGACCATCGTGCTGTATGTGGTGATCCCCAAGGGCCTGTTCCCGGTGCAGGACGTGGGCGTGCTGCAGGGCATCAGCACCGCCGACAACTCGGTGTCCTACGACACCATGGTGGAGCGCCAGCAGGCGCTGGCCGAGGCCATCCTCAAGGATCCCGAGGTCACCAGCCTCACTTCCTACGTCGGCATCGACGGCACCAACATCACGCTCAACAACGGCCGTTTCCTGATCAACCTGAAGCCGCGCGACGATCGCTCGGAAACCGCCCAGCAGATCGCGCGCCGCATCCAGCAGGAAACCGCGAACGTGCCCGGCATCAAGCTGTTCCTGCAACCGGAGCAGAACCTGACGCTGGACACCACGGTGTCGCCGAACCAGTACCAGTTCGTGTTGCGTGGCCCGAACCAGGCCGCCCTGCAGCAATACGTGCCGGCCCTGCTCTCGCGCATGAAGAACATCAAGTCCATTGTCGACGTCACCAGCGACCTCAACAACAACGGCCTCAGCGTGAACGTGGAAGTGAACCGCCAGCTGGCGGCGCGCTACGGCATCACCGCGGCGACCATCGACAACGCGCTGTACGACGCGCTGGGCCAGCGCATCGTCTCGACGATCTTCGACGAGTCCAGCCAGTACCGCGTGATCCTGGTGGCCAAGCCGGAGAGCCTGCCCACGTTGCAATCGCTGGGCAACCTGTACCTGCCAAGCCAGACCAGCAGCAGCGGCCAGGTGCCGCTGGGCGCCATCGCGCAGATCCAGGTGAGCAAGTCGCCGCTGGTAGTCAGCCACCTCGCGCAGTTCCCGTCCACCACCATCTCGTTCAACCTCGCGCAGGGCGCCTCGCTGAGCACGGCGGTGGACGAGATCACGCAAGCCGAACAGGCGGCGCACCTGCCGTCCTCGATCGAATCCTCGTTCCAGGGCGCGGCAGCAGCCTTCCAGGATTCGCTGTCCAGCGAGGTCTATCTGCTGATCGCCGCGCTGGTGGCCGTCTACATCGTGCTCGGCGTGCTGTACGAGAGTTTCATCCACCCAGTGACGATTCTTTCCACCCTGCCCTCGGCCGGCATCGGTGCGCTGCTGGCGCTGATGGTCGCCCGCGCCGACCTGGACGTGATCGGCATCATCGGCATCGTGCTCTTGATCGGCATCGTGAAGAAGAACGCGATCATGATCGTGGACTTCGCCCTCGTGGCGGAACGTGAGCACGGCAAGCCGCCGGCGGAGGCGATCTTCGAGGCCTCGCTGCTGCGCTTCCGGCCGATCCTGATGACCACACTGGCGGCGATGCTCGGCGCGCTGCCGATGCTGCTGGGCACCGGCACCGGTTCGGAGCTGCGTCGCCCGCTGGGCCTGGCGATCATCGGCGGCCTCGCGCTCAGCCAGTTGCTGACCCTGTTCACCACGCCGGTGATCTACCTGTTCTTCGACCGGCTGGCGCAGCGCCTGCGGCCCGCGCCGGCGCTGGAAGCGGAAGGTGGTGAAGCGTGATCGCGCGCGCCCCCACCCGCCATGATCATCCCCCTCTCCCCTTTGGGGCACGCGGGGAGCGGCCATGGATGGCCGCAGCCTTGAGGAGCGAGGAGAGGGCTGGGGTGAGGGGCCGGGCTGGCCATGCCCCGCATGGCTTAAATGCAGGTTCATGGCCGATGCGTCGACGCTGCGTACAGGCATCTGCGCAAGACCGGCCCCTCACCCCGACCCTCTCCCCGGAGGGTAGAGGGGGTAAAGCAGCGGGTGAACGCGTATGAGCATCCCCGGCCTGTTCATCCGGCGACCGGTGGCGACCACCCTGCTGGCGGTCGCCATCCTGCTGTCCGGCCTGCTGGCGTATTTCCACCTGCCGGTGGCACCGCTGCCGAACGTGACCTATCCGGTAGTGGTGGTGCAGGCCACCATGGCGGGCGCCAGCCCGGACATCATGGCCTCCACCGTGACCGCGCCGCTGGAGCGGCGCCTCGGCACCATCGCCGACGTCAACGAGATGACTTCGACCAGCTCGGTCGGTTCGGCCAGGATCGTCATCCAGTTCGGCCTGGACCGCGACATCAACGGCGCCGCGCGAGACGTGCAGGCGGCGATCCAGGCCTCACGTGCGGACCTGCCTTCCACCTTGCGTGGCAATCCGACGTATCGCGAGTACAACCCGGCCGACACGCCGATCATGATCCTGGCGCTGACCTCGGACACGCTGACCCGCGCCCAGCTCTACGATTCGGCCGACTCGGTGATCCAGCAGCAGCTGTCGCAGATCGACGGCGTGGGCGAGATCACCCTGGGCGGCAGCGCCCTGCCCTCGGTGCGCGTGGAGCTGCAGCCGGACAAGCTCAACAGCTACGGCATCGGCCTGGAGGACGTGCGCGCGGCGATCAGCGCCGCGAACGCGAACAGCGCCAAGGGTCACATCGACCAGAACGGCCTGCGCTACGAGGTCACCTCCAACGACCAGATCAGCAAGGCCGCTCCCTATCGCGACCTGGTGGTGGCCTACCGCAACAACGCGCCGGTGCTGCTGCGCGACGTGGCCGACGTGCAGGATTCGGCGGAGAACATCCGCAACATGGGCCTCTACAACGGCAAGCCGGCGGTGCTGGTCATCGTGTTCCCGCGCCCCGGCGGCAACATCGTCAAGACGGTGGGCGAGATCAGGGATGTGCTTCCGTCCATCGAGGCGGCGCTGCCGGCAGGCATCCACGCCGACGTCGCGCTGGATCGTTCCGTGTCGGTGCACGGCGCGGTCAACGACACCGAACGCACGCTGTTCATCGCGGTGCTGCTGGTGATCGGCGTGGTGTTCGTGTTCCTGCAGTCGCCGCGGGCGATCCTGATTCCCGCGGTGGCGCTGCCACTGTCGATCGTCGGCACGTTCGGGCCGATGTACCTGATGGGCTACAGCATCGACAACCTGTCGCTGATGGCGCTGACCATAGGCACCGGCTTCGTGGTGGACGACGCGGTGGTGGTGCTGGAGAACATCGTGCGCCACGTGGAAGCGGGCATGGAGGTACGCGAGGCGGCCATGCGCGGCAGTGCCGAGGTCAGTTTCACGGTGATCTCGATGAGCCTGTCGCTGATCGCGGTGTTCACCCCGATCCTGCTGATGCCCGGCATCATCGGCCTGCTGTTCCACGAGTTCGCGGTGACGCTGTCGGTGGCGATCCTGTTCTCGATGGTGATCTCGCTCACCATCACGCCGACCCTGGCCGCGTTCGTGCTCAACCGCAAGGCCCTGCATTCCAAGGCACGCTGGGCGCTGTGGTACGAGCGGCAATTCGAGCGCTTCAAGCAGGCCTACTCGCGTTCGCTCACCGCCGTGCTCGACCATGCGCTGCTGGTCGGCCTCACCCTGATCGGCCTGATCGCGCTGAACGTCGTGCTGTTCAAGCTGCTGCCCTCGACCTTCTTCCCGGAGCAGGACAACGGCATCCTGATGGGCTCGGTCATCGCCGACCAGAGCATCTCGTTCCAGGCGATGGAACAGAAGCTGGAGCAACTGCAATCCATCGTGGGGAAGGACCCGGCGGTAGCCTCGGTGGCGGGCTTCACCGGCGGCCGTTCGCTGAACAGCGCCAGCGTGTTCGTGGAACTGAAGCCGCTGGCAGAGCGCAAGATCTCCGCCGCGCAGGTGGTCGAACGCCTGCGGCCCAAGCTCAGCCGGATCACCGGTGCGCGCCTGTTCCTGCAGGCCGCGCAGGATCTGCACATCGGCGGCCGGCAGTCCGCCGCCGAATACCAGTACACGCTGACCGGCGACGACGCCGACCAGTTGTACCAGTGGGTGCCCAAGCTGGTGGACGAACTGGGCAAGTACCGCGACCAGCTCACCAGCGTGAACTCGGACCTGCAGCAGCATGGCCTGCAGATCGACATCAACTTCGACCGCGCCACCATGATGCGCTACGGCTTCACGCCGACCCAGCTCGACAGCGTGCTGTACGACGCGTTCGGCCAGCGCACCGTCTCCACCGTGTACAACGAGCTGAACCAGTACTACGTGGTGATGGAAGTGGCGCCGCCGTACTGGCAGTACCCGCAGATGCTCGACCGCATGCGCTTCAGCGGCACGGCCGGCGTCGCCAGCGGTACCGAGCAGACGCAGATGTCCGGCAACCTGGTCAAGGCGACGCAAACCGTGTCGGCGGTCACCGCCTCGTCGGGTGCGGCCTCCAGCACCAACGCGAACAATGCCAACGCCGAAGCCAACCTGCTCACCAACGCCATCGCCAACGCCAGGGGCGGCGCCTCCAGCGGCAGCGCGGACAGCACGGCGACCGAGACGATGGTGCCGTTCCCGGCGCTGGCCACCTACACCAGCGACCACACGCCCACCCAGGTCAACCACCAGAGCGGGCTGGTCGCCACCACCATCTCGTTCAACCTGCCGCCAGGCGGTTCGCTGAGCAAGGCGCTGCTGGCCATCGACCAGGCCGAGCAGGCCATCCACATGCCGGCGTCCATCCGCGGCGCCACCGCGGGCGCGGCGCAGGTCTACTCGCAGTCGATGTCCACCATGCCGCTGCTGATCCTCGCCGCGCTGGTGGCGGTGTACATCGTGCTGGGCATGCTCTACGAGAACACCGTGCACCCCGTCACCATCCTCTCCACCCTGCCCTCCGCGGGCATCGGCGCCACCCTGGCGCTGCTGATCTTCGGCACGCCGTTCTCGGTGATCGCGATGATCGGCATCATCCTGCTGATCGGCATCGTCAAGAAGAACGCGATCATGATGATCGACGTGGCCATCCACCTGCAGCGCGACGAAGGCTACGAGCCGCGCAAGGCGATTCACGACGCCGCCGTGGTGCGCCTGCGCCCGATCATGATGACCACCGCCGCCGCCGTGCTGGGCGCCGTTCCATTGGCCATCGGCATCGGCCAGGGCGCCTCGCTGCGCCAGCCGCTGGGCATCACCGTGGCGGGCGGCCTGATCCTCAGCCAGGTCTTCACCCTGTACACCACGCCAGTGATCTACCTCTACTTCGACCGCGTGCGCGTCAGGCTCGCCGCGTGGTCCGCCACCCTGCCGTGGAACCGATCGGACGCAAGCGCATGAACACCAAGCTGCTCTCCCGCGTGACCCATCCCCGCGGCATGCTGGCCGCCACGCTGACCCTGCTGCTCGGCGGCTGCATGGTCGGCCCGGACTACCACCGCCCGGCGGTGGCGATGCCCGCGCAGTACCAGCCCCTGCCCGGCTGGACGGCGGCCGCGCCGGCCGCGGCCGCGCCCAAGGGCGACTGGTGGACGATGTTCAACGATCCGCTGCTGAACCAGTTGGAACCGCAGGTGTCGGTTTCCAACCAGACCGTGCGCCAGAGCTACGCCAACTACCAGGCGGCACTGGCCCAGGTGCAGGTGGCGCGCAGCGCGCTGTTCCCCACCATCGGCATCAGCGGCTCGGGCAACAGGCAGCGCTCGGCCATCGGCGCCACCAGCACCACCAGCAGCGGCGCAAGCCGCTTGAGCCCGATAAGCACCTCCGGTTCGCTGGAAGGCAACGTGAGCTGGGCGCCGGACCTGTGGGGCAAGGTGCGCCGTACCCTGCAGGAGAACAAGGCGAACGCGCAGGCCAGCGCGGCCACCCTGGCCAATGCCACGCTGTCCGAACAGACCGCGCTGGCCAGCGCGGTGATCGAGCTGCGGGTGACCGACGCCAGCATCGACCTGCTGCAGCAGACCGTCGACGCCTTCAAGGAGTACCTGCGCGTGGTGGGCAACCAGGCGGCAGCCGGCACCGTGCCGCCTTCCGACCTGATCAGCGCACGCACCCAGCTGGAGAACGCCCAGTCCAGCCTGCTCGCGCTGGGCATTGCCCGCGCGCAGTACGTCCATGCCATCGCGGTGCTGGTCGGCAAGAATCCGGAGGATCTGCAGATTCCGCACGACGGCACGCTGCCGACGCTGCCCGGGGTGCCGCTGGGCATGCCTTCGACCCTGCTGCAGCGCCGGCCCGACATCGCCGTCGCCGAGCGCCAGATGGCCGCCCAGAACGCCGCGATCGGCGTCGCCGTGGCGGCCTACTACCCTAGCCTCTCGCTGTCGGCCGCGGACGGTTTCTCGCAATCGCCGCTGGCAGGCCTGCTGCATGTGGCCAACCATGTCTGGTCGCTGGGCGCCGACGTCGGCGAAACGCTGTTCGATGGCGGTGAACGCCATGGCGAGGTCGCCGCGGCCAAGGCCAATTACGAGGCCGCGGTGGCCAACTACCGAGGTACCGTACTGACTGCGCTGCAAGGCGTGGAGGACGACCTCTCCGGTCTGCATATCCTCACCCGGCAGGCCGGCGTGCTCGACGACGCCGTGCGCGACGCCACCCGCGGTGCCGAGATCGCGCTCAACGAATACCAGGCCGGCACCGTCGACTACACCACCGCGGCCACCGCCCGCGCCACCCAGCTGAGCACCCAGCAGGATGCATTGAACGTGCGCCAGCAGCGCCTGCTCGACACGGTGTCGCTGATCGGCGACCTGGGCGGTGGCTGGTCGGCGGATCAGCTGAGCGCCGCACCGCAGGCCGGAGCCAGACGCTAACCGCCCAGCCAGCCCCGCGACTGCAACAGCAGCATCGCACCGATCAGCACCAGGCCGGCGTGCAGGCAACGCACGAAGACCTGGCCGCTCAGCCGCCTGTTGAGCATGCGGCCCAGCAGCGTGGCGGCCAGCACCGCCGGCAAGGCCAGCAGGTAGTCGCGGGTCACGGTGGGCGTCCACAGGCCGGTCAGGCCGTAGCCGGCCATGGTCATCACGCTGGCCGGCAGGAAATAGCCCTGCAGCGTGGCGCGGAAATGCCGCGGCGACCAGCCGCGCAACGCGCCGTACACCACCAGCGGCGGCCCGTTCATGCCGTACGCACCGCCAAGCACGCCCGCGCCGAAACCGAAGATCCACGCATGACGGTCGTCGTGCAATGCCGCCTGCCGATGGCGCATCAGGGCAAACACCGAGAACGCCATCACCACCGCACCGAGCACCATCTTCACCAGATGCTCGTCCAGCGCGTGCAGTGCCCACAGGCCGAGCGGCGTGCCTACCGCGGTGGCAAGGAACAAGCGGCCCGCGCTGCGGAAATGGATGTGCCGCCAGTCCTGCGCGATGGCCACGATCGCCACCGTGATCGAAACCAGTGCGGCAATCGGCGCCGCCGTATCCACCGGCATCGCAAACGCCAGCAGCGGCACCGCGATCAGAGCCTCGCCGAAACCGAAAGCCGAACGGATGAAGCTGGCGATGAACAGTATCGTCAGGACGGCAATCAGCACCGGCACTCCAGTGGCATGGAACGAGGGAGACAGCGAGATTACCGCACCTCGTTCCTGTCCCGGCGCCGGGGCTCGCGCACCAGCATGCACACGCCGCCGTAGATCACGAACAGCGGCCACCACGTGCCCCAGGACAGGTCGAGGATGAAGATCACCGCCACCATCACGATGGCGAGTGCGTTCAGCAGCGAGTGCGCCACCGCGCCATCCACCGTACCGACGGTGCGGTAGCGCTCCCAGGCCTCGGACAGCGGCCACACCGCGCCGAGCAGGATGAACCACGCCCACCAGTTAGCCCAGTTGAGGAAGGGAAACTGCACGCCCAGGTTGCCGCACAGGAAGATCACGCCCACTCCAACCACCAGCAGTGCCGGGATGATGCGATGGCTATGCCGCGCAACAGTGTTCGTTCCGGTATTCGTTTCGTTGTCCGTCATCGTCGTTATCCTCCCCAAGATGGCGTTACGGTAGGACACGGCCCGTGGCGCAACCAGTGACAGGCGTCACCCGAAACGACTGAGCGAATCACCCCTTCGGACTCACCGACCCACGCCCATTCCGCGCTTTGTTTCGATGCTGCATGATGGCCGGGCCATATCCCCGAACGAGCCAAGCATGACGATCGCCCGCGCCTCATCCGCACTGGAACTCTCCCCCATCATCGCCGGCCTGTGGCGCATCGCCAGCTGGAACCTGTCCGTGCAGGCGCGCGTGCGATGGATCGAGCAGGCGCTGGAACTGGGCATCACCAGCTTCGACCACGCGGACATCTACGGTGACTACCAGGCCGAGGCCCTGTTCGGCGAGGCACTGCAGGCAGCCCCGGCGCTGCGCCAACGCATGCAACTGGTGAGCAAGTGCGGCATCCGCCTGCGTTCGGCGCAACGCCCTTACCGGGTGAATCACTACGACACCTCGGCGGCCTACGTGCGCGCGCAGGTCGAGCAGTCGCTGCGCAAGCTGCGCACCGAACAGCTGGACCTGGTGCTGATCCACCGCCCCGATTACCTGATGGATGCCGCCGCGCTGGCGGAAACGTTCGCGGCGCTCACCCATGAAGGCAAGGTGGCACACTGGGGCGTGTCCAATCATTCGACCAGCCAGTTCGCCCTGCTCAACCAGTACCACCTGCTCGCGACCAACCAGCTCGAACTCTCGCCCCTGCAGATGGATGCGCTGGACGACGGCACGCTGGACCAGGCGCAGCAACTCGGCCTGCGTCCGATGATCTGGTCACCGCTGGCCGGCGGCCGCCTGTTCACCGGCGAGGACGAACAGGCCGTGCGCGTGCGCGCCGAAATGGAGGCCATCGCCGCACGCCTCGGCACCAGCCTCGCCACCCTGGCCTACGCCTGGGTGCTGCGCCATCCTTCGCGACCACGCCCGATCACCGGCACGGGCCGCATTGACGGCTTGCGCGAGGCAGTCGCCGCACTGAACGTTTCGCTGGATACCGAAGACTGGTACGCGATCTGGACGGCCAGCAAAGGCCATCCGGTGCCCTGAAGTCAGTGGTTGCTCACCCCGTGCGGCACATGTCCTGTGGCCACGTGCTTGCGCGCGGATTCCACGTTGGCCGGCGAGTCATCGAAGAAGATGTCGGCGCCGAAGGCGTCGAGGAAGGGGCCCTTGTCGCGGCCGCCGAGGAACAGCGCTTCGTCGATGCGCACGCCCCAGCGGCGCAGGGTGAGGATAACGCGCTTGTGCGCGGGCGCGGAACGCGCGGTGACCAGGGCGGTGCGGATCGGCGAGTTCTCCGCGGGAAACGCAGCCTGCAACCGGTGCAGCGCGGTGAGGAAGCCGCGGAACGGACCGACCGACAGCGGCTCGGCGGCATGCTCGGTCTCGCTGCGGTGGAAGGCCTCCAACCCCTCCTCGCGCGAGACGCGCTCGCCTTCGTCGCCGAAGATCACCGCGTCGCCGTCGAAGGCGATGCGCAGCTGTTCGCTCATCCGCGGCGGCGCGACGCTCGGCAGGATGGTGGCCGCCGCCACACCGGCCTTGAGCGCGCGGCCCACGTCCTCGGCGTTGGCGGAGAGGAACAGGTCGGCCTTGAACGGCGCGATGTAGTCGGAAGTGGGCGCACCACTGGTGAAGGCGGCGCGGCTGATCTCCAGGCCGTAGTGCTGGATCGCGTTGAAGATGCGCAGGCCGGTGTCACCTGAGTTGCGCGAGAGCAGGATCACCTCCACTGGCGGCACGTCACCCGCCAGCTTGTTGAGGTCGAGCAGTTTCTGCACCAGCGGGAAGGCCACGCCCGGCTTCAGGATCTCGTCCTCGTGCTCGATCTGGAAGCTGCGGTAGGCGTCCAGTCCCTCGCGCTCGAACAGCGCGTGGCTGTTGCCGAGGTCGAACAGCGCGCGCGAGGAGATCGCCACGACGAGGCGGTTGTCGGTGGCGGAGGCGGGGGCGTGGACGGTGGATTCGGACATGGGGGCAATCTAGCGCAAGGCACGCGCACAGCGTGAGATTGGTTTTGTGTAGGAGCGCACCCTGTGCGCGATGGCTTTTTGTTCCGATCGGAGCAAAATCAATCGCGCACAGGGTGCGCTCCTACGAAAAGCCGCCCCTCACCCAGTCTTGCCTGCAGGGGAGAGGGAGAAAAGGCGGGTCAGTCCGCGGCGAACTGCTCGTCGAGGATGCGCTGCTCCAGGTTGTGCTCGGGATCGAACAGCAGGCGCACGCCCTGCCCTTCGGCCTGGCGCACGACCACGTCGCGCACGTCGCGCACTTCGTGGAAGTCGGCGGTGGCGCTGACCGGGCGCTTGCCGTGGTCGAGCACGCGCAGGCTGACTTCGGTGCGATGCGGCAGGATCGCACCGCGCCAGCGGCGCGGGCGGAACGGGCTGATCGGGGTGAGCGCGAGCACGTTCGCGTCCAGCGGCAGGATCGGGCCGTGCGCGGAGAGGTTGTAGGCGGTGGAGCCGGCCGGCGTGGCCACCATCACGCCGTCGCAGATCAGGTTCGGCAGCTTCACCGTCTCGTTGAGCTTCACCTCCAGGTGCGCGGCCTGGTTGCTCTGGCGCAGCAGCGAGACCTCGTTGAAGGCCAGCGCGCGATGGGTGCCGCCCGCCGCGTCGGTAACCAGCATTTCCAGCGGGAACAGTTCGGCGGCATGCGCGCGCGCCACCCGCTCGGGCAGGCCATCAAGCTTGTGCTTGTTCATCAGGAAGCCGACGCGCCCCAGCTTCATGCCGTACACCGGCACGCCCAGCGCGAGATGCGCGTGCAGGGTGCGCAGCATGAAGCCGTCGCCACCCAGCGCCACGATCAGCTCCGCCTGCTCCGCAGGCACGTCGCCGTAACGCTCCACGAGCTTGCGCCACGCCTGCTGGGCGACGCTGGTGTCACTGGCGACGAAGGCGAAGCGCATGGGTGAGCGGGCTCCGTAGGGGATGCCGGGAGCTTACTGCATGGAGTGCTGGCACATGCCGTAAAAGCGAAGCCCCGGACAAGCCGGGACTTCGATCATGCATGGAGGCTTTTGCCAGCTCGGCCCCTCACCCCAACCCTCTCCTCGCTCCTCAAAGCTGCGGCCATCCATGGCCGCTCCCCGCGCGCCCCAAAGGGGAGAGGGAGAAAGATGGGCCGGTCCTCTCAGCCCACCGGCACCTGCGCCAGCTGGGCCAGCCGGCGCACCGCGACCGAGGCGATCGGGTAGTCGGCGTTCTGGGTCAGGATCTCGGCCAGCATGCCGCGGGTGTGCTGCAGCGTGGCGTCGTCGCGCTGCAGCCAGACCTGCACCGGCGAGGCGCCCTTGCTGCCGCCGGCCAGCTTCAGCACCTGCTGGACCAGCGCGCGATGCTGGTGGGTGAGCTCGTCCAGCAGCGAACCGCGCGCCTGCGCATGCCAGTGGCCTTCCACCGGCAGCGCCTCGATCTGGCCACGCAGCCATTCCAGGTCCAGCACCTCGCCCAGTTCGTAGAACACGCCGGCGACCTTCTCGATCGGCTGGCCGCTCTGTTGCGCCACCTCGACCATGTCCAGCGCGGCGCGCAGTTCGGACAGGCGCGCCAGCCGCACGGCCAGTCCGGCCGGCAGGCCGAGGCCTTCCCACTTTTCCTGACTGCTGGCGAAGTCGCCCTTGCCGGTCGGCGTCAGCGCTTCCGGCAACGCCTTGCGCAGCGCGCTCACGCCGGCCTGGTAGCGCTCGACGTTGGCGGCGATCTCCAGCGTGCCGCCGGGACGGTTGAGCAGCCAGCGGGTCATGTGGCGCAGCAGCGACCAGATCTGCATCACCGCGTCGACCTGGGTGCCCTCGGCCACCTTGCTGTCCAGCGCCTCGATCTCGGCCCACAGCTCGCGCGCATCCAGGATCTCGCGCGCGGCGGTGTAGGCCTTGGCGATCGCCGCCGGGCCTTTGCCGGTGTCTTCCTGCATGCGCATCATGAAGGTGGCGCCCATGCGGTTGATCGTGGAGTTGGTCACCGCGGTGGCGATGATCTCGCGCTTCAGGCGATGGCGCTGCATGTGCGCGGCGTACTTCTCGTGCAGCGGCGCGGGGAAATAGCGCACCAGTTCCTTGGACAGGTACGGGTCCTCCGGCACGTCGGAATCCAGCAGTTGCTGGAACAGGCGGATCTTGTCGTAGGACAGCAGCACCGACAGTTCCGGCCGGGTCATGCCCTGGCCGCGCGTCTTGCGCTCGGTCAGCTCCGCCTCGCTCGGCAAGTTCTCCACCTGGCGATCCAGCGAGCCCTCGGCCTCCAGCGTGCGGATGAAGTGCGCCATCGAACCGATGCGCTTCACCGACTGGTGCTCCATCAGGGTGATCGCCTGGTTCTGGCGATAGTTGTCCCACAGCACCAGCTGGCCGACTTCGTCGGTCATCGCGGCCAGCTGCTTGTTGCGGTCCGCCTCGCCCAGCTCGCCGCGGTGCACGGCATCGTTGAGCAGGATCTTGATGTTCACCTCGTGGTCGGAGGTGTCCACGCCGGCGGAGTTGTCGATGAAGTCGGTGTTCAGCAGCACGCCCTTCTGCGCCGCCTCGATGCGGCCCTTCTGGGTCATGCCGAGGTTGCCGCCCTCACCGACGACCTTGCAGCGCAGTTCGCCGCCGTCCACGCGCAGGCCGTTGTTGGCGCGGTCGCGGGCGTCGGCATGGGTCTCGCTGCTGGCCTTGACATAGGTGCCGATGCCGCCGTTCCAGAGCAGGTCCACCGGCGCCTTGAGGATGGCGTTGAGCAGCTCGTTCGGCGCCATCTGGGTGACCTCGGGCTTGAGGCCCAGCGCCGCGCGCGCCTCCGGCGAGACCGGGATCGACTTCGCGCTGCGCGGCCAGATGCCGCCACCGGCGGAGATCAGCGACTTGTCGTAGTCGTCCCAGCTCGAACGCGGAATCTTGAACATGCGCTCGCGCTCGACGAAGGAGCGCGCCGCATCCGGGTTCGGGTCGATGAACACGTGGCGATGGTCGAATGCGGCCACCAGCCGGATGTGCTTCGACAGCAGCATGCCGTTGCCGAACACGTCGCCGGACATGTCGCCGATGCCCACGCAGGTGAAGTCCTCGCTCTGGCTGTCGCGGCCCAGCGCGCGGAAGTGGCGCTTGACCGACTCCCACGCCCCCTTGGCGGTGATGCCCATGCCCTTGTGGTCATAGCCGTTGGAGCCGCCGGAGGCGAACGCGTCGCCCAGCCAGTAGCCATGTTCGATCGAGATGCCGTTGGCGATGTCGGAGAACGTGGCCGTGCCCTTGTCCGCAGCGACCACCAGATAGGGATCGTCGGCATCGTGGCGCACCACGTTGTGCGGGTTCACCACCTTGCCCTCGACCAGGTTGTCGGTGATGTCGAGCAGGCCGTTGATGAACAGCTTGTAGCAGGCGATGCCCTCGGCCTGCTGCGCGTCGCGGTCGCCGCCCAGCGGCGGCTTCTTGACGAAGAAGCCGCCCTTCGAGCCCACCGGCACGATCACGGTGTTCTTCACCATCTGCGCCTTCACCAGACCCAGCACCTCGGTGCGGAAATCCTCGCGGCGATCGGACCAGCGCAGGCCGCCACGCGCCACCGGGCCGAAGCGCAGGTGGATGCCTTCCACGCGCGGCGCGCACACCCAGATCTCGCGGTACGGCACCGGCTTCGGCAGCTCGGGCACGGCGTGCGAGTCGAGCTTGAAGCTGATGTAGTCGCGGTACGCGCCGTTCCACTGCTGGAAGAAGCTGGTGCGCAGGGTGGCATGCATCACTGCCACGAAGCTGCGCAGGATGCGGTCCTCGTCCAGGCTGGCCACGTTCTCCAGCAGCACGTTGATCGCGCCCTCGATCGTCTTGACCTGCTCGGCGCGCGGCTGCGCCAGCGTGGCGGCGAGGCCGTCCACCAGTGCCGGGTTCGCGGCCTGCACGTGCGCCGGGATCAACACCGACATTTCGCCGTGCAGCTGTCCGGCGGCGATCTTGCGCTCGTCGGCCGACAGCGATTCGCGGCACGGGTCGAACTTGGCCAGGAACAGCTCCACCAGCAGGCCGGCGATCGCCGGATAGCGGTTCAGCGTGTCCTCCATGTAGGACTGCGAGAACGTGCTGCCGGCCTGCAGCAGGTACTTGCAGTAGCCGCGCAGCATCGCCACCTGGCGCCAGCTCAGCCGGGCGCCCAGCACCAGGCGGTTGAAGCCGTCGTTCTCGGCATTGCCGCGCCAGATCTGCTCGAACGCATGCTCGAACAGCGAGCCCACCTGCTCCACGCTGAAGGTGAGCTTGCCCACCGGCTGCACCTCGAAGTCCTGGATCGACAGCGGCACGCTGTCGCCGGGAATCTCGTAGACGTGCTCGGTGAGCACGCGCAGGCCCAGGTTCTCCAGCTGCGGCAGCACCTCGGACAGCGCAATGTCGCCGCCGGAACGGTAGACCTTGAAACGCAGCGTCTCCGGCGCCTTCGGCGGGTGGTAGAACGACATGCGCAAGGCGTTGTCGCCTTCGAGCAGCGACAGCTGATGCACGTCCTCGGCGGCCACCGCCGGGCTCACGTCGTCGATGTAGCCGGGCGGCAGCACGCGCGCGTAGCGGTTCGCCAGCACCACGCCCTCGTGCTCGCCGCGCTGCTTCACCAGTGCGTCGCGCACCTCGTCGTGCCAGTTGCGCACGATCGCCGCCACACCCTGCTCCAGCGTGGCCAGGTCGTAGGCGGGCTGGTCGCCGATCTTCGGCCGCAGCACGATATACAGGCGCGCCAGCGCGGCCTCGCCCAGCAGCACCGAGGAATCGATCTGCTCGGCATGCAGGGCCTCGCCCAGCAGCGCCTCGATGCGCTCGCGCACCGAGGTGTTGAAGCGGTCGCGCGGCACGAACACCTGGCAGGTGAAGAAGCGGGCGTAGCGGTCGCGGCGCATGAACAGCCGCGTGTGCGCGCGCTGGCGCAGCTCCAGGATGCCGGTGGCGATGGCGAACAGCTCGTCCTCGCTGCTCTGCAGCAGCTCCTCGCGCGGCAGCGTTTCCAGGATGTGACGCAGCGACTTGCCGGAGTACGAATCGCGCTTCAGGCACGAGCGCGCCAGCACTGCCTCCACCTTGTGCCGCACCAGCGGCACATCCTGCGGGCGCGCCATGTAGGCGCTGGAGGTGAACAGGCCGAGGAAGCGCTGCTCGGACACGGCGCGGCCGTCGGCGTCGAACTTGAGCACGCCGATGTAATCCATGTAGCCGGGACGATGCATGCGCGAGCGTGCATTGGTCTTGGTCAGGATGACCGCGTCGACCGCGCCGGAATGCGGCAGCTCGCTGGCCGCCAGCGTCTTCAGCGAACGCGGCGCCAGCGACTGCTCGCTCTTGCGCAGGATGCCCAGGCCCGAGCTTTCGATCGCGCGCAGCACGCGCTCGCCGTCGGCATCGGTCACCTCGTATTCGCGGTAACCGAAGAAGGTGAAGTTGTCGGCGGCGATCCAGCGCAGGAATTCGCCGGCCTCGCGCGCCGAAGCCGCGTCCAGCGCCGGCTTGCGCTGCGGCAGTTCGTCGGCGATCGCCAGCGCCTTGTCGCGCATCGCCGCCCAGTCGCCCACCGCCACGCGCACGTCCTCCAGCGCGGCCTCGACCTGCGCGACCAGCTGCGCCTGTTCATTCGCATCGCCCACGCGGTCGATCTCGAAGTGCATCACCGATTCGGCCGCCCCCGACTCGCCGCCGATGCCCAGCAGCTTGCCGCCGGCATCGCGCTGCACCGTCAGCACCGGATGGATCACCGCGTGGATCTGCAGGCGGTCCGCAACCACCATGCTCACCGTGTCGACCAGGAACGGCATGTCGTCAGTGACGATCTGCAGCCAGCTGTGACCGGCATGGCCGGCCTCGGGGTCCAGCACGCGCACGGCCGCGCGACCCGGCGCGCGCTGCTGCATGAAGTCCAGCAGGCCACCGGTCAGGGTGGCCCATTGCGCCGGAGTGTGCAGACCGCGGTCGCCTTCCGTGACCCGCGCGAAGAAGGCGCCGATAAAAAATTGCGCCTCATCAAGGCGCTGGGTGGGGAATCCGGCTTGCTTCAGAGCCTCGAACACGGCGGACTGAAGCGGGACTTCATGGGCTGCGCGAATGGCATTCATGGCATCTACTGTGTAGTGGAAACGAAAGTGACGCGATAAAGCCCCAAAAGGATACGCTTCGCGTCAGGGTGAATCCACCGCGATACCGTTGTGCAAAGCGTCATGAACCGCCGTTCGTCCGCACCCCCGCGTGGCGTGCGCGCCATCACGACAAGCATGCGACCATGCACGGTGAACGCATCGTTGCGTGCAGTGGAAACCGGCGGTATCGCGGCACGCATCGTCAGTCACGTCCCGCCCGTTTGCGCAAAGTCGTCTTGATTGTTTGAGCCGCGATGCGCCAGCCCTTTGCCAGCGGGTCGGTCCGATCATCCGCGAAACCTTCCCGCAAGCTCTTCAATAAATTGTGAACTGTACGGTATAGTAGCGCTCCGCACGCCCCTGCCCGCCCACACGGAGCACGGACAGCGCTCAACCTTTGACACACGACATGCAGGTGGCTGTGCCGTCATGCTCTGCGCCGGACGCAGGCTGGATGCGCTCCCATCGCGATGGCCCTCCCCTTATCACGATCAGCACGCTTCGGAGTCCCCATGAAATCCCCGTCCCTGCGCACACCCGCGTTGTGCCTCGGCCTGCTGGCCCTGACCGCCTGCGGCAAGAAGGAGCAAGGCCCTCCGCAAATGCCGCCGCCGCAGGTGGGCGTGGTCACCGTGCAGCCGCGGAGCGAGCCGCTGACCAAGGACCTGGTCGGTCGCCTGTCGGCCTTCCGTAGCGCCGACGTGCGCGCCCGCGTGTCCGGCGTGCTGCTGAAGCGCACCTACGTCGAGGGTTCCGACGTGAAGAAGGGCCAGTTGCTGTTCGAAATCGACGCCGCCCCCTACCAGGCGGCGCTGGACTCCAGCATTGCCAATCTCGCATCGGCCAAGGCCACCTACACCAACGCCCACGTGGTCGCGGAGCGCGATCGCTCGCTCATCCCGCAGGGCTACGTTTCGCGCGCCCAGCTGGACAGCGACGAGGCCGCCGAGCGCACCGCCGCCGCCGCCGTGAAGCAGGCGCAGGCCAACGTGGAAACCGCCCGGATCAATCTCGGCTATACCAAGGTGGTGTCGCCCATCGACGGGCGCTCCGGCCAGCAGCAGGTGACCGAGGGGGCGATCGTCGGCAACGGCACCGCCGACACCGGCGCCAGCGCGACCCTGCTCACCACGGTGGACCAGATCGACCCGCTGTACGTGAACTTCACCATGAGCGTGGCCGACATGGAGCAGCTGCGCCAGGCGCAGACCGGTGGCGGCGTCACCCTCGCCCAGCCCAACCAGGCCACCGTGCAGGTGACGATGCCCGACGGCAGCACCTACGCCGAACCGGGCACGCTGGATTTCACCGCGGCCACGGTGGACCCGTCCACCGGCGCGATGAACCTGCGCGCGCAGATTCCCAATCCCAAGCACAGCCTGCTGCCCGGCATGTACGTGACGCTGAAGGCGAAGCTGGGTGAACAGCACAAGGTGTTCCTGGTGCCGCAACCGGCCGTGCTGCGCGATACCGTGGGCGCCTACGTGTTCGTGGTCGGCAGCGACGGCAACGTCAAGCGCCATGATGTCGCCACCGGCGGCATGAGCGGCAGCAACTGGGTGGTCACCAGCGGCCTCGCGGCCGGCGACCAGGTGGTGGTGTCCGGCGTGCAGAACGTGCGCGACGGCGCACCGGCCAAGGCCTCGCCATGGCAACCGCAGGCCGCCGCAGGCGCTGCCGCGCCGGCAGCCGGCAAGTAACGGAGCGCGATCATGCCGAGTTTCTTCATCGATCGCCCGATCTTCGCCTGGGTGGTAGCCATTCTGATCTCGCTGGGCGGCGTGCTGGCGATCCTCAACCTGGGCGTGGAGTCGTACCCGAACATCGCGCCGCCGCAGGTGGTGGTGAACGCGAGCTACCCCGGCGCCAGCGCGGACACCACCGAGAAAACCGTCACCCAGGTGATCGAGCAGCAGCTCACCGGCATCGACCACCTGCTGTACTTCAACTCCTCGTCCAGCGCCAACGGCAACTCGCAGATCACGCTCACCTTTGAAACCGGCACCAACCCGGACATCGCCCAGGTGCAGGTGCAGAACAAGGTGGCGCTGGCCACGCCGCGCCTGCCCACGGAAGTGACCCAGCAGGGCGTGGTGGTGGCCAAGGCCAACTCCGGCTTCCTGATGGTGGTGGCGCTGCAGTCGGACAACCCGAGCATCAACCGCGACCGCCTCAACGACATCGTGGCCTCGCAGGTGCTGGACCAGATCTCGCGCGTGCCAGGCGTGGGCAGCACCCAGCAGTTCGGCGCCGAGTACGCCATGCGCATCTGGCTGAACCCGGACAAGCTGCAGGGCTACAACCTGTCGGCCACCCAGGTCATGGCGGCCGTCCAGGCGCAGAACGTGCAGTTCGCCGCCGGTTCGGTCGGCGCCGACCCGGCCGTGCCCGGCCAGGGCCTCACCGCCACGGTGTCCGCCGAGGGGCGCTTCACCTCGCCCGAGCAGTTCGCCAACATCATCCTGCGCGCCAACCCCGACGGCACCACGGTGAGGCTGGGCGACGTGGCCAAGATCAGCTTCGGTCCGCAAAGCTACGGCTTCGACACCACCTGGGACGGCAAGCCGATCGGTGCGTTCGCGATCATGCTGCTGCCCGGCGCCAACGCGCTGGACGTGTCCACCGCGGTGCGCGCGAAGATGGACGAGCTGGCACCCAGCTTCCCGCAGGGCGTGAGCTGGTTCAGTCCCTACGACAGCACCGCCTTCGTGCACATCTCCATCGACGAGGTGGTGCACACGCTGATCGAGGCCATCATCCTGGTGTTCCTGGTGATGCTGCTGTTCCTGCAGAACATCCGCGCCACCATCATCCCCACCCTGGTGATCCCGGTGGCCCTGCTGGGCACCTTCCTCGGCATGCTGGTGCTGGGTTTCACCATCAACCAGCTGACCCTGTTCGGCATGGTGCTGGCGATCGGCATCGTGGTGGACGACGCGATCGTGGTGATCGAGAACGTCGAACGCATCATGACCGAGGAGAACCTGCCGCCGAAGGAGGCCACGCGCAAGGCGATGGGCCAGATCACAGGCGCGGTGGTGGCGATCACCGTGGTGCTGGCGGCGGTGTTCGTGCCCTCGGCGCTGCAGCCGGGCGCCTCGGGCATCATCTACAAGCAGTTCGCGCTGACCATCGCGATGTCGATGCTGTTCTCGGCCTTCCTCGCGCTGTCGTTCACGCCGGCGCTGTGCGCCAGCTTCCTGCAGCCGGAGCATCACAAGAAGAAGAACATCATCTTCCGCAAGTTCAACGAGTTCTTCGAGTGGACCACGCGCACCTACACCGGTCACGTGGGCGGCGCGGTGAAACACGCACCGCGCTGGATGACCGTGTTCGTGCTGGTGGCGATCCTCGCCGGCTTCCTGTACACCCGCCTGCCCGGCAGCTTCCTGCCCGAGGAAGACCAGGGCTACGCGCTGTCCATCATCCAGTTGCCACCGGGCGCCACCAAGCAGCGCACCGGCGAGGTGATGGCGCAGATGCGCGCGATCCTCGAAAAAGACCCGGCGGTGGAAGGCGTGCTGCAGGTGACCGGCTTCAGCTTCATGGGCTCCAGTGAAAGCGCCGGCATGGCCTTCATCAAGCTGAAGGACTGGAGCCAGCGCAAGGACACCGCGATGCAGTTCATCCAGCGCGCCAACATGGAGCTGTTCTCGATCCGTGATGCGCGCATCTTCGTGGTGAACATCCCCACGGTGCAGGGTCTGGGCCAGTTCGGCGGCTTCGACATGTACCTGCAGGACCGCGCCGGCCTCGGCCGCGACGCGCTCACCCAGGCCCGCAACATCCTGCTCGGCAAGGCCGCGCAGGACCCGGTGCTCACCGGCGTGCACCCGAACTCGCTGGAGGATGCGCCGCAGCTCGACCTCAAGGTGGATCGCGTGCAGGCGCAGTCGATGGGCCTGTCGGTGAGCGACGTCTACAACGCGGTCAGCCTGATGCTGGCCCCGGTGTACGTGAACGACTTCACCTACGGCGGCCGCGTGAAACGCGTGATCATGCAGGCCGACGCGCCCTATCGCATGAGTGCGGACGCGCTGCAGCACTTCTACACGCCCAGCAGCACCCAGACCAACGCCGACGGTACGCCGGCGATGATCCCGCTCTCCAACGTGGTGCAGGCGAAGTGGGACATGGGCTCGCCCGCACTGACCCGCTACAACGGCTATTCCGCGGTGGAAATCGTGGGTTCGCCCGCACCGGGGCGCGCCTCGGGCGAGGCGATGAACGAGATGCAGAAGATCGTCACCCAGGATCTGCCCAAGGGCTACGGCTACGACTGGACCGGCCAGTCCTACCAGGAAATCCTCTCCGGCAATGCCGCCACGCTGCTGATGGTGCTGTCCATCTTCATCGTGTTCCTGGCGCTGGCCGCGCTGTACGAGAGCTGGTCGATCCCGGTATCGGTGCTGCTGGTGGTGCCGCTGGGCCTGCTCGGCGTGGTGGTGTTCACCCTGCTGCGCGGCCTGCCCAACGACATCTACTTCAAGATCGGCCTGGTCACGGTGATCGGCCTGGCGGCGAAGAACGCGATCCTGATCGTGGAGTTCGCGGTGGCCGAGCAGCAGGCCGGACGCACGCTGCGCGAGGCCACCGTCGACGCGGCCCGCCTGCGACTGCGCCCGATCCTGATGACCTCGCTGGCCTTCATCCTCGGCGTGTTCCCGCTGTTCATCTCCACCGGCGCCGGCGCCAACGCGCGCCACGCGATCGGCACCGGCGTGATCGGCGGCATGCTGTTCGCCACCTTCCTCGGCGTGCTGCTGATCCCGGTGTTCTACATCGTGGTGCGGCGCCTGCTGGGCGACAAGCTGGACGGCGACGGCAAGGCGCATCCGGCCTCGGGCACGGACATGCAGTCGTTCGACTCCGATCCGCAGCGCGGACACTAAGATGAAACGGTTCCGCAGAAAGCCCTGGCAGTTCAATCTGTTCCTGGGTTTTCTGGCGGCGCTGCTGGCAAAGTTGGCATTCCAGCTCCTGCCAACTTTGCCGGCGGTATTGAGGCGGTATTGATATGTGCAGTGCTCTTTGCTCTTGGGATACTCACTTTGCCGACCAAACAGGAACAGCAAGAGGAAATCAGGCAGGAGATTGAGGAAAGCAAGAAAAGCTGGCGTCAGTTGAACAAGTAAGTCATTCGCCTGAAATACAAAAGGCCCCGGCGCAAGCCGGGGCCTTCTTGTGTCCGCATACTCGCGGCAAACCCGTAGGAGCGGCTTCAGCCGCGACCGGCAACGATTGATCGCGGCTGAAGCCGCTCCTACAAATCCGCTCGCGGACAAAGGGAAAGGCGTGAGCCTTCTCTCCCGCTCACTTCTCCCAGCTCACTCCGCGCGCTCAGCGCAACCCCGTCTCGTTGCGCGCGATCACGATGCGCTGGATCTCGCTGGTGCCTTCGTAGATCTCGGTGATCTTGGCGTCGCGGAAGTAGCGCTCCAGCGGCATCTCCTTGGAGTAGCCCATGCCGCCGTGGATCTGCACGGCCTGGTGGGCGATCCACATCGCCGCTTCCGAAGCGACCAGCTTGGCCACCGAGGCCTCGGTACCGAAGCGGCCGCCGTTCTTTTCCGTGTGGCCCTTGGTCCACGCCGCACGCAACGTCAGCAGCGTCGCCGCATCGAGCCTGCACTTCATGTCGGCGATCTTGGCCTGGGTCATCTGGAACGTGCCGATCGGGTGGCCGAAGGCCTTGCGGTCGCGCGACCACTGCAGCGTGGCCTCGTAGGCGGCGCGGGCGATGCCCACCGCCTGCGAGGCGATGCCGATGCGGCCGGCGTCGAGCACGCCCATGGCGATGGAGAAGCCCTTGCCCTCCTGGCCCAGCAGATCGTCCTTCGAGCAGACGTAGTCGTTGAACTCGATCTCGCAGGTGGCGGATGCGCGGATGCCGAGCTTGGGTTCGGTCTTGCCGGCGTGGAAGCCCGGCTTCTGCGTGTCGATGATGAAGGCCGACACGCCCTTGGCACCGATGCCCGGCGTGGTGATCGCGAACAGCACGATGTAGCGGCACACCGGGCCCGAGGTGATCCAGCTCTTCTTGCCGTTGATCACCCAGTCGCCGTCGTCGTTCTTCTGCGCACGGGTATGCATCGCGGAGGCGTCGGAGCCGGACTGCGGCTCGGTCAGCGCATACGCGCCGATCGCCTCGCCCTGCGCGATCGCGCGCACGTACTTCTGCTTCTGCGCCTCGGTGCCGTGCTTCAGGATGCCATTGCAGAACAGCGAATTGTTCACGCTCATCACGGTGGAGGTGGCCGCATCGGCGGCGGCGATCTCGATCATCGCCAACACGTAGCCCACTGGGTCCAGGCCCGCACCGCCGTACTCGTGCGGCACCTCGATGCCCATCAGGCCGAGCTGGCCCATCTCGCGGATGTTGTCCAGCGGGAACTCGCCCTTGGCATCCAGTTCCGCCGCCACCGGCGCGATGCGCCTCTGGGCGAAGTCGCGGGCAATGGCCTGGATCGACAACTGGTCTTCGGTAAAGCTGAAATCCATGGGGGGACTCCGGTAACGAAACGGGGATGAAAAGCCGCTCATTTTAGCCGCGCCGACGCGCATGCCTTGTGCGAGTGCAGCAGAGCACGCGACCGTCCATGCTGGGCGAGGCGCCCCGACGCCCACGGCACCTCGCCCTTGACGATTCCGCAAGCGGGCTCTAGCCTTTGCATCGCTTTATCGCGATACAAGGATAACGATGGATCTGGCGACTGCCTCCGGTGTGCTTCGCCTGCTGGCCGACCCCACCCGCGTGCGCCTCCTGGCCCTGCTCGAAGGCGAGGAGCTCACCGTGGCCGAACTGGCCGCGGTGCTGCACCTGGCGCAGCCGCGCGTCTCCACCCATCTGGCCAAATTGAAGGAGGCCGGCCTGGTGCGCGACCGCCGCGCCGGCGTCTCCGCCTATTACCGCGCCAACGCCGAGGGCGACGAGCGCCAGCACGCGCTGATCGCCTCGCTACGCGAGAACATCGATGACGCCCTGCTGCGCGAGGACGCCGAGCGCCTGCCCGCCGTGCTCGCCAATCGCGCCCGCGCCGAAGGCTGGGCCGACACCGTGGCCGGCGACATGGAACGCCACTACTCGCCCGGCCGCACCTGGGAAACCCTGGCGCGTGCGCTGCTGCAACTGCTGGGCACCGGCGACGTGCTGGACATCGCCTCCGGCGACGGCATCACCGCCGAACTGCTGGCGCCGCACGCGCACTCCATCGTCTGCGTGGATTCCAGCGAACGCGTGGCCGAGGCCGCGGCGAAGCGCCTGCAGGCCTTCCCCAACGTCGAGGTACGCCAGGGCGACATGCATGCGTTGCAACTGGGCGAACGCCGCTTCGACCTGGTGCTGATGCTGCACGCGCTCACCTATGCCGAACGCCCGGCGCAGGCGGTGGCCGAAGCCGCGCGCCTGCTGCGCCCCGGCGGCCGCCTGCTCGCGGTGACGCTGGGCAGGCACGACCACCGCGCCGCAGTGGAACCGTTCGACCACCGCAACCTCGGCTTCACCGAAACCGAGCTGCAGGACTACGCCAGCGCCGCCGGCCTGCAGGTGGTCAGCTGCAACCGGATCAGCCGCGAGCGCAAGGCGCCGCATTTCGAAGTCATCAGCCTGCTGGCGCGCAAGCCATGAACGATGCCGCACGCACCGGCTGCGTCGACTACCGCACGCCTGCACGCGAAGAAGGCCCGGCGCTGGCCGCCATGGCGCGGCAATGCTTCGTGGAAACCTTCGGCCACCTCTACGACAGCGCCGAGCTCGATCCCTTCCTCGACCAGGCCTACGGGCCGCAAGGGCTGCTGGCGGAACTGGACGACCCGCAGACCGAGTTCCGCATCGCCCACCGCGACGAGGCCGTGGTGGGCTACGCCAAACTGTCCCCGCTGTGCGCGCCCGCCGCAGGCGCGCAACCCGGTGCGCTGGAACTGCGCCAGATCTACGTGCTGGCCGAGTGGCAGGGCGCCGGCGTGGCCCCCGCGCTGATGGAATGGGCCGTGGCGCGCGCCACGGCCCGCGGTGCGCCCGAGCTCTACCTCACCGTGTTCGACCACAACCACCGGGCGAAGCGCTTCTACGCCCGCTACGGCTTCAGCGAGTCGGGACGCTGCACTTTCCGCATGGGCTCGCGCGTCGACGACGACCGGATCTGGCGCAAGCCGCTCGGTGCCTGAGCCTCCCTCATCCCCTGCCTGACAATGCCGCGAACCGCCCCATGACCACCCTGCCCTGGCTCCACCCCGAACGCGTCGCCCTGCTGGAAGCGGCGCTGGCCGAACGCATCCTGATCCTCGACGGCGGCATGGGCACCATGCTGCAAGGCCATCGGCTGGACGAGACCGGCTTCCGCGGCGAGCGCTTCGAACACGGCCATGACAGCGCGCACGAACACCATCATGACGGACACACCCATGAACATCCGGGCGGCTGCGACCTCAAGGGCAACAACGACCTGCTCACGCTGACCCAGCCCGGGATCATCCGCGGGGTGCACGAGGCCTACCTCGAAGCCGGCGCGGACCTGGTGGAAACCAACACCTTCAATTCCACCCGCATCAGCCAGGCCGACTACAAGCTGGAGCACCTTGCGCAGGAACTGAATCGCGAAGGCGCGAAACTGGCCCGCGCCGCCTGCGACAAGTTCACCGCGCAGACGCCGGGCAAGCCCCGCTTCGTGATCGGCGTGCTCGGCCCCACCAGCCGCACCGCCTCGCTGTCGCCCGACGTCAACGACCCCGGCTTCCGCAACGTCACGTTCGAGGAACTGGCGGGCAACTACCGCGAATCCGCCGCCGGCCTGATCGATGGCGGCGCCGATGTGGTGATGGTCGAGACCATCTTCGACACGCTGAACGCCAAGGCCGCGCTGTTCGCGCTGAGCGAGCTGTTCCGCGAGCGCGGCGCGCGTCTGCCGGTGATGATCTCCGGCACCATCACCGACCGCTCCGGCCGCACCCTGTCCGGCCAGACCGCGGAAGCGTTCTGGTACTCCGTGCGCCATGCGCGCCCGCTGTCGATCGGGCTCAACTGCGCGCTGGGCGCGGCGGACCTGCGCCCGCACATCCAGACCTTGGCCGACACTGCCGAATGCTTCGTCAGCACCCACCCGAACGCCGGCCTGCCGAACGCCTTCGCGGAATACGACGAGACGCCGGAGCAGATGGCCGGCGTGATCGGCAGCTTCGCCCGCGACGGCCTGCTCAACCTGGTCGGCGGCTGCTGCGGCACCACGCCGGCGCACATCAAGGCGATCGCGGAAGCCGTGCGCGACTGCCCGCCGCGCGCGCTGCCCGGCGAAGCCAGGGAAGCTGCATGAGCGCCCACGCTTTTCTCCCTCTCCCCGCCGGGGAGAGGGCTGGGGTGAGGGGTCGCGCTGGCCTTGCGCCCGCGTTGTTCAACTTCACCGCAAGCCCCGTCCCCTCACCACAATACTCTCCCCGCAGGGGAGAGGAAGTCAGAGCAGAAGCATGACCATTCGCCACACCCGTCTCTCCGGCCTCGAACCGCTGGTCATCACACCCGACCTGCTGTTCGTCAACGTGGGCGAACGCACCAACGTCACCGGCTCGGCGCAGTTCAAGAAGCTGATCAAGGAAGACCGCTACGAGGAAGCGGTGGAAGTCGCGCGCCAGCAGGTCGCCAATGGTGCGCAGATCATCGACGTCAACATGGACGAAGGCCTGATCGATTCCGAGGCAGCGATGGTACGCTTCCTCAACCTGATCGCCGCCGAGCCCGACATCGCGCGCGTGCCGGTGATGGTAGATTCCTCCAAGTGGAGCGTGATCGAAGCCGGTCTGCGCTGCCTGCAGGGCAAGGGCATCGTCAACTCGATCTCGATGAAGGAAGGCGAAGCCGCGTTCCTCGAACACGCGCGCAAGGTGCAGCAGTACGGCGCCGCCGCGGTCGTGATGGCCTTCGACGAGCAAGGCCAGGCCGACACCGCCGCACGCAAGATCGAGATCTGCTCGCGCGCCCACGCGCTGCTGACGCAGGAGCTGGACTTCCTGCCCGAAGACATCATCTTCGACCCCAACATCTTCGCCATCGCCACCGGCATCGAGGAACACAACAACTACGCGGTGGACTTCATCGAGGCCACCCGCGAGCTGAAGCGGCGCTTCCCCGACTGCCACGTCTCGGGCGGCGTCTCCAACGTCTCGTTCTCGTTCCGCGGCAACGACACCGTGCGCGAGGCGATCCACTCGGTGTTCCTGTACCACGCCATCCAGGCCGGCATGGACATGGGCATCGTCAACGCCGGCGCGCTGGCGATCTACGACGACCTCGACCCGGCGCTGCGCGAGCGCGTCGAGGACGTGGTGCTGAACCGCCGCGCCGATGCCACCGAGCGGCTGCTGGAAATCGCCGACAACTACAAGAAGAAGAAAGGCGAGGCCGCCGTCGAGACCCTGGCCTGGCGCGAAAACGACGTGCGCGCCCGCCTCAGCCACGCGCTGGTGCACGGCATCGACCAGTACGTGGTCGAGGATACGGAAGAGGCGCGCCAGCTTTCCACGCGCCCGCTCGACGTGATTGAAGGCCCGCTGATGGACGGCATGAACGTGGTCGGCGACCTGTTCGGCGCCGGCAAGATGTTCCTGCCGCAGGTGGTGAAGTCCGCCCGCGTGATGAAGAAGGCGGTGGCCTACCTGCTGCCCTTCATCGAGGAGGAAAAGGCGCGCACCGGCGACGTCGGCAAGAACAACGGCAAGATCGTGATGGCCACGGTCAAGGGCGACGTGCACGACATCGGCAAGAACATCGTCGGCGTGGTGCTCCGCTGCAACAACTTCGAGGTGATCGACCTCGGCGTGATGGTGCCCGCGCAGAAGATCCTCGACACCGCCATCGCCGAGAACGCCGACATGATCGGCCTGTCCGGCCTGATCACGCCCTCGCTGGAAGAGATGAGCCACGTCGCGCGCGAGATGCAGCGGCAGGATTTCCGCATCCCGCTGCTGATCGGCGGCGCCACCACCTCGCGCGCGCACACCGCGCTGAAGATCGAGCCGCACTACAAGTCACCCTGCGTATGGGTGAAGGACGCCTCGCGCGCGGTCGGCGTGGCGCAGTCGCTGGTCAGCAAGGAACTGGTCGAGGACTTCATGGCGAAGATCCGCGCCGAGTACGCGGAAGTGCGCGAACGCCACCGCAACCGCGGCCCCGGCAAGCAGTTGGTGCCACTGGCCAAGGCCCGTGCGCAGCGCTTCGGCTGCGACTGGGCAAACTATGTGCCACCGCAACCAAGCAAGCCCGGCATCACCGTGTTCGACGACTACGACCTGGCCGAACTGCGCCAGTACATCGACTGGACGCCGTTCTTCCAGGCCTGGGAACTGGCCGGCCACTACCCCGCCATCCTCAGCGACGAAGTGGTCGGCAAGCAGGCCAGCGAGCTGTTCGCCGACGCGCAGAAAATGCTCGACCGCATCGTCGCGGAAAAATGGCTCACCGCCCGCGCGGTGATCGGCTTCTGGCCGGCCGCCAGCATCGGCGACGACATCGAACTGGATCTGCTCCCCTCTCCCTCCGGGAGAGGGGCCGGGGGTGAGGGTACGGGCGAAGCGCAACATTTCGCTTCGTCCGTACCCACACCCGCCCCTTCGGGGCACCCTCTCCCGAAGGGAGAGGGGAAAATCGTGCTGCACCACTTGCGCCAGCAGGCCGACAAGCCCGTCGAGCGCCCCGACTTCTGCCTCGCCGATTTCATCGCGCCGAAGGAACACGGCAGGCCAGACTGGATCGGCGGCTTCGCCGTCACCGCGGGCCTGGGCATCGAACCGCACCTGGAACGCTTCCGCGCCGAATACGACGACTATTCCTCGATCATTCTCAAGGCGCTGGCCGACCGTCTCGCCGAGGCCTTCGCCGAACGCATGCATGAGCGCGTGCGGCGCGAGTTCTGGGGCTATGTCCCCGACGAGAAGCTCGACAACGAGGCGCTGATCGCCGAGAAGTACCAGGGCATCCGCCCGGCTCCCGGCTACCCCGCCTGCCCCGACCATACCGAGAAGACCGCCCTGTTCCGCCTGCTCGACGCCACGAAGAACGCCGGCATCGAACTCACCGAGGGCTTCTCCATGTACCCGGCGGCCGCGGTGTCCGGCTGGTACTTCTCGCACCCGGACAGCCAGTACTTCGTGGTCGGCCGGCTCAGCCGCGAGCAGGTGGAGGACTACGCCGTCCGCAAGGGCTGGACGCGCGAGGAAGCCGAGCGCTGGCTGGCCTCCAACCTCGACTACGACCCGGAATGAGGCCGCCTCAGGTGGTGACGTCGCCGGTGATGTCGTTCTTGTGATGCCGCAAGTGCACGATCAGGTTGTAGACCGACACGAACACCGGAAAGAAGTTGGACAGGATGCCCACCGAGTCGTTCTTGCCCACCACGAAGTACGCCAGCAGCAAGGTGCTGCCGAACACCGACAGCCACCAGAACGCCAGCGGCATCACTACCCGCTTGTACTTGCGCGTGTAGTACAGCTGCACGAACCAGCGGCTGGTGAACATCAGCGTGCCCGCATAGCCGACCAGCTTCCACGGCGTGAGGTGAAATTGGGCCAGCGCTTGCGTGATGTGGGCGAGATCGTGTGGCATGGCGCGGGCCGCTTGTCGAAAGGGCAGGCATTCTAGCAAGCCCGGCCGCGCGACCGGCCCTCCGCTCGCACCGCGCCGGTTGACCTCCGGACCGCCACCCCGTATATTTGCGCGCTCCCGGCGGGCGGTTAGCTCAGCGGTAGAGCACTGCCTTCACACGGCAGGTGTCACAAGTTCGATCCTTGTACCGCCCACCAACAGATTCAACGATTTAGGCCACCTCGCAAGGGTGGCCTTTTTCGTGGCGTGAAAAAAGACGTGGAAAAGAAATTTCAGATGCGCAGCGGTTCCACGATCGCGCGCCGGCTCACTTGCAGGCATCCATAGCGCACCGCGTCGGCGCCGTGGTCGGGGCCAGTGCTGTCCACGTCCTCGATGCGCTTCTGGTCACGCGGGAGCATCGGCACGGTTGCCCAGAAGTATTCGCAGCGCCGGGCGATGTAGAGGCCGGGCTTGTCCGGCTTGCCCGCATCGCCCAGCAAGCGGCGCATGCGGTTCCAGCCCGTGATGCGGTCAGCCTTGCGCGCCGGCTCGAAATACACCCCCGCATGCCGGAACTCGTCGGCAATCGATCCGGCGCCGTGGCCGGTACGTGCGAAGCATGCGTCATCGGCCACGCCGTGCGGGCGAACGTCCCAACGCTTGCACATGTCGCGGATGTTCTCGCCCAGGACGGGCACGGTCCAGCCTAGCCCCGCGTTTACGTTGCCCTGCTTGCACGTTGCCAGCTCGTCGGCCAGCACCAGGCTATTGCGCGGGTAGAAGATGCCGCCCACCTCCGCGCCAGGCGAACGCGCGAACAGGTAGGTAGCACTCGGTGCGCTGCTGCCGAAGTCGTGCGCCAGATACGTGTCCCAGCCGTCGGGGATCGCATCCCATGACGCCACCGCGTTGCGTGTCTCGTCCAGCACGCCGGCAAAGTACGCGCCACGGTTCACCGCCCAATCGCCATCCGTCCACGCGCGCAGCAACTCGGGATCGTCCGGGCATGCGCTCTGCAATTGGTCGGCGTACTGCGCGCGGTCGATGAAGCGATTGCCGGCGAACGTGCTAGGCGCATACACCCACGGCCGCTTGCTCTTGGGCTCGTCGAACATCGCCCACGGTGCCGCGCGGAACACGTACCGGGACGCCAGCCAGTGATGCCCAGGGCCGCCCGGATTGGCCGCCATGACCATGCGTATAGGCATGTCGCGCGGGCCGCGCAGGTTCGATCGGAGAATGTCCAGCAGCGCCGGGTCGGGGAATTGTCCGGCCTCATCGACCAGCAACAGGGTGAAGGATCGCCCCTGATACTTCGCGTAGTCGGCGTGGCTCTCAAGCTGGCCCAGCTCAAGATAGGCGCCGCTCGGGAAGCGCCACACATGCTCGGCCGCGTTGTAGCGCGCCGCCGTGCCGTAGACCATGCCGAACAGTTCGCGGCAGACCAGTTCGAAGTCGGCCAAGCCCTTGTAGCTGCGCCGCACGTACAGCATGCGCGCGCGGTCGCCGTACTGCTCGGCATGCCGCAGGCAGAGCAACGCCAGCGCGTAGGACTTGCCACCGCCGCGGCCGCCGCCCAGGAACATGTCCAGTTCCTCGGGCACGGCCATGACCTGCTGCTGAAACTCGCTCAGTTCAATCGTCTGCTGGCTCAATGGTGCGTCCCTTGAATTGATCCAGCGACATAGCGCCGGGTACGTTGAACGTCACGCTCACCTTGTTGGCAATGCCGGTCTGGTCGCCTTCGCGGTAGCCGTGGCGCGTCTTCAGCAAGAAAATCGCGGCCGTGACGTTGCCTTTCTCGGCGGCCCTGAACAGCGCGTTGTGCAATACCTTGTGCTCGGCCTCGCGCCCCTCATCCATCGCGGCGCGCAGCTCGGGATGGCGATCCATCCAGGCGGTTAGCGTTTCGTCAGACACGCCCAGCGAGCGGGCAATGCCTTTCTGCGTGGCGCCTTCGCCAGCCCATGCGCGGATGCGTGCCTCCGCATTCCGTGGCGGCTTGCGGTCAACGGCGACGCGGTGTTCTCGTCGTGCCATGTTGCTTGTCCCGATAGAGTGGCGCAGGGGTGCGAACGGACTGCAACGAACGCGCGCGCCCCTGCGCCGGTGTTGGCGCCATGCGGTAGACAGGTGGGCCGTGAGTCCCAGCCAGCTACCGCACAGCGCCGAACGGCTTAGGCGACCTTGTGTTTCAGGAACGCCAGCGGGACGGCCTTGCGCTCGACCACGCGCGACCAGTTGGCCGGCAGGGCAAGCTCAGCCAGCGACGGGCTATCGGCCGCGATCGTGGCTTCCTTCCACGCGTAGCCGGCCGGATGAATCGCCAGGTTCACGCGGCTGTGCAGGATCTGCTGGCCGCCACCGTTGCCCGCCTCGGGCAGGTTGTGAATCTCGGTGCCGGCGGCGATGCGCGGTGCAGCCACGCCATAGCCCACAGCACCCGCGCCGAACAGCACGGACGTGTACACGCCAGCGGATACCGGCATGCCATCGTCCACGATGATGTTCAGGCCGCGGAAACGCTGGATGAAAGAGCCATCCGACTGCAGCACGAACGTGTCCACCAGGTTGTTCTTGAGCGCCAGCGCGTAGACATCGCTGTGCATGGCGATAGCGGACAGGTCGGTCATGGCGTCGCCCAGCGTGGCCGCCGTGTCGATCACCGCCGCCGCGCCGAACAGGTCAGCGCCGCCCGTCTCCGCGGAAATGTCCACGACCATATCGCCACCGTCGTTCGCCACGTTGTCGGCCAGGATGCCGTTCAAGCTGGCGATCAGCCGCTTCTGCATCTGCCGCGTCCAGTAGGCCGCCACGCGGTCCTGGATGCGTACCATGGCATCGGAGCCGGCCAGCTCGCTCGCCAGGCTCATGGTGCTCCACGACTTGTGGAGGAAGCTCTTGCGCACGATCTGCTTGCCGGCGCTCAGCTTGTCGGGCGTGGCGTTGACGCTCGGGTCATCGCTGCAGATATCGGCCTCGGAGTCGGCCAGGTCGTACCAGAACGGCACGTTGAAGCTTTCGGCTCCGGCCGTCAGTTGGTCATCGATCACGCCATTGCGTGCGGCGACGCCGGACTGGAACAGGGCCGATTTCACCATCGTGTTCTGGATGGTGTACTCGGTGAACTCTTGGGGGACGATCACGTCCGCGATCTGTACAACTGCCATGGTGGGCATACCTCGAATCGAAAGGGAAACGGCAAGGCGATGGCCTTGCGCTCGATTCGGTCGCGGCTACTGCCGGTCGCGATTGCCCCACCAGGGCGCTTGTGCGTGAGTGGTGCACCCACAAGGCGCCACGCTCACGGTGCCCATGATCGGACACCGTGAGCCGAAGTCAAGTCAACGCAGGCCGCCGCGCGGCACGGGAGCGCGTGCTTGCGCCGCGGGCTTCGCTGCGCCGGCATCGATGCGGCCGCTGCTGTGCCCGGCGCCGCCACCGCTGGCATACGGCATAAGGATCAGATGCGCGAAGCGGCTGGCACTGTCTGTGCGCTCGCTGGCGGCCTTCCAGTCCTGCAGGCAGGCGGTGCGCAAGTCGGCCTCGGTGAACTTCGCCTCGCGCTCTGTGGCGCCGTCGCGCAGCATGACGGGCTTGCCGTCCGCATCGCGTAGCACGATGCCGGCGCCGTCATGTTCGAAACGCCAGCCGTTGCGCTCAATCTCGGCGATGAACACGTCTGGCAAGTTGGAGATGCGCTCGGCCATCGCTTGCACCGGCTGGCCGATGGTCACGGCGCGCACCTGCGCCAGGGCGGCGTCACGCTCGCCGGTCAGAGCGGTGACTTGCTCGGCCGACGCCTTGGCGTTGGCCTTGGCTGCTTTCAGGTCGGCCAACAACTCGGCGTTGTGGGCGCGCAGGGTGTCGATTTCGATTTGCTCGGGGGTCTTCTGGTCGGTCATTTCATCGGTCCTTGCGGGTGGTGTTTTGCACGTAGTTTTTCACGTGCTCGCTGAGATGCCGTCAAACACTGTGTTTGTTGGCGATTTGCACTGCCTTTCAATGGCAGTTGTGGCGTTCTAGGCGGTCAAAGTTGCCAATGCGCTAAGTCGTTGATTTTGTTGATGCAGCCCACTGGTGTCGCGCCCTGTGACGTCTCACTGGCGAGTGAGAATGGCTCAACCATGCGGTTTGCGGGGCTTTTTTTGCCTCCGCCAGGCTCGTTTGCGCGGACTCCCGCCACCCCATGCGCCACTGCGCCACTACTGCGCCGCATATGCGCTGCATTCCATCCGACGCAATGCGGCGCAAAGCGGTGCGCCACTGCGCCGCATGCGCTAGGGGTATTAGGGGAGAGCGCGCGCACATCATGCGGCGCACTCCATGGCATTCGGGGCAAGAATCCACCGCTCGACCCGGTGCCGGTTGGGCTTGGTGTAGGTCTCGGCGATGATGTGCCCCTCGCGCTGTAACCGCACCAATGCGGACAGCACTCGATCCCGCCCGCCGCGCCCCTGGTACTGGCTGCCAAGCTCGGGAAGCTTGTTCAGCGCATGCCAGCCGGTAGACGATCCCTGTACGGCTGTCGGCACGGTCAGGCCGGCCGCCCATGCCGCGCGCAGGGCATCCATCACGGCGTCCGCGTCGGCAGTCGCCAGCGCCCTGTCCGTGTCTCCGCTCGGATCAATTGCCGCAGGGACAATCACGCCGTGCTCGGCATAGCTCACGGCCAGCGGTTCCGCACGCCGGGAGAGGTTGGCTTTCTCGTGGCGCAGCTCAATCGCGCCCTTTTCCTCGACCAGCGCGAGACGACTGCGGGCGGAGTTGTGCCAGGCCGTGCTGCCCGAGTAGCTATTGCCCAGCGCGCCGTGCTTGGCCGCCGCCTTGTCGACGTGCGCCAGCAGCACCACGCCGCCATCGTTCGCGCGCGCCAGTTGCCCCAGCTTGCGCATGAAGACGCGTACCTGCGCCCGTGCAATCTCGTCGGCGCCGTAGGCATCGCTGGCGTTGTCGATCACCAGCAGGGCCGCGCCGGCTGCTGCCTCGGCGACGTGCTGCATCATCGGGCGTTCGGTCAGCATCGCCACGCCATTCGCGCGTGACTCGACAACCATGGCCGCGTCCACGTCGGCGCCGTCGAACACGCGCAGGTTGTCCAGCACGGCGCGTGCCGGCAACTGGTATTCCTCGATGATGCAGCGCAGCCGGTAGCGCACCAGCTCGCCGGGATCTTCCAGGCTCACGAATACCGATCGGCCAAGCTCGACCGTGAACGGTCCCCAGCCTCGACCTGCTGCGACGTGCGCGCACAGCACAAGCCCGAGCATGGACTTGCCCAAGCCGCCGTGACCGCCAAGCAGCGTTGCCACGTTGCGCGGGATGATCGGGGTAATGACGAAACGCGGTGGCGTCAGCGCTGCGGTCATGAGGCCATCCAGCGGGACGCTTTGGAGCACGACATCATTCGCCGCCATGCCGCCCGCATCGGCAACGGCCGCCACGGGCGTCGGTGCTTCCCATGCACCGCTCGCCAAGTTCGCCAGTGCGCCGTCAAATGCACGCCGCAGTTCCGGGTCATCCATGTGCCGCGTCCAGCGGCCGCGGTCGCGCTCGGCAACAAGCAACGCCCACGCGGTGCCGGCGTCCATGTCGCCACGATGCACATCGCGCGCACGGCGTCCGCTCAGCGCCAGCAGGTCGCCATGTCGATCCGCGTCCACCACGATGGCGCCGGCTGGCTCTGAAGGGGCTTGCGCTGGCTTCTGCACGGCTGCTGGCACTTCCGCCAGCAGTTCGCCCAGCGATAGCGGCATGCCGTCCAGCACGTAATGCGCAGCGCCATGCAACGGCAGGTAGAGCGGTTGCTCCGGGCGGTCGCATGAAGCGTCGAACACCAGCGCCCCATAGCCGTCTGCCACCAGTGCCGCGCTGATTCGCTTCTGTACGGCCACCGTTGCCGCCACAAGCGCCTCGCGCGGCGCCGGCATGTCCAGCTCAAGGATGACCCGGCAACGCGGCGCCTGCGGCGTGTGCGACGGCGTGGTGTAGACCAGGCCGGAATACGGCTGCAAGTGTTGCACCAGCGCGGCGAATGACTGCGGCGTCAGGGACTGGTCAACGTCCAGCCCGATGAATCGACGCGGGAGCGCGCAGGCCGCGCAGCGGTGATGCTTGCCGATGGCGCGTTGCTTCGATCCGCCATCGCGGTGCGAGCCTTCATCGGGCGCGATGGCGCACGGGCCGGCGATCCACCGGCCGCCCTTTTCGGTGCCACGGTCGGCCAGGATGGCGGCGCGGAATGCGGCGAAGTCGGGGGCGGTACGCTGCTGCGGCGTATTGTCGTGCTGTCCGTAGCCGCGGCTGTAGATGACTTCACACAGGGAGCTTTCACCTGTGCTACGCTCGTTCTGCAGTCCGCCCATGTCTGCGCTTTCTGCGTTCGCCTCGCCCGCCAGCGAGGCGTTCGCGTTTTCGGGGATCGTCATTGGCTGACCTCCACGCCGCGTATCCATGCGAGGAACCACGGTTCCTCGGCTGGCGTGGCGCCCATCTTGCGCAGCAGCGCGCCCGCACGCCGATGCGCACGCCGCATGTGCTTCCACGCCTCGCGGAAGTCCTCCACAGCCGGGAGGGGATGGTCGCCTACGTCCTCGGATTGGAATGCGTGCAACCAGATGACCTGTGCGGATTGCGAGGCGTCGCGCTGCACGCCTTCCAGCTCACTGCGCCATTGCAGCTTGCCATCGCGATCGCTTTTCGCCCGTGCGGCGGCGAGGCGAGGTGCCTGTACGCCGTCCATGGTGAGGATGAACAGCGCCGCGCCTGCGCGCTCGGCATAGTCGTCGCCGTTCAGCAGTTCCATGGCGTCGTCGCGCATGCGATTGAGCTGCTGCCATCCGGCGGGCAACGCATCAAGGCGCCCAACGATTTCCGTCAGGTGTGGCGCGGCCATGGCTCGCAGCTCGTCACGAGTCAGCAGGCCATGGCGCAGGCTGAAGTCCAGCAGCGCGCCAGCGGCCGCGATCTGCGCGTGAGCATCGCCTCTGGCATTCGCCGCTTCCATCGCATCCATGAGAATCCAGGCTTCGGTCTCATGCTCGGGGGTGAGCTGCACGGCCATCATGCGGCCATCTCCGCGCGATCCGCCGCGACGCGGTTCAACGCCTCGACCAGGCCGGCGGCAAGGTCGCCATGACGCAGCGCCAGCTCCCCGGCCATTGCGGCAAACAGGGCGGCCTCGGTGCCGGTCATGGAGCGCAGCAGCGCGGCGCCTTCGTGCAAGGTAGGCGCGTTCATGCGGCCGCCCTCATCGCTTCGGCGACGACGCGCTGCAGCTCGGTTTCGGCGACGACGACGCGGCCACCGATGCGGAAGGTGTGAAGCGTGCCGGACTTCACCAGCGCATAGAACTTGCACCGACTCACACCAAGGCGACGCGCGGCGGCGTTAACCTGGTGAACCAATGGGGTGAGGTGGACTTCTCCGTCGCGGAGAATGGTGGGGCGTGGTGGGGCGTTCTCTTTCATGCGGTCACCTTGATTACAGGTGCTTGCGCCGCATGTCATGGTGGGCGGCACAAGCGAGCGCAGCGAATGCTGCAAACTCGATCGCCAGCCCATAGGGCTTACTCGATGACTATTCCTGCGAAGGGCATCGCCCCGTCTTTCGACGCTTGCCGCAGTGCTTCCGTCACCAGCAACCGAGACGGTACTACCGTCCCTTTTTCACTACTCACGATGCCGATGATATGGCGCGATTTTCCGAAGTCAAATATATACACGTATGTGCAGAAAAAAGGCGCCCGAAGGCGCCTTTGTCTGTCATTCACGCGGGAAACATCCCTTTTCATTTCGGGGCGGCAAGGGAATGCCGTGTGCCTGCAGGTGAGCAATGAACTTCTCCTCCCACGCGGGCGCCCATCCATCCCAATTTGCCGCATAGCAGGTGTTGCACACGGAGAGTTGGTACTTGGCGATTGTCTTCCCTGTCCACACGCCCGGCCCCGCTTGATAGGTCGAGCCACAAAGCTGGCAGTTGTACGCTATGACGTGGTTCATTGCGGCCTCCCATGTGCCAGCGCGCGCAAGTCATTGTCGCTCGCGCTGCGCAGCGAGTCCGGATCCATATCCATGCCGTTGCGCATGCCGCGCAGCATGGAGACCAGCACGTCCATATCGGCATCCGGGAGCGCCGCTGCATCGGCAAGAATATTGCCCAGGCGATTGCGGCTCGGCACTGCGGCGTCACTCCGCGGAAGTTCTATGACGATATCGTCCGCCTCGTCCAGCGCAAGCCACTGCAGCGCGCGGAGGCGTTGGGCTGTCCGCGACGAGAACAGCGTGCCAGGCGTGCTTTCCTGCTCAAGCGCTTCGGCAATGGATTGCGCCCCATGAATCAGGGTCATCAGCCGCACGTGCTCGCTTTCGCGAATCGTGAGGGCGCAGTCATCATCTGTGGGGATTTCTGGTACTAGAGTTTGCATTGCCATGGTGTCACCTCTCTGTCAGGTGTTGCTGTGGAAGTCGCCCGGTGTTCACGCACCGGGCGGCGGTTAGATCAGAGTGATACGCGCCAGCCGTTCGGCGCTGGCTTGAACAAGGTGGGCATAGTGCGCGTCGATCATTGCCAGTGACGTGCCGGTTATCTTGGCAACCTCGGCCGTCGATAGGCCGCCCATCACGGCCTCCGTGATGAAGCTATGGCGCAGCACGTACATGCACGTGCCGGGCGGCGATGCTGCGCGCTCGGCGGCTTTCTGCACATGCTCGTTCCAGACATGCTTCTGCCACTGCGCGCCGGCGTTGTCGAACAGCCACGCGCCGGGGAGTTTGTTCTTCTTCGCCGACTTGAACAGCGCAATGGCCACAGGTGTCAGGAATACCTTGCGCTCGCCCGTCTTGCCGATGAATTGCATCGTCCCGGTTCGCGCATCGAATTGCTTGCACTGCGCATTCGCCAGTTCGCCCGGACGGGCGCCGGTCAGCATGGCCGCCTCGATCAGTGCGCGTATATCGCCCTCTGCAGCCGCCAGCAGCGCGCGGCGTTGCCCCAGGTCAAGGAACAGCGTGCGGCGGTTGTCGGCCTTCTCCAGCGGCTTCGAGTTGCGCAGCTCTGTGCGCAACACCTCGGGGGCATGTTTGTGGTCCACGGCCAGGTTCAACGCAGCTTTCAGCGCGGTCAGCGTGCGATTGATGCTGGCGCGGCCTAGCACCTTTCCGCGCTCGTTCGGCTCGCCCAGCCAGTCGCGCCAGTCGGCGATGCGCAGGGTGGTCAGCTTGTCCAGCGCAACTTTGCCCAGCTCGTGCGCGTACACCGTCCGGTTGAACCGCTGCTCGGCATCGGTCGCGGTCGCGTCACCCTTTTCCTTGCGGATGCGCGAGACGTACTCGCGGCACGCATCGGCCACGGTGACAACCTCGCTCGACTTGATGCCGGCGCGCATCTTCTTGAGCCATTGCCGCGCGGCCTTTTGCGCGTCCGTATAGGCGTCCTTGTCGGCCTCGTCGACGCGGCCCAATGGGTGATAGTGTTGCTTGCCGACCGTACCGTGAAGCCCGTCCACATCGCGCCAGCGAGCAATCCAATTGCCGCCGTTCGCCATGCTCCGATAGCCGACGAACAAATCTCGATCGGCCGCCGCGCCCCAGTAGGGGTCATTCCGCGGCAATAGCTTGGCGCGCCCTGCTTTCGATTGAATCCAGGCGCGCACATCGGCAAGCGTCGGGCCTTTCTTCGCCCCCTCTGCCGCCTCGCTTTCCTGCCCTGCCGTCCCCTGCTTCTTTGCCATGAATCCCCCCACGTGAAAACGACGTGGAAAAACTATAGCACACTCCTACGAACAACGTTGCACATATCAATCAATGAAATCAGTCACTTAAAAACTTAGATGCACAACTATGCATACGTAAAACTGCCTTCACACGGCAGGTGTAACAAGTTCGATCCTTGTACCGCCCACCACCGAATCGAAGACGAAGGGCCCGGCATGCCGGGCCCTTCGTTTTTGCCGGCTTTCCCTCGGGTCAGTCCCTGCCAGTCGCGGCAAACGGCTCGGCACGGCTCGCGTTGCCCGCCCGCATACGGCCGTCTGATGTACCATTCGGGGCTTGGGCTCAGGGGGAAAATCCGATGGCACACCACGATCTGGAGTCGCTGCTGGCACCGCTCGCCGACGAGGTCCCGAGCGGCCCCGATCTGGAGTACGACCCCGAGTTCCAGACCCTGGACCGCACGGCCACGCCCAAGGCCGAACGCGCGATCGGCGACAGCGTGAAGACCGCCGAGGAGCCCGATTGGGACAAGGTCGCGTCACTGGCCGAAAGCCTGCTAGGCCGTACCAAGGACTTGCGCGTTGCCTTGCACCTGACCTGTGCGTGGACGCGCATGCACGGCCTCGACGGTTGGTCCGACGGCCTGGCGCTGATCCGCGGCCTGCTGGAAAACCTCTGGGACACCGTGCATCCGCAACTGGATGCCGAGGACGACAACGACCCCACCGCCCGCGTCAATGCGGTGATGCCGCTCACTGACATGCAGAGCGTGCTCGGCTACTTCCGCAGCACGCCCTTCGTGCAGTCCCCGCGTCTGGGACGTTTCTCGTTGCGTGACCTGCGCATCGCCAACGGCACGCTGAAAACCGCGGCGTCGGAGGGCGAAACCGCATTGCCGAGCATGACCGACATCGAAGCCTGCTGCCTGGATTGCCCCGAGGAGCAGCTGGCCGATGCCGCGCGCGCGACGACCGCGGCGATGGAGCACGCCCATGCCATCGACGCCATCTTCACCGACCGCATCGGCACGGCAGGGCCGGATCTCAAGCCCCTGCTCGGCGAGATCTTCGAGCTCAAGAAATTCCTCGACGCCGAGGTCGCCAAGCGCATGCCGGCGGCCGAAGCGGACGCCCCGGGCGGCGAGGAAGGCGCCGCGCCCGGTGCCGCACCCGCGAACGCGGCCAGTGGCCGCATCGAAACGCCGCAGGATGTCATCCGCCGGCTGGACGAGATCTGCGAGTACTACGCGCGGCGCGAACCCTCCAGCCCGATCCCGCACCTGCTGCGCCGCGCGCAGCGGCTGGTCGGCATGAACTTCGTCGACCTGATGAAGGAACTGGCGCCCGGCGGCCTGTCGGAATTCCAGATCATCTCCGGCAGCAGCGGCGAGGAATAAGGTCGCTTTCCCGGAGCAGCGGCATCGCCGGAGCGGGAACATGCAACGCTCGCGGCAAATGCGTGCTGGCGCCCGGCTCAGTCGCTGCCCTGGCACATGTTCGCCCCGGTACGCGCAAACAAGGTGTGGATGGCTGGATTCCAGCTCAGCGACAGGCCGCCCGGCAGGCCGGCCGTGATGCCGGCATCGGCCGGCTGCGTGATCGGCCCGACCGCAGCCTGGTCGTCGCCGCCGAAATGCGCGACCGCACTGACCGTGTAGCTGGAGGGATTCGCACAGGCCGACACATCGATCGGTTGCGACGCGGTGCCACCCTCGCGCTCGACGATGGGCAGGCTGCCGTGTCCCAGGGTGACCTGCCCCCGTCCGCCGCACATCGCGGTGAGCGTGTATTCGACCGTGACATGCAGCGGCAGCACCACCTGCAGCGCCGCCACCGCCTCGGGCTGTTTCGTGCACCCCACCAGGAAAGCCTTGCGCTGCGGCACCACGTGCAGCACGTAGCCGCCCGGCTTCAGGCTGGCGGTGCTCGCGAGCCGAAGCGCGATGCGCTGCGGCGTGACACCGGTGATGACGGGTTGCGCATCGGCCGGCTTGCCCTGTGCATCGGTCAGGCTCACCTGCGGGTTCGCGCATTGCGTATCCAGCAGGTTCGCGCCGAGTACGGCGAAGGCCAGCGGCTGGTCGGCAGGATGGACCACGAACAGGGGTTGCTGATCCGATGTCTCGACCGCATCGATCACCGGCGGTGATTTGTCGGCAGCCGGCGCCGCGGCGAGCTGTTCGATCGCAAGCGCCAGCGCCGCCGCCAGTGCCTTCGCATCGCCGCCGCGGCAAGCGGCCGAGGCCTTGAGGTAAGCCTGGGTGCGTTGGGCGGCGGCGTTCGCGCGCATCGCGGCGGCTTTCGGCTTGTCGCCAAGGATCTCGACCGGCTGTGCCGTCGCGCCGCCGAGCTGCTGGCGCAAGGCGTCGCCGATCTGCCCGAGTCGCCGACCGGCTTCGGCCAGGGCCGGGTCCGGATATGCCTTCGCGCGCTGCGCCAGCGCCTGCCGCGCCGCATCGAGTTGTGCCAGCACATAGTCGCCGGTGGGGCGCGCGGCGTCCTGCGCCGTCGCCCCCGCACTCCATCCGCCCACGGCCAGCAGCAGGGCGAAGCCTGCCAGTGCTGGCAACAGGCTCAGGCGCCACCACATCTTCCGCGACTCAGTCATTGTCCGCGCAATCGGTCGACCCGGGCTGGCCGGGCTGGCAATCCTGCTGGTCGGGCGGCAACAGGATGCCGGACGGCACGATGCCGAACGAGCGGTAGTTCGCGTTGATCACGCTGGGGTCGATGTACACGTCGCCGTGGTTGCCGTTCTGCGCGCGGCTGGTCAGGGCCGAGGTCGGCACGTTGACGCTGGGCGCACCGATCATCGGCAACAGGTTGCCCTGCGCATCCACCGCATAGAAATAAGCCGGCGGCATACCCACCTCCGCCACCATCTGGCTGCTCACGCCGTTGACGTAGATCGGTGCACCGATGGTGCCGATGCGGCCGGTCGACGACCAGGTGCCGGTGCCGTCGTACAGCCAGTTGGTGCCTACCTCGAGCAGGTCGCCATTGGTCACGCCCAGGTACAACGGCGCCGTGCCCGCATTCACCGTGAACGCACTGCCACCCACCGAAGCCAGCGTGAGCGTCTGCGCATTGGTGAAGCTGAAGCCGGCCGGCGAGGAGAACCCGCCCAGCGTGGAGACATGGTTGCCCATGAACTGCGTGGCCGAACCCAGCGTGGTCGCGCCGGCCGCGCTGCCGGTCAACGTGGCGCCCGTGATGGTGCCGCCCGCGCCGCCATCGATGGTGCCGGCGGACTGCAATGACACAAGCTGGGCAGACAGCGCGCCGTCAATCGCCAGGCCGCCGCTGGTCGTTTGCAGCGTGATGCCGCTGCCGCCATTGACGGTGCCGGCGACGGTCAGCGCCTCGCCGTTCAGCAGGGTGAAGCCGTTCGCCGTGAAGTTGCCCAGCGTGCCGATCATGTTCGCCGGATCCAGCGTGGTGCTGCCCGTCGAACGGCCGGTCAGGGTGCCGGCCGTGATCGTGCCGTTGCTGCCCTCGCTGATCGTGCCGCCCGAGACGAGCGTGGTCGTGCCGCTGCCGCTGCTGACCCCCGCGTTGATCGCGAGGCCGCTGCCGCCGTTGAGCGTCACGGCGCTGCCGGCAACGTTGCCATTGACCGTCAACGCTCCCGCTGTGGTGGCGAGGCTAGTCGCACCGCTGCCGCTGTTCACCGCACCCGCCACCGTCAACGCCTGTGCATTCTTCAGGCTGAGGCCGTTCGCGCTGAAGCCGCCCAGGCTGCCGATCCGGTTCGCGCCGTTCAACGCGGCCGCGCCCGAGGCGTTGCCGATCAGCGTGCCGGCCGTGATGACGCCGCTGCCGCCCTCGTTGATCGCACCGCCCGAGGCCAGTGTGGTCGTGCTGCTGCCGCTGTTCACGCCACCGTTGATGGCGAGGCCACCACCACCGTCGAGGTTCACTGCACTGCCGGCGACACTGCCGTTCACGGTCAACACGCCCGCCGTGGTGGCGAGACTCGTCGTGCCACTTCCACCGCTCAGCGTGCCGGTCACCGTCAGTGCCCGCGCATCCGTCAGGTTGAAACCGTTCGCGCTGAAGTTGCCCAGATTCGCGATCGCGTTGGCGTTGCCGAGGGCAGTCGCACCACTGGAGCTGCCGGTGAGCGTGCCGGCCGTGATGGTTCCGTTGGCACCTTCGCTGATGGCGCCACTGCTGCTCAGGGTTGCCGTTCCAGCGGCCGTCACGCTGCCGTTGAGCGTGATGCCGTTGCGGCCGGTCAGCGCGACGTTGCCGCCGCTGAGGGCGGCGCTCGTCGTCAATGCACCTCCATTGGAGGCAAGCGTCAGGTTTCCCGTGCCGGCATTGATCGCCGTGCCCGGCAAGGTCAGCGTGCCGCCGGCGATCAAGGTCGTCGCGCCGTTGCCCCGGTCGTTCAGACTGCCGATCACGAGGTTGCCGGCGCTGGTTACCGCAATGCCTGCGCCCGTGGCGGACACCGCGCCCGTGAAGTTGTTGGCCTGTGTCAGCGCGACGGCGCCGTTGCCCGCGTCGAAATTCGACGCGCCGGCCACCGTAAAGGCTGCACCTTGCGAAATGCCGCCGCCGCTGGTCGTGACCGACAGACCGCCGCTGCCGATATTCAAGGTGCCGGCAGCCGAGAACGTACCGCTGCTCGTGGACAGCCTGTACAGCGCGCCATTCGCGCCGCCACCCACGGCGCCCCCGAATGTCACGCCGCCGTTGAGCGCACTCACGGTCAGGGATTCGGGCGACCCGGCGCTTGCGTTGCTCACACTGCCTGCAAACCCGATGGAGCCGCTGCTGCTGGTCATGGCAATGTTGCTGCCAAGCAGGAGCGTGCCGTTGTAGCGCTGGCTGCCGCCGGTCGTGACCCCGCCGTCCAGGGTGAGTGCGCCGCCACCGGTCTGGGTCAGGCCGCCGCTGCCGCTGATCGCATTGGCTACCGTCAGGTTCGTGCCGGCATCGTTTTGCAGGACGCCGCCACCCGCGCCAAGGCGCAGTGTGTGGTCAAGCGTGAAGGATGCGGTGTTCTCCAGCGTGCCGCCGTCGAGGGTCAGTACGCCGCTGGCGCCGCCCAGGTTGCCGTCGCTGGACACCGCCAGCGTGCCGGCGTCCACGTTCGTGCCGCCCGTGTAGGTGTTCGCACCGCTCAGCGTCAGCGTGCCCGTGCCCAGCTGCGTCAACGAACCCGTACCGGAAACAACGCCAGCCATGCTCACCGTGCCGCTGCGGTCGTAGACCAGCGCGCCGTTGTCCACGATGTCGCCGACGATCGAGCCGCTCGCGCCGCCATTGCCGATCTGCAGCGTGCCCGTGTCGATCGTCGTGCCACCCGTGTATGTGTTCGCACCCGTCAGCGTCAGCGTGCCGGCGCCCGTCTTGGTCAGGCTGCCCGTGCCGCTGATGATCCCCGTGGCCGTGAGGTCCGCGTCGGTCTGCACGGTGCTGCCACTCAGCAAGGCGATGCTGCGCGCCGTGCTGAAGGCCGCCGTGGTTTCCAGCGTGCCGCCGTCGAGGGTCAACGCACTGCTGGCACCGCCCAGGTTGCCGTCGCTGGACACCGCCAGCGTGCCGGCATCCACATTCGTGCCACCTGTGTAGGTGTTCGCACCGCTCAGCGTCAGCGTGCCCGTGCCCAGCTGCGTCAACGAACCCGTACCGGAAACAACGCCGGCCATGCTCACCGCGCCGCTGCGGTCGTAGACCAGCGCACCGTCGTCCACGATGTCGCCGACGATCGAGCCGCTCGCGCCGCCATTGCCGATCTGCAGCGTGCCCGTGTCGATCGTGGTGCCACCCGTGTACGTGTTCGCCCCCGTCAGCGTCAGCGTGCCGGCGCCCGTCTTGGTCAGGCTGCCCGTGCCGCTGATGATCCCCGTGGCCGTGAGGTTCGCGTCGGTCTGCACGGTGCTGCCACTCAGCAAGGCGATGCTGCGCGCCGTGCTGAACGCCGCCGTGGTTTCCAGCGTGCCGCCGTCGAGGGTCAACCCGCCGCTGGCGCCGCCCAGGTTGCCGTCGCTGGACACCGCCAGCGTGCCGGCGTCCACGTTCGTGCCACCCGTGTAGGTGTTCGCACCGCTCAAGGTCAGCGTGCCGGTACCCGTCTTGGTCAGGCTGCCCGTGCCGCCGACGATGCCCGATGCCGTCAGCGCAGCGTCGGTCTGCAGCGTCCCGCCGCCCGCATCCAGCGTCATCGCGCGCGCCGTGCTGAATGCCGCCGTGGTTTCCAGCGTGCCGCCGTCAAAGGTCAGCCCGCCGCTGGCGCCGCCCAGGTTGCCGTCCGCCGCGACCGACAAGATGCCGGCATCCATCACCGTGCCGCCGCTGTAGGTGTTCGCGCCGCTCAAGATCAGCGTGCCGGCGCCCGTCTTGGTCAAGCTGCCCGTGCCGCCAACGATGCCCGATGCCGTCAGCGCAGCGTCGGTCTGCAGCGTCCCGCCGCCCGCACCCAGCGTGATCGCACGCGCCGTGCTGAACACCGCCGTGGTTTCCAGCGTGCCGCCGTCCAGCGTCAGGCCGCCGCTGGCATCGCCCAGGTTGTCGTCGCTGGATACGGCCAGCGTGCCGGCGTCCACGTTCGTACCGCCCGTGTAGGTGTTCACGCCGCTCAAGGTCAGCGTGCCGGCACCGGCCTGCGTCAGCGATCCGCTGCCCGACACCACTCCACCAAAACTCAGGTTGCCGCTCTGGTCGAACTCCAGCGCGCCATTGTCCAGCACGTCGCCGACGATCGAGCCACCCGCGCCGCCATTGCCCAGTTGCAGGGTGCCCGCACTGATCGTCGTGCCGCCCGTGTACGTGTTCGCGCCCGTCAGCGTCAGTGTGCCCGTGCCGGCCTGCGTCAGCGATCCAGTGCCCGAGACGACGTTGCCGTAGCTCACGTCGCCGTTCTGGTCGAACACCAGCGCGCCGTCGTCCACGATGTTGCCGACGATCGAGCCGCCCGCGCCGCCATTGCCGATCTGCAGCGTGCCCACGCCGATCGTCGTGCCACCCGTGTACGTGTTCGCCCCCGTCAGCGTCAGCGTGCCGGCGCCCGTCTTGGTCAGGCTGCCCGTGCCGCTGATGATCCCCGTGGCCGTGAGGTCCGCGTCGGTCTGCACGGTGCTGCCACCC